>JAJCYY010000078.1 GCA_029262735.1 Chloroflexota bacterium | reverse complement strand
GTCCAACGGTGAAAGAGGTGTACGAGTACCGGGCGTATGTCGACGAGAAAATAGTTGACCTGATCGAGAGGCTGGATGCCGATGATGCCCTGGATTCAATCAAGGACACACTGATCCTTGGATTCAACCATGAGCAACAGCACCAGGAGCTCATGGCGACGGACATAAAACACGTGCTGTCGATGAACCCACTGCGACCCACCCTCTACCCGCGGACGGAAGACGCGCCAGAACGAGGCGTGCCGAATCTCGAGTGGCTGCGGTACGAGGCCGGACTCTATGAGATCGGATACGACGGCTCAGAGTTTCACTTCGACAACGAGAGTGGCCGCCACAAGGAATATATTGAGACGTTCGAGATCGGATCTCGTCTAGTCACGAATGGTGAGTACCTCAGATTCATGGATGACGGTGGATACGATCGCCCTGACCTGTGGTTATCCCTCGGTTGGTCAACCGTACAGGAGCATTCGCTCAAAGAGTACGAGTGGGAAAAGTTTGACAAGCCCCTCTACTGGTTCCGGACAGATGACGGCTGGATGCAGTACACACTCGCCGGTCCGCGTGCTGTTCATCCTGACGAGCCGGTCGTACACGTGAGCTACTACGAGGCTGATGCGTACGCTCGCTGGGCAGGCGCGCGTCTTCCTTCGGAGCCTGAATGGGAGATCGCCTCCGCAGACGCTGAGATCGACGGCGGCAATTTCTCAGACAACCTGAACTTCCATCCAAGGTCACTTGCATCGGGCGCACCGCGAGGCCGAATGCACCAGATGTTTGGCGATGTCTGGGAGTGGACGAACTCGGCGTACCACGCCTATCCAGGATTCAAACCGTGGGAAGGCGCGGCTGGCGAGTACAACGGCAAGTTCATGGCCAACCAGTTGATCCTGCGAGGCGGCTCCTGCGCCACTCCGCAGAATCACATCCGGCCGTCATACCGCAACTTCTTTCCTGCAGAGTCGAAGTGGCAGTTCATGGGTTTCCGGCTGGCAAGAGAAATCGACTAGAAACACATCACTCCAGCCGCAGCCAGAGGTGGTCGTCAGTAGATCAGCACGTTCGCACCGAAAGAACCCTATGAATCAGCACGCATTCGTCCAACCCGAGCCGTTCACGGCCGACCAGCAGAACATGCTGTCCGACGCGATTTCTGGTCTAAGCGCGCAACGAAAAACCTTGCCCTCTAAATACTTCTACGACGAGGAGGGATCTCGGATATTCGACGAGATCACCGAACTTTCTGAGTATTACCCAACTAGAACTGAAGCCGAGATCATGGATCTCTACGGCCAGGAGATCGCTTCAATTGCCGGCGAAAGAGTCTTGCTCGTGGAGTATGGCTCAGGCAGCAGTGCGAAAACCCGAATACTGCTCGACCGATTGCAGAACGTGGCGGGTTACGTGCCGGTAGATATCTCAGGTGAGTACCTCTACCAGGTGGCCGAGAATCTCCAGGCTGACTATCCGAACATTTCGGTGCTGCCTGTGGTGGCAGACTTCACTGATCCGTTTTCGTTGCCGCGGGAAACAGATCCGGCACAGCGCGTGATCGTGTACTTTCCTGGCTCCACGATAGGGAACTTCACGAGTTCTGAAGCTCGGAAAATCCTTTCGCAGATGGCAGATCTCTGCGGTTCGGATGGGGGCGTTCTTATCGGGGTTGACCTGATGAAGCCGGTGCAACTACTGCTGGCCGCGTACAACGACTCGCAAGGGGTAACGCGCCGCTTTAACCTAAACCTGCTACACAGACTGAATCAAGAGCTCGGAGCCGATTTTGACCTTCGCCAGTTCCGCCACGAGGCGGTATTCAATCCTGACGAATCCAGGATTGAGATGCACCTGTTTTCTCTACAGCCACAGGTAGTCTGCCTGGACGGTATGAGATTCCGGTTCACTGAGGGCGAGTCAATTCTCACCGAATATTCGCACAAGTACACGATCGACTCGTTTCAGAAGCTAGCCGCCAGTGCAGGCCTGGAAACGCAGCGCATCTGGACCGACCCGAACCGCCTTTTCAGTGTCCAGTACCTGACACACGCCGCCCAGGCGTAGGTCGCTAGATGAACGGCCACGGAACGTTCACATTGGGGTCGAGATGCGGAAAATTGCCCGTCTCAAGCATCCGCTCGGCGCGTCTAACCAGTCCCTCGACCTCGTGATCGCTCAGTAGCTGTTTCATCTGGACTGACAGCTCTGATTCGCCATCCCCAATAAGCGTTTTGATCCGCTCGACGTCGTCCAACCAGTTCTGCCGATACTCTCGACCGTTGAACTCGAACATCACCGTCCGGCGACGGGCACTCGGATTGAACGTAAGGCCGTGGTCGATCGCCCAGATCCTGCCATCGAGATCCGCCTTCAAACACGATCCACCCTTGCGGTCCGCGTTATTAGTCAGAACATCGAACATAGCGATCGGCTCAAATAGGTGCAGGCAATCGTCTCGAAGTGTGAAGTAGTTCGCTTGCAGGTCCGCGTCAATGAAAAATTGAACGCTACCCTCGCCATGCGGACCTTCGCGAATTACCGTCGGAGGTACGTCGGGCCAGCCGAGCGCGACCGATAGCAGGTACGCAGCTCGCTCGCGGTTGTGCAGTGTGCCGTACGGAAAATCACGCAGCGGACGCTCGCCTGACGACGGCTTGTAAATTCCGTAGATCGCGCCCTCAGGATCTTCGTCCTCTGAAGGCTCTCGCTCAGAGTCCTCGATCTTCACGACGAAGACATAGTTCGATCCACCGGGATGAAGACCGATTCCAGATATCTCCCACTCACTCAACTGCTTGAGTGTGGCCGCGGCACTGTTTGTCGCAGAGAGATCTGTCATTTGCTTTCCGCCAGGGCAACGCTACACGGCAGACAATTCATACTGGATTGGCCACCTCAAACTCAAGAGTACTTCAAACAGGCATACAGTCATTACGGACGAACAGCCCGTGAGGTCGTCAGTAGTTCCATCGGTCAAGCACAGGTTAGCTGTCCTGCACCTGGCGGCCGAGACGAAACGGACCGGTCTCAGTATGCCCGTTGACGCGCACGCAAAAATGCGCCTCACCGGGCGCGATGGGACCGGTGCAAAGTGGACACGGAGGCCGACCGGACGCAACCACCTCAAGCGAAGTGTTAGCAAGACGCTCAGCTTCCTGGCGTGAAAAACTGAACTCTATGACCTGCTCAGGCTCCTCAGAGTCACCATAATCTTCGGCCGAAAGCGTAAAAACATCCGAAGCAGGATCATGACGCAGAGTCATCTGTGGAGTCTTAAACTCGGTTTCAATCATGTAATCCAAAACCTCAATGTCCAACTCGAACGGCACAGGATCAGCCGTCGATTCCCTTGTCGCAAGCAACTGCTTCAGAGATGCCCCGACCTGAAACAGCTGCTCCTTCTCCATCCACACAATCGCCTGTCCACGACGGCTGCGCGCTGTGATATTGAACGTGCGCTGTCCCGGCCTGCCACGTGCCTCGGCATCAAGGTATTCGATTATTCCCAGGTTCAGTAGCGCCAAGTCACCAATCACAGTTTCGAGTGTTTTTAGTTGTGTTTGATGTTACCGGTTTTTTTTGGATATAGGCGGCGGTCACTCACGCTAGGAGGATCCATCTTCGTCAGTCATACCTACCCTCGGATTGATTTGGGATTAAGATATGCTTTACCCTCTGGCTGACCAGACTTCGAAGTAAGAAAACCAGATCGAGAGTCGTTTCATGGATCTTGTCACTACGTCATTATTGAAAGCATTTAAATCAGAACAAGCATTCCCTACAGACATATCTGACCCGGAACTTTTTGAGCATTTTGCGAATTACTGCGTGACGAGTCAAACCTATGGCGATGAACTTGATCTGACGGCAATCCACACCGGCGGTGCCGATGATCTCGGTCTTGACGGTGTTGTACCTATTGTCAACGGCACCCTCGTAACCGACGTCAATGAAGTCGACGATCTAGCTGATATAAACAAACATATCGAAGCTGAACTCATTTTTTGTCAATCGAAAACCGGAACACATTTTGACGGAGCTGAGATCAGCGCGTTTTTCGACGGAGTTAAAGAATTGTTGTCTGACAATCCATCTCGTCCACGAAACTCTACATTAACACAATCAGAAATACTAATTCGTAAAATTTACACGCACAGCGCAATCTTCAAAAAAGGGAATCCACTTGTTAGGCTATATTACGTCACTACGGGCAAATGGCAAGATGACTCGAAGTTAACGGCAATTATTGCCGGAAATAAAGTCGAATTAGAAGAGCTTAATATATTCGGTGAGATACTGTTTATCGCGGTCGATGCACGAGAAGTACAACGATACTACAATAGAGCGAATAATCGATTTTCTAAAAGCATTAATTTTACCGGTAAGATTACCCTTCCGGCACTCCCGGAAGTGCAAGAATCTTATCTCGGCTATCTGCCAATATCAGAGTATCTGAAACTCATTACGGACGACAGTGGCAACATTGTGCGCGGCCTATTCTACGACAACGTTCGAGATTATCAAGGTGAAAATCCCGTAAACAGAGAAATTTCTGTTACTTTAAATTCTCCGGAGAGTGCACTGTTTGTCCTATTAAATAACGGCGTGACAGTAGTGGCTGAAGCTCTAAGCAAAACGGGCGACCAATTTACTATTGAAGATTATCAAGTCGTAAATGGATGTCAGACGAGTTATGTTCTTTATAATAATCAGAGTATTATTGCTGCTGATCTTTCGATACCAATAAAATTGATTGTATCAAAAGATGCCTCAGTTAAAAATCAAGTCATAAAGGCCACTAATCGGCAAACTCAGGTGAAGACAGAAGAATTGACAGCTCTGACCGATTTTCAAAAAGGGTTAGAAGACTACTATTCTGCTCACTCAGGAGAAACCAAACTCTATTATGAGCGACGTTCACAACAATATCGGACCACACCTGGCATCGAAAAAATTCGAATTGTCAGTATCTCTAGCCAAATAAGATCATTCGCCTCAATGTATCTTGAACTTCCACATCAGGCTGGTAGATACTACGGTACGCTTTTAAAGAGAGTGGAATCCCAGATATTTATCGAAGGTCACCCATCTATTGCATATTATGCCAGCGCATTAGCGTTATATCGGCTAGAATCCTTTTTACGCCGCAAAGTGATCGACAATAATTTCCGCCCTTTCAAGTATCATTTACTGGCCCTGTTAAGAATTCAGGTTGCTGGACAAGATATGCCTAGTATGCAGTCAAACAAATTCATTCGGTATTGTGAGAAGATTGTAGATGTCATAGTGGATGAAAATGTATGTTTGAAACACTATCAAAAGGCTGTTCAGGCGCTCGATAGCGTTTTAGATGGAGATTATGAACGTGATAAAGCCAAAGATGTAAATCTTTTGTCGTTGGCCAGCGTCGAATTATCAAAGCAGTAGCTCGGCGCAGCCAAGTAGTTTTACCGGTCGCATCCGGTTTCGATAAGTGCTACGCTTGAGATGCAAGGCGTTGTGAGCGGTTGCACATGCCGCTTTTAGAATGGAGACGAGTAGGCTGGAATTGGCCGCAGAGCGAGCCCGGTTTGGTGTGAGCGGGCGCAGAGCCATCCAGTCGAATATCCCTCCTGAGCTGCTGCTCGAAAGGTGCATTCGCACCGAGTAGACGCAGCCGGAATCGCGGCCCGTTATAAGCTGCGACGGCATGATCACGTGCCGTCTTCCTGAGTGGTCTCCCTGAAGCCCGGTCCAAATACACCGGTTTTCCTGGGAGTCAAAAAGGGTGGTACCGCGGGAGTCTCAACCCGTCCCTTAGTGGGACGGGTTTTTTTATTGCAGCATTTTCCGCCGTATGCCAGCAGAGAGAAGCGATATGAACAAGATTGAGCTCTACGACACCACATTGCGAGACGGAACCCAGCAAGAGGGTATTTCGCTCTCAGTAGAAGACAAACTCGCGATCACGGAGCGGCTTGACGAGCTCGGTGTCGACATCATTGAAGGCGGTTACGCCGGAGCCAATCCGAAAGACGACGAGTTTTTCCGCCGAGCACAGGACCTCGATCTGAAAAACGCTGTGCTTTCTGCGTTCGGCAACACCCGCAGGGCCAACTCCGATGCGGCTGGTGACCCGACACTGAAAGCATTGCTGGATTCCGGCGCACCCGTTTTGACACTCGTTGGTAAAGCATCGGACTACCAGGTGCAGGAAGTTCTTGGAACATCGCTCGAAGAGAACCTGGCGATGGTCGCTGACTCCGTGAAATACCTGAAATCACAGGGGCGCCGGGTAATGTTCGACGCAGAGCATTTTTTCGATGGATACAAGCAGAACCGTGAGTACGCTCTACAGACGCTACGGGTTGCGATGGATGCCGGTGCCGAGCGAGTGGTGCTGTGCGACACAAACGGAGGAACGCTCCCGAGCGAAGTTGGCCGAATTACGGCGGAAGTAAGGGCTGCACTGGGCGATGAAGCAGTTTTAGGCATTCATACGCACAACGACACGGACACGGCGGTCGCCTCGGCCATCGCTGCAGTGGAGGCAGGCGCAATACAGGTCCAGGGCTGCATCAACGGCTACGGTGAACGGACCGGCAACGCCAACATGGTGAGCATGATCGCCAACATGAAGTTGAAGATGGGCCTCGATGTGGTCAGCGATGAACAGCTGGCGGCACTTACGGGGCTGTCCCACTACGTCGCTGAAGTCGTCAATCGAAGACCTTCTCCGTTCCAGCCGTTTGTAGGTTCAAGCGCATTCGCCCACAAGGGTGGACTGCATGCCGCCGCTACAGAACGTTCGGTCAACGCCTATCAGCACATCGACCCGGCCATTGTCGGAAATACGAACTCGGTCGTGATCTCTGAGCTTGCGGGCCGGGGCAACGTCGTCCGGCGAATTAGAGAGATGGGTCTCGAGGACGTGCTTGATCGCAACGACGCAACGCAGATTGTCCAGCTCGTGAAGGATCAGGAGGCGCTCGGCTTTTCGTATGAGGTCGCCCAGGCGTCTCTCGATCTCCTGATCAAAAAGGCAACTCCAAACTATGAGCCGTGTTTTGAACTCGTCGACTTCATGGTCGTTGTTGAGAACCGGCGACGAACCTCGTTTGGAACCGGCTGGCGAACCGACGGCAAGGAGCATCCGATGCTGTCCGAGGCAACCGTCAAGGTGCGAGTCGGAGACGAGGTGAGACACACGGCGGCCGAGGGTAACGGGCCTGTCGACGCGTTAGACCGGGCGCTCCGCAAGGGGCTTCGAGAGTTCTACCCGGATGTGACGAATGTCCGGCTGACCGACTACAAGGTGCGCGTTGTGAACGAGGGAACGGGAACCGGAGCTGCAGTTCGAGTTGTGATCGAGTCGGCTGATGAGCGGGATGTCTGGCAGACAGTAGGTGCCTCGACGAACATCCTGGAAGCCAGCTGGATTGCGCTGGCGGATAGCCTCGAGCACTGGCTTCAAAAGAGTTCTGGGAGCGGCGCAGGCGCGGCATAGGCGCAGATAGAACCGGCGGATTGGCCTCTCAAAACCGGGCAAAGATTCTCCGCGAAAAAAACGTCGAGTCTCTGTGACCTCAACGTTGACTCCATAGGAAGTACAAAATGCACTTCCGAAGCCAAAGTTCAGCGGACGGAGATCCGCCGTGCACTACGTGATGCTCATCTACACAGATCCAGCCGAATTCGGAAAGCTGCCACAAGGCAAAATTGGGTCGTTGACTCAACGGGTTATGGCGTTCGATCAGGCCATCTCGGACTCAGGGAACAACCTGGGCAGCATTCGCCTTCAACCGGCCTCTACGGCGAAATCGATCAGGGTCCGGGCTGGAAAGCCACTGACCACCGACGGTCCGTTTTCAGAGTCAAAAGAGCAGCTCGGAAGAATCTACCTGATTGAGGTGAGTGACGATGCGGAGGCGGTAGATATCGCTGCGCGCCTGCCGGTTGCCGGAATTGGTACGGTCGAACTTCGCCCTGCCCTCGGAATTGACACACGCGGACGGGTGTTCCAGATGTATGACGACTCTTAAGCAACTTCACGTTGCCCCTGTCAAAGCGCATAGATAAGCAAAAAGAACCGCACCTGTCAGGCCAGATTTCAGGTGCGGTCCTTGATGACGAAACGTCGTTGGTGACTACGGAGCGTTGCCCCCCGGAGCGCCAAACCCGCCATCCCCGAACCCTAGCGGCGCGCTTCCTGTGTCTCGCGGAATCAGGCCCGAGATCGGCCCGCCATTCGCGTCGTCAGCCGGCGTGCCATTGGTGCCGTTCCCACCCGAGTTCGGATTGTCGACGCTGATCTGGATCAGCGGCGTGATGCCGTGAACATGCGCGGATGCCACACCACCGAACATTGCGGCGGCAAACAACCCCGCGACAATTCCCAACAGCAATCTCTTTTTCATGACCAGCTCCCGTTTAGATTGTGATTCAAACAGCCCGCCCGTTGGTAGTTCGCCGGAATCCAGCCACTGGATCATCGAAACGGGAAGTCTTGTGTTGCGAGGGTGTTAAGGCCAGGCCTTCGAATTAGAGTGATTCGAGAAATCGCGGTGTACCTATCGACTCAGCGCCGGTAGATGACCGCGCCAGATGAAAACTCACCCGTCTCGCTGGCGAGTGCGCCCTTCGCAAACTCGGTCCGGATGCTGGTGCCGTCTAGGACACGGAGCAGGAACGTTCCCAGCACGTTGCCATCACTCACGGTTCGCTCCCTGGAATCGGGGGACGCATGATGACGGCCAGTCAGCTCGTACCTGACAATCCCGTCAGCCACCGTCACCGTTGCCGGATCAGGACCATTTCCGTTTACAGCGTAGACGCCGCCGCAAACCCGGCAATCGTCGTGCGTTAAGCCGACGTCGCGACCGATGGAAACCCTGATCTGCGAAGGATCAACGTGGTCATACGCAATACTCAAATGCCCGTTCCAGTATCGCTGCGTATCGGTACCGCCACCACCTCCGTAGTCGATAGTGCCGTCCATAAACCAGTTGCCTGCAAGAGTTCCGGGGACGTCGTACGCAATCTGGCCCCCAAGCGGCTCAACCGTGCGCTCATTCTTCGTCCGAAGATCGGCGGCCAACTCCTCCGACATGTAGTCGAACGGATCGACCGTGTGCACCTTCCACGGCTCACCATCGTAGTGAGCCGGGACTTGAAAGCCCGCCAGAATCACTGTTTCGTCGTGGAGGCTGTAGTCAATGCTGGATCCGCCGAAGCGTGCAACCGCTTCCCCGGCACTCAGCCGAATTTCGCGACCGCCACTTGATGACCAGCGTTCGCCCGGTGCCAGATCACCCGTGACCTCCAGTATTTTCGGAGACAGTTCACCGAGATGGATATATATGGAGAACAGAGTGCAGGAGTGCGCAATGATCACCCGGATATCCGGCTCTTTTTCGGATTGATCCCAGAACGGTGACTGGTCGTTCTGAAACCTCTCGATCCGAATAACCGTCCCAGCAGCCGGCGTCTTTACTAGGCCGCGTTCTCGCTGCTCACTAACCTGCAGATACATATGATCCGTGGGCGTAACGTGAGAGTCCCACATGCGGCCCATCGGAACGAGGTTGTCGAACATCTCGGGCTCATATATGTGGTGCGTAAGGAGTATGTCGTCGAGGCTCGAGTCACAGGCGATAGGTCCGAACATCGAGTTTGATGTCGGCCCACCGGAGACTGCCGTGGTCTCAACTCTCACCTCGGTGGGCAAGATCACCACAGTTGGTGTTGGAAGCTGTGAGGGGGTTCCACCCTGCATAGGAGTCGCAGTCGAAACGACTTCGGCGGGCGTTGTAGTGGAAGTGGGCGTCGGAGTAGCAACCGGCTTCGGCAAAGCCGGAATTGGCGTACTGACGGCGGCCGTGCTGTCGACCTCCGCGGTCATCTCAGTCACCGGAGACGGGGTTGCAGTCGGTGCGGACGGCAACTCAAGTGCCGTGGCAGTACATGCCGTCACCACGCTTAACGTGACGACGAGCCCGATCGGAGCAAAACGTCGCGCAAACCCGTTCATTTACCGAGAGTATCGACACCACGATCGAACGGGATTGCGGATATTGACAGTACCAGTGTCGGTAAATCCGACCTGCCGAGTTCAGCCTGCTGCCTCAGTACACGTCGATCGGCTCTGGAAAGTGGCCGCTGAAAAGGTCTCCATTCGCAGGCCACTCTTCCGGTGGCAACTCATAGAAAAACTCGAGCTCATTACCATCGGGGTCTTTAACATAGATCCCAAGTGAGATTCCGTGGTCGCCGACGCCTACAACATCCACGCCCTTTGCTTCCAGACGGCTCTTGAGATTTACCAGCTCGTCGCGTGACTCCAACTGCCAGCCTGTGTGGTACATCCCCACTCTGCTCTCGTCAGGGCCAGGGGCGTCCGGCGCAATCTGCATCAAACCCAGTTCATGCGAAACCGATTCGCTGGCGCTGAGAAACGCCATTCTGCCGGGGAACTCGGCCATCACTTTCAGGCCCATGACATCCTGATACCAGCGCTTCGATCGTTCCAGGTCTCTGACCCGAAGAACTACATGGGCCAACTGCCTTATCTTCATCTGTCACTCCTGCGCCGGAACTTTGGCGAAACCAGTAAACGGCGACCGATAACAAGCCCAGGTCGCGGCTCAGCATCAAATTTGACTATCTCAGGAACGCACTGAACTGTCGAAACCCGCTTTTCGATGCGAGCCGTCACAGAAAGGCTTGTTCGCAGATGCACCACACCGGCAAAGATATGCATCTCCTTCAACCGTTATCTGGTTCCCTTCAACGTCACTCAACGTGAACGTGCCGCTAACAATGTATGGGCCGTTGTCCGTTGGTACGACCGTCGCATCTGTCATCTCTCACCTCGAAACGTTAGTTTGATCAGTCCGAACTAGAACAGATTCCGATGTATTCAGGATAGCAATGAATACAGCTACCAAATAAATGTTTGCACATGCAATCATTAGCCGCAACGCCCGGCTGATTCCTCATGCCCCCTTCACGAAAAATATCGCCCCACCAATCACCCGGACGCTACTATCTGATCAGAGGGACGGTTAGACCGGGTTTACGCCCCGGCAGCCCCGATAAGATCGTGAGAGAGCCGATAAAGGCGCTCCAGATCGCCGGACTGAATGGACGGACGCGAAAGCGATTGGAACAAGGTTCCGCCGCTGTTGAAAAAAATAAGCGGGAACACACGATTCAAAGATCGAGAATAGAGTCCTGAATAGTCCGGCCCGGGGATCAGGTTAGAGGCGAGCGAGCACATGTTCGGTCGCCTCTGTTCTTTTCTACAAAGATTCAGGCGATCAGCTATCTGAGATCGATATCGATACCAATCTCAGCAGCGTAAGACTCGAACCAGTCGATAACTTCCCGGTGGTACGGAATTCCGTTTTGTGACCTCTCCTGTGTCTCCTCCCACTCGGAGAGACCCGGATAGAGGACTCGCTCCTGGTTCCTGGCAGGCTTCGTGTTCTTCAGACCCTCCAGGAAGCGATCCATCCAATCGAAGTATTCATCCAGGTCAATGAATGCCTGGATGTCCGTTGCAACGAACACCTGGCCGCCGCCGCCGGTCAGGAAACCTGCTCCGACGCCTGTCATCGAATTGCACATGATGTCGATCATCGCCATCATGCCGTAACCCTTGTGAGATGAGTTCTCCCTCGTCCCACCGAATGGAAGTTGATAGTACTTCTCCGGAGCAGGAGCCCGCTCCAGCACCGGCTCTCCGTCCATGTTCGCAACCCACGCAGGCTCAAGATCGGCTCCGACTCTTTTGGCAAGCTGGATCTTGTTGCCCGCCACCTGGGTCGTTGCTACATCGAACAGGAACGGTGGCTGATTTCGCGCTGGAGCAGCCCACGCTATCGGATGCGTGCCAAACCTCGGCTCAGCACCAAAGGTCGGCAATGTCTGGTTGCCACCTGGTCCTGCCATCGCCTGCCCGATCATGTTTTCCTTTGCTGCAAGCGAGGCGTGATATCCGGCACCACCCAGATGACCGGCCTTGATGAGCGCAACAGTGCCGGTTCCATGCCTGCGAGCTTTCTCGATCGCCATCCGCATCGCGTCTGGCGCCGCATGGATTCCCAGGGCTCCATCTGAGTCAACAAGAGCCGTGGTGTCCGTCTCACGCAATATCTTCACATCGGGGCGGGGGTTCAACTCGCCCTCGCCGTAGAGCCGTACGTAGTTACGCAGCATGTTCGAAATGCCGTGGCTTTCCACTCCGCGCAGATCGTTAGTAATCAGGACATCCGCGCACTGCCGAGCGCCTGCATCGTCCAGTCCAACATGCCTGAACGCAGCCTCCGTCGCAGCACGTACTTTTTCCTCGGGCACATAGACGCGGTCGCTGACCGGCACCTTGAAGCGTTCAAGCATCTGCACAATCCTATTCGTCAATCGTTGTGAACCGAATGGACGATAGGTTAGGCGTGCCGGAGTCGTCGCGCCAGCATTTATTGAAGACCGATCACGCCTGTCCGAGAGGCGCAGTGGCCAGTGAACAATGGCGGTTGACAAAAAAGTCCGGAGGCGGCTTGGGCATGCCGCCTCCGGAGAAATTGGCAACTCTCGGTTAGATGCCGTGCAGCACTCCGCATGGAGAAGTACTGGCCGCCGGATTCAGGGTGCCAGCGAGGCCGTTACCGGGTTGCGCAGGGGTTGTGGGTTTCTGTATTCAGGGATTCTGGTCCCCGTGCAAACAGAATAGCGACCGATCTTCAAGATTCCGTGGAGCAAGGCAACTAATCGCTACGAACCGATCGCACCATGCTCAACCGGTGGCGAGTCGTGTGAAACATCACGTGGAGCGATCCCCTGCGCCAGAATCTTAGCCAACTCGTCAGCCCGCCGTGACGACACGAAGTATCGCCTCTCGCTGCTCCCTTCGGTCACGTGGACAATCACACCTCGCTTCGCGCCCAACTGGCTCCAAGCCCTGCGCCCCTTCGTCGAATAGCGAATGCCCCAACCGCCGTAGGTAATCCATTTGTAGTCAGCGGGCTCCGCGCGCTTGAGCTGATCCCAGCTAAACGACTTTCCGAACATCCCGTACCTGAACTCAAATCCTCTTTCAGACACACGCAACGCGAGGTTAGTGAAGTTGAAAAGGATAAACACATCAAGCAATACGGCAATCCCGAATGAGACGTAAAAGACCGCTGCGCCTGAGCCGCTAACAATTGGATCGTCGCCGACCAGGTTGCGTATCGCTATTCCAGTCAGGACGCCCGCGGTGACGCCGAGCGCGAGACCAAGCAGGCCGATCCCCCACATGGCCAGGCGGACGCTTTCCTGGAAACTTGGTTGCTGCTGATCCGGTGCTTGATTTGTCATAACGCAGCAATTCTAACTGGAGAACTCCGGCAGGCCGATGCGGTCAGCGCGGGATTACGGGTAACAGCAGGTGTGACGGGAATTCTGGATCGTGAAGAATCGTCTGGTGGGCAGTCAACAGCTCCGAGTCCTCCCAGTAAGGCTTACCGGAGTTGTGGTTGCGATCGAAGTTCGGGAAGTCTGAACTGGCTATATACAACCTGAGCTTCTGACCCGGCTTAAGCAGAACACCGATCGCGTTTATCTTGATGTCGTACTCATACGTCTCGCCAGGACTCAACAATTCTGGATTCTCGTAGCCGCCCCGATACTGTGCCCGCATGATGCCGTAAGTCAGGTTCATCGCGAGTCCGTCCTCAAAGACAATCGCCAGCTTCACCGCCCAATCTGTGTCCGGCGCATCAGTCTTCGCCCACAACTTCAACCGCACCGGTCCAGTTAATTCGAGATCTTCTTCCATCGCAGGAGTCTCGTAGAAGAGAACGTCGGTGCGGTGGTCGAGCGGTGACTGATCGACGGGTGCGGCCTGTGAGTCGGCTCGCATGAGACTCATCACCGGATCACGCGGATCGTAGTCGTACTCGTCAGAACCGGCTTCGCCGGCAGCGGGCTTCACGACGGTGAGTTCACCATCTCCGTGTACCGTGTTGGCGCTGCCACTGGAATGTAAATAGAACGGTGTGTATTGCGTTCTCGCCAGAGGCCACTCGTTCTCGCCCCGCCAGCGGTTCTCTCCGAGAACGAAGAGCTGAACCGGAGCCTCGTCAGCCATTCCATTGTCATGGCCCTTCAACTGGTAGTCGTACCAGCGGGTGATCATGTGGTTATAGCTGCGATCGGCCTCAGGACCGTAGTCCACCGGGCCTAACTTCCTGGAGTAGTCCGTTGCGGAGTGGCCCCATGGACCAATAATGAGGCGATGCTGATCACGCAGGTCCTCTTGCCCTCTTTTCGCCAGGCCTTCGAAGTTGTCGACGGTCCCGATCAAGCGGTCCCACCATCCGGTGATCTGCATAGTCGGAACATTCACCTTTGGGTGAATCTCTCCAAAGCGCATGAACTCCACGTTTTGCTCACGGTGATATGCCTGCAACTGCTTGTCGAGCGTTGAGAACGCCTTCCCGGGAATTTCGCCGAGCGGCAGCCACCAGATGTACTTGCCGCGTTCAACCTCATCCCAGCGACGATTTGCCTCAGCGGGCGTCAGAGGCCCGTCGTCGCCCCCTGCCTTTTTCCTGGCGTCGGCGGCCATCATATGAGTCCACTGGAGCCTGCGGCCAGTCTCGAAGATTCCGAAGTTGAGGTCTAGCAGGTTCTGGCACATACCGCTCGACAGTCCGGCTGCCAGCGAGGGCGGTTGCGCCGAGAACAGAAGCCAGATCGCCCATGATGCGTTG
>JAJCYY010000077.1 GCA_029262735.1 Chloroflexota bacterium | reverse complement strand
CCTTGGTCTGCTGCAGGTGGTAGGCCTTCATCTTGTTGGCCAGGCCGATGCCGCGGCCTTCCTGCCGACGCATGTAGAGCACCACACCCTCGCCGCGCTCGGCGACCGCGTGCAGCGCCGCGTCGAGCTGCTGGCCACAGTCGCAACGCAGCGAGCCGAGCACATCGCCGGTGAGACACTCGCTGTGCACGCGCACGAGCACCGGCTCCTTCAATCCGTCCTGCTGGTTCGGCGCGAGCTCCCCCATGCTCATCGCGACGTGCTCGGTGCCGTCCTCGTTGCTGCGGTACAGATGACAGCTGAAGTCGCCGTGTTGCGTAGGCAAGTCGACGGTCACGACGTGCTCGACGAGGCGTTCGTTGCGACGCCGATGGGAGATGATGTCGGCCACGGACGCGATCTTGAGCCCGTGTTCTTCTGCGAAGCGGATGAGCTGCGGCATGCGGGCCATGCTGCCGTCTTCGTTCATGATCTCGCAGATCACGGCGATCGGACGGCAGCCCGCGAGTCGGGCCAGGTCGACCGCTCCCTCGGTCTGGCCGGCACGTCTGAGGACGCCTCCCGAGTGGGCGCGCAACGGGAAGATGTGGCCGGGCCTCACCAGGTCGCGCGGCGTGCTCTCCGGATCGGCGGCGACGGCGATGGTGCGCGCGCGGTCAGCGGCGGAGATGCCTGTCGTCACACCGCTGCGGGCCTCGATCGAGACCGTGAAGGCCGTGCCCATGGGCGACTCGTTTCGCTCGACCTGCGGCGGGAGCTCCAGCCGGTCGGCGATCTCCTTCTCCATCGGCAGACAGATCAGCCCGCGCCCGTAGCGCGCCATGAAGTTGACGCCCTCGGAGCTGACCTTCTCCGCGAGCATGACCAGGTCACCCTCGTTCTCACGGTCCTCGTCGTCAACGAGTATCACCATGCGACCGGCCCGGTAAGCGGCTATTGCAGCCTCAACCGAGGACGTGGCCGGATCCTCCGGAGAGCTTTCCAGTGCGCCTTCTGATGAATCCAACGGCTCCTGGCCCGAATCAACTGTCAATTGCTATCGCCTTTTTTAACATTCTTCCAGAGCATGTTCAGGAACTACCCGTTTCAGTCTTCAAGAAGTATGGCGAAACAAGCCTCTCCACGTACTTTGCTGTGACATCCACTTCGATGTTCACAGCATCCCCGGGCGATCTCTCGGACAGCGTCGTGTGCTCGAACGTGAACGGGATGATAGCGACTTCGAAGCCATTAGCGTTAACGGCCGTGATGGTCAGGCTGGTTCCATCAACCGTGATAAAGCCCTTTTCCACGATGTAACGCAGCAGATCCGGCGCACATGTGATCTGAGCCCGGACCGAGTTGCTGTCTTCGGCCATACGAGCGATCTGCCCACGGCCGTCAACGTGACCCTGCACCATGTGACCGCCAATTCGGTCGCCCAGCGCCAGCGAACGTTCGAGGTTTACTCCGCTGCCGGGTTTCAGCGCACCGAAATTGGACCGATCGACCGTCTCGGGGACAGTCTCGACGGTGAATGCACCATCACCGAGCGCTACGACGGTGAGGCAAACACCGGCTACTGAGATGCTTTCTGACACCTTCAGATCTTCCAGCACATTCGTTGCTTCGATTGTTAGCCGCTTGAGATCGTAAGTCTTGACCTTGCCGATCTCTTCTACGATTCCGCTAAACACGTGATCCGGTCTCCGGTGTGATCTTCGTCCAGAAGGTTTTTCTATCTACTGCCGTCCATAATAAGCCTGCCAAACAACACCAGAGCGCCAGACCGCTGGTTAATCAGGTTCATTCCATTGCGGTCCGAGCCAAATCTGATCGCTGAGACCTCGCTCAAATGCTCCATATAGACATCGTCACGCTATTCCCAGAGATGTTTGCCGGTCCGTTCTCGGCGAGTATTGTGGCCCGCGCGGCCGCGGCTGATCTCGTACAGATCGAACTGCACCAGCTCCGGGATTTCGCCCACGACAGGCATAACAGGGTGGATGATGAGCCGTTCGGCGGTGGGCCGGGCATGGTGCTGAAGGCGCAGCCGCTCCTTAAGGCAATAGAGCACGTTCGAGCGACTCGAACTGGGCTTGATCCGCATGTTGTGCTGCTTTCGCCCCAGGGTAAGAAGCTGACCCACACCAGGGTGGCAGAGTTGAGCAAAGAGAGAAGCCTGCTGCTCGTTTGCGGTCATTACGAGGGTATCGACCAGCGTTTCATCGATTTAGCAGTCGATGAGGAGGTCAGCATCGGCGACTACGTCCTGACTGGCGGTGAGATTCCGGCAATGGTCCTCGTAGACGCCATAACTCGCCTGCTTCCGGGGGCACTGGGAGACGAACAGTCGGCAGAGCTCGACTCCTTCGCTCCGGGACTTGACGCACTGCTCCAGGGACCTGTCTATACAAGGCCGCCAGAAGTGGCTGGCATGCAGGTGCCCGATGTGCTGCTATCAGGGGATCACGCTCAGATAGAACGGTGGCGACGGGAACAGGCGGTGCTACGAACGCGAGAGCGAAGACCGGAGCTACTTGAAGACTGGCCAGAATAGACCCATCCCCTCAGAAACCAACGTGTGCGATATCCACCTTGCCCTGGGACCATGCCCGTCGCTACAATTACAAGGTTGGTCTTCTCGACTTTCTACATCACCGACGTCTCATGGCGTCTTTTCGCGTGTCCGGCTCGTGCCGGTAGGACGCAACAGCAGCAGGGTACGGACGACATGATCGATCTGAACACACTCAATGGTGAGGCGCCGAGCGCAGATATCGAGGAGTTCGGTCCCGGCGACACGGTAACGGTCAACCTCCGCATCATCGAAGGCGACCGCCAGCGCATCCAGGCGTTCCAGGGCAATGTGATTTCCGGCCGCTACAACCCGAACCATATTCCGGCCCCAACAGACACCTTCCTGGTCCGCCGCCTGTCCTACGGAATTGGCGTAGAGCGCACCATCCCGTACTGGTCACCAAATCTCGAATCGGTCAAGGTGACCCGCCATGGAGCAGTCAGACGCTCCCGGCTCTACTACCTTCGGGGACGAACCGGCAAGCGGGCTCGAATCAAAGAAAAGCGCCGCCCCGCTGTATCCGGCAAGTAAAAACCGGCCCCGCACTAGATCTTCATAAGCAAGACCGCCGTCCACGGCGGTCTTATCTTTTATGCCTTGATAACGTGGCACCTTGCAGTCACTGTATGATTTCGTCATTCGCTCGGAGCAAACCGTCTAACAATGCAACCACAAACGTCGAATTTCATGATCCTGGCCGATCCCCAGTTCGGGATGGCTGTGCATTTGCAGAAGAAGCACGAGGGCGCTACCGAGCCGCCTGGCATCGGTGTTGCCGTTGCCCCGCCCGGCACGCCGGACTCCGGTTGGCCGTACGAAACAGCTCGCCTGGAGCGAGCCATCGCTATTGCAAACGACTTGAAACCTGAGTTCGTGGTCGTGTTGGGCGACATGGTGATGAACTGGAACAACCGGCAACAGGGAGCCGATCTTCTCGCCGCCTTCGAGAAACTCTCTCCAGAAATACCGGTTCACTACGTACCGGGAAACCACGATGTCGGGGTCGACTTCCTCGCAGCTACCGACGAATCACTCGCGGCATACAGGGAAAAGTTCGGAGCGGACCGGTTCACCTTCGTCGCAGGCCCTTGCCGCTACGTTGCTTTCAACAGCGCCCTTTTTGACCAGCCCCAGAGCGTGCCCCATGAACACGATATGCAGTTCGAATGGCTGGAAGAAGAACTCGCCCGACCCCTACCTGAGGGTGTAAGCCAGACGGTGGCGTTCGCGCATCATCCTCCGTTCATAAAGGACATCGACGAAGAGTACGGCGTGTACAACCTGCCTCAGCCCGGTAGACAGCGTCTTGCCGATCTGCTGATTCGCAATGGCGTTCGGTATGTCTTCACCGGGCACACTCACGCCAATGTCCTGAGCCGCTACAAAGAGCTGCGGGTGATCGCAACCTCTGCCATCGGGATATCAAGAAACGGACATGCGAGCGGTTACCGGCTTGTCAGGGCTACTCCTGACTCCATCTCCCACTCGTTTTACGTTCTGCCGAAAGATTAATCAGTATGGCTAGATGTCAGTCGTTCTGAACTACATCCTGAGCCTGTCGAACAGATTGATTCAGAATCTCTCCGGTGACTTTGCATAGACTGCCAGAGCCCTCGGCAGCGGACTGCATAGCAACCACCTGCAACCTGCGCTCGACCCTGTCTCGACCCGTTCGTCGCGCGGCCTTGACCCGTTGAGCATCGCTCGTGGCCGTAATCCCCCTGTAAACAGGACTTACCGGTCCGCATCTCCCACATTCTGCGGTTAGTAAGTGGGATGCGCCGGAACCAGCCCGCCGATCCCCCTTGCCGGCGGGCTGGTCGCGCCCGGGCCGCAGTTCAGATTCCCGCCCGGTTCGTTCAGCGATTGGCAGGAACATCGCGTCGCCAGTGAGAGTGGGCACACACTCGCTCCAATTTCACGTCACATCCCTTCTGGTAGCTTGGAACCAGGGAACGCCCCTCGAGTAGGAGCGCCAATCTGAGCTGGCCATTTTCCAAACGCCCCGTAGACCCTCAAGAACAGGCGAAAGCGGTACGCATATACCGCCGGCTATTCACCCAGCCACGGAAGCTCGCCAAGCTGCGGGCCGAGTTTGACGCGTCGGTCCACTATGGCAGCGAGCACGGCACGGACGCACAGTTACGTAAATTGCTGCAGGGACACGCAGCAACTATCACAGCGCTCATGTCAGCCAACTGGATGTCCGTGGTCGATGGCACCGAACAGTGGCCTCCTCTCAGGGCACGTAACGGCGCGGAGCTTGC
>JAJCYY010000076.1 GCA_029262735.1 Chloroflexota bacterium | reverse complement strand
TTTGTCATCCCGACCATCGCGGAGGGATCTTGCGTGTCGATGTGAGTACGCCTGCGAGGTGCGGTGCCGCCTCGTGCATCTTTTGCTCAGTCCTCCAGGATGAACTGGAAGATCACCGCCGAGACGACCAGGAACACAACGTCGAACGCCGCTGCAAGCTGGAGCCATTGCGACATCTCGCTCCACGAATCTCCTGCCACCAGGTCGGCCGTCGCCTCGATCGCCGCCAGCAGCAGCGGGGCCACGACCGGAAGGAACAGCAACGGCAGCATGATCTCCCGCGCACGCACTCGCACGCTCATCGCGGCAAAAACGGTGCCGACCGAGCTGAAGCCGATCACGGTTAGCAGAGCGATCACCAGCATCTCAAAGCGGAACACGACCAGGTTGAAGAGAACGGCGAAGACCGGCAGGGCGATGGCGATCGAGATGGCAAGGAAAAGCAGGTTGCCGAGCGCTTTGCCGAGAAATATGAGGTCGCGGCTGACCGGCGTGAGCATCAGCCCCTCGAGAGTGTCTCGCTCCATCTCCAGCGCAAATGCGCGGTTGAGTCCTATGACCCCGGCGAATGCGATGCCGGCCCAAAAAACTCCGGGACCGACGAGCAGCGCGTTGTCATGGTCGTTGATGTCTATCGCGAAGGTGAAGATGGCGAAGACGAGCAGTACGAACCCGGCGATGGACACGATGACGTCACGGTTGCGAATTTCGAGCAGCAGGTCCTTGCGGGCGATGGCCCAGATGATGCCAAGCGATGCGGCGGCGGCCCCAGTGGCGCCAGAACTGGTGCCACTGGGGCCGCTTACAGCATTCCCGGAACTGGCAGATTCAGCAGGTTCCGAGTTTGCTGTCGCGTCTTGCCGATCGCTCGTTGTGTTACCGGAGCCCGAACCTTTAGTCTGCGGCTCTGCCACTACAGCGCCCCCACAGGCTCGGCGAACTGGCGCTGTAACGATGCGACATCCACGTTTGCCACCGGCTCATGCAGCGCAACACGGCCTCGCGCCAGCGCCGCCACGCTGTCCGCCACCTGCAGCCCCAGCTCGAGATGGTGCGTCGTCATGATGACTGAGTGCCCGGGAGCGCGGTATTCGGAGATGATGCCTTCGAGAATGGCGCGTGCGCGCTGATCGAGACCAGATTCCGGCTCGTCCAACAGGAGAGTGTGGGGCGAGTGGAGCAGGGCGCGTGCCAGTGCGACGCGCTTCTGCTGGCCGTGCGAAAGCAGCCGGACGCGAGTCTCGGCACCCCGGTCCATCTCGATGCGCGCAAGCAGTTCTGTGATGCGCGGTTCGGGCTCTGGCACGCCGAACATGCGGGCGAAGAACTGCAAATTCTCGTGAACTGTCAGATCGCCGTAGAGCATGGGCGAGTGCATGACGACGCCAATGTTCTGGCGGACCAGTTCGCCGTTCTTTAAAGCGTCGATGCCGTGAATCGTCACGCTGCCGGAGTCGGGCTTTGTGAGAGTCGCCAGGATGCGAAGCAGCGTCGTCTTGCCTGCGCCGTTTGGTCCGAGTAACACGAGCGCTTCGCCGGATGGCGCGGAAAGGTCCAGCCTGCGCAGCACGCCGGTAGGACCGTAGGACTTGATGAGTTTTGCTACTTCGATCATTGAAATTCGAGGGTAGTCGCGTTTGGCGTCCCGAGCCTTTTTTTCATCCCGGCCGCAACTCTTGTCATCCCGAGCCTGTTTTGTCATCCCGACCGAAGCGGAGGGATCTTACCGATCTCACTGGTAAATCCGATTTGCGTTCCCACAACTCGCAAATGCCGCAGGTTCATTCAGATGCCCGGTGTGCCTGCAATTGACCAGTAAGATCCCTCCGCTTCGGTCGGGATGACAACGCGTTCGCGATGGCAACGTGAAAGGCGCCAGCCACTAACAAACGCCCTCGCCCCAAGTTTACGGGTCAGCGAAAGGAATCACCGTGTCACGTACGACATGTCAGGTTGGATATCAGCCGCCGTAAGACCCAACTAGTGCGAATGCCCGTGCCCGCCCTGGCCTACCAGGTGCGGGTGCACCGAATGCTGCGGTGAGAAGCGGCGGCCTGCCCGCAGCGTCTCAACCGGCACCAGATGCTGCTTGCCATCTCTCGTTGCGCCACGAGCATCCGTGAACGTGACCGGCCCCTCACGCAGCTCGATGATCGACACGTCTGCGTCAGCGCCAACCTGCAACGTGCCAATGTGGTCGTCGAGATGTACCGCTCTCGCAGGCAGAGTCGTCCCCAGCGCAATCACATCGTCCAGCGAACGTCCCAGGTACAGGTACTTCGAAAGAGTCGTCATCAGATCGAAAACCGGCCCTCGCACGTTGTAACGGTGCACATCGCTGCTCACAGTCCCCGCCCAGAAGCCATCCTTGATCGCCTTCTCCTGCACATCGAACGAGAAGCTGCCCTGTCCGTGGCCGACATCGAAGATCACGCCCCGAGCAGCCGCGTCCTTCGCAACGTCCTTCACGCGGTCGTTGCTGTCCAGAATCCCGTTCGTGCCGCCTGTAAACGAATGCGTCACGATGTCGCCCGGACGCAGCACCGGCAGCAGTTCCTCCAGTGTGTGCACCGAGCCGCCGATGTGGATCATGAGCGGCTTGCCAATCTCCTGCGCTGCTTCAGAAGCGAGCTTGATCGCGACGAGATCGTTGTCGCCGACGATGGCGTCTGTGAGCCTGACCTTGATGCCGACGATGCGGTCGGCGTGCAGCTTCGCCGCCTCGACGGCCCTGTCAACGCGAGCCCAGCGGATGTCCTCCAACTCGCCAATATCTCTGTCCAACTGGCCCATGCCGGAGATGTGCAGGAACGCCAGGACGCGGGTGTGGGCGCTTTCCATGACGTAGCGGCTGAACCCGGCGACGGTGTTGGCGCCGGACGATCCGGCGTCGATGGCGGTGGTGACGCCTCGATATACGCACGCGGGATCGGCCTCTATTGCGAGATGTGCGACGCCCCACCAGACGTGCACATGCAGGTCAACGAGGCCGGGTGTGACGAGGAGGCCGTCGGCTTCGATAACGTCGTGCGCGTCTTTGTCGGCGATCGAGTCTTCGATGGCACGAATCTTGCCGCCGGCGACGCCAATGTCTTTCTTAGCGTGCAACCCCTGTGATGGGTCGATAACGGTGCCGTTCTTAATAACAATGTCGTAAACCATAGGTTTGTCTCTTGCTGACTGGGATTTGTGGTTAGTGAAAGAGAAGCGGTGATCTGCGGGGCTGGTCTTTTTACTTACTGAATGGGGCTGGTGGTTGACGGAGTGAGTTGGCGATCTGCGGGGCTGGTTTGTTCCCTCCCGCTTGCGGGAGAGGGCTAGGGTGAGGGGCGTTTCGACTTATCTATCAACCAGATCGACGTGCTGAGCATCCCACCCGACCGTCGGGCAGTATCGACCGTTACCGCCGAGTTGCGCAACCATCACTAGTACTCCAGCGTTCCCAACTCCACCTCCGAGACCTGTGCCGAGGCCAGCGCTCCTGAGTTCACGAACACCGCTCGCCAACTCTCCCACTACCCGAAAAACGCTGCAATGACCGGTTGGCACTCACGGTCCGCAATCGAATCTACTCAAACCTGAGGTGTGGTCTCGACAAAATCGTGCCACAGGAGGTATGAAATGATCGAATTCGGAAATGTCGTTGCGGTTCTCGCCGCTTCATTCGGACTCGGAATCTTCTGGTACGAGTTCCTGCGGAGACCGCAGAAGGACCGTTACAGAGTCACAGCAATCTCATTCGTCGGTGTCCTGATCGGCGAAGGACTGGTATCGGCCGGCATGGTCGGCGGTCCGGCGGCCTACGGCCTGCACCCCGTCACCGCGCTGATCGCATCATTCGCCGCCGTCTATCTCCACACATCATGGACCGAAAAGAAGGCGCTGCCGTGGGAGATCATCAGCGATCTCGACTCGCTAAAAGGCTCGGTGCAGTCCGTCTCCATGCCATCGGTCTCAGTGCCAAAGCTCACCCTGGTTTCGTCCAAAGGCAGTTCGAGCGAACCCGCAGCAACAGGTCCAGCCGCGTCACAGAGCAAGAAGGCAGCATAGCCAGCCGGATGGCACCGGCAACGCCCCGGTCTCAGCCGATACTGAAATGCAACGAGCCCCGTTCCAGAACATAGGAGCGGGGCTCATTGCGCCTCTCACCAGTCACGCCACCGTGTACGGAGCTTGTGCAGCATCTGCCTGAGAGATGCGACACTTCATTTAATGAGACAGAGATTGCAAAAGCTGCTCGCCGCGGCCGGTGTGGCGTCCCGACGCAAAAGCGAAGAGCTGATCGTCGCAGGGCGTGTTTCCGTTAATGGTGAGACCGCTACTGTCGGTGCGTCGGCGGACCCGGCCTTTGACGAGATCATGCTGGACGGCGCTCTGCTGCTGGCCGAAACAAGACGCTACCTGCTGCTGAACAAGCCCACAGGATATGTGACGACTCTGTCTGACCCCGAAGGCCGACCGACTGTGATGGACCTCGTTGACGTGAAAGAGCGGGTCTATCCTGTGGGGCGGCTCGACGCGGAGACATCTGGGCTGCTCTTGCTGACGAACGACGGCCTGTTCTCGCACCGTGTCGCCCATCCCCGCTTCGAGGTCGACAAGGTCTATGTGGCGAAGGTCGAGGAGCCGCTGAGTGACGATGGACGACGCCGGTTGGAGTCGGGATTGGAGCTGGAGGACGGGATGACGAGACCTGCGGGTGTGGAGCTGATCGGCGGCGATCAAAAGCTGGTGCGAATTACTGTGCACGAAGGCAAGAAGCGGATTGTGCGCAGGATGCTGGAGGCGGCCGGATCGCCGGTGCTGACGCTCGACCGCGTACAGTTGGGCGACTTGACACTGGAAGGCGTCGAACGCGGGAAGTGGCGTGAGCTACAAGGCAGGGAAGTGGACGCCCTGAGGCAGATTGCGGCTAAGGTGGTCAGGGCAAAGAGATATGCTCGGCGCAGGTGAGTGTGTCGTGTTCTATGAGCGAAGCGCCAGCGAATTCGAAGGATCTCTACTGAGTCAGGTGCTCCTGTTGCAACGCTCGCCAATCACGCCGGAGATGCGGATTCAACCTGTGATGACGCCTTGCAAGAGAAGATCGGTCATCAGCTAAAGAAGTTTGAGGGTAACAATGACGGAACAGGCGACAGCGGCGACGGAAGCCATCGAGGCGTTCAGGAGATGGTCGGATGCGTTCAATGCCCGCGACTCCGATCGGATGGTTGCCGAGATGCACTTCCCGCACATGCGACTTTCGGGGACCGAGTTCCAGACCTGGCAGACGGAGCAAGATTTTCGTGACCCGCAGGACGCGATGACTGAACAGCTTCGCGACGAAGGCTGGCACACCACTGTTACGAAGTCGATAGACGCCGTCCAGGCCGGTCCCGAAAAAGTCCACCTCGCCATTCGCCAGTCTCGCCAGCGCGCCGACGGAACCGAGTACAACGGCTTCCACACGTTGTGGATCTTCACAAAGATCGACGGCCAGTGGGGAGTCCAATTCAGGTCGTCATTCCTGGCCAACGCCATCCAGGGCTTCGGCGCAAAAAAGCCGAGCTTCTGAGCCGAGGGCGAACCGTCGGTATGGGTCATTGGGGATACCCACCACCTTCGCTCTCGTTCAAGACGGAGGGTCGATGCGTCTCCTCTTTATCTAGTTAAGGGAGCACACGCGAGACGGGCACCCGACGGCGCCCTGTGCCGACTTCTTCTGCACATATTTGTCATTCTGAACGTGTGTACACAATTACCTCGTTCATCTTCGTGTTGAAGGCCAAGATACCGGACCGTCATCACGGCGGCCTGTAGGCTTTCGGAATCGGTCTGGTGGGGTTCTTTCAGAACTCGGGGTGCGGGCAGGATAGGCACCCTGTGAGACGAGTCGAGGAGTCGCCGATGTCTTGCCCGCACTGCCGATCTGAGTCCACCCGGAGACGGAGGGATCGAACCTTTCTGGGCTACAAGCCCTACTAATACCGGCAGTGCAAGCGTCGATTCACTGAACGCACAGGTTCGCCCTTCAATGATCTTGCAGTTCCCAACAGAAATCGTGCTCATGGCGGTGTTGTAGCGGCTGAGACACAAGCCAGGGTTCAGGGACGTCGCCAAGCTTCTCTACAACGCGGATTTGAGGTCAGTCATGAGACCGTCAGGACCCGGAAACTTCGTCTTACGCCCCTGGTCGGTGCCAGGCTGCGGCTCAAGCGCCAAGGTCGCACCGGTAGCCTCCTGCTATCTGAACGAGACATATGTGAAAGTGAGTGGACGCTGGTGCTGGCTGTACCGGACTATCGACTGAGATGGCAACCTGCTGGACTCTATGCCGAGTAAGAACCGCGACAGGAATGCGACTCGGCGATTCTTGCGTCGCTTGATCGATAGTGTGGATCATCGGCCGCTTCGTCTGACCACGGACAGTCCTGTTGGCTGAGCTGGTTGCACAAATCTGGACCCTTTCTCACTTCAACTCGCCCTTCATTCAACCCGTGACCGGAGTTCTGATGATTCCTTCCGGATCAAATCCGGAATGGCAAATCCATCCAACCGACCACACGCTGGCTCGCATCCGGTAACCTGTTGCGCCATCAGGCCCACGTCAGACTCCCCAGATCGGGAATCAATGGCAAGACTTTTAGGCAGGTGATGAAATGCGCGTCGTCCACTTCTTAAACCAGTTTTTTGCCGGTCTTGGTGGTGAGGAAAAGGCCAACATCCCGGTGCAGGTGCTGGAGGGTGCAGTCGGCCCCGGCCGAGCGCTGCAGCAGGCCATTGGCGCCGCTTCCGGGGGCGATGGGCACGAAGTGATTGCAACGATCGCGGTCGGTGACAACTACTTCAGCGAGCAGAATGCCACATCGGTCGCCGCGGTCCGGGAGGCGCTGGAGCGTCTGAAGCCCGACGCCGTGATCGCAGGACCGGCGTTAAATGCCGGGCGCTACGGCCTGGCGTGCGGTCATGTATGCGCCATCGCTCAGGAAATGAACATCCCTGCCGTGACCGGTATGTATCCAGAGAATCCCGGCGTGCTGGAATGGGGCAAAGAGGTCTACATCCTGCCAACAGACGAGACGCCGACCGGCCTTGTGCAGGACCTTAAGGACATGGCCGGTCTGGCTCTTAAAATGGCCTCGGGCCAGGAGCTCGGCTCGTCCGAAGAAGAGGGCTACCTGCCGCGCGGCATCCGCAGGTCGGGGGAGCGTGAACAACGAGGCTCGCTGCGGGCAGTCGCAATGCTGTCAGACCGGATCCATGACCGACAATTCAAGACCGAGCTTCCCATCATCGCTCCTGACCGGGTTGAACCGGCGCTTTTCACCGGTGACCTTCGCAACGCCACGGTGGGGCTTGTGACGACGGGCGGCCTGGTGCCAAAAGGTAACCCGGACAAGATGGTCCGCGGCGGTGCCGACAGGCACTACGCTTACTCCATCGAGGGCCTGGACACGATGGCACCCGACGCATGGGAGTGCATACACCGGGGCTTCTTCACCGATATTACGAACGAGAACCCGAACTACATCCTGCCACTCAACGTCATCCGTGCAATGGAAAAGAGCGGCGAGATCGGCCGCATACACAACACCGTTCTGTCGGTTGCCGGCGTTGGCACCGCGGTCGCCGATTCGGAGCGTATCGGCAAGAAGATGGGGGAGGAGCTCAGGGAGGCAGGCGTCGATGTCTGCGTGATGGTCGCCACCTGAGGGACCTGCAATCGTTGCGGCGCAACGATAGCGAAGGAGATCGAACGAGCGGGGATCCCCTGCTCAATCGTGTCCGCTCTCTTCAGCCTGGCGCTCACAACAGGCGCTCCGCGGGTCATACGCGGGTCACGCATTGAGCATGTTTGCGGCGACCCGAGGCTTGGTGAGGAACGAGACCTCGCCTACCAGGAGCGCATCGTCAAAACGGCGCTCAAAGCAACGCAGACAAAGGTGGAAGAGCCAACCTTGTTCGACCCGGCGGAACTAGAGCCACCTGAGGGAGAAGCAACAGATGCGGCTTGAACTGGGGACGTTCCCCGTAACAAAAGTGGTATTTGGCGAACGCACGAAGTGGGATGACGGCACGCTGGAGGTCGACGCCGAGGGACTGGCCCGGCGCATCCAGCAGGATTACAGGATCACCGACGCAAGGCTTGAGCTTGTGAGCCCGGGTGAATCGGTCCGCATCACCTCGGTACGTGACGTGATCGAGCCGCGCATCAAGGTTGAGGGGCCAGGTGTTTGCTATCCCGGCCTGTTCGGCAGGCCGGTGGTCACGGTTGGGCAGGGACGCACGCACAGGCTCTCCGGGGTTGCGGTGATCGAGGTTGCCGAGGTGGAGTTCTACCACGGCAACGACGCCTGGCTGGACACCGCGATAGACATGAGCGGTCCCGGTGCGCTGGCACCGTACTCAAAGTTTCCAAACATCTGCGTTGTGCTGGAGGTAGACCGCTCGCTCACCATCGAGGACCAGAACGAGGCGTGCAACCAGGCGGGGCAGCTCGTCTCGGACGCCCTGGCGGAGACCACTCGGAGTATCGATCCTCCCGAATTGGAAGTGTTCGAGCTGGCGCCGACTCCACCCGATATGCCGAAAGCCGTCTACATCATGTGCCTGCGCTCGCCTCAGCACTACGCAGACTCCCTGTACGCGCACTGGTTGTCGATATACGGGTTGAGCCGACAAACGACTCCGTGGCTGCTGCACCCGAATGAGATCATCGATGGCGCGATCGCCGGACAGGGCTCCTGGGAGATGGTGAACAATTCGATGGTACTCGACATGTACGGGGCTCATGGCAAGGAGTTCAACTTTCTCGGCGTGCTGGCGTTGCGAACACGGTGGAGCGCCCAGAACGAGAAGGACATCACCTCTCTCCAGGCGGCGAAGGTGGCGAAGATGATGGGGGCAGATGGTGCCGTGATCACCTTCGATGCCGGTGGCAACGACTTCATGGAGACTATCCGTACTGTGCAGGCCTGTGAGAATGTGGGGCTGAAGACGGTGCTTATGACGTGGGAGGAGTCACCGGACACCGGTGGTCCTCCGCTGCTTGAGCCGCTGCCTGAGGCGCGGGCAATCGTCAGCCTGGGACAGCGCGGCGGGAACCAGGGTGGTACGGGCGGCGGGTTTGAGCTACCTGCCGTAGACAAGCTGATCGGTCAGAAGTTAATCGTGGCAGACGGCAGCCAGCGTCAACGCCTGGTGCCCGCGGACGGTCCGTTGCCAGGACCGCGCTGGGCGGACCAGTACGGCTTGCGCAAAATCAGCGCCTTCGACTACTGATGCAGTGACCGGAAGATGCTCGTCTAATGCGGCTGGAGGCGAGAGTTGACCGGCGAGCAGGTACCGGCGAGATTGTAACGCAGGGCTGGTTTTCGCTGATGCGTTGAGCGGTTCTGGTGGATTGCACCCGGAACCATGCTCCTGATCCGCCGAACACCTGCGCTGACACCGCGACCGGGTACTGGCGTTCAAGTTCGGTCAATCTTCACAAAAATTTCTTTACGCGACCAATCTCCTATGCTAGCCTCGCCCGCGGTGGGGAGAAGCGACTATTTAGGCCCGTAGTTCTACGAAAGAAGACGAAGGTGCCAGCTCCAATAAAAGTCGTCCACTACATCAACCAGTTCTTTGGTGGCATTGGCGGCGAAGAGCATGCCAATCTTCCGCCGGAGATTCGAGCGGAGCCGGTTGGCCCTGCTCGTGCTCTCCAGCAGGCTCTCGGGGATACCGGCACCGTCGTGGCCACGGTGATAGCCGGTGACAACTATGTTGTCGAAGAGGCCGGCGCCGTAGATCGGGTGATCGCCGAAGTCATTGATCGCTTCTCACCCGATCTCATCGTTGCCGGTCCTGCGTTCGAGGCAGGACGGTACGGCCTGGCGTGCGCCGAAGTGTGTGTGGCGGCCGAGAAAAAGGGCGTCCGTGCCGTGACCGGGATGTTCATTGACAACCCGGGTGTTATTGCCCACCGCCAGGAGATTTATATCGTGCCTACGGGTACGAGCCTTGCCGAGATGCCGGCCGTGTTGAAGACGATGGCAAAGCTGGGCACGAAACTTGCCAGTGGCGCTGAACTTGGCACTGCAGACCAGGAAGGTCACCTTCCCCGCGGCCTGAGACGTTTCCACATGCGGGACAAGACCGGCGCTGAGCGGGCGGCGGATATGCTGAAGGCCAGGCTGGCAGGTGAGCCTTTCACATCCGAGGTCTTCATCAAGAGCTATGACGTGATCCCGCCACCGGCGGCGATAGCCGATCTCTCGGACGTCACGGTAGCGCTGGTCACAACCGGTGCCGTCGTGCCGAAGGGCAATCCCGACAGGATGCCTGCGTTGTTCGCAACCGATTACTTTACCTACTCGATCGATGGCCTCGACGAACTCCCGGTGGACGAATGGGAGTCGGTCCACGCTGGGTTCAACACCGGATTCATCAACACACACGACCCCAACTATGCTTTCCCGCTCGCCGCGGTGCGAGACCTCGAACGCGAAGGCGTCATCGGGAAGGTTCACCCGAAGATGTTCTCGTTGGCAGGAGTAGCGACTGCGCAGAACGACTCTCTGAACTTCGGGGCCAAGATGGCGGCCGAGATGTTGGAGAACGATGTCGGGGCGGTGCTACTCGTCGCCACCTGAGGTAGCTGCAACCGTTGCGGCGCAATGGTGACAAAAGAGATCGAGCGGGTCGGCATACCGGCGGCAATTCTGACCGCCATACCACTGATACCGATGGCCGTTGGCGCCAACCGCGTGGTCAAGGGGATTAGGGTTGAGCACGTCTGCGGCAACCCGCTTCTCTCAAGAGAAGACGACCTGAAGCTCCAGCGGAGCATCGTTGAAAAGGGGCTGGAGGCTATCCAGACGGTCGTCGATCGGCCGACCCAGTTCGATCTGGACAAATCGGCGCCTCAATTGGAGGCTGCTCATGCTTGAGCTAGGCACATTCCCTGTCGAACGGGTGATCGCCGGATCGGAAACCCGATGGAATGACGGAACACTCGAAGTCAACCTGGATGAACTCACCGGGTTGGTTCTGCAGGATGAGCGAATCCCCTGGGCGAGCGTCGATCTGGCGAACCCTGGCGAGAGCGTTCGCATTATCAACGACTACGACATCATTGAGCCCCGTATCAAGGTTGCGGGTAAGGGACAGACGTTTCCGGCTATCGCCGGGCGTAAACCCAGCGCGGTCGGGCAGGGGCGAACTCATGCCCTCGGAGGCTGTGCCGTCGTCGGGTGTGTTGACATATCCGAAGCTGCTGCCGATGACCCGGGCCTGCGTGCGAAAGCCAGTTCTCCCGAACGCATGGACTTCAAGTTCATCGACAAGACCGGACCCGGCGCGGTGACGCATTCCGGGCCATCGCCCACCGTCTGCGTGACGATCCAGCAGGCGGCAGGTGGGAGCAGCGAGTACTGGCATGACATCGCACAGCAGGCCTTTATGCGGGTTTCGGACCGGCTGGCGGAGACTACCATCGGCCTGAATCCGCCAGAACTCGAGGTGTTCGACACAACTCCGAAACCCGGGCTGCCAGGGGTCATCGCAATCTGGCACATGTCTTCCCTCGAACTCTATCGCGGGCCATACACCAAGGTAGGCACTGCGGTCTACGGCATCACGAGAGCGGCCCCGCCGTGGGTCCTGGACCCGTTGGAGCTGCTCGACGGGGCAGTTGCCCAGGTCCGCTCGCGCGTCTACACCAATAATCCGCTCAACCTGGAGATGCTCCGCAGGCACGGCAAGGACTGGAACTACCTGGCCTGCTTCGCCTATCCGACCAACTGGAGCATGGAGGAGGAGAAGGCGGCGGTCTCAGGACGCGTGGCCAGGACGGCGAAGATGCTTGGTGCCGAAGGCGCTGTCATCACTACCGATGTCCGGGGTCAGCGGATGGTTGAGACGATGCTGACTATCCAGGCATGCGAGCAGGCAGGGATCAAGATCATCTTCATGTCGGAAGAAGAGGATCCTGAAGGCGGCAAGGCGCCACCGTTCCTGACATTTGTGCCGGAGGCGGTGGCGGTTGTGAGCACCGGCACCGGCGGCTGGGACGGTCCCTTCCCGCCGGTCGAGAGAGTGCTCGGGGCACGCGAGCCAGAAAAACGCTGGTTCGGCGAACGCCCAGCTGTACATGGCAGATATGCGGTGAGCCATGTTTCTGACCACTATGGGCACGGGAAACAGAGCTACGCCGATTTCTGATTCGAAAGGTCGGGCGGCGATACTGATGCCGCGTCCGAATTCGTTACGAAGGAACTAGCGGCTAACTATAGCCGGGGAGACCATCATGCAGAGGATAATAGCCAGGAGGCTTCGTCTCAGGGACGCTTTCGTCGTTCTGGCTCTAGTTGTCGCGACCGCCGCGGCCGCTTGCGGCGGGGATACGGAAACCGTCGTTCAGACGGTAATCGTTGACAGGGAAGTCCCCGGAGCGGACGTTGTTCAGACGGTCGTCGTTGACAGAGAAGTCCCCGGCGATACGATCGTTCAGACGGTCGTCGTTGACAGGGAAGTCCCCGGCGATACGGTCGTTCAGACGGTCGTCGTCCAGGCCACAAGTGCCCCGGTTCAGCAGTCCGGCACGCTGAAAGCAGGCGTTGGCAGCATCACCCCCGGGGTGTTCCTGCCAAGCAAGCTCCTGTGGCCGGTCAACCTGGACAAGGTGGCGTGGGGGATAGCAGATCCGATCACATACCACCCCAATCTCGCACCCGGGCTCGGTGACCCCACGTCAGAGGCTCTCGCCGTGTCGTGGACCGTCGCATCGGACGGGGGTTCCGTGGTGTTCAAGCTCCGGCAGGGCGTTCAGTTTCACAACGGCTGGGGAGAGTTGACGGCAGACGATGTGGTCTACACCTTCGACGATGCCCTCTTCGCCGATGGCACCCTTGCCAAGATCGCGGAGCAAGGCGTCTGGATGGACAGGTGGGAGAAGATCGACGACTACACGGTAAGGATGACGACGAAGCCGGGGGAAAGCCTGATCCCACTCTGGGCCCGGAACTTGTCCAACAACAGTCAGATCGGCGGCATATGGAGCAAGAAGGTCTTTGATGACCTGGGTGCTGACGGCGCGGCCAACACTCCGGTTGGCACGGGACCGTTCATGGTGGAGAAGTGGACCGCCAACGAGCAGGTCATTCTGAAGGCTCAAGAGAGTCACTTCCGCCAGACACCCAGCATCAAGGGTGTTGAAATTCGGGAGATTCCGGAAGAGGCGACCAGGATCGCCGCGTTCCGTGCCGGTGAAGTAGACATCATCCCGGTCTCTCTCCGGTTCCTCCCCAGTGTGCTGGGCAGCACCGGCGCACACGCAGTTGAGACAAACGCACCTACGCGGCAGGTGGTCTGGTACGGCGGGAACCACTGGGTGAAGACAGACCTGCTCACGGGAGACGCCGTGCCGCCGAGGACAGCCTTCCAGCCGGATGACGATCATCCGTGGATCGGCGACCCGGACAATACCGCAAACCACGAGCGTGCGGCCAAGGTCCGCAAGGCCATGAGCATGGCGATCGACAGGGAAACGATCAATGCGGCAATCCTGGGTGGACTGGCACAGGTGGGTCCCAACACCTGGTACAACTTCGCTCCTAGCGACCCGGAATACAAGCCGGAGTGGAACGATGAGTTTACGTTCGACCCGGACGCCGCGAAGGCGCTTCTGACCGAAGCTGGATTCCCGAACGGATTCGACATTGACTTCTTCGTAACCCCGGACATTCCAACGGTTGTGAACCCACAGGTCGGCGAGGCGATTGCCCAGATGTGGAACGACCATCTTGGAATCGACGTGAACATCGATTCAACGGCTTACTCTGCAAAGAGGCCGAGCCTGGTTGACCGTTCGTTCGCCGGTGCCTACATCTGGACGTACGGCAGCCCCGGAGTTGATGAGCCTCAGCACTACAACCAGAGGCCGATCACGGGTGGGTGGAACCCGGGCGTCGAGATCGACTGCGTGGACCAGACCTGGTTCGACATTCGGGCAGAGCTTGACTCGGGTGCGCGCCGCGCGGCCAACGCCGATGCCCAGCAGTGCCTGCATGACCTCAGGTGGAACACGATCATCGCCAAGCTCCCGATCTTTGCGGCGGTCGCAAAGAACGTTGATTGGGAACCAACCACGCTACCTGGAGTGGCAGTTGGCGACTTCGAAAGGGTCACCATCAGGTAGAACTGCCGGTGACAGAACGATTCGAGTTCTGATAACGGTCTCAGAAAATCAGAATGAACCGGCGTGCGAGAGCACGCCGGTTCGTCGGAGACAGTGTTGGCACGATTCATAATGATCCGATTGGCATACACGGTGGTGGTCGCGTTTGCGACTAGCATCTTCGTGTTCGCTCTCGCCAATCGCACAGGTGATCCGCGTACGGTTTTCCTGACCAGTTATACGAGCCAGAAGCAGTGGGATGAGTGGGGCGAGCGGTGGGGATTGGACAAGCCTATGGTGGTTCGCTACGGAATCTGGCTCGGAAAGGCCATCCAGGGTGACTTCGGTGAATCGCTCCGAGAGCTGAGGCCGGCGCGAGATGTCATCAAGGAACGCATCCCTGCGACCCTTCAGCTTGCCAGTGGAGCGCTGATTTTCTCGGTGCTCATTGGTATCCCGCTCGGAGTCCTGTCTGCTGTGAAACGCGGCACGGTGTGGGACTACGTCGGTCGTACATTCGCGCTTTTCGGCCAGGCACTGCCACCGTTCTGGCTGGGAATAATGTTGATCTTGCTGTTCGCTGTCCGAATAGACTGGCTGCCTACTTCCGGGAGAGGTGGGTTCACCCACTACATCCTGCCTTCGATTACCCTCGGCTGGCTTACAACCTCAGGATTATTGAGGATCATGCGCTCTTCCATGCTGGAGGTGCTGGATTCCGAATACATCAAGTTGGCCCGGGCAAAAGGCGTCAGTGGCCGCAGCGTTGTCTGGAAGCATGCATTCCGCAACGCACTGCTGGCACCCCTGACATTTGGAGGGCTGTTGATCGCCGGGTTCATCACCGGAGCGGTCGTAACTGAGACGGTGTTCGGCTGGCCCGGCCTAGGACGCCTGGCGGTGCAGTCTGTGAACAACAACGACTTCCCGACAATGACAGGCATCGTGCTGTTGTTTACGTTGGCATACCTTGGAATCAATCTCCTGGTGGACGTCGCGTACGCCTATATTGATCCGCGAATCCGCTACTAGGAGCGCGTCTTGGCTTCTGTATCGTCGGTGGCTGACGCCATCCCAATCCGAACGGCTGAGCGCAGATCTATTCCGGCAGCCTGGAAGTTCATTCGTCGCTGGCCGTTGGTTCCAGGAGCCATCATTGTCGTCCTGGCGATCAGTGCGATTTTCGCGCCGCTGATCGCGCCGCATGACCCGCTGCGCGGCGATCTGCTCAATGCCAGTGCCCTGCCGCCTGTGTGGGAATCGGAAGGCAGCACAAAGTACCTCCTGGGAACGGACATCCAGGGCCGTGACGTTCTGAGCCGTATCATCCATGGTGCCAGGGTCTCGATGACTATCGCCGCGGTTGTGCTGATTTCGGGCGGGATTTTTGGCACTATTCTTGGAATGGTGGCTGGTTACTACGGCGGTCAGGTAGACGAGGTCCTGATGCGCATTGTCGACTTCACCCTGGCGATTCCGTTTATTCTCATAGCCCTGGTAGTGGTGATCGTCTTCGGGCAGAGCTTCGTCGTGCTGATCGTGCTGCTTTCGGTGTTTGGCTGGGGTGCATTCGCGCGGCAGGTGAGGGCTGAAACACTGTCGTTGCGCACCCGCGAATACGTGCTTCAGGCCCGAATCCTGGGCGCTTCGACGAGACTGATACTGCGCAAGCACATCCTGCCGGGTGTGACCAATACGATAATTGTGATTGCTACCTTGAGGGTGGGGCAGTTGATCCTCACCGAGTCCATCCTGAGTTTCCTGGGCGCAGGTGTGCAGCCTCCGACGCCAGCCTGGGGGCTCATGGTCGCACAGGGCCGAAGTTACATCGCGGTGGAGTGGTGGATTACGTTCTTCCCCGGCATGGCGATCTTCCTGACCGTGTTCGCCATGAACTTCATGGGGGACTGGCTAAGGGACTACTACGATCCGCGGCTGCGGCAAACGGTTTAAGGTGCCGCCGCCAGCACCGGCCTGGGGCGTCATGGTCTCAGGTGCCCGGGAATACCGAGAAGGGGCATGGTGAATCACTTTCTTCCCCGGGATGGCGATCTTCCTGACCGTTCTGGCGTTCAACTTCCTGGGCGACTGGCTGCGAGACCGGTTCGATCCCCATCTTCGAGAACTCCAGTAGATGGATTCGATGGGTTTTCGTTGCGGGCCCGGTTCGGCTAGCGCGTAGGCAGGGGAGCAATCGTGGAAATCGTGACTTTCATCGGCCAGTCTTTAAACCAGGTCCAGGAAAGACTCACGAAGTCACTGGAAGGACTGACGAGCCAGGACGTCGCATGGCGCCCGCAGGCAGGAGCCAATGCGATTGCGGAGATCCTGTGGCACGTCGCCAGGGTGGAAGACAATATGGCGCGGCAAGCCGGCGGACTGGCGACGAGCGTATGGGAGTCGCAGGAATGGAACCGCCGGATAAATCTCCCTGGAGCCGAAGCGCTTGACGACAACTACCGGTTCCTGGAGCTTGGTCTCGCCGCGCCCGGTCTGGACGACCTGATCGCATACCTGGTCGCCGTTCACCAAAATACTCTCCAGCTCGTCCGTGGCATGACACCGGCAGACCTGGACCGGGTTCCTGATTCCTCCGCCCCGGGCCGCACCGTCGGAGCCCTTTTCCGACACATGATCACCCACAAGAACAACCACCACGGCCAGATCGACTACATCCGCGGGCTCCAACAAAGAGAGTGGGACCTGCCGCGGGGCACGGGGATGACACAGAAGTAGGACCGTGCTCACTGGGCCGGCGTGGAGAAGGCTCGGCCGGTGACCCGGTTTATACAAGTCTTATCGGTCAATACCGGGCGATGGACGAAGAGAAAAACTCAGTTTTCGGTTGAGCCTTCGGGCTTCGGGTTGCGCTCGACCATTTCGAGCCAGTTTCCGTCCGGGTCCTGGAAGTAGATTGCGAGGCGCGCCCACGGATAGTCGAGGTCTCGAACTTCGCTCGGGCCGAAGGCGGTGAATACCTGTGCTTCGAGCTTTTCGCGCCATGCCGGCAGGTCGTCGACGAATCGACATGGCAAGCGATTCAGGACCGGCTGACAGATGGTTGCGGGGCCGGTGTAACGGTGAGAATTCTCTACTCGTACCCAGACAGCACCGCCGCGTTCTTCGTCCTGAACCAGAGCGAAGTACTCGGATAAGGGGGCAGAGCGGTCACGAGCCTTGTTCGCTGCATGAGCGGTGCCCGCGGCGATGGTTTTGGCTGGAGCAGAGAGCGGTTCTGGTGCGCTGCCTCATCCACCCCGGGTCCCTCACGCTGTTTCGGGACGAAGGTTGCCGCCTATGTCGCGGCCAGCCCACCCTCTAACTCCCTCCCTATGGGAAGAGAGGGAGAACCGATTTCCAACGGCCTCGGGTTTCGCGCCCGCGAACGGGCACCTGGCGAGCGGGCACCCGCGTTTCGGGCCGAAGTTGTTTAGGCCGAGGGGTTGCGGATGCGGCTACTGAATGGTGTCGTTGAGTTCGGCGGCGTCTTTGCTAAATTGGCGGCTGCGAAAGGCGAAAACCCTCAGTCAATCCTCCAGCTTTCTCAGCACCCTGCCGTGCAAGCTTTCGCTCACTTTGCCGTTGGAGATCGCCGGTTTGCCGTTCACCAGCACATGCTCCATGCCCGTTGAGTACTGGTGAGGATCTGCGAACGTTGCGTTCTGCTTCACCTCCTCCGGTTTGAACACGCACACATCCGCCACCTGTCCCACCGCAATTCGTCCTCGCCTCGTCAGTCCTAGCCGCTGGGCGGAGAGCGACGTCATCTTGCGAATCGCCTCCTCCAGCGAAACCAGCTTCTTCTCACGCACCATGTGCTCGATGTAGCGGCTGTTCGTGGCGTAGCTGCGCGGATGCGGCTTGCCAGACGAAAGCGGACCCTCATCACGCATTGAGCTACCGTCGGATGCGACGGTTATCAGCGGGTCCGCCGCTATGTCGTAAACGTCCTTGTCCTCCATCGAGTGCATCACGTACGAACCCTCCGACTGCTCGTAGAGCCGCAGCGCTGCCTCCGGTGGATCGACTCCCCACTCATCGGCAACGTCCCGCAGGGTGCGGCCTTCGAGCGACTGGTCGGGCGGGAAGCTGGCAATCAATGCGCCCGTCGCGCCGTGGCTGCGGTTGATGTAGTACTCGGTGTCCTTGCGAATGCGGGCGCGCACATCGCTGTCCGCAAGCCGGTCAAGCGTCTTCTGCCTGCCGCCAACAAGCGCCCACCGCCCGATCGTGGCGCCGGAGAAGCTGGTGCTCGACCAGACATACGGATACTGGTCGCCTGCGACATCGATGCCCTCCTGACGGGCCCTGTGCATTCCTTCCAGCAGTTCGTGGCCGCGGCCCCAGAAGTTTGGGCCCACCGTCTTGACGTGCGAAATCTGGATTCGTGCTCCTGTGCGCCGGCCTATCTCGATTGCCTCCGCATGTGCCGGAAATAGTCCGCTAAGGTCGTCAGCCTCGGAGCGGATGTGCGATGAGTAGAGCTTGCCTCGATCAGCGGCGGGCTGCGTGTAGGCGACAACTTCGTCGGTGAGCGAATAGGCGCCGGGCGCGTACCAAAGGCCGGTTGAGACGCCGAGCGCGCCTGCGTCGAGGCTCTCCGCGACGATCTGCTGCATGCGGTCGAGCTCTTCGGGATCCGGCGCACGAGGGTCCATGCCAACCACACCGGCGCGCACGGTGCCGTGCCCGACCTGCGTTGCGATATTGATCGTTGAGCCGGACTTTTCCAGCGCGGTCAGGTAGCCGTCAAAGTCGGTCCAGGTCGGTACCAGGTCGTCGCCGCTGCGGTCCATGCGGTCGTTGAACTGCTCTTTCGCCATGCCTATGAGCGGCGCGCAGTAGCTCATGCCACAGTTGCCGAACAGCTCGAGCGTGACGCCCTGTGTGAGCTTGGAGTCGGCGTGCGGGTCGATCAGAAACGACGAGTCGGAGTGCGTGTGGAGGTCTATGAATCCAGGAGTGACGACACGGCCGGCGGCGTCGATGATGTCTACTGGCGCTTTGGCTTCGATCTGACCGGGCGCAGACACTTGCACAATGACATCGCCTTTGATCCCAACGTCCGCCGGGAATCCGGCCGCGCCAGTACCGTCGATCACTACGCCGTTCTTGATGAGGACATCGAGCATGTTTTTTTCTCCGTTGGGAATCGCGGGTCTCGGTATGAGGCAGTGGCGTCATGGCGTTGACGAGATGTTAACGGTCATCAGCGTGCAGGAACATACTTTCGAACATCATCGAGATCCACCGGGAGTATCTCTCATTCGACCAGCCGCGTGCGCCGGTCAGCAGCTGGAAAACGGGACCGCTGTCGACGGCATCGACGAACTCCGCCACCTGCTCGACCGTGACCCCTTCTTCGAGAGTCACGCCCTCGAGAATCAGTTCGACCAGTACCCGATGCGTGGCCAGTCTCGCCTCCAGTACGTCGCCTGTCATCTCACGCACCCGCGGGTCTGCCCTTGCAGCCTCGATGATCACCGCTTCGAGTTCGTAGACACCGCGGTCGTAGGTCTCCAGCGCAAATGACATCACCATCTGCAGACGGCGACGAGGGTCAGGTTCCGAACGGAGCTCGCTGAACTGTTCAAGATCACCCGGACCTGAAGTCGGTTCGATCCCGCCGAGCACACGACTGCTGACCGCCATCAGAATTCCAGGCTTGTCCTTGAAAGCCGCATACACCGTGGGCACTGCAACTCCCGCCCTGTCGGCAACCGCCTTGATGGAGGTCGCGACGTAGCCGTCAACTGTGAAGAGTGAGAAGGCGGCGTCCAGGATGGCTGCCTGCGTTGCATCAGCCTGTTCAGCCCTCCTGCGTGAGTCATAGCGGCGTCGCTTGACCAATGTATCCTTTCTGATATATATGAATTATATTAAATAGATATATAGTCTATCTAAAGACAGACTGCCAGCGTCAGAGGAGCCGGATATGAGTAGCGAACAGCGTATAGCGGGGCGGGTAGACTCCACCTACCATCGTATCGGCGCTGCCTCTATTGCTGGCCCTGCGTTCAGTGTGCTTGCTGCCGCGTTTTTGCTAACGCTGTTCGCGATCACGGCGTCCCTTTCGACATCGAACCCTCGCACCGATACCTCCGGTTTTCTCGCCGATGTGCAGGACCATGTGACCCTGCTGCAGGTTAGCGTGTGGGTGGCCGCAGGGTTCTCAATCATGATCGGCGCATTCTTTTTCGCGCTCTACCAGAACTTGCGATCGGTCTCGGAAGATCTTATGCGCGTGTCTCTCGTTGCCGGGATAGTCACCATGATAGTCGGCGGGATGCTGGTGGCCCTGGAGGCCGCAGGAGCCGGTTTCATCGTGCCAGAATGGACAGCGGCTGAGACCGCAGCTCAGAAGGACGCTCTTTTCTACGACTTCAAGGCCGTCGCCTGGGGCATCGAAGCGACGTCGAGGATGTTCGATCTTTCGGTTGTTGTGGCCTCGATTTTCGCGAGTTTAGTGATGCTGCGCAGCGGCGTCACATGGTGGAGAGCGGTCGGCTGGCTCGGGATTGGAAGCGGAGCTATCCACCTTCCAAGTGTCGTGTTACTCGTTCTGATCGAGTCATTTGAGCCGGTTCACTTCGTTGCCGATATCACCTTCCTGGCCTGGGTCGTTGCAACTGGCATCGGGATGTGGCGATTCAGGTCGAGGAATGTGAACGGCAAGCCGGGCTGAGCAGCGTCGGAACCGGCAATCTAGTACCGAAGCTGGATTTGTAACGAAGACGATTCGCCAGTCAGTGACGGGCACCTGGTCTTGGGCGCGGGTGGGTAGTGGTGGTGCCGGAGCCGAGCGCAGCATCTTTGCCCGCCCCTACCAAAAAGGTGACGCGCCACTGTCCACGCTGCGATTCCGCTGGCGCGCAACCTCACCCACCCGTAGACTGTCCGCTGACTTCGGTCGGTGCGGGTTCGACTGCCGCCACCACCGCAACATTGCGGATGCCGCCGACCTCCCTCGCCACGACACCAGCAACTCTCATCGCTTCAGACACAAGGGTAAACAAATGAAATTCGTTCGATACGCAAAGGGCGACAACGCGGCATACGGCATCGTGGAAGACGGGATGGTCAAGGAGATATCCAACTCGCCCATCGGCCAGGACTACTCGGAAACCGGCGATACCGACAATCTCGACAACGTCAGGATCCTCGCCCCAAATCCGCACCCCGGCAAGATGCTCTGCCTTGCTCTCAACTACGGCTCGCACCTGCTCGGCGCAAACGCGCCAACTCGCCCCGAACCCTTCTACAAGAACTCGAACGCGATCATCGGCCCCGGCGACCCGATCAAGCTGCCTGCCGACGCCGGTCTCGTCGTCTGCGAGTCTGAGCTCGTTGCGATCATCGGCAAACGCGCCCACAACGTGTCCGAAGCCGATGCGCTGGACCATGTTTTCGGCTACACGGCGGGCAATGACGTGAGTGCTCGCGAGTGGCAGTCAGGCCCGAATGCAGACAAGCAGTGGTGGCGTGCGAAGTCGGCAGACACGTTCGGCCCGACCGGCCCGTTCATCGTGACTGACATCGACCCGCAGGACTGTGCGATCCGCGGCCTCGTGAACGGCGTCGAGGGGCAGAAGTGCCACTCGTCTGAGATGATTTTCACGACGGCGCAGGCGATTTCGTTCATCAGCAAGTACACCACGCTTGAGGTCGGCGACATGCTGTGGACAGGCACCTCGGGAACAACGCCGCCAATCAACCCGGGCGGCGATGTGACGGTGGAAATAGACAAGATTGGCGTGCTCCACAACCCGGTAGAGTCCGCGTAGTTTCTTCGTTTTTTCTACGCCCGACTTAAGTGGCGTCTGCTGGAATAACGCGTTTTGGCGGAAGTATTTTTCTTCGCCCGACTTAACCGGCATCTGATGGAATAACCACTCATGGCGGAAGTCGGTCTCTCCCTCCCTGACAGGGAGGGAGTTAGAGGGTGGGTTGTTGTCTTTCTGAGCCGGAGGTACCCGCGTGTGAGTCAAGGGTGTCATCCCGACCGCGGGGTACCCGCTTGCGGGTCGCAGGGATCTTACCGTCCACTTGAGTTCGCCAGGGAGATTCTGAATCAAGTTCAGAATGACAACCCCTCGCTCAACACGAACGCAGCTCCCCCCATTCCTCGCGCACCACTTCACGCGTGCGCCGTTCGGGCGTAATGTGCAGCAAGTCGAAACAAAAACCGGCGGCTCACTCCGAACTTGCTGCCATAGACGGGACGATTCATGGCCTTTCTCGACAACGTTCTCCTATTCACGATCCTCATCATCCTGGGTCTCGCCGTCTTCGGAGCTGTACTGAAGGCGCGTCGCCGGGACATCTGCCTCAAAAGCTTCTCCGGCTACCTGGTCTACACACGGCTCAAGGATGGAAAGCAGATCTGGGGCCAGCTCGTAACAGACGCTACCGGCATTGAGATGCAGTACAGGGCCGACCATCCGGATGCACAGGGTCACGTCGAATCCAGCTACATCATCTTCACAAACGAATTCCCGAACATTTATCTGATTATCAGGTTCCTGGACGAGCTGACCGAGAAAAACGCGAAACGACGGCAGAAGATGCTCGATCGTTCGTATCGTCCGAACATCATTCGCAGAGTCAGGAGAAAGATCCGTAACTGGTTCAACATGATTCGCGACGCAGTGAGCCAGGCGTTCACATCCATGCTCACCGCGGCAACAAAGGCGGGGCCTGCGCCTGTTACGACTCAGCAGAAGTCGGTGAGCGGGTCGGGCAAAGAGCTGGTCGAGTGGTTTGGAAACGCATACGACCCGATCCTTGAGCGCCACATCGGGAGGCACATCGTTGTCGAGGTAACTTCGCCGGAGGGCGTCATTCTGGAGTATGTAGGCGTGTTTCGGGAGTACAGCGGTGACTACCTGGAGGTGATGGATGTCACCTTTGAGAAGGACGGGCAGGAGCGGCTGGTGGACCTGATTGTCCCGCGCAAGCACGGCACCATCAGGCACGACGCTGAGTCGACGGGCAAGGTAGCGCTCGAAGCAGACGAGCCGGAACCGGCGCTTCTGGACGACGTCACGGAGCCAGAGACCCAGGTGCCGGTTTAGGGGAACGTATGTCATTCCGACCCGGGGTACCCGCTCGCGGGTCGCAGGGATCTTACCGAACATCACCACTAGCCTGCTCTTGCAAGCAATATGCGAGCCACTCCACCGTCCATGTGGTATCGCCGGGAGATTCTGAATGCCATCCTGAGCTTGTCGAAGGATCAAATTCATACTGACAAACCTCTCCTCGCTGCCAGGGAGAGAAGGATGGCTTCCTCTAGAGCCGGTCAGTCATTCACACGGGTCTTAGGTGCATGCGATCCAGGGATGAAACAGCTAGTGGAGCAGGTGCTGGTCAGGCGCAAGGTCCTGAAGGCGTAGACTTCTGACGCCACGAACGGATGCAGCCCAGGAGTCGGCCCGGAGCGAGGCCAGAACCTAACGGCGAGGAGTCGGGATGAAACGTCAACTACATCTGAACTTGTTCATAGATAGCCGGGGACACCATGAAGCTTCATGGCGACATCCTGACGCATCGAAACTGCCATTAACCGACATACGATATCTGCAGGGACTTTCGCAACGAGCTGAGGAAGGACTATTCGATTCGATATTTCTGGCGGATCAACTATCTTTTCGAGGTGGTGGCGCTCAGTTAAGTCTGGAGCCGCTTACGACTTTAGGCGCGCTTGCAGTTTCCACAAAAACGATTGGGCTCATCGCGACTGCTTCGACTACGTATACCGAGCCGTTCAATCTTGTCAGACAGTTTGCATCCCTGGATCACCTCAGCAAAGGGCGAATCGGCTGGAATATTGTGACATCGTGGTCCGAACCTGCCGCACGAAATTTCAGCTATGAAACTCAACCAAGTCACACTGACCGATATGCGCGTGCAGACGAATTCATGGAAGTTGCTAAGAAACTGTGGGATAGCTGGTCAGATAACGCCGTTGCCGACGACCAGGATAGTGGTCAATATTTGTACGACGATCGCATTCGTGCCATCGAGCATAAGGGAGAGTACTACAGTGTCGCGGGGCCACTGAATGTCCCGCGTGGGCCCCAGGGATGGCCTGTACTTGTTCAGGCCGGCTCGTCTGAAACCGGGCGCCGTTTCGCGGCTCGGCACGCCGAGGCTGTTTTCACTGCGCACATGCAAAAAGAGACTGCCCAGGCGTTCTACAGCGATCTAAAAGCGCAGGTGAGAGCCAGGGGGCGTGAGGAAGATCAATGTCTGATTTTACCCGGGCTCAGTCCGGTCATTGGATCGACTGAGGCCGAAGCAAAACGTTTTAGTGATGATCTAAATAATCTCGCAAATACTGACGATGGACTGGCAAGGCTGTCAGCGAGATTTGGTGGCACGGATTTCTCGCATCTCCCGCTCGACACACCGCTTTCACCCGAAGATTTTCCAGATCCGTCTACCGTCGAGTCGGCACGAAGTCGGACAGAGGTCATAGTAGGAGTTGTACGAACTGAAAAACCGACGCTACGGCAACTGCTAGCTAAAATGGCCTTCGCACGCGGACATTACGTCGTTGCAGACACTCCCGAACATATTGCAGATTTAATTGAAGATTGGTTCACAGATGGCGCAGCCGATGGGATCAATCTCATGCCATCAGTGTTGCCTAAAATGCTGGACGTGTTTATCGACGAAGTGGTTCCTCTACTCCAAAAGAAAGGTATCTTTCGAACGGAGTATGAAGGGGCAATGTTGCGCGAACACTATGGATTGGAGAGACCAGACAATATTTTTGAATAATTCTCAACATGCAAACAACTCCACGGTCGGTCAGCGCGAGGTCGCCGAGAGATTCTGAATCAAGTTCAGAATGACAAACGTTCTCCCTCCCAAGCTGGGAGGGAGAACCCGCTTCCGCCATAGCCTGCTTCCGTCATAACTCGCCAATCCATCGGTCACCACTTAAGTCGGGCGAAGAAAACAAAAAAAGAGGCCGGATGCTTATATTCGCATCCGGCCCCTGAATTCTCGCCTACCGCTGCCTAACCAACTCCGAAGCTGCGGGCCAGCTCGCCCTCTGTCAGCCAGTAGAAGATCAGGTAGCCGCCGACGATTATCAGGATTCCTGCTGAGATGGAGTTCAGGTACGGCATGACCCGCCGGATCTGGTTCACCAGCGCACCCTTGAACACCGCTATCGAAACCGTCAGCACCGTGATCACGAAGGCCATACCGAGCGCATATGCGATGAACTGGCCCGCCGCACCTGCCACACCGTCTGACGCCAGCGATGCCGTCACGATGCCCAGGAAGATCGGCAGCGTGCATGAGAGCGATGCCGTTGCGTAGCTGATGCCAAACAGGAAGTAGCCCTTCAGGCTCTGATCCCTCGGGTCGCCAATCTTGCTTGCCGCCGACTGTGCCGCTCCCGTGTAGAGCTTGCCGCCTGCAAACAGGTACGCTCCGAGTATCGTCATGATGAAGCCGAGGGTGAAGCTGAGCCAGGGAAAGACGGTTGCAACGGACCGAGCGCCTGCCGAGACTGTCAGTCCTACGCTGCCGAAGAGAACGACGAAGCCGAGGCCGAGCGCTGCGCTGACGTAGAGCGCCTTGATGAGCTGGCGGCTGATCCTGACAGTTCCCTTGCCCACACCATCTTCGCCCTGTCCGTCACCCACGTACATTCCAAGGTATGCCGGAAGCATCACGAATCCACATGGATTCACCGTCGCCACCATTCCCGCACCGAATGCGAAGCCGAACGGCAGCCACACTCCAACATCGCTCAGAGTGCTCGTCGATTCACCGGAAACGGTCAGGAACTGGCCGATGATGCTGTTGCCGCCGGGGCCGATCGTGAACCCGGCGATCAGAGCTATGACGATGACCGATAACGCAGCAAGCCCTGGCAACCAGAACTTCCCTAGCTTGAAGGCCGGTGGCTGATCGCTCTGTAGTGTTGCCTGCTGGTCCATGAAATTCCCTGTCCTAACCGTGCGCCATAGTGCGCTAAAGCCAATTCTAGCCCCGACCGCCCTTCCGTCATATACGGGCCGCACCCTTAAGACGGGTGTATTTGCGGCATGCTTCTTCGATGCGTCGATATGACCTCGGGTTCTCGATAATTCGTTGATGATTCAAATAAGGTGAGTTCGCCAGGTCATGGCGAACACTGCGGGACAGACTCGATGAGGTGCCAGGCAAATCTCGGTCTTACCTGTAACGGTCGTGTAACTCCCTCTCTTGCACGATGTTTCTCATTCATCGTACGGACGGGCCTGAACGCAATGTGGGCACATGGCGATCATGCCGGGCGGTGGAAATACTTTGACTGGTATTCGGGGCACTTAATAGGATGTACGAGACGCGTTCGCATTCAGACCGTGGCATTCACGCTTCGACACCTCTGCACGCGCCGCTGATGCCAACAATCTCGCTCCCCGGTGAAAACATGGCAGTCGTCGTCGAGGTCCCGGATGAACAGATGGCCCGGCTGGCGAAGCGGCTGATCGGCCGGAGGACCGGCGTGAGCGTGGCCATTGTCGACGAGCCGGGGGGCGCGCAGCTGCCCCGAAAGTCCGATTCACACTCACTACGTAGAATTCTCGTCCGCTCGGAAGCGCCCGACTCCGCTGCCGGAACGCTCGACCTTCTGCATGACGGAGTTTGGGCGGTTGTACCCGCCGAGGACGCTGAAGTACGACGTTTGCTGCGAGAAGCAGTCGATGTTGTCAGGTCAGGGCTCTGCCCCCTGCTGTCCGGAATGGCGCGTGACCGTGATGAGGTGGGCGTGTTCCTGGCGGCGCTCAAAAAGCTGGACAGCAGTCGGCGTGCCCGCGTCCGATCTATTGCTGACAACCCGCTTTCCGAGCGGGAGTCGCAGATTCTTGAGTACATCGCGCAGGGTGTGACGAGCCGGGAGATCGCAAACGAGATGGGTTTCCAGCTTCAGACGGTCAAGAACCGGGTGACGACGATTCTCATGAAGACGCACGCCCGCTCACGCAGCCACGCAGTTTCCATTGCAACAGTAAGAGGCTGGATTTGAGGCGGGGCGGTGGGCGGGAGAGACCTATTTGTCATCCCGACCGCAGCAGAGGGATCTTACCGAGCGTCAGTCCGGCACCGTTAACACCCACTTGTGCATGCCCACTCGCCTGCTCGGTTGAACCAGTCGGAGAGAGAAATGTGTCATTCTGAACTTGATTCAGATTCTCTCAGTGACCTTACTTAGCGGTAAGATCTCTCCGCTGCGGTCGAGATGACACCCTTGGCCCGTAAGCGGGGACCTCGGCTCAGGATGGCGAAATCACCGGCCGCTCTGCGCTCTCTGCTAAATGGGCGCAGCCGGAATTCACTCTGCCGCCAGCAGCCTTGCCACCGCTCCCAGCGTCACGCCATCCTGGATCTCGTTGGCCTGCACCATCCGGCGCAAATCATCCAGCGTCACCCACTTCGAGTCGATGATCCCTTCGTCCGCCTGCAACGTAATCACAGACTCTCCGACCTCGGGCACCTCAGCCAGCACGGTGTAGAAGGTGTCGCTTATCAGGCCCGCCACCGGGAACTGCGTGCCGATTAGCACTGCTGAACGGGCCACAAGTCCGGTCTCCTCCTCCAACTCACGCGTCGACGTGTCCACCGGGTCCTCGCCCTCCTCGACCAGACCCGCAGGAAACTCCCACAACTCTCGGTCCACCGGGTAGCGATGTATCTTGATGAGCAGATGTTTGCCAGACGGCGTGCGCGGGATGACGAGAATCGCTCCGCCGCCGGTCGTCGTCTGGACGCGCACGTAGACACCGGGCGAGCCGTCGCCGCGCACAATATCGTCCTCGTAAAGCCGCCACCACGGGCTGTCGTACATCAGCTTTGCCCGGACGCGGCGCGGGCGGAGGCCAGCCGGAGCACCCTGGCCACTGGCAGGCGGCGCAACCTTCAGCAGGCCAAGCGCTGTAACGACCGTTCCGTCGAATATCTCGCCGCTCGCCACCATCTGCCAGGCTTCCTGCTCCGTGACAAATCGTGCTTCTGCTATCGACTCCTGCGCATTCAACTCAAGGTGGTCCGCAGCATCCTCCGGGAGGTCCACGATGACGGCTGCGTACCTGACAGGAACGAATCCCGAGTCGGCTGAGAACATGCCGATAGCGGTGGGGTTCGTGCCGGTCAGCCCGGTCTCCTCAGCAAGCTCCCGCAAGGCGCACTGCTCAACGCTCTCCCCCTCGTCTGCGCCCCCTCCGGGAAACTCCCACGACCAGCGGTCCGCAACGTACCGATGCACCTTGATCAGCAGGAGCCGTCCGTCAGGAAGCCTCGGCACCGCCATAGAGCCGCCGAGCCCGTTGTTGCGCTCGAGCCACGAGTAAGTCCCGGCACTGCCGTCGGGATGTTCGATGACATCCTCGTACAGCCGGAGCCACTCGTTCTCGAAGACGACCTTCTGTTCGATTCTCTTGATTTGCATAGTCACGGCTAAGGATGTCAGAAGTTGTTAACGATGTGTCATCCCGACCGCAGGGCACCCGCTTACGGGTGGAGTTAGAGAAAGAGGTGTCGGCCGTCTCAGCCGACGGTTTGTCATTCTGAACTTGATTCAGAATCTCTCGGGTGGCCCTATTTTGGGGGCGTGATTGTTCGGTGAATCCTCGAATGAATAGATCCAGGATCGTGTTCGGCAAGATCCCTCCACTGCGGTCGGGATGACACGCATGTGCGCCGTTACCAGAAACTCCCCCTACCTCACCGTCATCTTCGCTACTGCCGCCTCGTTTAGCTCGATCCCGAGTCCCGGTGCGTCGGTCAGTTCCATGTTGCCGTCCTTCGGAACCACTCCGCTGCCGAAAAGCTCCTCCACATCGTCCAGAGGGCCGGAAAACTCCGTCGAAAACTCGTGCGGCCTCGTGGCGTTCAGCACCGTCACGTAAGAGTGCAGCGACGCCATGCTGTTGATCCCAGCCTGCGGGCTGTGCGGCATCACCGGCTTGTTGAATGTTGCCGCCAGTTCGTAGATGCGCTTTACCTCAGACGGCCCGCCCGCGCTCAGGATGTCCGGTTGCAGGATGTCGGGGTCGCCCAGCAACAACAGGTTGTGGAACCACCAGCGGAACGCGTCCTGCTCGCCCGCCGAAACCGCAACATCGAGCGCGTCCGCAACCTGCTTTAGTCCCGGCAGGTCCTCGTGCGGAATCGGCTCCTCGAAGTGGTCGATGCCAAGCTCCTCGAAGCGACGGCCCTGCTGAATCGCCGTCGAGACCGAGTAGCCGTTGTTGGCGTCGAAACCCAGGTAAATCTCAGGCGGCAGGAACTCTCGAACCAGCTTGAACATCTGGAAGTCCTTCTCCGGATCCGCATCCTGCCGCCAGCCCTTCCAGTCCATGCGTATCTTGAACGCCCTGAAACCCCTCTCCCAGCCCTCTTTGACAAGATCGAGCATCTCCCCGGGGGTGAATTTCCACCCTGACCCTGTGGACCAGTAGAGCTGCACCGTTTTGCGTGTTGCGCCGCCCATCAGGGTGTGCACGGGCAGCCCTGTCTCCTTGCCGAAAAGGTCCCAGAGCGCGATGTCGATCACACCGACCACGTTTGCGGGCAGCTTGAACAGCTGGTCATCCTTGCCCATCGCCAGCGTCTCCCAGTGCCGGTCGATCAGCAGCGGATCTTCGCCGACAAGCACCGGCTTAATCATCTGTTCGAGATTCGCGTCGAATACAGTGCCGCGGATTCCACCGGGAGCCTCAGCCCAACCCTCGACGCCCGCGTCGGTCTGGACTCGCAACAGCCCTTTACCGATGGTGAGTGGCGTAACGGTGATATCGGTGATCTTCATTGAGCGTGCTCCTGGGAGTTTTTGTACGTTTGCTTTGGCTGGATCAAACTGATTGAAAGGCGAGGGCGCAAATGTACATCGCGGCCCACATTCTGGACCGACCTTTAACCTTCCGTTGGCGGAGGCGGGAGCAGCTGCGCCAGCAGCCCGCCGTCTACAGTGATGCACTCGCCGGTGATGTAGGGACAGTCGTCGCTGAGCAGCCAGGTAACGGTCTCCGCAATCGACTCCGACTCACCGATGTGCTTCAGCGGAATCGCTTTGCCAGCCATTTCTGCCGCCGCCGGGTTGTCCGCAAGTCTTGCCTCGACGATCGGAGTCATGATGAAACCGGGCGCAACGGTATTCACTCTGATCTTGTTTTTGGCGAACTGAACCGCCGCTGACTTGCCTAGGCCGATCACTCCATGCTTCGATGCAGTGTATGGAGCGCTTCCAGTGCCGCGCCTGCCAATCACCGATGAGTTGTTGACTATCGAGCCGCCGCCCCCCTCGATCATCGCCGGTGCCTGTAGACGAATACACATCCACACGCCCTTCAGATTGATGTCGATCATCTGGTCCCACTGGGACTCCGAAAGAGCAAGCCAGTCATCGGTCCCGCGAGCGCTAATTCCGGCGTTATTGAACGCGCAGTGAAGGCCGCCGAACTCACTCACGGCGAAATCCACCATTGCGCTGACGTCATCCCACTTTGAAACGTCGGTGCGAATGAATTTTGCAATGCCGCCCTGGTCTCTGATCTCCTGTGCCGCCGCCTGGCCTTCCTCCTCACGTCTCGCCGCCAGCACAACGCTCGCTCCTTCACGCGCAAGCTGAAACGCCGTCACTTTGCCCATACCTGAACTTGCGCCGGTGACGATCGCCACGCGGCCTTCGAGTCGTCGTGCCATGAGGTCCTCCTGGATACTGCGTAATCTGTCGTCAGGCATCTTAGCTGCAATCTCTGACGGCGACGGCAGCCGCACCACTGAAACACGCACCTTCACTTGCCCGTCAACTCGCCCCGGCGTAGAGTTCCCGCATCATTCCTCGAATACACGTGGGCTTATTTAGTAAGCAGTCGGCCCTTCGCTGATCGCGCCCACCCAACGGAGAAAAACATGAAAAGGCGTCAGTTCACCGGCAACGCATCTCAGGTAATGGTCGAGCAGCTCGCTGCATCCGGCACGAAGTACCTCTTCTACAACTCCGGATCGCGGGAAGCGCGTTTCTTCGATGCATTGCTCAACCACAAAGAGATCCACGGCATACTGGCGCTCCATGAAGGCACCGTCACCTCGATGGCCGGCGGCTACGCGCAGGTGAAAGCAGATCCCGCCGTCATGTCGGTACATCTTGGCGCCGGACTCGCACAGTCGCTCGGCCAGTTCGTCAACGTCTGGGCGGGCTCGCTTCCCGTCGTCATGCTCACCTTCGCAGGCGACACCGGAAGCTACGCAGACCGCATCACTCTCGACCTCGGCCACAACGCCGGTCCAACATCCATCGCAGCTCCAATGACAAAGGCCAACTGGTCCGTCATCGAGCCCGCCGGAATCCCGTCCGCATTCGAGCGCGCTATCAAGGTCGCAGGGACGCCGCCCATCGGCCCGGTGCACATGGCCGTCTACGACCGCAACCTCGGGCCTGAGGAGTTCACCACCGAGATCATCGAAGGCCCGGTCGCTCGGCCTCGAACAGGGTATCCATCGGAGGCAGACGTCGAAGAAATCGCCCGCACGCTGCACGACGCAAAGCGGCCGCTGATCTATGTCGGCGACGGCGCGTGGAAAAGCGGGGCACAGGTCAAACTGGCCGCCGTTGCAGAACACTTTGGAGCATCGGTCGCCTCGATGTGGGGTGATCTGCGCGGGGTCTCGGTCGCACATCCTCAGCACGCAGGCTACTTCCGGCAGCCGGTGATCGACCTTGAGCCGGACGCAATCATCGCGATCGGCGTGCGGCACGGTGGCTCCGGCATTCCGGCTGACTTCAATCTTTTCAAGAGCGCCGAGCGCATAGTCGCGATCGGGCCAGACGTAGAAATCTTCGAAAATATCCCCGGTCTTGATCTGGCCGTCATGGCGGATGAGCTTCGGACGGTCGAGCGATTACAGGAGCTTGTGCAGAGCGAGCAGGAGCCGGAACGGTACTCTGAGCGTCGAGAATGGGCGCGGCAGAGCGCGGCGCGAATTCGCGAAGAGCGACGCCGCAACTTGCAGTCGGCGACCGAGATTTCAGGACAGGTGCGGCCGCTTGCGCTGCTCGACGCCGTCGACGCCGGACTCGAAAAGCTCGGCGGCGGTCTCATCACGACCGAGCAGTTCGCAGTGCCGCTCGAGTGCGTACACGAGAAGGAAAACGGCGGCAACGTCGACTACATCCGGCCCGCCGGGGGCTCCGAGGGTTTCGGCATGGGCGCGCCGCTCGGCGCCAAGCTGGCCGCTCCTGACAGGCCGGTCGTCGGCCTTGTCGGCGACGGCTCGGTCTACTACTCCGACTCCGCCCTCTGGACCGCCGCCCATCACCGCATCCCGGTGCTCTACGTGATCGCCAACAACGGCACGTACGGCATCGTCGCAGGCGCATTCGACCGCGCCGAGGGCGATATGCACAGCAGTGGCGATTTCGCCGGCGTTGTGCTGAACGGAACCGACATCGTAAAACTGTCGGAAGCGTTCGGCGTCGAGGGTATTAAAGTCGAGTCCGAAGATGCGATCGCTGGCGCAGTCGAGCAAGGCCTGGACACGGTAGAGCGGGAAGGCAGACCCCTCCTGTTAGACGTCCGCATGCCCCTCGGCCTACCAGAAGGCGGCCGAGCAGCCAAGCAGTTCCAGCTAGCCGGAGCAAGCGGAAACGGCGCGGGCAGGTAGGTGAGAGCGGACGGTTGTTGCGCCCGGTACGCTAAGCGGACGGTCTTGCCTGTGTCATCCCGCGCGAAGCGAGGGATCTAACTGGTCCATGTGAGAACGCCAGAGAGATTCTGAATCAAGTTCAGAATGACAAGCTTCAGCTGTGTCTACTCAATACTCAGTTCGCCAACTGAGTCGGACGAAGAAAAAAATCAGTCGAAGTTCTGGCGCAGTTCTATGCGGTCCGGGTCTGGCCAGTTGGTGACTATCAGGCCCGGCAGTCCGAGGCTTTGCCATAGTTCGACAACGTCGACGCCCGTTAGGGATGCGACATAGGCGGAGATGACCGTGCCGTGCGAGACGACTGCCATGTCGCCGGGGCTTGAGAATCTCTCGGCATCATGAAGCGCGGCTTCGAACCGGTGTGCCGCTGCTGACACGGTCTCTGAGCCGTAGACCATCTCGTCCGGATTGCGCAGCGCCTCAACTACGGAGCGCTCAAACTCCACAGTGGCCGTGAATGGCTCTTTCGATCTTTCGTGCTCGTTGAATCCGGGATCGATGCTCAGCGTCAGCCCGGTCGCGGTGGTTACGAATTCGGCGGTCTGCGTGGCCTTTTCCTCGGCGCTCGAGTGCAGCGAGGCGGGCTTCATCGTGGCGACGGCATCTGCCAGCATCGATGCGCGCCGCTTACCTTCCGCACTGAGGTTCCAGTCGCGTGAGGGCTGGTCTTCGACGATGTTCGGCAGTGAGTGCTTAATGAGGATCAGGCGTCCCATGCGGTGTATTTTATGCGAGTACCACGACTACGTTGCACACGCTTCGACAGGCTCGGGATGGCGCATGAACCTCCCACGCGCGGGCGCAAACGTGTGCGCTGTGAGCGCACCGGACGAACCGGGCGCAGCCGGGTGCCCGCTTGCGGACGCGCCCCTACCAGAGGTGATGGCAGAGCCGTCACAGCAACCCACCCTCTAACGCCCTCCCTGTCACGGAGGGAGTAACTGCCAAACCTCGCTCCCCTATCCTCTTCACGTCTGCACTCTTACCAGCTTTCGGAACAGATCTTTTCGCCAGAGTTGGCGCTGTACGACTATCCAGGCCAGGACTATGCCCGATATTGCCGCAAAGTCCTCCCAGTCGAGGACTACCAGCTCAGCGAAATCGCGCAGTGGCGCCACGGCGAAGACGCCCACCAGCGCCAGCAGCATGACTCCTGCGAGAGCCGTCGGTCTCCAGTCGCCACTTAGCACATCGCCTGCAACCCACCACCTCGTCGGTGGCTCGACAAATGGAATCAGCGCGGCGCCGCACAGTACCGCGGTTGTCGTCAGCGCAGTACGCGCGATGTCCAGGTCATCCGTGGTTTCGATATAGAAGAAGTAAATTCCAATTACCAGGAGTGAAATGGTGATTGCAGGTGAGTAGACGAATCGCAAGGCTGTCCTGACGAGGCTCACATCAGGAGTACCTGGTCGCGCCCATGCTGCGATGGCCACTATCGGTATGCCGACGGTCAGCAGGGCGATCAGCGCGTTGTGCTTGGGAGTGATGGGGAAGTCGAGGCCGATGATCTGTGTGAATACGATAGCGAGAACCGTGTAGAACGACCTGACGAGCAGCAGGCGGACCACATCCTCCATGCCCTTGATGATGCGCTGGCCTTCACGGAACGCGGCGGGCAGCGCGGAGTACGAGTCGCCGAGAAGAACGATGTCGGCGACTGCACGGGTCGCCTGGCTGCCGCTCTGCATCGCAACGCCAACTTCAGCCTGCTTCAGCGCCAGGACATCGTTCACACCGTCGCCGATCATGGCGACGTAGCCGCCGTTACGCTGAATCGCCGCGACGAGCTTCTCCTTCTGCGATGGCGTGATGCGTCCGAAGATGGTGACGTTTTTCGCCGCGTCGTCGAGGCTCGCAGGGTCGTTCTCATCGAGGTCGAGGCCGGACATCACGCGGACATCGCCGTCGAGCCCGACCTGCCGACAGAGGGCGGCGACGGTCTCGGGGTGATCGCCTGAGAGGATTTTCGGCTGGATGCCGAGTTCCCTGAAATGCTCGATGAACTCCAGGGCGTCGTCACGCAGCTCCTCTGTCAGCACCAGCACTGCGAGCGGCTTGAGGCCGGGGACGATCTGTACGTTGCCGTTTTCGTTGCGGGGCAGTGATTGGGTCGAGTACTCTGCAAATAGCAGCACACGTGCGCCTGACATCACGATCTCTTCGGTCTGGGCGCTGAGGTCCGAGTTGCCATCAATGAATGGGAGCAGCATTTCGGGAGCTCCCAGGACATAGCTCGTGTCGTCCCAGCGGAGCGCGCTCCACTTGTTCTCAGACGTGAACGGTACCTGCTCCAGCAGTTCCCTGTGAGAACCGTGGCAGGCGTTCCGAATTGCGTCCAGTGTGCGGTTGCGGTCCTGGCTGGTTGCCGCGTAGTCACCGAGCACTCGGCGCACGTTGGGCTCGTTGAAGTCCTGGCCGCTGCCCGGTGGCAACACGGCGTCGAGCTGGATCCTGTTGGTCGTCAGTGTGCCTGTCTTGTCCATGCACAGCACGTTGACGTGACTGATCGATTCGATCGCATTGATCTGCTGTACAAGAGCGTTCCTGCCGGAGACCCGCACGACGCCCATGCCGTAGGAGACGGTTGTCATGAAGAACAGCCCCTGCGGCAGCAGCGCAACGACGACGGCGGCGATTCGCATGCCTTCGACGACCGGGGTGTCGTGAACGATGAGTGACATGGAGATCAGGAGGCCGAGCGGCACCACGACGATGAGCATGAGGCGGATCAGGAAGTCGACCTCTTTTTGCATGGGCGTCCGGGTGGTTGCGGCGCGTTTCGCCTGAATGGTCAGCGCGTTCACAAAGCTGTTCGCGCCGACTTTTTGCGCTTCGTACACAAGCGTGCCGGTCATGCAGAGGCTGCCTGAGAGCACCTCGTCGCCATGCTCTTTGGCAACTGGTTCCGACTCTCCGGTGAGCAGGGATTCGTCAACCTCAACACTGGTGCCGTCGATCATCACGCCGTCGACTGCGATTTGATCACCAACGCGCGCAATTAGCAGGTCACCTTGCACGATCTCAGCCGGGTCAATCTCCCGCTCTTCGCCGTCCCGCATGACGTTGGCCTGTGGTCGTGCCAGCAAGGCGATATGTGCGAGCTTTCTCTTTGCTCTTACCTCCTGGAAGACGCCGATGATCACGTTGAATGCGACAAGGCTCAACGTCGTGAGCGCGTCGTCCAGCCGGTCCATCAGTGCAAGTGCGGTGACAATTCCGAAGAGGACAGTGTTAATGAAGGTGAAGACGTGCTTGCGAAGGATTTCGACATATGAACGACCGGCGTGGACACGGACGGAGTTGCCGAGGCCTCTGTGCCTGCGCTTACGTGCTTCTTCTTCAGACAGGCCGGTGCGGTCTGTCATCTCTTTGCGAAATTTCGGCTGTGATTGCGCGATTGTGGACATCGGATCATTTTCTCTGCTGCAACACGCTACCACTTCACGAACAGCGTGATGAAGGCGTAGCGAGGGTGTGATCGGTGCCTGACGCTGCTCAGGTAGCTCGCGGGAACATCTCTACGGCGCGCAGTGAGCTGGATCAGTCCGTTAGGGTGAACGAGCCGAGCATGGTGAACAGGTCTGCCTGGGCGTCAAGAGGCCGTGCTGCGGCGGTGAGCTGGTACATCGAGTCGCCGGTAACAAAGCAGATCTCAAAGGTGCCGGTTCCGGAGCCGTCTCGCGCAGGTGATGTGATGCGGCTGACCGTGGCGGTGTGACCGTCTATCTGCATGTCATCCATGCGAACGGAGATCAGGCCGCCGTCGGGGTCGATGATCGTGGGCCTGGTGCAGCTCTGCACCGCCAGTGATGCCAGGTCGAACCGGAGGACATCGACGAAGGTGAACGGCTCGGGCACTTCGAGCGTGCCGTTGTCGCTCCGATAGGTCGCGGCGTTGGGCGAGAAGCCGGATTCGTTGAGCGGCCCTCCAAAATCCCAGCGGCCCTCTTCCGGCAGATCGATCGACCAGTTCGCTCCTTCGATCTGCCAGTGGTTTACGTCGCCCCACTGGTGTTCGAGGGCGAGCGAGGTGGATCGCTGGATCGTGATTCCGGGCTCAGCAGGCAGGTTTTTGGCCTCATCCGCTTTACCGGAGCTACAGGCAGCTGCGGCGGCGATTGCCGTGACCATTGCGATTGTGAGTGCGATTGGAAGTTTCAAGAAGATTCCGCCGTTGCCGGGCTTCTGACCTGATGAACCGATTCTGGGCGCGTCGCTGACCAGCCGGTTGGAGTGCTGCACCGAGCGCGGCTAGTGGCTTCTACCAGTAGTTTGCCGCAGAGTTCGGGTGAAAGGCGGCGGTTGTGGTTGTCGGATATGCCGCTGTTGGCGGTTGTGCTGTGTTGGTTGTCGCAGATGCAGAGAGCGGTTCTGGTGGGTCGCCTCATCCACACCGGGTCCCGCGCCCACAATCGGGCACTCGCGTTTCGGGACGATGGGGCGTCAGCCCTTGCGGGCTGCGGGCGCAGCAAGCGGCGCCCCTACCAGCAGGTGATGGCTCTGCCATCACGACAGCCCACCCTCTAACTCCCTCCCTGTCAGGGAGGGAGAAACCGGCTTCCGCCATGAGTAGGTTATTCCGTCAGATGCCGGTTAAGTCGGGCGAAGAAAAATACTTCTGCCACGACCAGCGAATCCGTCGGTCGCCAACTCAGTCAGGTGAGGAAACGACGGGTCGTTCTTCCATTAGCGACAGGTGATTGCCGTCCGGGTCCTGGAAGAACGCCAGCCACAGCTCGTGCGTGCCGTCGTTGTTGATCATGTGAGGCGCGTTCTTGAACTCGACTTCCCTGCCCTGTAGCTCCGCGTAGGCGTCGTCGATCGAGGCGACGCGGTAGTAGTGAACAGACTTCGACCTGAACTCCTCCGACTCTGGCACGCCGAGATAGAGCCGAACTTCGCCGCATCGGAAAAAGGCCATTGGCTGGCCCGGAACTTGAAACAGGAACTGCATTCCGAGCGTATCCCGATAGAAGCAGACGGCGCGGTCGAGGTCGGTGACGCTGATGTGAATCTGTCCGATGGACTGGAGTAATTCGCTTCCGGTCATTGAAACCTCTCCTGAACAGGCGACCTGAGCCACTTGCGTTAGCCTGCCGTTTGCTTAACAGTGTTAATTGTGTCAGGGCCGATAATATGCTTAACAGTGTTAACTAACTATGTCAACTCCACCTGTTCCACAGGGAATGTCAGACGATCTGCTTAATCGTGTTGCAAACCAGCTTCACTCAATCGCGATTCACGTGTTGCGCAGGGCACGCATAGCAGACAGACAGAGCGGGCTGACTCCAGAGCGGCTGTCGTTGCTCTCAATTCTCGCTTTTGCCGGCCCGAAATCGATCAGTGAACTCGCGGCGATGGAGATGGTTTCGCTGCCTGCGATAACGCGCATCGTCAACTTTCTCGAAGAGCTCGGACTCGTGTCCCGCGACAGGAAGTCCGACGACGGCCGCGTGGTGCGTGTGACGGCGACCGAGCATGGGTTGGAGTTGATGGAGGAGGGGCGTCGCAGGCGCGTCGAGCATGTTGCCGAGGAGTTGGAAGGACTGCGCGGCCTTGAGCTGATGGTTGTTGCGGAGGCGACGCAGCTACTGGAAAAGATCGATGAGCGATATCTCCCTGCCAGCCGGCCGGAACCCGCTCAGGCCAACTGATCTGCTAGCGCGCTCGGGTCCGTGACGGGTAGCTGACAGGCGTAGTTCTCGCAGACGAACGCCGTTGGCTTGCCGTCCAGTTGCGGCCGGTCTTCGAGCAGGGGTGAGTCGATAGATTTACCGTGCCCGTCAGCACTTGCCTGCCCGTCTGTACCGGCAAGCAGCCTGTTCGGGCTGTAGCCGCTGCGGGCCACACGCAACAGGGCCTGCGTTGCCTCGTCTGAGACATCTCCCACGATCACAACTTCCTGCGCTGTCGTGTTGTAGATGTCGACGGCGTTGATCCAGTGAGCGGTGCCCTGTGGAGCGCTGACCATCATGTCGCGGGCGGCCCGCATGGAAGCGGCGGCGGTGCGGTGATAAGCGGGATCGCCGGTGAATACAGCAAGCCTGAGCAGCGCGCCGGCGGCGGTGGAACTGCCTGACGGAATGGCGTTGTCGAAGATGTCCCTTGGGCGAACGAGCAGCTGTTCGTGGTCGCTGCCGGTGTCGTAGAACACAGCGTCATCGAACGACCAGAAAAGTTCGATCATCTCGTCTGCGATCTGCCTGGCGGCATCGAACCAGCGTGGCTCGAAGGTTGCCTCGTAAAGGGCGAGCAGGCCGTCTGTGAGCATCGAATAGTCTTCGAGATAGCCGTTCAGGTGGGCTTTTGTCTCTTCGGATTCTCGGCCAGCGGCTTTCCAGGTTCGCAGCAACCGGCTGCCGGAGTGGAGCGTATCGAGCAGAAAGCCAGCGTTTTTGCGAGCGGTGTCTATCCAGTCCTGCCTGCCGAACGCTGCGCCGCACTCTGCGAACGCCTTCATCATGAGGCCGTTCCACGAGGTCAGTACCTTGTCATCAAGTCCCGGCCAGATGCGCTTCGAGCGAGCTTCATATAGCTTTGCCGCAGCGTCTGTGACCTGGCGGCCGAGCTCCTCTTCTGAAATCTCAAGCTCCGCCGCAACCTCAACCGGCTCCCGCGGCACGTTGAGGATATTCTTTCCTTCAAAATTGCCTTTACGCGTGACGCCCCAGAATGCGCGGGCAACGCGGCCCTGCTCCGACCCAAGAACGGCGTCGATCTCCTGCTGAAGCCAGACGTAGAACTTACCTTCTTCGCCCTCGGAGTCTGCATCCTGTGCTGAGTAGAAGCCGCCGTCGGCATGCGTCATCTCCCGCTGCACGTAGGTCAACGTTTCTTCAACGACCTTTTTGAACAACGGGTTGCCGGTCGCCTGCCATGCATGCAGGAACAGTGAAGCCAGTTGGGCGTTGTCGTAGAGCATCTTCTCGAAGTGCGGGACGAGCCAGAATGTGTCCGTGGAGTAGCGCGCGAAGCCGCCTCCGATCTGGTCATATATGCCGCCGCGGGCCATCTTCGTGAGCGTCGTGACGACCATGTTCAACGAGTTTTCGTCACCGGTCCGCTTCCAGTGCCGCAGCAGCATCTCGTAATCCATCGGCTGTGGGAACTTCGGCTGCATGCCCATGCCGCCGTTCTGCGGATCGAACTCTCGCTGGAAAGCCAGCGCCGCGGTGTCAACGATGTCCAGGGTTAGCGGCTCCTGGCTCTGGCGCACCGCGGCCATCGACTCGATTCGGCCGACCACGTTTGATGATGTGCTGAGCAGCTGGTCCTTGCGCTCGGGGTCGTGGTAGGCGTCCGAGACGGCTGCCAGGAGGCGCGGAAAGGCGGGAAGTCCGCCGCGGTCTTCGTTTGGAAAGTAGGTGCCGCCAAAGAAGGGTTTGCCGTCTGGGGCCATAAAGACTGTCATGGGCCAGCCGCCGTGGCCGGTCATGGCCTGCACCGCGGACATGTAGATGGAGTCGACATCAGGCCGCTCTTCACGGTCGACCTTAATGTTGACGAAGAGACGGTTCATCAGCGCTGCGATCTCTTCGTTCTCGAACGATTCTCGCTCCATGACGTGGCACCAGTGGCACGCGGAGTAACCGACGCTGAGCATGATGGGCCGATTGGTTGAGCGAGCAAGCTCGAACGCCTCTTCGCCCCACGGATACCAGTCGACGGGATTGTGCTGGTGCTGCAGCAGGTAGGGGCTGGTTTCGTTGGCGAGGCGGTTTGGCATGGTGTGTGAGAACCGAGTGTGTTGCGGGCGAGTTTCAACGTCGCGTGGCGCCTGTACTGCTTATCGAGTGCATGGGGGCTGGCAGCGACCTGTTAAGTGTGTCATCCGGCGCAGGGTCTGTGTGGTCCGGGACGGGGGGCTGTGTCATCCCGAAGTTGCGGTTGAATCATCTCGTCTGCGGCATATAGATCATACCGACGTGTGGTACTCGGTTGCGCGGCTACTGGTCGGCCTGGACGAGTGAGATGCAGGTTGGTTGACGTCGATCATATTTCGGCACGAGTACGCCCGGCGATGGCAGAGCGCATCACGACAACCCACCCTCTAGCTTGCACCCGCGAGCGGGCACCCGTTTCTCCCCTGGGACGGGAGAAGAAAACAGCTCCGCGCGCTCACGGCGGCTACATCCTGGCGCACAGCTATGCCGCAAGCTCTGGCGCATCCCGGGCGTTTGCTGCCCTAGTCCAGCGAGAACGGGGGGTAGACGTCTGTGTTCAGCAGGAACGCATAAGCCTGGACACGGTAGCTCCAGCGGCTGACACCGACGATGTAGTCGAACGCGCCGCGCGGATATCGCCCTGTGAATAGGATCGCGAACCAGACGTATATGAGCACGAAGATCGCCGCTATCCCAAGGAAGAACAGCACGATTACGTGCGGTATGGCGAGCAGCCACTTCACCAATGGCAGCCAGCGGTTCAGGTCACGCTCGACGTCCGGATAGTCCGCATCGAGATGAACGGACTGCTCCTCGTCGGTGGCCGGATAGACGTCCGTGGTCAGCGCCAGGTACATGCTGATCCGCGCCTCGAAACGCAGCAACTGCACATTGAAGTCCCACCACCAGCGCGGGTACTTCTGCCTGAACAAAATCATCAGCAGTGGCGCAATGAAGATTACTCCGGCGAACGTTACCCATCCGCCGCCTGAGAAGTCGCCGCCGTATATGCCGATTCCCCCGAGCACGATGGCTATCGGGATGACCCAGAAGATGCGCAGTGCGCTCGATAGCTTGTCAAGGTCCCTGTCGGGGTAGTCAACGGAGAACCGCAATGCGTATGGCGGCGAGGCGCCTTGCGCGGCCGGTGTGGCCTGTTCTGGTGGTGTGTCTCCAGGTCCGGTAGTAGTCATCTGTACGTCCCCTACAGATAGTTGTAATCGGGCCGAATCTGCCGTTCGGCTGGGCGCATATTATCTTGCTGGCTCAGGGCTGACCAACACATGTTGGTGAGGCGTGTATGAGAGAGGAGGAGCCGCACGGTCGGAGAACGGTTTCCAGCTGGATACAGCAGGTGCCGGTGCGCTGATCGAAGTCACGGAATAAACCAAGCGGCAGGCAGTGACTCGATGCTCAGTCAGATTGTGACGGGATGAGGGAATCGCAGATGTCTCTGAGCTCGGCGGCAAGAGCTCTCCCTGCCTCAATCCGAGTCTGACCTTCACCGGGAGAGTCAAGCCCGAGCAGGTGGATTGCATCTCTCACCAGACCGGTTGCTTGCTCACGATCCGCATCATCTCCATCAACACTAAGCGTCGCAGCGGCAACACCGACGAACGCCAGAATCCAGTGAACCGCTTCCTGCACGTGGCCTTCTTCAATCATGTCTTTTGCGCCGTCGACGGCGTAGGTGCGGATGCGCGGTTGGAGCTTGAACGAATATGGAGTGGGCGTGCGTTGAACCGAAAGCGCCATGTCGTACGCGGTTGCGGTGGCCTCGAGGAGACTGACGCACCCATCCGTGTCGACACGGTCCAGGCCGAGCAGCCCAAGCAGACGCTGATACATCTCGTCGTGGCCGTGCTCGGAGAGCACCGTTTTGGCGATGACCAGCCCGCGCCGGTGTGTGAGCGGGGCAAGCGTTGCAAGCGCGGGAAGACCGGCCAGGAATCCGGTGGCAAACCACAGGCACTCAAGTTCATCGAGGGGACCGGCCGCCTGCCGGCCTTTCTCAAGCCATTCAGTGGCCGCCCGGGTCCCGGAGTCACACCTGGCGAGAATCCACTTTGGATCGCGGTAGTTGCTTTCAACTGCTCGTGAAATTTCGGTGAGTTGACCGGTTTTATCGTAGAGGATGCTTTCCTGGGACACGTTGCCTGCGAGTTCTGGTGACGCCAGCAGTTTTTCGGCTGATTCGTACTTTCCAGCGGAGACGAGTCCGTACTCAATGAGCAGCCCGTTCCACTCAAGGTTGTGCACTGTCCAACCAGATGCGGCAGTCGATACGACGTTCATGTCGATATCTCTGAACGCGGCGAATTCGTCTCCCGGCGGAAGATAGTTGATGCTGCCCATCGAGTGGATGGCGATGACGTTGGGTTCGTTCGCTGCGAACTCTTTCGCCCACCGACCGGCTTGCTCCCGGGCTTCTCTGACCTTCATGCTGCCAGGGTTTCTAGGGTCCAGTGGACCATTTCGTCGCATCCCGCCGCTGAGTATCCGTGGAGGGAGCTATTGATCCCTTCATCGGTGTGCTCGGTGTAGTCGCGTGACTGCTCCACGTACTCTTCGGTGACGCGACGCAGGTCGTCGAGCTCTGATCCCGAGAAGACGCCTTCCACGCCGAGATACCCGTTCTTCTTGTATGTCTCGATCTGTTCCTGTGTGAGCGACAAATTCGGTCTCCTAGTCATAAGTTCGGTAGAGCAGTGCTGCGCGCGCCTTGCAGCAATGCAGCAAATTACCACTTTCGGCGAGTAGTTGGGGTGTGCCTCGGTTAGCATGCTGGAATGATGATCGCCGCTGACGTATCTGAGATCACTACTGACGCGCTCAACCGGTTGTTCGAGTCAGCCGGCGCGGAGCTACCGACGGTTGCTGCTGTGGATGCAACGGCACTGGACGGCGGATATGGCTACCTTTCACGATCATTCAGGCTGCGGGTTCGGTGGACCGGCGAGGGAGCGGACGGCGCACCGCCGACTCTCGTGGCGAAGCTACCGCTACAGGCGCGGCTGGGTGCGATGACTCCTGATGCCGTGCGCATGTATCGACGCGAGGCGATGTTCTATCGTGTGGTTGCGCCGGACGCCCGTCTGCGGACTCCGAAGGCGTGGGTTGCCGAGTTCGACGAGCGAACCGGTGCAGCGGTGATGGTGCTTGAGGACCTGGGCGCGATGGAGTCGTTCCGGGATGACGAGACAGTTTCTATAGACCGCGTCGAAACGGCGCTGGTTCGGCTGGCCAGGCTGCATGCTCGCTACTGGAACGGTGATGAGCTGGATCGCATGGACTGGCTGGGGCGACCGGCGGTTTCGGGCGTCGACCAGGTTTCAGCAGAGCGGTTCGGTGCGCTGTGGCCTCAACTGGTGAATTCGGGCGCCTACGAGCTTTCATCCATTCAGCTTCGACTTGGCGAGTTGCTGCGAACGAAGATGGACGGCGTTTACGAGGCGCTGCACGCGGGTCCGGAGTCGCTGATTCATGCCGACCTGCACCAGGAGAACCTGTTTTTCGATGGCAGCGAGCCGGTGTTTATCGACTGGGCGCTGGCGGAGCGGGCGAACCCGGCCAAGGATGTAGCGAAGCTGACGGCTTCGTGCCTTGAACCGGGGACGGCTCGCTGGGAGCAGGGTGGGCTGATTCGTCGATATGTCAGGGCGTTGGATGCTGAGGGTGTTGCAGGTGTTTCGTTCGAGGAGATTGAGCGGTTTGTACATCTGGCGATGTGTCACTACCTGGCGACGCTCTCGTTCTTGAGCGACCGGGATTTCGCTGCGCTGGCGGAGCAGCCGGAGGCACGGACGGACCACACGAGCAGTCGGGTGGTTGCAGCCTGTAACACGGAGGAGGTTTTGGCGGTGGTCGAGGAGATTTAGCCGGTGCCGCAGCCGTCACGGGCAATCCATCCTCTAACTCCATCTCATGCGAGGAGAGGGAGAAAAAGGCAACCGTTGGATGTCGTGGTTTTCTTGCCCGTAGACCTGCCGACGCGAGCACCAAGGCTGTTCAGGTGTCAGCGCGAATCCTCTGCCTTGTGCGCCACGACTTGATGCCGCTGGGCCGAGACCTGACTCATTGTGCTCGATGCGTAGATTGGAAGCCGATAAAAAACCGTACAACGTCAACTTCAGTGGTCTTACCGGAATATCGCTCCGGCAGCTCCCGCCAGCAGCTCGACGTCCATCGGATTGAATGCGTTCACCTTTTTCGATTGAGCGAACAGCATTCCGCCGGGGATCCCGTCAACCCTGTTAATCGGGACGGCCAGACTGGACAGAAATTCCACCGGAACATTCTGCGGCACGGACCCCGGATAGAGATCCCGAAAATCAGCTTCATCCTTTGCCAGGACTAACTTTGGCCGCCGCGTGGCAAGCAACTCCTCGGAAACGGTCCCGGCCATCGAGAACGCTGTCCCTACCCCACGCTCTGGAATGGGCTCAGCTCTCTCCAGGGCAAGCTGGCCCATGGTGGCAATGCCGCTCTCGGCGCTAAACCGCATCAGACCAAAAATGTTGTAGTGCAGCTCAGGCAACATCTCTTTCGCCAGGTACTGAAACTCCGCGGTCAACTCTGGAAATCTGTGCTCAATACGGCCCAGTTCGCTGGTGCTCATGACCTTGACGTCACCCGGCTCCAGTAACCCCGCAACCGGAACCTCCAGAGCATTGCCAACATCCAGCATCACCCAGGTCCAGTGTTGGCCGTCCACGAGAGCGGTCTCGAACGTCGCGTGAGCTCGAATCCCAATTCCGCGGGCGTGGACGCACACGACCGTCGCCCCGGCGGTGAACAGACGGTCGTGCGGATTACGCTCGTACATCGTGCGCATCCAGTCGTGCTGCTGACGCTCTCTGTTCGGCAGCAACCTGTTCAGCGGCAACCCGACGAATGCCGATACGGTGTAGCCAAATGAGCGGACGGCCGGTTCGTTCACATGCTGGATATTTCCGGACGGGTCCACAAGGAAAACTGGTTCAGGCCAATCGTCGAATGTGTTTTTCATCGCACCAGGTAGATTCAAAAATATGGTTCAACCCTTGATCAACGGATCAGTTTTAATCCTCGGGGATCGAGAATTTCAGGAGAGTTCGGTATCGAGGTCGTCAGCGCCCTGTGCAAGAACGATGCGGTACCCCAATACTCGATGGCGGTCTATTTCCAGCACCGGCCTGCGCAGTTCCGTCAGCTTGGCCGCCAGCCGGAAGACCATGGACCTTACGTGCCTGTCAGCGACCGACGCATCGAGACTCAAAGTAGCCCGCAACTGCGCGTCAGGAACATAGGTGCCCGCCACCGGCAACAGCATCTTCAGAATTACGGCACTCTGTTCCGTCAAACGGATAGTTCTGTACAGACCGTCAACATCCGGTGATTCGGGCTCACACGCGGCTATGTCGAGTTTTGAAGCCTCTTTTTGACCAACGACAAATCGATTCCCAGGCCCAATCACCTGCGTAACCAGCCGATCGATCTCAACAGCGAGTTCGTTTGGATCAAACTTCACTTTTCGTTACCTGGTTCCAGCGAGGGGTTTTGCATGCGCACGAGTCAGGCAAGATATCAGAGTCAAAGTCACTACTAAAACCGCACACAAGGACCGATTATTACGCTTCCAGTATTTCGTGTGCACAAAATGGCGGGCCGCCAGAACCGGTGCCAGCCTCGAATCCGATGATCCTCAACCAGAAACTGGCGCACGATGCTCCCGATCGGAAATAAAGGCGGTCTGTTCATTTTCCAGGTCCTGTTCGCTACTGATCCCAGGTAGAGCCCGGATGTTCACCAGCTTCCCGATTGGTGCGAGGGATCTATGCAGAGCCAGCTACATCCTGAGCTTGGCGAACGGTTGATTCAGAATCTCTCGGCGCCCTCAGACGCAGATGATTGTCAGTGCTGTGCGCGCCTACCAGAAAACCGACCTCCAACTCGCTCCATTGACAGGGGATGGAGAATCCCGTTTCCGCCATAACTGGTTAATCCCGTTAAGCGTCATCTGAGTCGGGCGAAGAAATAACGCGAAGAAAAAATCCGAGAACGCACCCACTCTTTGCTGGCGCTTTAGTGGTACGCTCAATTGAGTGGGACTCGCCGGTTCGCTTGCGGGTCCGCTGCAGTCAATCCTGAGTAGACGAAATTTCGGTCCGGGAACATTGCTCCCGGATCGTTTCGCGCTTGGGCCAAACGCCCGGATTTCCAACGAAGGCCAGAGCCACAGGCAACATGACGACACTCACCCGCAATGACAGGCGCAACGTCGCCATCATCGCCCACGTCGACCACGGCAAGACGACACTCGTCGACGCCATGCTGCAGCAGTCTGGCACCTACCAGGCGCATGAGCAGGTCATCGATCGCGTCATGGACTCGACCGACCTTGAGCGTGAAAAAGGGATCACGATCCTTGCCAAGAACACCGCGGTGCGCCGTGGTGACACCAAGATCAACATCATCGACACTCCAGGCCACGCGGACTTCGGCGGTGAGGTGGAGCGCGGCCTGACGATGGTCGATGGCGCGCTTCTCCTGGTTGATGCCAGTGAGGGGCCGCTGCCGCAGACGCGGTTCGTACTTCGCAAGGCGCTCGCCATGAACCTTTCGATCATCCTGGTGATCAACAAGATCGACCGTGCGGACGCCCGGATCAAAGAGGTCGTGGACGAGGTATACGAGCTATTCCTTGATCTCGATGCGAACGAAGAACAGATCGATTTTCCCATCGTTTATACGAACGCGAGGACCGGGACGGCGACGCTGGATCCAGACGTGCCAGGCTCGGACCTGGGACCGCTGTTTGAGACGCTGATATCACGCATTCCGGCTCCGACATATGAAGAAGGACACCCGCTGCAGGCACTGGTGACCAATCTCGATGCATCGCCGTATGTGGGGCGGTTGGCGCTGTGCCGGGTGCGGCAGGGTTCGATCAAGCGGGACCAGATCGTCAGCCATTGCCGTCGAGATGGCCAGATCGAAAGGGTGAAGATCACCGAGCTTTATGTGACCGAGGCGCTTGATCGGGTCGACGCAGACGAGGCGGGGCCGGGCGAGATCATCGCCATCGCGGGTCTGCCGGATGTGACTATCGGCGAGACGCTTGCGGACGCAGATGACCCGCGCCCGCTGCCTGTTATGCGCATCGATGAGCCCAGCCTTTCGATGACTGTTGGCATCAACACATCGCCTTTCGCCGGACGGGATGGCACGAAGCTGACGGCGCGGCTGGTGAAGAGCCGGCTTGAGCAGGAGCTGGTCGGCAATGTCTCGATTCGCCTGAGCGATGCCGGGCGGCCGGACACGTGGGTCGTGCAGGGTCGGGGCGAGCTTCAGCTTGCGGTGCTGGTTGAGACGATGCGGCGTGAGGGTTTCGAGCTTACCGTTGGCAAGCCGGAAGTGGTGACGCAGACCATCAACGGCAAGCTGCATGAGCCTGTTGAGCGGTTGTCGGTGGATGTGCCGGAGACGTTCATGGGCATCGTTACTCAGATGATGGCGCTTCGCAAAGGCCGCATGGAGCAGATGGTGAACCACGGCCAGGGACGCATCCGCATGGATTTCATCGTTCCTGCCCGCGGGCTGATCGGCTTTCACAACGAATTCGTTGTTGAAACCCGCGGCACAGGGCTTGCACACCATGTTTTCGAGGGACATGAACCGTGGTACGGAGACCTGCAGACTCGTCACACCGGGAGCCTGGTTTCAGACCGCACCGGTTCTGCGACCGGTCATGCGCTGATGAGTTTGCAGGAGCGGGGTCAGCTGTTCATCGGGCCGGGGACTGATGTGTATGAGGGGATGATCGTTGGCGAGAACCCGCGTCCCGAGGATATGAACGTGAACCCAACGCGCGGCAAGAAGCTGACGAATATGCGAGCGGCTTCGGCGGACCGTACGGAGCACCTGGACGCACACAGGAATCTTTCGCTCGAGCAGTCGTTAGAGTTCATCATGCCGAACGAGTGCCTTGAGATAACGCCGGGTGCGATTCGCCTGCGTAAGGTGGCTCTGAGCCAGCATGAGCGAGGCCGATTGCAGGGTCAGCAACGCAAGCAGGCGTAGGTTAAACAGTGGCGAACTCTTGGCAGGGGCGCGATTTACCGGCCGACCAGTGCTGCATAATGCAGTCCTCGTGTGTCGCCAGCCCACCCAGAAAGCGGTAATCCAAATGGGGAATGAGCGTTTTCCCGACGATTGGGACGATGAGGAAATAAAGGCAGCGATCAAGCAGATCGTCAACGACAAAAGTCTCAAAGTCCCTCAAGAGTCTGGTGAACACCATGAATCTGGCCGCGATGTCTATGTAGGTATGACCGGCGGTATTAAGATCGAAGTCATTGTGGAGCATGAAGGAGGATCCCACGTTCACACGGCATATCCCGTGTACAATGATTAACATGACCCTTGAAAGAGAAAACTATATCAATCGAGTTAATCTATTAATCGACAGATTCGGCCATTTGATCAAGCAGCATTTTCTTGACAGGGTCAAGAGATCGGTTGGATACGGAGAGGAGGAAGAAGCGTTTGTAGGACTGATTTATCAACTAAATATCGAATCTGCAATTATTGATTCAGACTCATTAGAGATCATGGCTAAACTGGCTCCAAGCGCTCGAATGGCCAGTCGACATATTAACGCCTACAACGAGCTTTCGAAACGGAGCATTGACCGAGGAAATAAAACCTAGGTCAGATAATGAAACCTTAATTGGTCATTGCGTGTTGCATTTAAATTCTCAATAATGATTAGCGAAATTGCAGATGAATATCGCTTGACGCAGATTATGGAGGCGGTCAATACTCGCACAGCGGAAAAGCATACGATTGACCTGCAATGGCTGCTTGAGTGTTCAATGATCGCGGTGCCGGTAGAGTACGATGGCGTTCTTCCTCACGATCAGTCATCGAACGCCGCTGAAGCATTTAAAGCATCTGGCGCATCAGTTCTCTGGGTTGTGAACTTGGATTTCGAAGATTCTTATGAATTGCAACCTACCATGCTTGATGTATTTCAGATAACCATGAAATACGGTGCAATGATCCTTTTACTTATGAGTCCAGATACGAGCAACACAATATTATTTACTCCAGAAGATTTTATGGTCGTTTGTGGTGACGACAGTTTTGTTGCTAAAGTCACCGGCGAAAAACCCATTAATGCGATGAATCGATTCAAAGATTTTTTTAATCATGGTGTCTACTCTAGCCATATCCGACATCTGATCGAAGAGGCAGCTACGCGTTATGTACGGTGAGCCCGCTGGTGATCTTTACACCTGACTACAACCGTATTTCGGAGAAGAATTGCTTCCGGAGTTGTAAGAAATTGAGGGCGTACTAGTCAGAAGTCGAGCGAAAAGGTTCGAACGACCTAGCTGATCCAGAGAGCGGTTCTGGCGTGTCGCCTCATCCACCCCGGGTTCCTCGTGCTGACTCGGGACGACGGAGCTCAGCCCATTGAGTTGCGGGCGCAGCAAGTGGCGTCGCTGCCAGCACGAGCGCGGCCGAATGCAGGGTCAGCAGCGCAAGCATGCGTAGGTCTTGGTGGGGGCGGGCAAGAAAGCTGCGCCGGGGGTGGCTTTATCGGCACACATTGTCATTCTGAACTTGATTCAGAATCTCCTGGTGACCTCACATGGAGAGTGTGGGGGTTCGCGTCGTCCTCAAATGAACAGATTCAGTCTTAAGCCCGGTAAGATCCCTCCGCTTCCGTGGGGATGACAACGACGACGGCCTTCACTCACGCAGAGAGCGGTTCTCGGTGGGTTGCCTCATCCGCACCGGGTCCCTCACTCCGTTTCGGGACGAAGGAAGAAAACCGCTTCCGCCCTACCGGCCCTGCACTCGTTCTCGGGCTCCCTGCCTGAACATTGCGAAGCTGGAGGTGTAGCCGTGGAGGCGGGTGTGGCCGTCTCGGGTGCTGATTTCTCCGTTTGAGAAGAAGCCTGCCAGCGGCACAGGTGCAACGAGGTCCTGGAATATTGCGGTGTCGTGGTCGGGCTGGCCGTGGAGTCGCTTGCCCAGGGACAGGCAGGAGAACATCAGCGCAGCAGACGGAATCCGGTAGTCATCCGCGACATAGTCTTCCAACGAACCGCGCAAATCCTGCTCGGCGGTCTCAGAGTCGCTCACATGAAACTGCACCACCTGTCCCTCTCGCACCGTGTCGCCAATCGCTACCGCGCCCGTCTCTTCGATCATCCCGAGAACGTTGCGGATCACGTACTCGCTCGACTCATCTGACTCGCCTGCTAGCTGGCTGAGGATGCCGATCTGCACAGATCGCCGGATCAGGCTCTTGCTCTCCGGTGTCGCCGCCCTGAAAACGGACTGCAGACAGGGCAGAGCTTTTTCGCCGTCCAGCTTGAGGATCAGGTTTTCACTGGCCTCCGTCACGACCATTGGACGACCAACCGGTCTGCATGCCTTCGCAACAACGGATTCGAGTTCGATATCGCCGGTAAACGCGATGCCGGTTGCGCCGGAGCGTCGCACAGAACCGTTCACGAAGAGTGCGCTGGTGCCGGGACCTGAACCGCCGCTCACCAGTCCACCGGTCTTGCTGGCGTTCGGGTAGGCGAAGTCGAGACCCGAGATCAGAGCGTCCGGCCTGATGGTGTAAGGGTCAGGGAACAGCAGGAAGCCTTGAACTCTGTCGGGATCGACGTCCAGGAGCCGGTGCCACTTCTCGGGCGGCGCGTCGGCGTCGGGCATGTCGTCTTGCTTCAGGTGAAACGGGTGAATGGTGGTGCCCGGCATTACGCCTGCGACGACGGCAACACCCGGGCGTCCTTCGATCTCACGCCCCGAGCCGATGACTCCGGATGCTGAGCAGCCAATGAGAACGCGCCCTTTCAGCAGGGACGAGAACAGCTCAGGCGCTACAAAGTAGGAGGGCGCGTGGTGGCGAGATACGAAGACAATCGTGATGTCCGGCGTCTCGCCGTCGAGGTTGACCGATATCTGCTCGGCGACCTGGCCGACCGCCTCGGAAAAGGATGGCGCGTCTGAAACCGATGACGTCCAATGCAATGGATTTTGCCCTCCGGCTTCGTCCCGCAGACCTGGTTGGCCCCATTGGCCCCATTTGGGACCTACAGGGTGCGCAGTACTTTATGCGCTGCGGCAACCGTCTGCTGAACGTCTTCGTCTGTGTGTGCCGATGACATGTGGATGCGTCCGTTAGACGACAACCGCACGCCCTGTTCCAACATCGCCCTGGCAAACCGTGCGTACATTGCGTCGTCGCAGTTACGCGCATGGTCTCGCCAGCTGACGATCTCTGGCTTAGTTGTGAAGGAGATCGAAAAGACCGAACCAACGCCCTGGACGTGTAGCTTGGACTCCGCCTGCCCCGCCGCTTCCCGCAGTCCGTCCATGAGATGCAGACCCCGGCCGTTCAGCTCCGTGTAGAACTTTTGACCGGCATCTGCGATGTGCTTCAGTGAGGCGTACGCAGCTGCCATTGTCATAACGTTCGAGTTGAAGCTTCCACCATGGTAGACGGTGCCGTTTCCGAGTATCTCCATGATTTCGCTACGTCCTGCGAGCATTGCCACTGGAAAGCCGCCAGCCATCGATTTTGCGTACGTGGCGAGATCAGGAGTGACGCCTAAATACTCCTGTGCACCCCCTGCAGCCACACGGAACCCGGTAATGACCTCGTCAAAACAGAGCAGCGCGCCGTTTTCTGAGCAGATTCGCTTCACAGCCTCCATATAACCGGGGAGCGGCATGATGCAGTTCGTGTTTGCGAGTATCGGCTCCATGATGACCCCGGCGATCTGGCCGGGGTTCTGGGCGAACGCACGTTCCAGCGCTTCTACATCGTTCCACTCGCAGACGACTATGCTTTCCGCGGTCCCTGCGTCCATACCAGCCGACTCTCCGACTACGTTTGGCGAACTGGCGTCACCTGCCTGGTCGAGCGGAGGGTGAATGGAGTAGTTCACGCTGTCCATCCAGCCGTGGTAGTGGCCTTCGAACTTCAGGTACTTGGGGCGGCCGGTGTAGCCGCGCATGAGGCGGATCACCAGCTGGTCGATCTCGGTGCCGGACGAGGCGAACCTGACCGTGGCGTCTTCGAGCGGGATCATCTCCAGAGCCAGCTCGGCCACCTCCAGTTCTCGTTCAAACTGCGCTGCGAAGATGTAGCCCTTGCGCATGTCTTGCTCGACCTGGCGCGTGACGAACTCGGGTGCATGACCGAACAGGTTCGGGCCCATGCCCTGGATGTAGTCGATGTACTCGTTGCCGTCACGTCCCACATGCGTGAGCCTGCGGCGTGCGTGAAAAAGAGCGGCACGGGAGCTGGCTCGTTGACGCGGATCTGAGACGAGATGCCGCCTGCTACGAGTTGCTTCGCCTTCTCAAATAGCTGTTCTGACTTGTCGAAGTTCATTTGAGCTTTCTTGTGACTATTGTCCGATATCTGTCTGGGACTTGAGACCTCAAAGTGCGATATTAGCTGCCGGTGTTTGCGGTGTCTGAACGGCCCCGTCCAGTTAACTCCGATGAGCTGTAAGGGGGCGGGTTCAGGATACGCACACAGCGGCTCGCAGGCGAGTCCTGTGGGCATGCGGGCGGAGACGGAGGCGAACTGGTGACATACCGTGTCACCGGCAACAGCAGTATCCCGGTACAATGCAGGCAGACGGGTTCGAGTCCGCTTGATCTGACGATTTCGTTTTCCTGGTTTAGCTTCCTGGTGATGAATGTCGGTGTCGGAAGGACCGGACCAAAAGCAAGACTAGGAGAGTTTGGTGAATATATTCGTAGGAAACCTGCCGTTCACATCGAACGATGAGACGTTGCGAGAGGCCTTTTCCCAGTATGGGGCAGTGGACTCCGCACAGGTAATCATGGACCGTGAGACGGGACGTTCACGCGGCTTCGGCTTCGTTGAGATGCCGAACAGCGCAGAGGCCCAGGAGGCCATCCAGGGCATGAACGGCGCTGATCTGGACGGTCGGTCGCTGACGGTTAACGAGGCTCGCCCGAAGGCACCTCGCAGCGGTGGCGGCGGTGGTGGCGGTCGCTGGTAAGACAGCAATTCGCTTAAGAAAAGAAGACCTCGGCCTCATGGCCGAGGTCTTCTTTGTTTTTCAGGGTGCTGTGAGGCGAGAGTCCGTTGTGGTGAGGTAGTTGTGAACTGATTGTGGGAGCCGCGTTGTGAGGGGCGAGCTTGTCGAAGGGTCTGAGCCAGAACTATGTACCTGGATGTGGTGCGGCAGGCGCGGTCGGGAGTCGTTCTTGCGTTTGCGGTGTTGCAGCGATGGTGTTTGCTGCTGCAGAGATCAGTTCTGGTGTGTTACCTGATCCAACCCAAGTCCCGCGCCCGCTTGCGGGACGAAGGGACGGTCAGTTCGCGTCACAACGGCACTCCTTCCCACAGCATCCAAAGTTAGAATCAGTTCTGCATCTATCCCAACCTCAGAAAATAATCCAGAAAGCTCGGCATGCCTACTGACAGCTCAAGCGACCATGCCAACGCCTCCCGCTTTCTCGGCGTCACAGTCCAGCCGATGTACTTCCAGTCTGAAGGTGTTGACGCGGTTCTCGACTCGCTTGCAGCGGCCGGTGTCAATGCCATCGCCACAGCGCCGTCGGTATACGAAGCGGTCGACACGCTTCCCGGTGACGACGATGCAGGGTCCAGCGAAGAGCTGCCGCGTCGGGAGCCACCGGTCGACGCGGGAGCGGGCTCGGTGCGGGTCATCGAGAGGAGGTTGTGGGGCAAAGAAGAGGTGCTGATCAGCCCTTCGCCGTCTGCCGCGCCGAACATGGAGTTCTACGAGGGTCTCAAGTACCAGCCTTCGCAGGCCACCGCCTTCACAAAATCTGATGGCGCCCTGATCCAGCGGATCGTCGACGGCGGTCACGCCCGCGGCATGAAGGTCTACTTCCAGGTCTCTGCCGTGCAGGTGCCCGGCAGGCATGACGAGGACATGCCGCGCCTGCCAAACGGCGAGTACCCCCGGCACAGAATGGTCCATACCGTGTCGGTAGCATCGGACGACGCCCGAGCCTACGTCTGCGCGCGGGTGAAAGACCTTCTCACGTCGTACCCGGACATCGACGGACTTCGGCACGACTGGCCTGAGCATCCGCCCTACCGGCTCGGCGACGCCTTTCTCGATTTTTCTGAAAATGCTCGAAAAATTGCACCCCGTCTCGGCTTCGATTTTGAGCCTATGCGCGCCGCTGCCGATGCTCTGTACACGCGAGTGCAGCACCTCTCCGATGCAGACCTTGATCCGCTGTGCGATGTCCATGCGATGCCGTATGCGCTGGCCCACGGTTTAGCGAGGAACTCGGCGCTGACCGAGGTGTTGCGGTTCAAGGCGGCGCTGACAACGCTCTACGTGAAGGAGCTGCGTACGGCGATGGAGTCGGTGCCTGAGGGCATCGGCAAGGAGCTTTCACCGAATGCGTTCCCGCCTCCGTTATCGCTGCTTTCCGGCATGGATTTTGGCGCGGTGGCTGAGCCTGCGGATTCGATAAATATGAAGCTGTACACGATGCACTGGCCGCAGATGGTGCATTTCTATGCCGAGGAGCTGATTGCGCACAACGACCAGCCGCTGAATGTGGCGACGCTGATCACTGCGCTTTCGAACCTGTTCGATTTCGAGGACGGACGTCGGGGGACGAAGCTTGAGGATTACCTGTACCCGCCGCCGGACAAGCCGCACCGGGCGGGCCAGCAGGCGCAGCTTCGCAAGATCAAGCAGGCGCAGCTTGAGATGAATGGGAAGGCGGACCTGTATCCGGTGGTCCACGGCTACGGCCCGCTGGATGACTTCGATGCCCGGCTTCACCTTGCATGGGACGCCGGGACGCCGGGGATCTGGATCAACCGATACTGCTATCTGGGCGAGGAGAAGATTGCGGCGATCGGGAGGCTGGGGGGGTAGGTGGGCCTCGCCGGAACGGTGATATCAGCAGGCTACCTGCGTCACCTTCCCAGCAGTGTCCCAGGTGTACGAACACAAGGTCTGGTCGACACGGAGATATCTCGGAAACAGTTCCGAGATGGTGAAGTCATTGGCCGGAACAGTGCTCGCTGGAACGGTCCGCAAATTCTGGTCTGCAATATAGAGGTCCATCGCCGCCTGAACCGTCTGCCATTCTGTTTCGTTTGCTGGAACCGCTCCAACTCGCAAGTAGCGGACCTCGGAATCCGGGATATTAAAAGTCGCCAGAATCTGTTCCTGTATCTCGTCTGAACGCTCGAAAGCGTCCGAAATGAAATCGAACGGATTCTCATTCTCGAGCTTGAGAGCCGTTTCGGAATCTCCGGATAGGACGGCGTTCCTGTGGTCGACCTGCCACCTCTGCATAACGTCGAAAAGTTCAACGAACATGTCCAGAAACTCTCCCGTTTCCGAGATTTCGGGAACAGGGTCCACCTGATCGAGCCGTGAAATGGCGCCCTGCGTTATCTGAACTCGAAGCACCAGAGCGTTGTTGACTGCGAAAATGTCTTCTGAACTGAGATTCTGGCTTACCGATGAATTTTTGAGCGATTCGAAGTAGCTGTTGGAGATCGAGTTGATCTGCTGCAGGAAACCGGTGGCCTGTGTTCGCAGCTCCTCAAACGTGGGCACGGCCGGGGTTGCGGTCGGAGTCTCTTTCGCACGCAAAACATCGCTAGTTGGCGAGGGTATCGGCGGGGTCGGCTCCAGGTAGCCGGTACTGGCGATAGTCGCCTCGACCCGTTCGGAAACGGTCGCGTCCAGGTCTTCCGGGGAGCGGCCTTCAGCAGATGGACCGAGACCACACCCAACTGCCAGCACGAAACCCATCAGAGGTCCAGCTACGACGAATGTCCTGATCATCTGACTAGTGTTGCCAGCAATACTCGATGCGACGTTAGTGATAGCCCTAGTGGAGAGTTCGCAATGCTGCCATCGGACCGATAGCGTGTGGCCCATCGAAGCTTGCGATGCGCATCAGACGCGACAGCTGTGAAGCTGGGAGATTCCGGACTGCCTTGAGAGCCCGCGCTGCCCGCCACAGGCGTAACCTCACTGGCCGTGAGATTCACCGCAATACCGCTCCAGCTTGTCGTGGTCGTGCTGCCCCTGACGCTTGTCATCATGGGCGACTCGCTGATGTACGTCGTGCTGCCAACGGCTGCCGCAGACTTCGGGGTTGGCCGGACGCTCGGCCTCAACGCCAGCTTCTGGATCGGACTGGCGCTCAGCATCAACCGCTTCGTCAGGCTTATCTCCAACGCCATCGCCGCCCGCGTTTACGAGCGAAACGGCCTGAAGTGGCCGTTCGTGTTCGCCGTGACACTCGGCGCGCTGACAACGCTTGCCTACGCACTTACGACAGGCATCGTCGTGCTGCTTCTGGCGAGGCTGCTGTGGGGCGTCTCGTACTCGTTCATGCGGCTGGCATCGCAGATAACGGCGTTCCAGTTCGGGTCGCCGACGGCACGAGGCCGTTATCTCGGCTTCTTCAACGCCGGGCAGCGGCTGGGCAGCCTGTTCGCCGTGACGGTTGGGGCCGCGCTTGTGGCGGTCTACAGCCCGAAGACGGCATTTGCTGTACTGGCAGGGATCGGAGTACTGGGGATCCTGGTCGCCCTTTGTGCGCCTTCGATATCCGTGCCTTCGCTCAGGTCTAAACAGAAGGACGAGCCGGATGCTCCCGGCCGGTCTCGACTGGCAGGGCTGGCCGGCGCTCTTTCGCCCGCGCCGCGGGCGCTTCCGCGCGATGTTCGAAATGCCGTTGCGTCTCTGAGCCTGATGCGGTTCGCGGTCGCGTTCGCATCAAACGGGCTGGCGATTGCGACCATATCGCCGTATCTCGTGGAACTACTGGCGGACGGACGACAGGCGTTCGGCCTTCCGATAGCCGCGGTCGCGCTGGGCGGTCTGCTCGTCGGGGTCCGGTGGTTCAGTGACCTTGCCTTATCGGTGCCACTGGGGCACTTCTCGGACCGTCTCGGCAGGGCCCGGTCGATCACCGCCGGAGTTACGGTCATGATCGGAACGCTGCTCATCGTGGGCCTTCTCGATAGCCCGGAGCTGTTCGTGCTGGTGATCCCGTGGCTCTTCCTGACTGCGGTGCTGGCGACGACTTCGATGGATGCGGCGGCGGGCGAGATCGTCACGGATGAGGCACGGTCGACGGTGCTTGCGAAGTATGCGAACTGGCAGGATCTCGGCGGGGCGATCGGGCCGCTGGTGGGACTGGTGATCGCCGATGCGATCGGCTTCCAGAGCGGATACCTGATTGCGGCGGCGCTGCTGCTGGCGGCGCTGGTGCCGCTGCGGCTGACGGCTCGGCAGTTTGCAAGGGCGGCTGTGTGAGTGGCGTTATATGCGCGCACCACAACGGAATCAGGCTAAACTCACGGCTTGATCGCCCTGCCCTGTCCGCGGACAAAACCTTGCTCTCCCTGGGCGAGAAACGTCCGCCCCGTTCGAGCACATCATCGACCCTGCACTGCAAGCATCTGAATCACCATGACTACTACAGAAAAACTCTCCTCAGGCACCGGTACTGATCTCACCTGGCGCACCATCAACGCCATCCGCTTTCTCTCAGTTGACGCCGTACAGGCAGCGAACTCCGGGCATCCGGGAGCGCCGCTTGGCGGGGCGCCGATGGCGTGGGTGCTGTGGGACCGATTTCTGAAGCACAACCCCCAGAACCCCCTCTGGGCCGACCGCGACCGGTTCGTTCTTTCGAACGGGCACGCCTCAATGCTGCTGTACTCGCTGCTGCACCTGACCGGCTACGACCTGTCGCTCGACGAGATCCGCAACTTTCGGCAGCTCGGGTCGAAGACACCGGGCCATCCCGAGCGTGGTCTGACTCCGGGTGTCGAGTTGACGACCGGGCCGCTTGGACAGGGCTTTGCAAACGGTGTCGGGCTGGCAATGGCTGAGAAAATCCTCTCCAACGAGTTCAACCGACCTGACCACGAGATCGTGAATCATCGGACATTCGCGATCGTCTCGGACGGTGACCTTGAGGAAGGTGTAGCTTCCGAGGCGGCGTCGCTGGCGGGAACGCTCGGGCTGGGCAAGATCGTCTATCTGTACGACGACAACGAGATTTCGATTGAGGGCGACACGGACATTGCGTTCCGTGAGGATGTTGCAGCGCGCTTCCGGGCGTACGGCTGGCATGTTGCAGGGCCGGTGGACGGCAACGACCTGGACGGGATTGCTGCGGCCGTTCAGGAGGGAATTGACGAGACGGCGAAGCCTTCGTTGGTGGTGGTACAGACCACGATTGGATACGGCTCTCCGAACAAGGCGGGCAAGGCTTCAGCGCACGGCGAAGCGCTGGGCGAGGACGAGGTTGGTCTGACCAGGGAGGCGCTCGGCTGGGAGCATGGGCCGTTCGAGGTTCCGGACGATGTGAGAGAAAACGCGGGCGGTGCCGTGGAGCGCGGTGCGGTTGTGGAGTCGAAGTGGCAGGCGCGCTTCGAGGCATATGCGGATGCACACCCGGAGCTTGCGGTTCGTTTCAAGCAGGATATGGCGGGTGAGCTGCCGGATGGCTGGGATGCCGACCTGAAAGCGCTCGCCGGAACGTTTACGGATCCGGTTGCGACTCGCGCCGTTTCCGGAAAGGCGCTGCATGCGATTGCGCCCAACCTGCCGCGGCTGATCGGAGGTTCTGCGGATCTTGCTCCATCGAACAACACGATGATCTCAGGGCGAGGCGACTTCCAACCGGAGTCGCCGGAAGGCCGAAACCTGCACTTCGGTATCCGTGAGCATGCCATGGGCTCAATCGTGAACGGTATCTCGGCGCACGGCGGTCTGCTGCCCTACGGCGCTACGTTCCTGATCTTCTCGGACTACATGCGTGGCGCAGTGCGAGTGGGCGCCCTTTCCGAGCTTCCTGCTGTCTGGGTGTGGACGCACGATTCGGTTGGGCTCGGTGAGGACGGACCGACGCATCAGCCGATCGGACAAATAATGTCGCTGCGGATGCTGCCTAACCTGGCGTTGATCAGGCCGGCGGACGCTGACGAGACGATTGCTGCCTGGAAAATAGCGGTCGAAAACCGGCATGGGCCGACCGCGCTGGCGCTGACGAGGCAGGCTCTGCCGTCGCTGAGTTCACTTGGCGCAACGGCGGGTGCGGCAGGGAACGTTGCGCGCGGCGCATATGTCGCGAAGGACTGTGACGGCCCGCCGGATGTGATCCTGATCGGCACCGGTTCCGAGGTGCAACTGGCGCTACAGGCGAGTTCAGAATTGGCAAAGGACAACGTCAAAGCAAGAGTGGTTTCGATGCCCTCATGGGCGCTGTTCGATGCGCAATCGGACGAGTATCGTGAGTCGGTTCTGCCTCTATCTGTACGTGCGAGGGTAGCGGTTGAAGCGGGTCTGGCGACGGGCTGGGAGCGCTATGTCGGGCTGGATGGAGCGGTGGTCGGCATGGAGGGATTTGGCGCATCGGGCAAGGGTGGCGACGTGATGAAGCACTTTGGCTTCACCGTGGAGAACGTGGTGGCGAAGGCGAAGGCCGTGCTGGGACGGTAAGTTCGGGGTTCCCCTCTGCCGGATCGGGAGTGAGAACGTGGCTTCCTCGTTATTTACCATTAAACTGCGCTGATAGTCAGGCCAATCGCGCAAGCATCAGTCACATGGACCCTGGGACAAAAAGACAAAATATGAAGATTGCTATTGCGGCTGACCATGCCGGGTTGCCACTCAAGCCGGAGATAGTTGAGTTTGTGCGGTCGCTTGGGCACGAACCGGTTGACCTTGGCGCGCACGAGTACGACGCCGACGACGACTACCCGGACTTCGCTGCGCTGGTTGCGAAGGCGGTGCAGGACGGCGCTGCTGACCGAGGGATTCTCGGATGCGGCAGCGGTGTTGGTGCTTCTGTAGCTGCGAACAAGTTCCGGGGCATTCGCGCTGCGGTCTGCCACGACACCTACTCGGCTGCCCAGGGTGTTGAGCACGATGACATGAACATCCTGTGCTTCGGCGCACGGATCATTGGGCCTGAGACGGCGAAGTCGCTGGTTGAGGCATTTTTAGGAGCCGAGTTCGGCACGCACCCCCGCTTTCAGCGCAGGCTCGACAAGATACTAGCGATCGAGGCGGAGAACAGCGCCGCGCCGGTAAAGTAGACGCTGGTTGGTAGTTGAGTTCGGGCCGGGAGTCGAGTCCGGGGATGATCGCCGTACACACGGTCAGTGGTAGTGTTTAGGGAGGGAATGGTCTTGGTGAGGGCGGGTAATGATGCTGCGCCCGGACCGGTAGGCGCATGACCTGCCTGTGTCATCCCGACCGCAGCGGAGGGATCTAACTGGACAATGTGAGACTGTCGGGAGATTCTGAATCGAGTTCACAATGCCATCCTTCGGCAGGCTCAGGATGGCAGGCATGTCCGCTTCGCGGACCGGGCGCAGCAAGCGGCGCCCCTACCAGACTGGCGAACGGAGTGACCGAACCACCCACCCTCTGACTCCCTCCCTGTCAGGGAGGGAGAAAAAACAGTTCGCACCGAGACCCCGGAGAACAAGTATGAGTAGCGACAACAACGTCTTCAAGGCACGTCAGCTTGGCCAGTCGATATGGCTCGACTCAATCAGCAGGGACATGCTGCGTTCTGGCGAGCTTCAGCGGCTTGTGGAGAGCGGTGTCAGCGGCGTCACCTCCAACCCAACGATCTTCGAAAAGGCGATAGCAGACAGCGATATCTACGACGATGCGCTGCTCGGCTACGCGAGAGATGGCGCGGCGGTCGAGACCGTTTTCGAGCGGCTGGCAATCGACGACATTCGAGACGCCGCAGATGTGCTGAGGCCGGCGTACGACGAGGCGGGCGGCAAGGACGGCTTCGTCAGCATCGAGGTCTCGCCGCGGCTGGCGTACAACACCGACGGCACGGTTGAAGAGGCACGGCGGCTGTGGTCGACTATCGACCGGCCGAACGTGATGATCAAGGTCCCGGGGACTCCCGAGGGCGCGCCGGCGATCAGGCAGCTGGTCTCCGAGGGCATCAACGTCAACGTGACGCTGCTGTTTTCGATCAACGCGTACCGAGAAGCAGCGAACGCGTTCATCCAGGGTTTACGGGATTTCATGAGCGCGGGTAGAGGCTCGCCGGGACGAATCGCTTCAGTTGCCTCCTTCTTCGTGAGCCGCGTGGACACGTCGGTTGACAAGGCGCTCGGCGATGGTCATGAGCTGGCTGGAAAAGCAGGAATCGCAAACGCCCGCGTTGCCTACGGCCAGTTTCAGCAACTGTTCGATATCACTCTCGGATCGGGCAACTTTCATCCGCTGGCGACGACCGGTGCGCAGGTTCAGCGGCCGCTGTGGGCTTCTACCAGCGTGAAGAATCCTGAGTACCCGGACACGATGTATGTGGATGAGCTGATGGGGCCGCAGACGGTGAACACGGTTCCTGCCGCCACGCTTGACGCATTTACAGCCCGGGGCACGGTGGAGAATCGGGTTGAAGCGGGCCTTGCGGACGCAAAGTCGGTGATGGCTGGGATTGCTGCGGCCGGCATGTCTATCGACGATGTGACTGGCGATTTGCTGGCGGCGGGGGTCAAGTCGTTCTCGGACAGTTACGACTCCCTGCTGGGGCGCATTAGCGAGAAGCTGGGCAAGCTGGCGCCCGCAGGCGGCGGCGAGGACTAGGTCCTCAATCGCGGTTCAACTGAGTACCGGTCTATCGACGCTCCAGGCGATCATCGTAATCACTATGAGTGCCGAAACGATATACACCAGGGTCAGCACAGTTCCAAAGAAAAAGATTGAGGTGATTGAGGCGGCGAGAAAGATCGCACCGCCGGCCACGATCATCCACTTGATGTACGACGACCGGGGTTTTGAGATCTGGCTGATCGATATGCTGACTGCCGCACCGAAGATCCCCAGTACGGCAAACGCCACGACGTACGGTAAGTCGCTGCAACCTGCCATGCACAACGAGTCGCGTCGTTCGATGCAGGCTCCCACGCCGGTCAGTACGGACGCCGCCACCAGCAAAACACCGATGATCCAACTGAGAATTGCGATGAACATCTGTCTTCAAGCGGTCAACACTGTTGGGACTGAACCGGGTGTTCTTATTGTAAATCCCATGGTCTCTGGCTGGAAATAGTACGGTCAAATCTAGGTGGGTGAGCCTGGGTGATTCCGGTCAGTGGGTAGAGGGTTGAACGGTGCCCGCCGATGCAGAGAGCGGTTCTGGTGCGTTGCCTCATCCACCCCGGGTCCCTCGCTCTGGCTCGGGACCAAGGGCAGGTGCGCTTTACGAGCGCACCGGGCGCAGCAAGCAGCGCCCCTACCAGAAAAACCGGACGCAACAGGCTGCGCTCAGTGACGGCAAAGCCGTCACACCCACCTGTGCTCTAACTCCCTCGCGGGCAGGGAGAACTGGCGACTGCTCCGGTTCAGCACGATGGTGTTACGGTGCAAGCACCGTGAGATCGAAAAACTCGCTTACTGCGCCGTTGTAGGTATCGGTGTTCAGTATCCCTGCCATCACCCGCACGTCTCCGGAAGCCCGAGCGTTCGATGTCGACAGGTCTAGCTCTGCCACCTGTACACCGTTCACGAAGAACGCTCCTTCGTCCAGGCTGAATGCAACGAACAACCTGTTCTCTTCGCCAACGCCCGTGTTGAGCGTGACCCTCCCGGATCCGGGGCTAACCTGCGATGCCGCCGACCCGCCCCGCGCAAAGTGTTCCCACTGGCCGTTGCCTGTGACGTAGACGGCGTGAAACGTCTCTTCGCCAGAGTGGCGGAAGGTGATGCCGTAGCTCCAGGCTCCGCCGCCCACTTCAGGGTTGACGAAGGTGACGTCGACAACGCCGATCACCAGGTCGACGCCGGTTTCGAAATCAGGAATCTGGTCGTCGATGTTGATCAGGAGAAGTGCGCCGTCTTCCGGCCCGAACACGACGTCAAGCTCGAGCTCAGGCAGCGGTGTCGGAGATGGCGGGACCGGTATCGGCGTGGGCTCGATGACGTCGCCAAGAAATGAGGATGCGACTAGCGCGACGGTCTCTTCAGACGCATTTGACGAAAAGAACCCGCCGCCCGAGAAGCTGGCGGAGAAGCGGTGGTTGTAGCCAAACGGGCCGACACCTTCACGGTAGTACTGGGTTTCAGCCACGGAAAACGCCTGGTCACGCGGGCAGATGCGCCTGCCTTCGATGACTTCGCACATGCTCTCGGAGTCTGAGCGGACAACCGAGATGGCCGGTCCGCTCCGCACTCCGCCCCACTCTGCAAATGACTGCGTGCCAATGGAGGTCGGCCTGGCGACGTGGGTCTCGCGGTCGCCGAAGCGTGAGAAGAATCCGCTCCCGGTCCATTCACCGTCCAGGGCATCGAAGATGGTTGTAAGAGAGAAGCCGTCCGACGCGAGCAGCCGCGTGTCGTCCACGCCGATGAAATTCCAGTCGGGTGCGAGGTCGACTGCCCCGTCGTCGGCAAGGTGTTTGCCAGTGACGCTGACCGGGAACATTTCCGTTTCTGAGATGGTGCGCGACGCGCCAAGTGTCACCCGGAACGTGCCTTCGTCAGTGCCGGTGCTACATCCCCTGCCCTGCGAGCAGGACTGATCGGAAAATTCCCAGCGGAAGTCCCAGAAGTCGCCTGGCTTAAGGTCGAGAACCATGTCCGGGTGCTTGAGAACCGGCTTCGGCGTTGGTGACGGAGGCGGAGATACGGCCGGTCTGACGGATGATGCGCTGCCGGTGGTATCCGGAGGTGTGGAACTGCCAGTGATGCCAGGTGTGCCAGACGTGCCGGGTGTGCGGCTGTCTGACTGGGCCTCGGGAACTGAATCGCCGCACGCTGAGAAGGCTACTGCCGTTGTCATGAGCAGCAGTAAGAGAAGCAGGCTTGTCGATCTCGACTTCATCTACTCGTCCTTCAATGGTCGCGCCAACTGGACTGTCGGTACTCAGATTATCGGGAACGAGACGAAAACTCACTGGCGGTAGTACGCCCTGTTAGTGTCGATTTGGCGGGATATTTGGCCTGCGGTTCTGCCACCGTTCAACCGGTTCAGGATGGCATTCAGAATCTCCCGGCGGCCTGATGCGGACGGTGTGCTGGTTCGCAGAATGCTCGAATGAGCGAATTCAGGCTCGTGCCCGGTAAGATCCCTCCGCTACGGTCGGGATGACAATCACGGAGGCCATGTTCCATCCGGCGGCGTCACTACGGTATTCGTTGTTTGTCGCGTGATAACAAGTAATGACTATCCGTCTTTCGTCCACACAGACAGGATAAATATAGAATTCGTTGCATCGTGGATTGTGACTGAATAACGTGCCCACGCGTAAAGTGCTGTGTTCGGAGTCGAAAGACTCTTCTCCTGTGAGGGTGACCGTACGCCACATAACGGAGCAGTTGAGCCGCAAGGCGGATGCAGGCTGTCGGCCCTAAACCTGGTACGCGAAAGCAAGCAGTTCGAATCTGCAACAGTGGGAGGGTCACACACTTGAGCGAGAAGAGGCGGCAGAAGGCTCGAAGGGGCAGAAGCTAGTCTGGTTCGCTCCAGTCTGCGATAGGTCAAGGCCGACGCAAGCTCTTTAAGCTGCGCCGGCCGTTTCTTTTTTTCGGCGCTATTACTCCTGGAACTTGGCGGGAGTCATCTGCTCGTAGAACTCTATGTAGTTGTCTATGATCAGGTCGCGGCTGGCGGAACCTGCATCACGTACGGACTGTGGGATTACGTTGCCTTCGCGGTACGGTGAATCGAGCACGTCGGCGGTCCATTCCATGTAGACACGGTCTTTTTCACCGGGAACCGTCCCGCCATTGAAGTAGACCCTGGCTGGCGACCTCTGCCCTGCTTCTTCATACAGCTCGGACTGCTTTGCAACAACGGTTGCGACTTTACGAGCTGCTCCCGGCTTCACTTCGTACACCCGTCTGATCACATACGACATATTTGTTCCTTTTTTCTCTTCGACGTCTGGGTGGCTGCCTGACGATTACGAGTATCAGCCGGTGCTGCCTCTGCTACTGCTCGTCTGAGGACAGTGCAAGTTCCTCACGGCCTTCTCACTGAACCGGCTGTCCATCATATCTCCAGATGCGTGACGATAATGCGTAATCACCTCGCGGCCAAACTGCCATTGCGACGGGGCAGTGACTATCATGTCCCTTGCCCTGCTGATTCGGCAGGATTGGTCGCGTAACCGGTGAACCGGGCGAAGTGCAGACGGCGACCGCAGACGAGTTCGCCGATGCGCTCACTCAATTGCTGACCCCAATTGCTGAGAAGGATGTGCAGATGAAGATTGGCGTGCCTGGAGAGACCACTCCGGGCGAGCGCAGGGTGGCGCTGGTTCCTGAAACGGTTGCGCGGCTGACCAAGGCCGGCCACTCGCTGCATGTCACGGCAGGCGCGGGTGACGCGTCCGGTTTCCCTGACCCCGCGTTCACCGAAGCGGGAGCGGATGTCTCGTCTGACGCATCCGCGATCATCTCAAGTTCCGAGATCCTCATATATGTCCAGTCGCCCGGTGAGTCTGCGATCTCTGCGGCAACCTCCGGCGCGGTGCTGGTAGCCCTGCTTGACGCACGCACCGACCCGAAAGGCCTGCAGCATCTTGCATCGGCCGGATTGACCGGTCTTGCGATGGAGCTTGTGCCGAGAATCGCCCGCGCTCAACGCATGGATGTGCTTTCTTCGCAGGCCTCGATCGCCGGGTACAAGTCGGCGCTGATCGGGGCGAACATGCTGGGCAAGTACCTGCCGATGATGATGACGGCGGCAGGGACGGTTCCACCTGCAACCGTTCTTGTGCTTGGCGCCGGGGTTGCCGGGCTGCAGGCGATCGCCACCGCAAAACGACTCGGATCGATAGTCGAGGCTTACGACGTGAGGCCGGTTGTGAAGGAGCAGGTGGAGTCGCTGGGAGGCATCTTTATCGAGCTTCCCGATGCTGCCGACGCTGAGGCGGCGGGCGGCTACGCTCGGGAGCAGACGGAGGAGGAGCAGGCAGCGCAGAGACAGCTGCTTGCGGACCACGTTGCAACCGCTGACATTGTGATAACGACGGCTGCGATTCCGGGACGGCCTGCGCCGAAGCTGGTGACTGCCGACATGGTTGCCCGGATGGCGGCGGGATCTGTGATCGTTGACCTGGCAGCCGAGACTGGCGGGAACTGCGAGCTGACGAAGGCTGGCGAGGTGGTGCTGACGGATAACGGTGTGAGCATTGACGGGCCGGTGAATGTTCCTTCAATGGTGCCGAACGATGCGAGCAGGCTGTATTCACGGAACGTGGCGGCGCTGCTGGATCTGTTGCTCGACGATGAGGGTAACGTGAACCTCGATTTCGAGGACGAGATACTTGGTGCTATGTGCGTGACGCACAACGGGGAGGTGAGGTTCAAGGGGTGAGTGGAATTTGTTTTCTGCTAGGGGCGCGCCCGTGATACGGGTACCCGGCTGCGCCCTGTCCGTAAAACGAACGACTGCCGTGTCATCTCGACCGCAACGGAGAGATCTCACTGGTCTTGAACAGCCACCCGAGAGATTCTGAATCAAGTTCAGAATGACAAAGATCTGACGGCTCCGCCGTCACGGGGCGCAGCAAGCGGCGCCCCTACCAGAGAGTAATTGATATGAGATGGCAACCCACCCGCTAACTTCCTCCCTGCGAGGGAGGGAGAAGAAAAAGCCTCACGTTATATAGCGATCACTTACTGCCGAATTGACCAGCGTTCACCCAACGAGAGAAAAAATAGCGATCACTTACTGCCGAACTGACCAGCGTTCACCCAACGAGAGAAAAAAATAGCGATCACTTACTGCCGAATTGACCAGCGTTCACCCAACGAGAGAGAAAAATAGAGACCACCGACTGCTTTACTGACCAGCTCACACCCAACGAGACGAAAAAACCCAACGAGAAAAAACATGGTTGAGACGTTACTTATATCGCTTACTGTCCTGGTACTCGCCGTCTTCGTCGGGTACGAGGTCATTACCAAGGTTCCGCCGACGCTTCACACGCCGCTCATGTCAGGCACGAATGCGGTATCCGGCATCGTCATCGTTGGCGCGCTCATCATCGCCGGGCAGGATTTTGGGGTTGCCGGGGCGATCCTCGGTGTGTTCGCAGTCGCACTCGCCACGATCAACGTCGTTGGCGGCTTCCTGGTCACCGACCGCATGCTGCAGATGTTCCGCCGCAGGCCCGAGGACAATAAGTAATGCCAGATGCGACGAGCACCGGACTATTCGGCTCCGACTGGGACCTGCAAACCGTCTTGAACATCACGAACGCGGTCTACATTGTGGCTGCGGTGCTGTTCATCCTGGGGCTAAAGCGGCTCGGACACCCATCGACTGCCCGCACCGGGAACCAGATGGCCGCGATTGCGATGCTGATGGCCGTTGTGGTCACGCTGATCGACCGCGACATTGTGCAGGTGCCGTGGATCGTTACGGGCGTCGTCATTGGCGCCACGATCGGCGTGGTGCTTGCTCGCCGGGTCCAGATGACCGCCATGCCGCAGCTTGTTGCAGTGTTCAACGGCTTCGGTGGAGCCGCTTCTGCACTGGTCGCCTCAGCCGAGCTGGTCCGCGAGGGCAACGCGGTGGACGACGTTGCCGCGATCTCGATCATGGCGTCAACGATCATCGGCGCAGTGACACTGACCGGAAGCTTTATCGCGTTCGGAAAGCTGCAGGGATTTGTCACCTCGAAGCCTGTCTTGCTTCCTGCGAGGAACTATCTGAACGCAGTGCTACTGGCGGCCGCGATCGCTCTGGCGATATTCCTGGTCTTCGAGCCAGACACACCGGCGGCGTTTGCCGTCATGGGCGTGCTAGCGCTGGCTCTCGGCGTGCTGCTGGTGATACCGATCGGCGGCGCGGACATGCCGGTCGTAGTGGCGTTGCTGAACTCGTACTCGGGGCTTGCAGCGGCTGCGACAGGGTTTGCGCTTGAGAACAACATGCTGATCATCGCCGGTTCGCTGGTTGGGGCGTCTGGTCTGATCCTGACGCAGATCATGACGAAGGCGATGAACAGGTCGCTTGCGAACGTAATGCTCGGCGGGTTTGGCGCAGCGGACGGCGCTGCCGCGGCTGGGGGTTCGGTCGAACAGCGGCCGGTGCGTTCGGTGAGCGCCGAGGATGTTGCGCTTGTGTTGAGTTATTCCCGGAGCGTGATTTTCGTGCCGGGTTACGGGCTTGCGGTGGCACAGGCGCAGCACGCGGTGCGTGACCTCGCGGATGTGCTGAAGGGTCGCGGAGTTTCGGTCAAGTACGCGGTGCACCCGGTTGCGGGCCGGATGCCGGGGCACATGAATGTGCTGCTGGCCGAGGCAAATGTGCCGTACGACGAGTTGAAGGACCTGGACGAGATCAATTCGGAGTTCGACCGGACCGACGTTGCGATCGTGATCGGCGCGAACGACGTGACGAACCCGTCGGCGCGAACCGACACATCGAGTCCAATCTACGGGATGCCGATCTTGAACGTGGATAAGGCAAATGCCGTCGTGGTTCTGAAGCGGTCGATGGCTTCCGGCTTTGCGGGCGTGGAGAACGAGTTGTTTTTCCTTGAGAGGACGATGATGTTCTTCGGCGATGCGCGAGGTTCAGTGGAAGACCTGGTGCGCGAAGTGAAGGCGCTTTAGGTCAGGGGTTTAGATCGCTTACTCGTTTTTAGGCCGTTGCTGAATCTGGAGAACTGGATTCGGAATCTCATTGTGACCTTGCGTCGACGGCAAGATCCTTTGACCTGCGGTCGGGATGACACACTATCCAATCCCCTTCCTGATGGCGGTTCGGTGGTGACTCCGTGGCCAAAGAATATTTTGAAAAACTGTCCACCCTGGTGGACATCCTCGAACTAAACGAGGAGATCGATTCCCTGCTTGAGGTAAAGCACTTCTTCAGCGGAGCCGCGCTCTACTGCGATAGCCAGATCTGCGCTTCATGGTCGCCGGCTGGGCTGGCGTTCAAGCTTCCTGACGAGGAGACGGAGAGACTCATCGCCAGTGGCGAAGCGATGCCTTTGCGGTACTTCGCCACCGGTCATATCAAGAACGGATACGCTCTTTTCGAGAATCCGACCGATCGCGATGCAAGCGGCTGGAGAGAGTACTTCATCAAGGCAGTTCGGGCTGCCAGCGGAGGCTGACCTGCACTTGCGTTCTTCCCGTTTCGCAAGGTCGGCACGCAGAGCGAGCTGCCGAGCTAACATGTCGGCGACACCCGCCATTCAGGGCTGATCCATCTGCGATGCCTGTCGAAAAGGAGACCCGACTATGCCACTTACCCGCGAATATCCGGTGAACCGCCTCAAGCAAAAGCTGGCGGCAGGTGAGATCGGAGTTATCGCTAACGGTCCAAACAACTCCGACGCGTGTGACTTTCTCGGCCAACTCGGTTTCGACGCCGCGTTCGTCGATTTCGAACATGGTGGCGTTTCGTGGAGCGAGCTGTCTGACATCACCCGGGCGTGCGAGCTATGGGGCATGGCCTCCGTCGTCCGCGTCAACAAACTTGACGAGGCGCTGATCCTTCGCACGTTGGACCAGGGAGCGAGCGGTGTGTTCGTCCCTCACGTGATCACCGCTGACGACGCCCGTCTTGCCGCTGACGCCTGTCGCTATCCGCCTCGTGGCAGGCGCGGGGTAGCTGGAGGCCGCAGGGCGTACGGCGTTTCGGACTACTTCAACCGCGCTGACGCCGAGGTGCAGTGCCTGGCGCTGATCGAAGATTTTGAGGCGATCGACAATCTGCCCGAGATGGTGAAGGTTGAGGGGCTCGACGTGTTTTACGTTGCGCCTTCAGACATGGCGGCCAGCATGGGCCACACTGGAAATCCGGCACATCCCGATGTGCAGCAGGCGATCGAGCGGGCCATCAAGTCCGTGGTGGACGCGGGCAGAGTTGCGGGCACGCTTGTGAACGACTCGAACGTGGACCGGTTCGTGGAGATGGGTGCGAGATGCCTGGGCGTTCCCTGGACCCCGTGGGTTGCACAGGGCGCCGAGAATTTCCTGGAACGGCTGGCGCGGTAGCCAGGGTTACGGCCTGATGCTCACCGGTCGATCTCGGGCGGTCGCTCCTGGGCGCGGAGTTTCGGGCTTCAGATTGTGTTGGTTTGAGACAGGATTCGCTGACCGGTGGCTGAGCGTATGATACCGATGCGATCGAGTGACTCTGTGATAACTGGAGACATTGCACGATGGCTGATTCAGAAAAGTGGAACACTGTTGAGCCGGGCAAGCTGCTGACCCACCGGTTCACGCCTGGCCAGCAACTCGTGTCGGGGCTGGCGTCGTTCGCCGAGGAGAACGGGATCACGTCGGCGGTGATCGTGTCGTGCATTGGCAGCGTCACCGATCTGCGACTCCACAATCTCAGCGGATTCGACGCCGAAGGCGAAGTGCAATTCCAGGATCACAACCTGTCTGAGATCCTGGAGATCGTCAGTGCGGAGGGGAACATCACGCCCTCGCCGGACGGCGGCATTCGCACGCACATCCACATTATGGTGGCGAAGCCGAGTGGCGAAGTTATTGGCGGGCACTGCGAGGAAGCGACGATCTGCACCGGCGGCTACATGTTCCTACAGGTGTTGGAGACACAGTAATCGCCAACCGCTCGTCATTCGAAAAGGGAAAAATTTGCTCAAATTTGGAATGATCGGATGCGGGAGCGCCGCAGAGTTACGCGGCGGTCTCGGCATTCGAGTGAGTGAAAACGCAGAGCTGGTCGCGGTGGCGGATATCGATGGTGACCTGGCGCGTGACTATGCGGCGCAGCACGAGATCCCTCGCTGGTACGCGAGTGGCCAGGAGCTGATCGAAGATCCGGACGTTGAAGTGGTCTACATCGCCACCCCAAACCGGTTCCATCACCCTTACACCATCGCCGCGGCCCGGGCCGGTAAGCAGGTGCTCTGCGAAAAGCCGTTCGCGACCAGCCTTGAAGAGAACCTGGAGATGATCGAGGAGTGTAAGAAAGCCGGTGTTCTCCTCAGTGTTTCGTACTACAGGCGCTTCTACCCCAATGTGCAGCGAGCAAAACGCCTGATCGACTCCGGCGTGATCGGCAAAATCACCCTGGCCGGCATTCACGCTACTCACTTCCTGGGCGAACACCACACTCCTGATGCGGCACCGAGGCGATGGCTGATCGAAAAGGACATGGCTGGTGCTGGTGTGTTTCAACGGGCTGGATCGCATCGGATAGATGTGCTGGTCTACCTGCTAGGACCGGTCAGCGAGGTTTACGCGTTTACTGAGCAAATGGGCGATGGATACGACGTCGATGATGCGTCGGTGGCAACGGTGCGGTTTGAGTCCGGTGCACAGGGATTCTTTGCGATGCACCACACCGTTAGCAACTCACAGACTGACTGGATCGAGATATGCGGCACCGAGGGGCGCATCCTGCTGGACCCGCTGGACGAAGGCCGTGTTGTCGTCGAGACGGCAGATGGCCGGAAGGAGTACCAGGACGATATTCCCGAGGCGACGACCCTGCCTATCATCGACGACTTTGTGAGAGCGATAGAGACCGGGACACCGACGATCTGTCCGGCTGAAGAGGCGCTAAAGACGAACCAGGTGATCTACACCGGTTACCGTTCGTCTGTGGAAGGACGCTCTCTCCCAGTCGGTCCTTGACATCTGGTGCCGACGCCTTAGCATCCGGAGTGTTTGCTGACTGGTTCCTGAAAGACCCGGTTTTCACCGCCTAAGATTTCGAAGGAGAAGATGCCGTGACGCTTGCAGATCCGAAAACCTTCGTATCGAGCGCGGTCAAACCGGCCGATTTCGATAGCTTCTGGAGCGAGACGCTGGCCGCTACAGAAAGCGTGCCACTGAACCCCTCGCTCAAGCTCGATGAGATGCGCTCGACCCCGGATATCGAGGTCTTCGAGGCGACCTACGACAGCTACCAGGGCGTTCGCATCGCCGGCTGGTACGCCCGCCCGCGTGCGCCAAAGGAGCGTCTGCCGGGGCTTGTTTTCGTGCCCGGCTACGTCAGTGAGCCAAAACTCCCGAACGACCTGGCGCTGCGGGGTTATGCGGCGTTTTCGGCTGCCCCGCGCGGCAAGCTACGGAGCAACTCGGTGTTCAATCCAGGCTATCCCGGCCTGCTGACCCACAACATCAACGATTTCGAGAACTACGGCTATCGCGGCTTCTACATGGACGCTGTCCGGGCGTTCGACTTCCTGGCTTCGCTGGATGAGGTGGACGAAAGCCGCATCGGCGTCCAGGGTGGCAGCCAGGGCGGCGCGCTGACACTTCTACTGGCATCGCTGAGGCCGAATATGGTCAAGGCTGCTTCAGCCGGTGCTCCGTACCTGTGTTCGATGATGGACTCGGCGAGCCTGACGCGCTCATATCCGTATGAAGAGATAAACGACTACCTGCGGTTACATCCGGACGATGAACCGGCTGCCCGCAAGACGCTTGACTACTACGATATTCACAACTTCGTTGACCGGATTACGTGCCCGATCATCGTGAACATCGGTCTCAGGGACGATGTTTGCCCTCCTGAAACCGGCTACGCAGTTTTCTCAAATATTGGCAGCCAGGATAAGCGGCTGTACGAGTACGAGAACTGCGGGCACGATTCCGGTGCAGGCGTCGGTCACACGGCGATTCTCAACCAGTTCATGGATAGCCATCTGAAGCCGTCGGCAGTGGGAGGCGCACAGTGAGCACCGCAACGCTTGAGACCGCCGCAGAACACTACTGGGCCACGGTTCAGGATGAGGTCGCGACACTGGCGGATTCTCCTGTTGATGTGCAGGAAATCCCTGAGCGATCCAACGAATCGTCGAAGACGTATGGCGTCAGTTTCGAGGGCATCGGCGGTTACCCTCTGTTCGCATACCTGTCGATTCCGGAATCCGGCTCGTCAGTGCCGCTGTTCCAGGTGACCGGATACGCCAGCGTCGTCGCTATTCCCGCACACGAACGCCGGTCGAGGTACACCGTTCTGGCGGCAAGCCATCGAGGGCAGAGGCTCGCCGATTCGAAGTACAACGCTGCGTACCCGGGACTGCTTACAGACGGCCTGCCCGGGGCGAATACGTACCGGTTCCGCGAAGTGGTTGCTGACAATCTCCGGGCGATCGACGTGCTGCTTGCCCGGCCAGAGGTCGACGGCTCGAAACTGGCGATTGCCGGTAACGATCTCGCTGCTTTGATTGCCAGCCTGCGCCCTGACGTCAGTGCCCTGCTGGTTATCACTCCGCTGCTCTTCTCAAGGGTTGGCGAACGACTTACGGGCAACGACGAGTATCCGCTGCAGGAGCACAACGACTTCCGGCGCAGTCAGCCGGGGAGCTGGGATGAAGCGGAGTCGACGCTCGCGTTGTTCGATCCGATCGCCAGGGCATCGAAGATCGACTCACCGGCGCTCATCGCCTGCACTGAAGGCGAAAAAGCGGCGGCCGACGCGCTTGCCGCGGGCATCGCCGGCGGGGGCGAGGTGTATGTGAACACGGGCTACAGCTTCATCGACCACCAGGCTCAAGAGGACTGGCTGGCAGACCGGTGCGGAGTACCGCGCAGCGAAGGCCCTTTCCTGCCGAGGTAGGCGTTTCTGGTGCCTGTTTGCGGACGAGGGATCTTGCTTCTCGTGTGAGGTCACCGGAAGATTCTGAATCGAGTTGGCTCGAGTTAATCCTCTCTCCCCTTGTCGGGTGCCTGCTTGCCGGCGCGAGATAGAGAGAGGGGGAATCGGCCGGTACGGCCGACAGTTCTGTCATTCTGAACTTGATTGGCTCTGTCGACATCATCGCCAAATCCCCTCTCCCGCTCGCGGGAGAGGGCTAGGGTGAGGTTCGTTTCGGCTCACAAGATCAACCTGTTTCACTTGCACGAACGACCCACCCTCTAACTCCCTGCTTTGATAGATATACCACCATGAGTCTGTTACCTTTAGTCAAAGGAACGTCATGGTCACCTCAATATCGCACAAACGAATCGTAGGATACGTAAGGGTCTCGACGGAGGGACAGGCGCGGGTGAACAACTCCTCGCTTGAGACCCAGGAGGAACGCATCCGAACTGAGGCGGATTTACGCGGTGGTCTCGTAATAAAGCTATTCCGCGATATCGAGTCTGGTCGAAGAGACGACAGACCCGAGTATCGGAGGATGCTTCGCTACGTTATTGACGAGGGTGCCGATGCGGTGCTAGTCCAGTACCTTGATCGCTTCGGCAGGAATCCGCAAGAGATACTCTCCCGCATATGGGAGTTGAAAGGGCACGGCGTTTCAGTAGAAGCAACAGATCAGGACATCACGGATGAACTGATGCTCATGGTGAGTGCAGGTGTTGCAGGACACGAGAGCAAGAGAATCTCCGAGAGAGTACGGGCCAACATGGGTAACAGTGCAAGAAAAGGTATCCACAGCGGAAAGGCTCCCTACGGCTTCAGGCCGATTAGAGAGATCAAGGACGGAAAGGCCGTCGTGGCTCACTGGGAGATAGAGGAGTCCGAATCAGCGATCATCCGGGAGATGGCCCGGCTTAGCGTCGAGGAGAACCTGGGGTTCAAGGCGATAGCGGATACGCTCAACGAGCGAGGGATGACCCGGAACTCACGCCCATGGGTCCCTTCATCTATCCAGATGATTCTGCGCAACCCGGTTATCAAGGGACTGATGGTCTTCGGGAGATCCAGGCTCAAGGAAGATCCGAGCGCTGAGCTGATTGAGGTACCAGGTGTCTTTCCTCCGATACTGAACGAGGAGGAATGGGACGCCTTACAGCTGAGGATGGATATCCGCAAGGGCGCGCCACGAGGTTCTGTTCACACGAGCGTCTTCCTGCTGAGTGGCATAGCAAGGTGCGGGCACTGCGGCGGTCCGATGACGGGCAAGACCGGTGCAAAGTACAAAGGTAAGTCTTACCGGAGCTACCAGTGCGTTAATGCCAAGAAAGCCCGGGCCCTGTGTGCCCATCACAACTCACACGTCTCTACGAAGCTGGAGCCGGCGGTACTGGAGTACCTGGGCCGATTCAGTAACCCGAAGCGAGTCGCAGAGCTACTCCACGTATCAGGAACGGCAGACACGGACCGCAAGAAGAAGGAACTGAGACGACTCGAGAAGCAGCTCTCAGCGCTTGATACAGACTTTCAGAAGAATCTTGAGTACCTGAAGAAGGAGATCCTCACCGAAGAGGAGTTCTCTAAAGCGAACCAGCTACGCCGAGACGAAAGAGCTGCGACCGAGATCCGGATTGCGGAGCTTAGAGAACAGGTTGGCTCGGCTGAGTCCTCCCAGGGTTTTGTCGAATCACTCCCTTCACGCATCGAATCGTTCATCGAAACGTTCGAGAAGCTTGAGGTCCCCAAAGCCAAGGCGATCCTGCAGATGATTCTGAAGGCTGCTTACGTCAAGGACGACAATGGGATCGAGCTGGAGTTCAGGTAGAGGTGTGACGTGGTGTAAGCAACGCCAGGTGTAAGCAAAAGCCCCCTATATAACTTATGAATCACTCTCAGAAAGGGGGTCCTCGTGCCATATCCAGGGAGTCACGGCAAGGCGTTTCAGTGGCCGTACAAGATGAAGGAGCGAGGGAAGGGCCGCCCGGATGTCGACAGGCCCAAGCTCCCGAAGTCGTGGATTGTCGGGCTGTTCGGCAGCAAGGGCCAGGGCAAGAGTCTGTACATGGCTGTCCTCGGGGAGTCGGAGCATCGCCGGAACCCTGGCAGACCGGTGCTCTACTACCCGGAAAGCTACCAGCACATCAGCGGGGAGCCGATCACGCTCCCCGAGCTGTTAACGGGATCGGATCGTCTCAACGGCGCCATCATAATGATCGACGAGATGCAGGTGGTCCTGAACAAGTACCGCTCCGCCAGCCGGGCGAACCGGGAGATCATGGGGTTCATTCAGCAGATCCGTAAAAGAGGATGCACGCTCTTTTACACGACCAACTCTCGTAAGCAGCTCGACCGCGCAATCGGAGAGCAGACCGACGCGCACGCCTACCTCGAGCTGCACGTCGACCGGAAGTGTGAACGGGAAAGCCCGAACCACCACCTCAAGGACTGCCGGGACTACATCGTTCAGAACTGGGTGGATACCCAGGGCACCAAGGGCTATGACGGTCGGTATCGTGATGGCCGCAAACGCTGGCGCAAACTACTCCCGAGAGTCACCCGGTACCACCATCTCTACAACACGCTGGCGACCGCATCCGTGGCCGAGTTCCAGAACATAACGCCGGAAGCCATAGCGGCTGCTCACGACGAGGCGATGACGCAGCTTTCGATTCCGGAGCTGGTGGACGCGATGAAGGGATGGATACCCGGCATGGTCCAGACGAACGGAGCGAAGCGCCTGGTTCCCGGCACGTTCGCTAGGTTCGTTGCCCAGCAGACCGAAGGCAAAATGCAGCCGACGCCGGAGATGATCGGCCGAGCTGCCGGCATCCTCGGCTTGTATCGCAAGCGTACGAAAGCCGGCGTCGCTTACGAGCTGCCGGCCAGGGAAGACGTCCTCAATGGACTCTGGCAAGCTGGGCTGGCGTAGGGTGCGGTGAGACGAGCGAGATGTTGAAACCACTGCTCGAAAGGCCGGGCTATCGGTCTCTGTCTTGCAATATGACAGAGCCCATGAGGCTTTGGAGAGCTATTGGTCAAAATCAGAGAGAAACTAAAAAGTGATCTCAATCTGCCGCAGGACCGGCTCCGCATGCCGACCGCGGCCGAGAGAGTAGACCTGGCGCTCTCCGGACCACCGGCAGAACAGCGGCTCTTTACCGAGCTTGTGAATCTTCTCGAGATGTAACCGCATATGCGAGGACCGGTAGAACTCAGGACACGCGAACGGATTCTCAGTACAGAGCAGACAAACGACCAGCTGCAACACCACACCTCCCACTGTCAGATACCGGAACTATCGCGCCGATGTGTTGTCACCTCAAACGCCGATGGCGGACGAAGGATGATGAAAAGTAGGATCGCGAGAAATGCCTTCTTACTGCAGCCGTACTGTGGGACATTAACCGGGCCGGATCAACCCCCCATCAGTTCTCTCGCCTGGGCCAGGTTGCCGCGGCTTATGAGCGTGTTCGGGTGTTCTGGGCCAAGCACCTTCTCATAGAGCCTGAGCGTCTCCTCGTGAAGCTCAACCGCCTCCTGGTAACGGCCAAGCTTGGCGTAAACCTGGGCCAGGTTGTTGCGGCTTATAAGCGTGCCAGAGTGCTCTTCACCAAGCACCTTCTCCTTGAGCCTGAGCGTCTCCTCGTCAAGCTCAACCGCTTCCTGGTAACGGCCAAGGTTGTAATAGCCAGAAGCCAGGTTGTTGCGGCTTGCGAGCGTGTCTGGGTGTTCCGGGCCAAGCACCTCCTCCTGGAGCCTGAGTGTCTCCTCGTGAAGCTCAACCGCCTCCTGGTTACGGTCAAGCCTGGAGTAGCCCGAAGCCAGGTTGTTGCGGCTTCCAAGCGTGTTCGGGTGCTCTGGGCCAAGCAGCTTCTCACTGAGCCTGAGCGTCTCTTCGTTGAGATCCACCGCATCCTGGTAACGGCCAAGGTTGGTGTAGCCAGAAGCCAGGTTGTTGCGCTTTGTGAGCGTGTTGGGGTGTGCAGGGCCAAGCACCTTCTCACTGAGCCTGAGCGTCTCCTCGTGAAGCTCGACCGCCTCCCGGTAACGGCCAACCCTGAAGTAGCCAGAAGCCAGGTTGTTGCGGCTGTTGAGCGTGTCAGGGTGCTCTGGGCCAAGCACGTGCTCCTTGAGCCTGAGCGTCTCCTCGTGAAGCTCAACCGCCTCCTGGTAACGGCCGAGGCTGGAGTAGCCCTGGGCCAGGTTGTTGCGACTTGCGAGCGTGTCTGGGTGTTCCGGGCCAAGCACCTCCTCGTGCAGCCTGAGCGTCTCCTGGTCAAGATCCACCGCCTCCTGGTAACGGCCAAGGTTAGAGTAGCCTGAAGCCAGGTTGTTACGGCTTGTGAGCGTGTCAGGGTGCTTTCGACCAAGCACCTTCTCACTGAGCCTGAGCGCCTCCTCGTAAAGCTCAACCGCCTCCCGGTAACGGCCAAAGTTGGAGTAGCCCTGGGCCAGGTTGTTGCGGCTGTTGAGCGTGTCAGGGTGCTCTGGGCCAAGCATCTTCTCTCTGAGCCTGAGCGTCCCCTCTTGAAGCTCGACCGCCTCCTGGTAACGGCCAAGGTTGGAGTAGCCCTGAGCCAGGTTGTTGCGGCTTGTGAGCGTCTCAGGGTGCTCTGGGCCAAGCACCTTCTCTCTGAGCCTGAGCGTCTCCTCGTGAAGCTCAACCGCATCCTGGTAACGGCCGAGGTTTGAGTAGCCCTGGGCCAGGTTGTTGCGACTTGTGAGAGTGTTTGGGTGCTCTGGGCCGAGTACCTTCTCGTAGAGCGTGAGCGTCTCCTCGTGAAGCTCAACTGCCTCCTGGTAATGGCCGAGCCTGGAGGAGCCAGAAGCCAGGTTGTTGCGACTTGTCAGAGTGATTGGGTGCTCTGGGCCGAACACCTTCTCACTCAGCCTGAGCGTCTCCTGGTCAAGATCCACCGCCTCCTGGTAACGACCAAGTCTGGAGTAGCCCCGCGATAACCACGCGGCGTAATTGAGCCGGTTCTCTCCTGGATCGGCACCATCTTCCGCTGCCTGCAGGTGCTCCAGCATCCGCACGTGATGCACAACCTCGTTACCCAGGTCTATCGAGTAGTCATTCACCCTCTCGGCCAGGTTCTCTTGCAAGCGGGACGATGCCTCCCCAAGCGATTTACCCTGGTCGATCGAACGGATCACAGCGGCGGTAAGGGAGTGCACGACAAGTGCGTCACCGGCATCGGAGAGTCTCAGCACCGACTGACGCTGACACTCACCTATCACCTCAACGAGCTCACCCTGCTCTACGCCCATAAGCGTCATCGCAAGCCGCTGGGGTAGAAGAGCATCGGCCATATACCCGAGTGACATCAACTTCTCGCGTGCGGACTCATCAAGCTCTGTGATCGTCCCTGAGATCGCCTGGAACACACTCTCGTCACGAGGCAGGCTCGTTCCCTTCGCCTCTTCCTGGAAGATCTCCAGTTCGGCGGTGTTCGGCTTTTTCTTCAGCTGCTCAAGGAGCAGGCCGGGCTGGTTGCCCAGCAAGGGGTTGTTGCCGAGCCGTACAGCCAGCATCTCGAGGGCTAGCGGCAGGTACCCGACCTGTTCTGCGATCTGTTTAAGCACATCGTCATGGCCATCTACGGCTATCTTCGAGCTGAGCAGCTCTACCGAGGCTCCAGGGGTAAGCGTGGTGAGCGCGCTTCTTCCTGTTCCATCAGGCAGGTACCCGAACTCGGCGCTCCTTGTAGTGACCAGCAGCTTCCCACCACTGCTCACACGTTCCAGCTCCCGCACCTGGGCCAGGTCCTTGAGGTCGTCAACGACCCAGAGAATAGAATCGTTTTGAGAGAGCCAGGAGGAGGTCCGTTGAGAGAGTTCATCGTCGGTAGCATCTTCGAACCCGAGCTCTCTCCCCAGGGAGGCGAGTGTGTGGACAGCGGTGTCACCACCCCGGGTCCAGAAGCCGTTCATCCCTGAGCGCACAGACCACTCTGCAGCAAGCCTGCTCTTGCCTATCCCGGGCCCGGCAGAGATGACGAATGTCTTGCCATGTTCGAAGTGGCGGTCCAGCTCCTCCAGTTGATCTTGCCTGCCGTAGAAGTTCTCAGCGTTTGTAGACGGCCTCAGGTGCCAGAAGACGACAGGGGCGGGTTCGGGATCTGCGGGCCGTTCGTTAAAGGATTCAGAACTGTTCCAATCCCGGTCAGAATCGTTCAGCCATCTTGTGACGTCCTGGTTGAGGAGGGATTGGAAAGAGGAGAGGTCGTTATAAGAACGTGTATACACACTCTTGCCGTCCTCCACCGACCGCCGAAACGCTTTGACCCTGTTCCACTGCTCCAGGCCTTGCTCGGCCCGATCGGGGTCAAGGTTCAGATTCTTGATGTCCTTGAAAAACCATTTAACCTCCGGGTACCCGGACTCATTGTTGCTCTTAAGGGCCCATCCGAACTCTTCCAGGGTTCCCGATTCACGTTTACCAGACGGTGATCCGAACCGCTGTCCCAGGATGCCTATTACAAGTGCCAGTGAGCCCTTGTGTCGTTCAAGTGTCTGTTTTGTGATCAGCTCCTGGGGCCTGCCAACACCTGCCGTCGAATAGTTCTCCCAGTCAACGAGCTCGAAACGAAGTCCTTTAGTTTCGGCTGTTGTCTGGTTGTAGGTGGTGAAGAAGTCTCTAACCGCCTGGCGTTCATCCGCAACGTCTCCGGGAGATGCCAGAAACACGTAGTAGGTCTTAATGGCCCTGGCTGCAGGCTGGCCACTTCGTGCCGAATCATCTGTCGCCGGGTTTTGAGTCATGATATTGAGTCAAATCTGGATTACGGAGTGTGGCGGGGTTTTATATCAGGGCCTGAAACAGATTGCCATACGATGGGACATCAACCAGGCCGGATCAACGCCCCATCAGTTCTCTCGCCTGGGCCAGGTTGTCGCGGGTTATTAGCGTGTGTGGGTGCTCTGGGCCAAGTACCTTCTCCTGGAGCCTGAGTGTCTCCTCGTGAAGCTCAACTGCCTCCTGGTAACGGCCAAGTGAGGAGTAGCCCAGGGCCAGGTTGTTGCGGCTTGTGAGCGTGCCAGGGTGCTCTTTTCCAAGCACATTCTCACTGAGCCTCATCGTCTCCTCGTGAAGCTCAACCGCCTCCTGGTTTCGGCCAATGTGGGAGTAGCCCTGGGCCAGGTTGTTACGGCTTGTAAGCGTGTCACGGTGTTCCGGGCCAAGCACCTTCTCCTGGAGGCTGAGCGTTTCCTCGTTAAGCTCAACCGCCTCCTGGTAACGGCCAAGGTTGCCATAAGTGACCGCAAGGCCAGTGCGGGTCACGAGCGTGTCAGGGTGCTCGGGGCCAAGCACCTTCACCCTGAGCCTGAGCGTCTCCTCGAAAAGTTCAACCGCCTCCTGGTAACGGCCAACCCTGAAGTGGCTAGCAGCCAGGTTGCTGCGGCCTGCGAGCGTGTTCGGGTGTTCAGGGCCAAGCAGCTTCTCCTGAAGCCTGAGCGTCTCCTCGTTAAGATCCACCGCCTCCCGGAAACGGCCAAGTCTGGAGTAGCTCTGCGATAACCACGCTGCGTAATTGAGCCGGTACTCTCCTGGGTCCGCACCCTCTTCTGCCGTCTTCAAATGCTCCAGCATCCGCACGTGATGCACAACCTCGGTACCCAGGTCTATCGAGTAGTCATTCACCCTCGCAGCCAGGTTCTCCTGCAAGCGTGACGATGCCTCGCCAAGCGATTTACCACGGTCGGTCGAGCGGATCACTGCGGCGGTGAGGGAGTGCACGACCAGTGCGTCACCGGCATCGGAGAGTCTCAGCACCGACTGACGCTGACACTCACCTATCACCTCGACGAACTCTCCCTGCTCTACGCCCATAAGACTCATCGCAAGCTGCTGTGGTAGAGGAGCATCGGCCATATACCCGAGCGGCATCAACTTCTCGCGTGTGGACTCATCAAGCTCTGTAATCGTCCCAGAGATCGCCTGGAACACACTCTCGTCACGAGGCAGGCTCGTTCCCCTCGCCTCTTCCTGGAAGATCTCCAATTCGATGGTGTTCGGCTTTTCCTTCAGCTGTTCCAGGAGCAGGCCGGGCTGGTTGCCCAGCAAGGGGTTGTTGCCGAGCCTCACAGCCAGCATCTCGAGGGCTAGCGGCAGGTATCCGACCTGTTCTGCGATCTGTTTAAGCACATCGTCATGGCCATCTGAGGCTATCTTCGAACTGAGCAGCTCTACCGAGGCTCCAGGGGTAAGCGTGGTGAGCGCGATCCTTCCAGCCCCATCAGGCAGGTACCCGAACTCGGCGCTTCTTGTGGTGACCAGCAGCTTCGCACCACCGCTCACACGTTCCAGATCCCGCACCTGCGTCAGGTCCTTAAGGTCGTCAACGACCCAGAGAAGAGCATCGTTTTGAGAGAGCCAGGAGGAGGTCCGTTGAGAGAGCTCATCGTCGGTAGGATCCTCGAATCCGAGCTCTCTCCCCAGAGAAGCGAGTGTCTGGACGGTAGTGTCACCACCCCGGGTCCAGAAGCCGTTCATCTCTGAGCGCACAGACCACTCTGCAGCAAGCCTGCTCTTGCCTATCCCGGGTCCGGCAGAGATGACGAATGTCTTGCCCTGTTCGAAGTACCCGTCCAGCCCCTCAAGCTGATCTTGCCTGCCGGAGAAGTTCTCAGCGTTTGTAGACGGCCTCAGGCGCCAGAAGAGTGTGACGTTCAGATCTGAGAGACCGGCTAGGTTCCCGCTGGCGAGTAGGCCGAGCGCCCATCTCGTGATGGCCGGAGCCACCTCTATCGAATCAGGCCTCTTGTCGAACAAAGAGCGCGCATGTCGTACTTGTAGCCGTTTCCTCCACTGGTCCAGTTCCGGATCCGATTCCCTCTCGTCCGCTTCGGGATCCCACTCAGGCTCGTCGTCGTCCAGCATGTAGACGAACACCTCTGCGTCGCGCCTAAGTGCCTCCTCATACTCCATCTGAGTGATGCTCAGGCTTTCATCATCGGGCACGTAGCCGCGCCTTCGGGCGATGAGCAGGACACAGAGTTGACAGTTGTCGAGGCGTTCAGTCGATAGCTTCTTCGGCTCCTGGCTGGCGGCGGTCCACTCCTCCATAGGATCAACAAAGATTCCAGCCCGGCGCAACGCCTCTATCACATGGGCGCGGTGGTC
>JAJCYY010000075.1 GCA_029262735.1 Chloroflexota bacterium | reverse complement strand
CATCGCTGGCGCTCCAGCACGCCGCGCAGGCAAGGGCGGCGATGGACGGCCGCGACTATGTGTTGCCGGATGACGTCAAGCAGCTCGCAGTGCCCGTACTGAGCCACCGCGTGGTGCTGGATTCGTCGGCCCACCTGCGAGGACATTCATCTGACGACGCCATCATCGCGATAGTGGATGCCACAGAGGTCCCGATAGAGAAAGACTGATCGAGAGGCTTCCATGATCATGCCGGGCCGCGGAGTAGGGCAGGCGCCGGAAGACCCCGGGAAGGTCTTGCGAGACCTGTTCGTCATCCTGCTCCTGGTCGTCATCATCGTCGGCGCTGCAACAGGCAACGCGCTCGTCGTGGCACTCAGCGCCCTGGCCTTTGTGGTCGCTGTCACAGCACGGCTCTGGTCCGCCCTGTCTCTTGAAGACATTAAGTACACGCTCTCGGCTACAACCACTCACGCCTTCATCGGTGATGAGATCGATATGGCGCTCGCCATCGAAAACCGAAAGCCACTGCCAATTCCGTGGCTCAAGATAAACGAGTTCATACCTCAAGGCCTGGAGATCGCAGGAAAAGAGGACGAATTTATCGACTACATGGGAGGGACGCCGCTGGTCGAGGCGGTGAGTCTGGGGCGGTATGAGCGTCTGCGTCGCAAACACACACTGCGAGCGCTGAACAGGGGCCACTACTATTTCGGCCCCGGTGATCTGACGAGCGGCGATCTGTTTGGCCTGTACGTGCGAAAGGCGAGGATTACCCGTCACGCGTGGAACCTGATTGTCTATCCGGACACGATTCCGCTGCCCGACCTTGAGCTGGCCACCGCGAGACCCATTGGCGACTCAAAGAGCCGCAAGCCCGTTTGGCGAGATCCGACGCGCCCTGCAGGAATACGAGAGTACCGTCCCGGCGACCCGGTCAAGAGCATTGACTGGAAATCGACCGCTCGGCGCAATGAGCTTTTCGTGCGTGTGTACGACCCCAGCGTCTCCCAGTACGCGGTGGTTGTGGTCGAGGGCTCGACGACCGATCGCCCGTGGGAAGGCTTCCGGCTCGATGTGCTGGAGGCGCTTGCGAGCTGTGCAGGCTCCGTCGCAAAACATGCGCTTGAGAGCGGCTTTCGGACGGGACTGATAGTCAACTCCACCCTCAGCCTGGGTGGTCGAAACGTCGTTCGACCTGCATCCGGCCCGCCACAGCTTGGAGCAATCCTGGAATCGCTGGCGATGATGCGCCCGGCAACAATGAACAGCCTGCAACAACTTGCATTGGCCAACGCCCGTGACGCCGTCCCTGCAGGGGCCACCATTTTCTACGTTGCCGGTCAGCTCAAGGAAGGAGCGGTCGCCCACGTCTCGGACCTTGCTCGCAGAGGCCATCCTGTGAAAACGCTTTGGGTTGGACGAGAAGATCCGCCGTCGATCCCCCAACTCAACCTGAGCGACTATCGCTTGGAGTTCGGTGTAGGCGGCAGTTATGAAGAGAGCATGTTTGCCCGGCCATCCGCGAATCGGCAGGGAAGATCCCAGGTGACTCAGACAGCAGACGAGGTGCCGGTTGGCTGACGGCCGCTCAAAACTGATCCTGCTTTCAGTCGCAGTTGCCGAAAGCGCCTGGCTCTTCGCGCTTTTCTCGACGCTAGGACTCATCGGCAGCCTCGGAGGCTCGCCCCTGCCCTGGCTTTCGCTTCTATCCCTTTTGCTGCTGTCCATCGGCACCGGCTATGTGCTCGGTGCAATCGAAGGCGATGAAGTTTCAACCGCCATAAAACAGTCGTTTTTCGGGCTATTCGTCATCTACCTGGTGCTTGGCACCGGAACATTTCTCGGTGGTGGAGCATTCGACGCAGGATGGATTTTCAAACTATTCGGTGGAGAACTCAGTCCCGCCGCTGGCGTTTCAGCCGGCTTCGGCTTTCTGATCTCGATATGGATATGGCGTCATGGAGTTCGCCTCGGAACAGACAGATATCCGGAAGACCGGCTCGCCAGGATATTCAGGATCGGAATTGGCGTCCTTGCACTGGCAACACTCATCGACCAGGCCAGTTCCGAAGACATTGGCGCAGGTCCGCTTCTCGTCCCGTTCTTCGGTGCGACGCTTGTCGGGATGGCAGTCGGCAGGCTGCCGGAAGGCGGCGTCGGCAAGAAGGCAGGGGAGTGGGCGCGCATCATCGGAGTTTCGGTGTTCGCCATCATGGGATTGGGCCTGCTGATCGGGCTGATCGGCGGCCTCTACGGCAATGGAGGCGTGAAACTTCTCTATTCCGGGTGGGGACTGCTTGTCGATGGCATCCTTTGGATACTGCGATTCCCTGTCACGTGGGCCACTGCCGTCCTCCAATGGTTGATAGACCTGTTCGGCAAAGACGGTGAAGAGCGACCTCAGCAGGTTCTTGGCGGAGGGATTGGACAGGAGATCATTGGTAGGGAAGGCGAGCAAGTGGCCGAATCCGGCAACTCGCTTATCGACACAATCGTCAACATCCTCCAGTATCCGGCCATCGTTCTCTTAGTCATCGTCGCGTTCTTTCTGCTGGCAATGGCCTTCCGAAAGTTTGGGGCCAGGGACGGCGATGATGATGACGAAGAACGGGAGTCGATACGGTCCGAGCTTGATACCGAAGGTGATATGGCCAGGCTGCTGGGCGGGCTAGTTCCCGGCTGGTGGCGTCGTAAGCGCGGTCGAATCTGGAAATACCCGGCGGAGGCCGGGTTCGCCGAAGTGTTCAAACTGTACTTTGACTCAATCAGGCTGGGCGTAAAGTGGGGAATGGAGTTTCAACCGCATATGACTCCCGCTGAGCGGCTCCCCTTGATGGAGTCAGCGTTGCCCGGTGCGCCCGTTGGAGAGGTGACAGACCGCTTCAATGCCGCCTGTTACGGCAGAGTTCCAACTGACCCGGAGACCGTCAATGAATTGCGCCTGCGAGTTGAGGCAGCAGAAACCGCCCTGCGAAGGCGTTAGTGATTCCGGTCCAGGCGCACATCCGTCTTCGGCTCGGGAAGTGTGATCACCCTGAGCAGGTTCGTCGATCCACCCACACCGATCGGCATCCCGACGACCGCAATCGCCAGTTCTGTCTTCCTTGCATAACCCGTCTCCAGCGCCAGTTCAGAACCGATGTAGAACATGTCCTGCACCGTGTTGAATCCTGAAAGCACGAGCGGGACAACTCCCCAACGCAGCGACATCCGCCTGCCAACAGCCGGGTCTGGAGACACCGATATGACTGGGATGCGAGGTCTAAAGGCAGCAACACGCGCAGCAGTTGCCCCCGATTCAGTGAACGCCAGGATCACCTTTGCGTTCAGATCATGTCCGGCGACCACCGCACTGTATGCAATCGCCTCGCCAACACCGTATTCATGTCGCGTCGTGCGTCCCTGTCTGCGCCCGGCCAGGTCTGCGTAGTCGAGAAACTTTTCGGCCCGCTTGGCGATGCGCGCCATGTACTGGACGACTCGGATCGGGTTCCTGCCGATCGACGTCTCACCGGACAGCATGATCGCATCCGTGCCGTCGCGAACAGCGTTGTGCACATCCGTAGCTTCTGCGCGTGTCGGAGTCGAAGCCTCAATCATCGACTCCAGCATCTGCGTCGCTGTAATGACGGGCTTGCCTCGCTCGTTTGCCCTTCGGATGATCCGTTTCTGCACGCCCGGCACCATCTCTATGGGCAGTTCCACACCCAGGTCGCCCCGCGCCACCATCACCGCGTCAGATGCATCGAGAATCGAGTTCAGATTGTCGACCGCCTGCTTGATCTCGATCTTCGCAACCAGCAGGCACGAGCGCTTTGCCGCCTTCACTCGCTCCCTGACTCTTTCGAGGTCACCGGTGTCTCGAATGTACGAAAGGCCGATGAAATCCACCTTCGCTTCCAGCGCAAACTCCAGGGCGGCCAGCGTCTCATCCGTGAAGTAGTCCAGAGTCGAAGTGTGGCCCGGCGCGGTGACAGCCTTGTTGTCCTTCACGTCGCCGCCGAGCACCACCTTGCAGCGGATTTCCGTGCCAGCAACCTCGACAACCCGCAGTTCTACCTTGCCTTCATCAAGCAGGATCTTTGCACCCGGTTTCACATCGGAGTGCAGTCCGATGGGCCAGACGTTGATGCCTTCCTGCGTCCCTTTGTGCACCTTTGCGAACAGCGTGAAGTCGGCGCCTCGCTGCAGTTGAATGTCGGGCCCGTCCATCACACCGACGCGGTACTTGGGACCCGGAAGGTCAGCCAGAATGCCAATGCTCACACCAAGCTTCTCCGAAACCTGGCGCACCACGGAAACAAAACCTTCGTGGTCGGCTCTCGAACCGTGCGAAAGATTGAGTCGGGCGACCGACATCCCCTGTCGAACAAGCCGCTCGACCATAGTTGCCGTAGACGTGGCGGGGCCGATGGTGCAGACGATTCTGGTCCGCGGCCGGTTCTTAACGAAGCTCGGTATCTCGTAGTGTTGGGTCAAATCATGGTCCAGGATTTTCGATCAACAACTTGAGGAAGACAACGACACCGGTGATGCAAGAACTGAGGAACTCTACCGATGCCCCTCTCTGGCGCAGGTGGGCGAATGTCAGGGACGCTCACCACAATCTACTATCCCCCATGCCCGCGTCAATTTTTCATCGTGATCTCAGCCTGCATACATAGAATCGACGTTACCGCTCATTTGACACAGTTTGACGTTACAACTAGAGTTGAATCCTTCCGAATACTCTCGAAATAAACGTGAGGCGTTACCGTTTGAGCACTGCGCGCTCCCTTCTCGGCCTTCAGGAAACTGACCAACAGCTGGCCATGTGCCGCCGGGCATATCGTCAGATCGTCGAAGAGCTTGATTCAGAGGGAGGCATCCCCGACCTCACAGCGGCACGAGAACGAGCCAAGGTGAAGCAGCTCGAATTGAAGTTGGAAGCCGCCCGCAACGAATCTGAAGCCGCCTCGCTCGGAGACCGCTTCAAGCAGCTGGAAGAGCGTCTCTATAGCGGCGCAATTACCAACGTCCGTGAGCTCACCGCAATCGAAACCGAGCACAACACTGCGCGGCGCGAGTTGGCGCGGGTGGACGAGGCAATTTCTCCTTCAAAAACCGCCGCAGAAGAGGCGGAACAGGCCTATGAGCGGCTTAGCGGCGAGCTTGAAGAGCGCGAAGCAGCCTGGGCGCTGAGACGAAAAGAGCTGCGTAAAGAGCGATCCCGCCTCGGGGCCGAATACAAGAAGATAGGTGCCGGCCGGGAGTCTGCAACCGAAGGAATTCCCGGGTCCGACCTGGAAACATACAACGCTCTTCTGCCAAGGATGAACGGAGTCGCAGTCGTCCGCGTGGACAGAGGCGTCTGCCAGGGCTGCCGGGTACGATTGCCGATCGGCGAAATTTCTCGAATGCAGAACGCAGCCGGCCTGGTTAATTGCAGCAGCTGCGGCAGAATCCTCCTTACGGAGTGAAGTCGTGAGAGCAGTCGGTCTCTATCGCCTAGATAGACAGTCCGAGCCTGATCGCACAGGTGAGTTCGACGACGCGGTGCAGATAGACCGCTACTGCGAGCGTAACTACCATCAGCTGATCGACTCTTACGCAGTCGAAGACCCGGCTGGCCTTCAGCGCGTCTACACCTCCATCGCAGAGTTGTTCCGTTCGGGTCGTCCCGCACTTGTTGTGATTCCGGACGCAACTCATATTGCCGATGACCTGGAAACATTCGTTGCCCGGCTCATCGAACTGACAGAACTCGGCGGCGAAGTTCGCTGCACAGACGTCGAGCGACCAGATCCGTTGCAGAGTGCTGAGGAATTGCTAACTCTGAAAGGCCGCTCGGCCATCAGGCAGCGCAGAGTGCGTGAGGCCATCATGGCGAAGGCATCCCGCGGCCAGGTGCTGGGCAGGACGCCGTACGGTTACAAGACCGGTATCAACGGGCAACTGCAAGAAGAGCCGGACGAAGCCAGCGTGGTGCAGAAGATATTCGAATGGTACGCAGGACCTTGGTCCGTTCCTGATACTCCTCCGCTCGGCGGCATCGGTCTGCGACTGGTCGCGCAGCGGCTCAACGACGAAGGTCTGCGGACCCGGCAGGGTCACCCGTGGACCCAGGTAGCTGTGGCCGGGATACTCCGCAACCGTGTGTACCTCGGCACATATTCTCGCTACGGAGTCCGAATCGTCGGGAGCCACCCGCCGCTTGTCGATCGCGAACTGTTCAACCGGGCAGAAAATGTGACCGAAATGAGACGGCCGGTACGCAAAAAGCGTCAGGCCGATCCCTTCCTGCTGTCCGGCCTCCTGAGAAGCGAGGTCTCCGGGCGTGGTCTCTTCGGGCTTACGCGACGCCGGTCCTGGAAACGCCAGGATGGAACGCCCATGGAGAAGACCTATCGCTACTACGAATGCCCTCACCGAGAGCCATCACAAAACGGGGACGAGGCAGAGGTAAAGCTTTCGTGGCCCGCCGAAAAACTGGAAGCCGACGTGAGAAGGCAGGTGGCTGAGTGGCCCGATAGCTACTTCAGCGGCGCCACGCTTGTAGAAGACGAAGCCGCACAGGGTTCGACCGAGCAGGTGAAGCATTCGGAGCGAGAGTTCAACCGCGCTGTACGTTCCGTTGCCAGTGGATACGGGACCGTTCATGATCTCAGTCAGCCGCTCGAAGAACTGACCATTGCGCGCAGGATGGCGAATGAATCCATAGAGGTTTCATACGACAACGCCTCGGTGCGGCAGATGGCACTGGCCGATGACATTGCGACCGCTCGTCCGGCCCTGCTGGCCGTTGTCGAAAGAGTGAGCGTCGGCCTGGAATCGGTTGAGGTCCTCCCCAAACTGGCCCGTTAGTAGCGATATTTCTGCCTGTCTTCCCCGGGGCACCCTTACTCGCCCTTTTCTGCCGCCAGTTGTACTCTGGTAATCGGCGAGATGGACAGACGGCCGCTTCTTCGCACCGGTGAACCCAGTGTTCCCGGTATGTAAGGAGAGGAAAGTCCGGGCACCACCGGGCCACGACGCCTGCTAACGGCAGGGCAGGGTGACCTGACGGACAGTGCAACAGAAAACACACCGCCGCGTCGCACCCCGGTGCAGCGCGGTAAGGGCGAACCGGTGCGGTAAGAGCGCACCGCTCGACTGGCAACAGTCCGAGGCACGGTAAACCCCGTCGGATGCAAGGCCAAATAGGGGAGCAATGAGCGGCCCGGCTCGCTCCCGGGTTGGCTGCTAGAGCGCGCTGGTGACAGAGCGCCCAGATGGATGGCCGTCGGACCGGTTAACGCCGGTTCACAGAACCCGGCTTACAGTCCATCTTGCTGCAACGTGAGGCCGCCGACCCAACCTTCGGCGGCCTCTTCAATTTCTAACAGGAAGCCGGAACGCGACAGGGCCGCGTGCAACAGCACGCGGCCCTGATACCTATCTGCTGTGACCCTGCTCTAAGCAGCAGCCTCTTCGTTTTGGGTATCGTCAGCCTGCGAGTCGAGCGCTGAAGATGTCCGCTCAACCTGCTCAACAACTGCGCTCCCGGCCCTGGCCTGTCCACTTTCACCGGACTGCGATTTGGCGACCTTGAACACCACCACTGCCTTCTCGAGTGACTCAGCCATGTCGGCAAGAGACTGCGCCGAAGCCACAACTTCTTCAACCTGCGCACTCATCTCCTCGGTGCTAGCAGAGGTCTCTTCGGCCGCAGCACTGGTCTCTTCCGTGACGGCTGAAACAGCCTCCATCGAACTCTTGACCTCACCGCTCGACTCGTTCATCTTGCCTGCAACCTCTGAATTCTCGGTTGCCACAGAGCTGATCGTGTCAATGGCCTCAACCATCTCGTTTGAAGACGCCGAAACCTCTTCCGCAAGAGCAGAGATGCCTTCGACCTGTTGGGTCACCGAGGCAACGGCCTTGATGATCTCGTCCAGCGCATCCCCGGCGCCGCTCGCCAGTGTCGTGCCTTCCTCGACCTGCTTCGTTCCGCTCTCAGTGGCTTGAACGGAGGTTGCGACACTCTCCTGAACACTCTCGATCAGGCTGGCGATCTCACTCGTCGCCTGGCTGACGCGCTCGGCAAGCTGCCTCACCTCGTCTGCCACCACGGCGAATCCACGTCCCTGCTCGCCGGCTCTTGCCGCCTCGATAGCGGCGTTTAGAGCCAGCAGGTTCGTCTGTGCAGCGATGTCATCAATCACGGAGACGATCTTGCCGATCTCCTGCGACCGCTCACCAAGGTTCGAGACCTCGGTGGTAACGTTCTGCACGGCTTCATTTATTGAGTTCATTCCCTCGATGGTCTTCTGGACCACCTCGACACCGTTTTCGGCTGCCTTGTTGGCGGTCTGTGCGCCCTCGGTGGCACCCTGGGCATTCTCAGCAACCTGCTTGGAAGCGTTCGCCACCTGGCTCACAACACCCTGTGCACGGTCGATCTCCGCCGTCTGCTTTTCAGAGCCCTGGCCGATCATGCCAACGCTCTGGATCATGTCATCCACCATGGTCGATGCCTTCTGGATGTTTGTCGCCTGCTCCTGGGCGCCGCTTGCAACCTGCTGCGAGGCGTCTGCCAGTCCCTGCGTTGCGTCTCCTGCCTGGCTAGAAGCGCTGGCAAGCTGACCGCTGGCGCCGGTCATCTCCGTCGCCGTTTCAGCAACCTGACCGATCAGGTTCCTCATGTTTCCAATCATCTTCACCAATGCGGTGTTCATGGTGTCGTTTTCTGACCGTGGCATTGCCTCCACCGTCAGGTCACCGTCACCGATCCGGGTAAGAACCTGTGCCGCCTCAGTCAGGTAAACCTGTGTCGCTCCGTAGGCCCTCGACATGTCACCGATCTCGTCACCGGAGTCGATCTGCACCACCGCCGTCACATCCCCCTGCGATACTTGCTGGAGGGCATATGCAACCTGGTTCACACCGCCTGCGATTTTACGGATTAACAGGTAGGCGATTACCGAAAGAGAAATTGCTGCGATCACGGCAAGCACGCTTGCGAATATGATCGCCTGTCGCTCGGAAGCTGCAGCGGCCTCCGCGGCGTGTTCGACTCTCGCCTCAGCGAACATTGTCAACTGTTCCAGCTCACCGAGCATCAGGGCCTCTTCGGCC
>JAJCYY010000074.1 GCA_029262735.1 Chloroflexota bacterium | reverse complement strand
CACAGCGCCGGCCTCAAGGTCCCCGGAGCCTGAAACCTGGATGCGGTCATGCTGGCCAACAAGCCCAACCAGTTCCCGCTGGGTTCCCTCGGCCTTGAACTCGCCGCTGTCGACAATACCGATCCGATCGCACAGCCGCTCGGCCTCTTCCATATAGTGAGTGGTGTAGAGGACCGCAATGCCCTCGTCACTCAGCCGGCCAACGCTCTCGAGGATCGCGTTGCGGCTCTGTGGGTCGACGCCAACGGTCGGTTCATCAAGAACCAGCAGCTTCGGCCTGTGAAGCAGTCCCAGTCCGATGTTCAGCCGCCGCTTCATGCCGCCCGAATAGGTCTTCACCAGGTCACCGGCACGGTCGCTCAGGCCAATGGTTTCGAGGACTTCGGCAATTCGGGTTTTCGCCTCGCTCCTGGGAAGCGCGTAGAGCCTCGCAAAGAAGCTCATGTTCTCGCGGGCGGAGAGGTCGGGATAGATGGCGAGTTCCTGGGGAACGTAACCGATCAGGCTTTTCACACCAACGCTGCTGGAAGTCATCTCCCGGCCGTCGATGAGCACCTGCCCGGCGTCCCTGTCCAAGACTCCGCAGAGCATCGTGATGATCGTCGTTTTCCCGGCACCGTTGGGTCCAAGCAGGCCGTACGTCTCTCCCTGGTCGATGCGGAACGAGACGCCCTTGACCGCCTCGTTCTCTCCGAACGACTTCTTCAGCCCCTCGCAACGCAAGACGGGTTTTATGCGGGATGCGGATCCAGCCTGCGTCTCTGCGGTCATATCACGCCCCTTGATCTGGCCTTGCGCTGGCCGAGATTGTATGTGCTGTCTGGGCAAATGGAGAATGGCATCCGTGATGGAGATATGAGACCGCTGCGCCTGGTTGGACTGGGCTCTGTATACAACCTTTGCTGGCCTAAGGGGCGATCAGCCAAAATCCTCCCTCCCTTCTCAAGGGAGGGACGGGTGCCCTCTGGGCGCGGGTGGGTTGGATCTGTTCTCTGGTAGGGGCGCGCCCGTACACGGGCACCCGAATCTGGGATAGGGGATTAATGCAGAGCCGTTGGAACCAAGTTCGAGCGCCGGGTCTGACATGTAGCATGCCGGGATTAATCCCGTGCCAGACATCCTCCCACCCAACGCCGCCTAGACTGCCAGTATCAGTCCGTTCCAGACATCCGCCCACCCCACGAGTAAAAACATGAAAATCACGAAGATTGAAACCATCCACATCGGGGAATTCTCCGCGGCTACGTGGGTCCGGGTTCATACAGACGCCGGCCACATCGGTCTTGGCGAGACGTGGTTCGGTCCGCGCTCCGTCGCAGGCGCCGTGCATGAAATGTTTTCCCCGATACTTATCGGCAAAGACCCTCTGGCCATCGAACGCCACTGGCGAGACATGTTCGACATGGCGAACGCATACGGCTATGCGGGCGCCGAAGCACGCGCCATCTCGGCGATCGACATCGCTCTCTGGGACATCTCGGGGCAGGTCGCAGGCCAGCCCATCTACAACCTGCTGGGTGGAGCCTGCCGCGACCACATCCGCACCTACAACACGACCGGTCAGTGGGGCGAGAACAGAGACACGGAGCTGGCGATCACGGATGCCGGGACGCTGGCGAAAAGCCTCGTCGACGACGGCCTGACCGCCATGAAATGGGCATTCACAGACCAGTTCGCAGACGCTACTCAGGGCGTGAACCTTTCTGCCGAAGACCTTGCCCTGATGCTCAAGCCTATCGAGGCCATGCGGAAAGCCGTTGGCAACCAGCTCGACATCGCAAACGACGGCCACGGCCGCTGGAACCTCAACAACGCCATTCGTATCGGCCGCGCCATGGACCAGTTCGACATGCTGTGGCAGGAAGAGTTGATCCAGCCGACGAATGTCGAGAGCCATGTCGCGCTCGCCAGCGAGATCGTTGCGCCGGTCTGTGTCTCGGAACGGCTGATCTCCAAGTACCAGTTTCGTGACTACCTGCGCGCAGGGGCCGCTGAAGTGGTGATGCCTGACCTGATCTGGACCGGCGGAATCACCGAGACGAAGAAGATCGCCACGATGGCCGAGGCCGAGCAGCGGCCCGTTGCGCCGCACGACATGACCGGACCGGTGAACGTCTTTGCCTGCGCCCACATCTGCATGAACGTGCCGAATGCATGGCTAATGGAAACCTGCCGGGCGTTTTACGGCGAAGGAGGCTGGTATTCGGACATTGTTGATCGCAATATCAGGGTCGTGGACGGCGAGCTGCTTGCGCCGGAAGGCCCGGGCCTAGGCACCGCGCTCCGTGCCGAAGTGTTCGACCGCCCGGACGTAACGGTTGAGACGTCAGACCAACCCGGCGGCCACCACTGGGGCGGCCTACAGTCGCCGATCTTCGAGGTAGTCGGTAAACCCGGCCAACGCAAGGTGCAGTATAGGAAAAGCTGGAGCTAAGACGGAGTAAGGGTGGCATCCGACCCCTTCGTCCCGAAACGGAGTGAGGGACCTGGGGAGGTGAGGCAACGCACAGGGACCGCTCTCTGTATCAGCGAAAACCGTCGCTGCAGCCCCGCTCCCAACGAATAGACTAGCGACCGCGGGTGCCCCGCCCACCAGGCCCTTCGACCCGCAAGCGGGTATCCCGTGGCTCAGGACGAAGGGAAAGCCTCCTCCCCGTACAGGTTGGAGATAGAAAATCCCGCTAACTCAGCGCGAACATCATCTCTGAGTGCTGCACAGGGAAAAGCGTGTCCATAAGTCGAACATCTTCTTCCTTCGATGCATACGCATCCACGAACATCGCAGTCAGATCGCCAAACGTTTTTCTGCCGAAGAGCATCTGCAGGAACGTCAGGTCGGGAAAGTTTGCCGCAGCCTCGCTCCGGTCCGGCATACGCTCCTCTGCCACACCAGCAAGCCGTCCACCCTCGAACTTCATCCGCAGCCCACTTCGATAAAAACCGATCAGCTTCTCGCCGGTCAGACCATCAAAGTCCGACCCGGCAAGACGCTCCTCGATCTTCGGCGCCGTCAACATCAGGAGTTTCGGCAGTTCCGGAGTTCTCACATACCAGGCATATATTCGGCCGCGAGCGTGAAAGCTGTCACCAAGAAAACCGGTCGCCGGGTTGCCCTCATGCAACTCGACCGTAATCTTCTGAAGCGGCTTCTCGTCCTCTTCAGGCAGATCGATCAGCACCTGCCGAAGAGACTTCAGAAACGGCTCGGTGTAGGCGCGGAACATGCCTCTATCCGCGAACTCCAACGCGAAAACATGCGCGATCTCAAGTGGAAATATCGACTTGATCGCTACATAGCCAACCGGCTGGCCGCCAGAGTCCCCGATAATCCACGGCTCCTGGTGAGTGGCGCTTCTGGGGTCCCTGTCGAACAGTTGGTACTCCAGGTCTTCACTCGTCAAATCCGGAGTGAACAGTGCTCGTTTCTGTGCGCCGCTCTGAAAGCGCAAAATGTCCGGCATGTCGGAACGCTTCGCCAGGCGAAGCTGAACCGTCGGCGATTCACCCGGTTTCCATTTTGGCAACTGAGAAACGGCGGCAGTCCGGGGGTGCGGCATCTCCAACGCCATCTCGTACCCAAACTGCCTGTAGTAATAAGGAATACCGGTGATTCCCTGCACCAGGTGACCGCGTTCGTCGCCCCAGCGGTGTAACAGCTCGAACTGCTTCCTCACCAGCCCGCGGTTCCGAAAGTCGGGATGCGTTGAGACGATCTCCGGCCTGCCGACAGGCACCGGGATTCCGCAGTATGACCAGACCTGATCGAAATAGACGGTGGACGAGACTATCTGTCCTGAAGCTGAGTCTTCGACAATTATCACGTCGTCGAGCTTCATGCGAGGGTGCGGTTTGGTCAGCAGGTCCCGCGTCCACTCGCCGATCCAGAATGCCGGGCCGGGATACTCGTCCGGCTCCATGTGCATTTCGGCGTTGTAGTCCGAAAGACGATCAGCGTCTCCCGGCGTCGCGCCGCGCATAACGAGACCATCTTCAAGTGGAACTGTCCAACCGGGTTTGCTGGTCATCTGGAATAGCCTGCGGTTCTGGAGCCGCAATCGTACACGGAATCCACCACACGACCGATGCCAACATCTTGCTATCTGCAGGCACTAACCGCTCTAGTAAAGCGGCGCAGGCTCCACGGCCAGCTTTGCTGCGGCCGCGCCGGTGCCGACACCCTTGCCGGTTTCGTAGCCATGCTCAGGCAGCAGCTTTTCCAGCGCGTTCAGCAGGTTGAACACATTCGCCGGCACGCACGACTCGCCCATCAGGCCGATGCGGATCACCTTGCCGGCGAAAAACCCGAGTCCGCGGCCGACCTCTATCCCGTACTGCTCGAAGAGCTGTTCCCGCAGCTTCACATCGCTCACGCCCTTCGGCAGTGAAACGACTGTGAGCTGATTCAGCCTGGCAGATGGGTCGACAGGCGACTCCAATCCAAGCGCATTGAGCCCGGCCCGCAACGCCGCCGCAACACGCTCATGCCGCAGCCAGCGCGTCTCGAGACCCTCGTTTAGCGTCAGTGCCAGGGCTTCACGCAGCCCGTACACCATGTTCACCGGGTTGGTGTGATGGTGTTTGCGCTCCGGGCCCCAGTAGTCGGCAATGAGTGAAAGATCGAGGTACCAGGAAGACGGTAGAGTCTTGCGCGCCCTGATGTGATCGAGGGCACGCTCGGACAGCGCAACCGGGCTGATTCCGGGGGGAGCGGCAAGGCACTTCTGGCTGCCTGAGTAGGCGAAATCCAGGTCCCAGCCATCGAAGTCGACCTCGCATCCGGCAAGAGAGGTCACCAGGTCGGTCATGAACAGTGCGTCGGTGCGGTGGGTTATTTCTGACATCGCCTTCACCGGGTGCAGAGTCCCCGCTGACGTCTCGGCATGAATGCTCACAACCAGCTTCGTATCCGGGTGCTGCTTCAGTGCGTCCTCGAGCTGTTGCGGGTCGAACGCCTTCCCCCACTCCGATTTCAGCTCAATCACCTCGGCACCGAGACGCTGGCACATCAGGATCTGCCGCTCGCAGAAGTAGCCGTAAGAGCAGACGATCACCTTATCGCCGCGCTCCAGGATGCTCTGCAATCCTGCTTCCATGCCCGCCGAGCCCGCGCCGGCCACGGCAAAGGCCTGCTGCTCCGTCTTGAACACCTCTTTAAGCATCGACTGGACTTCGTCCAGCACATCGAAATACGCCGGGTCGAGGTATCCGATCACGGGTAACGACATTGCGCGGAGCACGGCTGGATTAGCGGAACTGGGCCCTGGGCCCATCACGGTTCGCCGGGGAACGCTCAGCGGTTGGAATCGGGGTGCATTGTCGCCAGGATTGTCAGGAGTCATCGTGCATTCGGTTAGTGTCAGGTCAGGGTTGCGAATCCGCGGCTGCAAAGCGACTGAATTATCGACGGCGACACGCCAGCCACAGGAGAACGATTCTATCGTCGCCGCTTTTAAAAAGACACCGAGGGTCAGCACTCATTCCGCCAGCTATAATCCGGCCGCGCCCGGATCGCTATTTATCTTAACGGAGCCAATCGGCTTCTCTCACTACAGATTCCAGAACTAAAGGAAAACTCCAATGGACCTCGGCCTCGCAGGAAAAGTTGCGTTCATCACCGGCGGCAGTGACGGCATCGGCCAGGCTGCGGCTACGGCAATGGCCGGGGAGGGCGCGAAGGTAGCGATCATCGCCCGGACGCAGGCCAAACTCGACTCCGCAGTTGCAAAGATAAAAACGGAAAGCGGGAGCGAGGACGTGATCGGGATCTCGACCGACGTTCGCGATGAGAACTCGGTCAAGGCGGCGGTAGACGCCGTCACTCAGAAGTGGGGTGGTCTCGACATCCTCGTGAACAACGCTGGCACGTCGTCCGCTGCACGCCTTGACGACATGACAAATGAGGCACTCACCGAGGATCTGCAGCTCAAGGTGTTCGGAGCCGTCTACTGCATGAGGAACGCGTTGCCGCACCTGAGAAAGTCATCCGCAGGTGCCGTGGTCAACACGACCACACCCGGCGGAAAGGCGTCCGGAGCCGGCACCCAGCCGACTTCGCTTTCCCGCGCCGCAGGGATATCCCTGACCAAGGCATGGTCAAAGGAGTTCGCGCCTGAGAACATCCGCGTCAACACGGTCTGCGTCGGCGTGCTCAAGAGCGGACAGCACCGCGTTCGGTGGGAGGCGATGAACGCTAAAGACGCCTCCTACTCGCTGGATGACCACTGGAAAAGCGTCGGCGCCAACGTGCCGATGGGCAGAATCGGCGAGGCAAGAGAGGCTGGCGAAGCCATTGCGTTCCTGTGCTCCGAGCGAGCCAGTTACATCACCGGCGCATCGCTGAACGTGGACGGCGGAACTTCACCGGTCGTTTAGGACTCAATCCGTTCCTCAAACGTTGTTGCTCAAGCCAACACTTGCTAGGATTGTGATCGAATTCTCAATGGCGACCAATCTCAGCCAAACCCTTAACCAGCGAGACAGACAGTTGACGACTGCCAGCCGCGAAACCAGCACCAGGCTGCGAGAGCGCGTTCGACACGCTCTCTCATTGCAGCAACAGCCAACCGTTACGGTGCTCTCATCTTTACTGGCTGTGCAGGACACGCTTCACTACATCCCGGACGAAGCGATCGAAGAGGTCGCTGACTTCTCGAAGACCTCAATCAACGAGGTCTGGAGCGTCGCCTCGTTCTACACCAACTTCCGCTTCACGCCGCCGGGAAAGTTCACGCTCGACGTTTGCTGGGGACCAAGCTGCCACCTGCTCGGCGCACAGAACGTGATCAAGGCGGTTCAGGATCAGCTTGGTGTACAGGAAGAGGCCACGACCGAAGACGGCACCGTAACGCTCCGCTACAGCACATGCCTGGGAGCCTGTGCAAACGCTCCCGTAATTGCGGTCGACCACATCATGAAGGGCCGCGTGACGCCGGAATCGGCGGCAAAGCTCGCATCGAGCCTGCGCAGCAACAGCGAATCTCACTAACTGGACCCGTAAATGCCCTCAACATTCGAGGAACTGGTCGAAAGAGCGAACACCCGGTGGGCAGAGCTGTCCGATTCTGGGAAGCCGTGGATCAGAGTCCAGGGCGGAACATCTGGCCAGGCGGCGGGCTCGGACGAAGTGCTGGCCAGTGTCAAGGAAGCGGTCCAGTCCTCCGGTGTTGAGGCCAGCGTCACGCCGGTAAGCGCAATTGGCCTCATGTACCTTGAGCCGATCGTCGATGTGCAGATGCCCGGCGCACCACGTGTTCTCTACGGCAACGTAACACCGGAACTGGCCGCTGAGATCGTCGAAAAACACGTCAAGGGCGGCCAGCCGGTCACCGATGATGCCTTCGCGTACTGGGGTGACCGTGGGACCGGGCCAGACGGTCTGCCACACATTGAAGACCTCGACACCTTCGGCAAGCAGACCCGCATCGTCACGAAGAATTTCGGTACGACGAACCCTCGCAGCCTGCTCCATTACATCGCAAACGGCGGCTATACCGCGCTGAACAAGGCACTGAACGAGCAGACACCTGAGAGCATCGTCGATGAGGTAAAAGCATCAGGCCTGAGGGGGCGCGGCGGCGCAGCCTTCCCGACCGGCCTCAAGTGGAGCTTCCTCGCGCCCAGCACCGCGCCTGTGAAGTACGTCCTCTGCAACTGCGAAGAAGGCGACCCCGGCGCATTTAACGACAAGGGCATCCTCGAAAACGACCCTCACATGCTGATCGAGGGCCTGATCATCAACGGCTATGCCACCAACTCGACTCATGGCTATGTTTTCATCCGGCAGGGTCACGAGATCCCGATCGAGGCGACGCGCAAGGCAATCCGAGACGCCTACGATGCTGGACTGCTCGGCAAGAACATCCTTGGCAGCAGCTTCTCGTTCGAGATGGAGGTCTCGCTCACCGGAGATTCTTACGTTGCAGGTGAAGAGACGGCGCTGATGGAGGCGATAGAAGGTAAACGCTCGACGCCGCGCTTCAAGCCTCCGTTTCCTGCCGCCGCCGGTCTGTGGCAGAAGCCGACAAACATCAACAACGTCAAGACCATCGCCTACGTGCCCTCAATCGTCACCAACAGCGCAAGCTGGTTCAAATCGACCGGCACGGAAACCTCGTCCGGCACCGCAATCGTCTGCCTCACCGGTCACATCAAGCACCCCGGAATGTACGAAGTCGCAATGGGCATGACCATCCGGCAGGTGATCGAAGACATTGGCGGGGGCGTGACGGGCGGCGATCACATAAAAGTGCTGCAAACAGGCGGTCCGCTGGGAGGAGTGCTCGGCGCTGAAGCCTTCGACGTACAGATCGACTTCGATGAGATGTCCAAGGCAGGAGCGATACTCGGCTCCGGTGGCATCATCGTCGGGAACGAGACCACGGATGTTGTCGACCTTATTCGAGGGCTGATCGCATTCACGCAGTTCGAATCGTGCGGCAAGTGTTTCCCGTGTCGACTGGGGAACACGCACATGCTGGAAGTCCTCGACAGGATGTGCAAGAACGATTCACGGCCGGGTGATCTCGAGCTTATCGAGAAGGTCGGCACCAACATGAAGATCGGCTCGCTGTGCGGTCACGGACAGCTCGGCTACAACCCTGTCTCATCGGCGCTCCAGTACTTCGGTGATGAGTTCAAGGAGCGCATGACAGGCTCGCTGGAGCCATCCGGCTCGTTCGGAGACGGCTCGATGATCATGCCAACGAGGACTCGCCCGTAACTTTTCTCATTGGCGCTGGAACGATGGAGCTACGGTTTTTCCGCTGGATACTTGGATCGATGCATAACGCCGACAGACGTAGCAGGAACACTCGATGCCTGACGACATAACATTTTCCATAGACGGCGAAGAGGTCTCTGCAAAGCCGGGCCAGACGGTCCTGCAGGCTGCGATCGATGCCGGCATCTACATTCCTTACCTCTGTTACTTCCCTGAGATGAAGCCGTACGGCGCCTGCCGTGCCTGCATCGTCGACAGCGAGAGCGGCGGTAGGAAGATGACCACCGCGTCGTGCACGCTGCCCGCTGCAGCCGACATGCAGATCACCACTAACTCGGAAGAGATCGTCGGTATTCGGCAGGGCATCATCGAGATGCTCATGTCAGAACATCCGCATGGCTGCCTCACCTGCCACCGCATCGAGCTGTGTGGCCCCCAGGACATCTGCCAGCGCCACGTCGCCGTCACAGACCGCTGCACGATCTGCCCGAAGAACGAGCGCTGCGAGCTGAAGGACACCGTCCGGATGCTGGAGCTAGACCTGCGAACGCCGCTCAACTACCACCGCCGTAACCTGCCGATTCATACCGACGACCCGTTCTACGATCGTGACTACAACCTCTGCATCGTCTGCGCCCGTTGTGTGCGTGTCTGTGAAGAAGTGCGATTCGACACCGCCCTGACTCTCACCAGCCGCTCCGGTGTTGCACTTGTCGGCACGTCACACGGCACTTCGCTGCTCGAGTCCGGCTGCGAGTTCTGCGGCGCATGTATAGACGTTTGTCCCACCGGCGCACTGGTCGAGCGGGACTACAAGTGGGAAAAGGCGCAGACACAGGTCCCAACCGTCTGCACGAACTGCGCGGTCGGCTGTGAGATGGTCGCTGAGGTCAACCGCTTCGACAAGGTGATCCGGTTCCGGGGAGACCTCTCCGGGGAAGCCAATCGCGGGCAGGCCTGCTTCAAGGGCAAGTTCGCATACGACTACCCGAACAGCAAGAACCGGCTGAAGTCCCCGTACATCCGCGAAGCCGGAATGCTCAAGAAAGTCGAAACCGCCGCTGCGATCGACAGCATTGCCGAGGCGCTCAAGCGGTATTCACCGTCCGAAGTCGCACTCATCGCATCCCCTCGCGGCTCGAACGAGGACAACTACGTCGCCGGGAAGTTCGCCCGGGCCGGACTACGAACGAACAATGTCGACTCCGGCCTGAATACCATTCCGGAAGTATTCGCCGTCATGCGAGACCGGCTCGGGACCACCGGAGCGACGAATCCGATCTGGGATCTTGAAAATGCGAAATGCATCGTCATCATCGGCGGAAATCCCACCGAGGAGCAGAACGTTCTCGCAGTTCCGGTGAAGAAGGCGGCACGCGCGGGCGCAAAGATCATCGTCATCGACTCACGTGAGACGGAGCTGACGCGCTACGCAACCGAGTGGCTGAAGGTCCTTCCCGGCACGGAGCACATCCTGGTCGCAGGCATGGCGAGAGTTATCTCAGACGAGTCTCTGGAGCACAGGGAGGCGGCTGCCGACGATTCGAAGGATGCCGACGAGCTGAAGCAGTCGCTCTGGGACTTCGATCCTGGCAGAGTGGCGGAAGTGTGCGGCGTCGATGAGAACCGGGTGCGCCGCGCGGCTCGCACCTATGCCGAGAACTCACCGGCGGCAGCGCTGTTCGGTGCAGATACCATCGGCAAAGATCGCCGCTCCTTGCTCACTGACGCCGTAATCAACCTGGCCCTCCTCTGTGGAAACATCGGCCAGAAGGGCGGAGGCATATACCCGCTGTTCGCAGGCGCAAACACGCAGGGTTCATGGGACGTTGGCTGCGCGCCGAACGCTCTCCCGGGTGGACGTGCGATAACTTCCGCCGCTGACAGGTCGGCGATGGAGGACCTGTGGTCGGTCTCTATTACGACTGAGCAGGGCGCCGGCGTTGGGGAACTATTCGACAGGATGCGTTCCGGCCAGATCAAGGCTGCAATAGTGATGGCAGACGGCATGGACGCCAATCTGAGCGCATATGGCGACGTATCTCACGCACTCGGCTCACTCGATTTTCTTGCTGTCTCCGCCGTTTTCGACTCACCGTGGACCGCCGCAGCTAACGTGGTGATCCCCGCCGCAACATACGCTGAGCAAACATCAACGGTCACCAACCTCGAGAGAAGAGTTCAGCAGGTGCGGCAGGCCGCCGAGCGCAAACACGGCGAGTCTGCCGGGTGGGAGCTCATTTCGGCACTGGCGAAGGCGATGGGCGTTTCTGGCTTCGATTTCGGTTCGCCGGAGAGCGTATTCGCGGATATTCGACGAGCGGTCCCAGGTTACGCTGGCATCTCGTACGAGCGACTCGTCTCGAAGGGGCTGCAGGCTCCGTGCCCTAACGGCGATCACGACGGCACACCGGTGCTGTTCGCAGAAAGCGGGGATCAGCAGCTTCCAGAGTTCGCCGACATGGAGTTCGAGATGAAGTCTCCTGAACGACCGTCTGGCGGCCTTACGCTGGTCCCCGGTCGAGTCCTTCATCAGCCTGAGCGGGACATGAGTGTGCTGCGCCGCGGCGAGATGAACTACGCAGAACGCGACGAAGTTGTCCATCTGAACGGCGCAGATGCAGACAGGGCGGGAATAGAGGCGGGCGACAGGGTGCGTATCGTCACCGTGGGCGGCACAGAAGTGCTAACAGGTTTCGCAGTCCTGGACATGCCACACAGCGGCTTCGTAGCTGCAACTGAGCTATTCGCAAGTATCGCGTCCGCAATGCAGGACAGCACGGACCCTGACCCGTCGCCATCCGTACCCGGTCTTGAACTACGCAGTGTTACTCTTATCAAGGTTCCGGTTAGTAGCAGAACGGAGGTTGCAGCGGACTGAGCGCCCCGGTCTGCCCTTTGTAGCGTCATAGCAGGGTTTCGGCGGCCATTGGCTGGGCCTGGGACTTTCGGGCAGATATCAGGCTAATGGGTCGCTGAACTGAACCTCAAACGGTGAATTGGTATCTAACTATGTGAATCGCCGAACAAGCACGAGCAATTCGGCAAGAATCCTGTGTTTGGGATTTTCTGAAGAGGAAAAAGAATCAATGTCAAAGCCAGTAAACGTAGATGACGCGGAGTTCCAGGCCAGTGTGATCGACTCGGATGTCCCGGTTCTCGTGGACTTCTGGGCAGAGTGGTGTGGACCGTGCAAGATGATTGCGCCTGTTGTTGACGAGCTGGCCACGGAGTACGACGGCAAGGTCAAGTTCACGAAGCTGAACGTTGACTTCAATCCGCAGACTTCGGCCAAGTACGGCGTGCGAAGCATTCCGACCCTGCTCATATTCAAGGGTGGCAGCCCCATCGACCAGGTTGTCGGCGCAGTTCCGAAGAGTGTCCTGGCACAGAGGCTCGACAAGGCCCTGGCGTAGATACTCGGAAAACAGATAAAACAAACGGCCGGGTGAGCTAATCACCCGGCCGTTTTCTTTTGTGGCGGGTGCCGGAAATCTGGTAGTTGCGCCGCTTGCTGCGCCCCGGTAGTGAAGGGTGCAGCCACGCAGCCCGCTAGTCTTCGATAGCCGAGTCGACCATTGCCTGGAGCGTGGGCCGAATTGGATATGCGCCGGGCAATAGCTGGGACAGAAACACCACTGCCAGGTCCTCGACAGGATCGATCCAGAAATAAGTGCTCGCTGCACCTGACCAGTGATATCTGCCGACCGACCCCGAAACCTGGGATTTCGCAGGGTCCATCAGCACGGCAAATCCAAGCCCGAAACCCAAACCGGCAAATACGGGATTGGTCACACGTGAGGCCGGTGCCACCATGTCCGCGAGCATTGCGCCGTCCGTCAAGTGGTTGCGCGTCATGAGATCGATGGTCTTCCTGCCAAGGAGCCGGTTGTCGCCAAATGACCCGCCGTTAAGCAACATCTGGCAAAACCGGTAGTAGTCGGTTGCTGTCGAAACCAGCCCGCCACCGCCTGAAAAAAGAGCAGGATTGGAGCGGTATTTGCTGGTCTCGGGATCGTCCTGCAGCAAAATTCCCCCGGCGCCGTCGGGCTCGTAGCAAGTCGCAAACCGGGCGATTTTTTCGTCCGGAACGTAGAACCCGGTATCGATCATCCCCAGCGGCTCGAAGATGTTGTCTCGCAGAAACCTGTCGAACGGCTTCCCGGAGATCGCTTCAACCAGGTATCCGCAGAGATCGGTCGAAACCGAGTAGTTCCAGGCAGTTCCGGGCGAAAAGAGCAGCGGCAGCTTGCTCAGGGCCGCAGACCACTCGCTCAGCGGGGCGCCGAACGTTGAGTGATTGGCGTGCTTTCCGTGAGCGGCGTCAACCGGATTGGACTGTGTTGCCCCGTACCCCAGCCCGGACTGGTGCGTCAGCAGGTCCCTGACGGTGATCGGGCGGTCCGGCGGGCGCGTCTCAAATTCTCCGTCATCGCCGCTGACATATACCTGTGCGCTCGCCCATTCCGGAAGGTACTCGTGCAGCGGGTCACTGAGCTGGAAGCGTCCCTCCTCGAACAGCATCATCAGGGCCACCGAGGTGATCGGCTTGGTCATTGAGTAGATGCGGTAGATCGTGTCTCGTTCGGTCGCCTTGTCTCGTTCGACATCCATCTGGCCGAGCGTGGAAAAGTGAACGATCTCTCCGTGCCGGGCGACGAGTGTCAGCGCCCCGGAGATCTTTCCTGGTTCGATGTATCTCTCATTGAGCAGACTGTCGATGTGATTCAGCCGCTCTGCCGACATTCCTGACGCCATATCTCAGTGTCACTTGCCGCCAGATATGCATCCGGCACTGTGGGAGTTTGCGGTGGTCTAACGGCAGGATACGTTTCACGGCCCCTCAGCGATAGAGGTCGGATCGAGTGCAATCGAGGCTGCCGGCGCATCGCGATCAAAACCAACCAGGAGGACGATTCCGGTAGGCAGGTCGGTGGATGTGCAATCCCCGTTCTTCGCTCTGACTCGGGAGGAAATGAGATCGGATCAATCGGCAGTGGTTGCGGCTGAATTGCTAAACCATCTTTGTAGCGCACTCGCCGCCCCAACAGATACTCCGATCCACCCGATGTAGTAGCCGAACAGCAGGGCGGAAGTTGGAAACGACATCAGAGCCCGGTCATCGATCACGAACTGGCCTGCCCGTTCAGTCACCGTCCAGCCAATCGCCGTCGCAATGAGACCCACTGTTGCAATCGCGGTGCCCGGCCCGGCTCTCCACGCTAGCGACACAAGTCCGCCCGCCGTGATCAACAGCAAGCCAGGCAGCATCCACTCCATCCCGTGCTGCGGGGACGCTAGTTGATGAAGCGACGTGTGATACCCGACCAACTCCCCGTTCGACACCCTGATATATGTGAACGCGCCGTACGGCAGAACGGTTGAAACAAGAGGCGGCCCGCCCGATACCAGCCGGACCCAACCCACTCCAACCCAGGCACCCGCGGCCACAGGAAAAACGGCTACGAACAGGTAGAAGGGCTGGGCAATCGACTCGAAAAAGACCTGCCTGAGCAGATACACCGGGTACGGCGGTTCTCCAAACACATCAACCTGTTCATTATGGACAGCGGCGGCGATGAACAGGAGCCCGAAAGCTACGGCAAGGGCCAGGATAAGCCGTCTTGCTGGCGTATCGAAGGTTTCAGAGGTCATTTGAAGTCGAGCAATTCTCCCTCCCTGACAACCTTGCCACCCTAGCCCGCTGCTGGCTCGGGCATCGGCTTGAACTGGCAGCCTTCGACGAACAGCTCGAAAAAGTCAGGCGTCGTCTCCAGCTCAACGTGCTCGATCCCCTTCACGAAATCCTCCATCTCGCGACGCTTTGGCCCTGATAGCAGCATGATCGTCGCCCCTTCCAACGAGGCGTTTCCCACCTTCACTATCTTGTCGAGCGGCATACCGGCGATGAACCCGATATCGCGCGCATTCGAGGCATCGACGTAGTTCGCAAATCCACCGGCAAGGTACAGCGCCGTGTAGTCGCTCAGGTGCAAGCCGTACTTCCGCAGCACAATCGACTGGCCGCAGAAGTTCGCAGCCTTCGCCTGTGCCAGCGCAGACACGTCGGCCCTGGAAACCGATAGTCCGTTTTCCTCGTGGAACTTGAACTCGTTGGTCCCCGGCTCGAACTGACCAAGCTCCGTCATACGCTCAGTGCGACGAAGTTCCGCCAGCAGGTCGATCAGCCCGGAGCCGCAGATACCGGAAGGCTCCGAGTCACCGATCACATCGATCTCCGGCTCATCGCTACCGTTGAACCTGAACCTTTCAACCGCGCCATCGTATCCCGGCATGCCGTAGGTAACCTCACCACCCTCGAACGCCGGTCCCGCAGGACATGACGCAGCAAGCAGCCGGTCCTTGTTTCCCACGATTACCTCGGTGTTCGTTCCAACGTCCACCAGGATGACCGGCTCCTCCTGCTTCTCCATGCCGATCGCAAGCAGGTCTGCCGCAACGTCAGCGCCAACGTGCGACCCGATCAGCGGCCCTCCATAAACGTTGGCTTCCGGGTGAATTCGAACGCCGAGATCGCCAGCCCGCACGTTCAGCGCCGTCGTCTCGCGCTTGCCTTCCAGGAACTCCAGCTCAACCGGCGACTTGTACGGTTTCTGGCCGATCGGCTGGACGTCATGGCCGAAGAAGATTTCGCGCATTGTTGCGTTGCCGACAACGACCAGCTCGTATATCTGCCGACGCCTGATCTTCAGGCTTTTGACCATCTCACCGATCTCAAAATTGATCGACGACAACATCACGGCAAGCATCTCGCCCCTGAACTTGCCCCCGTCGTACGAAATGCGGTTCATCACGTCAGAGCCACCGAATCGCTGCGGGTTCTCGAAAGATGCGGTGTAGATGGTCTTCGCCGACTCCAGGTCGACGAGGTTCATCACAACCGTGGTCGTGCCGATGTCCGCTGCGAGCCCGAGGATGCGCCCCCTGTAGCTGTCAATCTTTCTTGGGCCGTCTGGGCCGAGAAACATCACGTCGTCGCCTTCGCGGTAGACGAGCGGTTGCGGCTCGATGTCGCCCCGCTGCACGCCTTTCGTAAGGATGCGAGGCTGTCGGCGCAGTACCGCGAACTCGATCTCGGCAGTGATGTCCTGCACGGCAGCCTGGCATGCGAGCCGGTAGTTCCCGCGCAGAAAGTTCTCGGCCTCGGTCAGGTCACTCAGCGCCTCTTTGCCGCGTTTAACCTCGACGATGCACTCATGGCACTCACCGGTACGGCCGCATGAGGTAGGAACGCGGACAGCAACGTCGTCGGCATAGTCGAACAGCGTCCGACCGGCCGTCAGCGGTATGTGTTCGTTATCGTGAATAAGTGGCATGTGTAAGAGGTTGAGCTGTTTCCAAATCCTCTCTCCTCTTGCGGGAGAGAGTTAGATGTGTTGTGGAGGCGGTATTTCTCCCTCCCTGTCAGGGAGGGAGTCAGAGGGTGGGTCGTTCGTGCAAGAGAATCAGCTTGATCTCAAGCCGAAAAGACCCTCACCCTAGCCCTCTCCCGCAAGCGGGAGAGGGGATTGGCGATC
>JAJCYY010000073.1 GCA_029262735.1 Chloroflexota bacterium | reverse complement strand
ACCAGTTGACGCGTATCCAACCCAGGTTGCCAAGACTGACCGGCATTTCCGCCAGATGGCGTTCGTTCTCGTTGTCGGGTTCGACGAAAACCACACTGAGGTCGATAAGCAGGTGTTCGTGTGTGAGTGTGACCCCGAGTTCATCCGGGTCGACCGGGCCAAGAACTGTAAGGACATTTCCAGTTGTGTCGTGTGTGCTCATCGGCTGATGCAGTTACCCCTGTTTAGATTGGGCTCCATGAGTTGGTGCGATATCAACGCGTCACGGTTCGCCCCGCAACACTACTGCAAAACAGGCTACTTCCGATCATTTATTCACTCGTAATAGTGACCTGATCAGCTCGGAATCAGGTCAAATATTCTGCGAGTCAATTCGCATTCGGCAGTTCGGTTAGTCCACCGTCTGCTTCCGGCGGTCCGGCGTGTTTAAACAAACAGCCTGACGCGCCTGGCAGGCCCAACATGAGAGCGTTCATGTACCACTCGGGATGAGTGATCTTATCGAAATTTCATCAATGAAAACCCGGGGGGGGTTGAAGGTGCACATACTGACATATCAATGGAGACTGAAGTACAACCCGGTCCGGGCGCATGGCTCACCGGGCTACGGACCACCGGTCCCACAGACCGTCATGCCAGAACTCAAGATGATGACCGAACTAACACGACGAGTTGTACAGGTTCTGAAGGCAGGTCAATAAGAGTCACTCTCGCCCCAGATTGGCACCACGTCACAAGTTGTCTGACTCCACAATCCGTACTGTTCCGCCGACTCAATAACTCAGAACCGGTTAGTGAAACCATATCGCGTCAATCCGAGTCGATCTATTCGAAGCGGTGGTGGTGACGATGGCCGGCATTGAACGATGTTTCTGAGACTCGACCGTCTGACGATTACGACAGCTCCTTCCACGGTCTGCCAAAGTCCAACTTGGAGGTGAACGACCACGTTGACTCATCTTCGGAAGAAGAACGCCTTTGCCGAGTGTTTGCTGATGTAGCCCGATCCACTCTGGCCACAGAAAGACAACGCGAGTGAGGATCAGTGAGTCGCAACGCGTCGGCGAACAGATCCGTGTTTCGACTGAAGAACGGGTCGGCAACCTTTCTTCCTCAGCCCAGCGCAATTCGATCGAGCGGTACTGTAACCAGAATGCGTTCAAACCACTCTGCGTATAGTCAAACGACGGCTTGAGAGCATCACCGAAAGCCGTGCCCGGCGAGTTGTGCTCGACGACATTCGCCGATCGAACTATCGGAAGGAATTCGCTTGTGAACTCCGTTGCCTACAGCCTATGTCCATGGTGGAGACGGGGGAGAGCCGGACTTCCCGTCCAGGTGTAATATTGCGACATTCGTTGAGTGTTCATTGTTCAGTGGTCAAGCAGATCGGTACCACCCTTTCGCGTACCGAACCCCCCACGGGGTAGACGGGATTTGAAGAGAGCCAACTTGATTCAGAATCTCGCGGGTGACCGCTCAGGATCAGGAAAGTCCCTCCGCTTCGGTTGGGAGGACAAAAACGGCGGTCGGGGTCGCACACGCTAGAAGCATCGCTTAGAACTGCACGTTGCCTTCCGGTGATACCCGCGTGACTTCGCCTGACCCCGTAAACGCACCGGCGTGGATCGTCACGCTCACGCTCTCTCCGGCTGGGACCTGGAGTGCTGTGCCGTTCTCCTCTGCCTGCTTCACCCCGCCACTGTCGAAACTTGTGCACGGCTCGAGACCGAGGTTGTAGCAGCGTCCATACCACGGATAGCCCATACCGCCGGCAAAATTTCGCCAGAACCACAGGTACTTGAAGACCTCGGCCGGATACGAAACTGCCCAGCCGACTCCGCTGTCCGGATTGTGGAGCGCATACCAGCCTTCGGGCATTTCGGTCATATATGCCGAGTCCAGCGAGCGGTCGTCTGGTCCAGGAATGCGCGAAAAGTCGGTCTCGCCGCCCGCTGCAAGTGGAACCATAGGCCACGGACCCTCGTGTGCCGATTTCAACTTCGAGTTCGCGTCGACCGGCTCAGGATGGCTCAGCACCTTGCAGTCGGGTACATAGAGTCGTGTATTGCCTGAAAGGAACGGTGGTCCAACTGCAATGTGTTCCAGCCACACCGCGCTCAGCGGCTCTCCGCCTTCATTGGTTAGTGTCTCATCGAGGCGGAGCATGGGTGAGCCGGAAACCAGTGTGAGCGTCTTTTCGATGGCAAACGGCGTCCGTACGCTCTTAGCTGCGAACCGCACAGAAACCTTTTCAGGAGAATCGTCGACGATCGTCGCGTCCCAAGGAATGGTGTTCACATCGCCGTGCAGTCCCATATCCGCACCGGCGAACGTGTCTGGATATCCACCATGCGGAACGGCGGTCTGCCATCCGCCCTCATAAAAGTCGAGCCAGATGGAGGTAGCGTCGCCGGTCGACGGGACCGTAAGCGCAGGATTGCGAACTCCCCAGGGAGAGCGCCACATGAACTCGGTATCGGTCGGCTTGTGGACGAACGAGTAGATGTCTGCACCCTTGTCTGCAAGCACGATCACGCGCACCAATTCGTTCTCGAGCACAACGGTTTTTAGTCCGCGGTAGGTCCACGAATCAGAGATCCTGCATCCGCTCGTTCGCTCGTCCTGGTAGTGCATTTTTTTCTCCTGTTTTTCGATGTGTTCGAATCGGACTCAGGGTGTGATCAGTATCCGGAAGACGTCTTTCTCCGGCTCAAGCATCCGCTTGAAGCCATCTTCGATAGCCCGGTCGAGCGGAATCTTAGCTGTTATCAAACTCTTCACCTTGACCCGGCCCGAACCGATCATCTCAACGGCCGCGGCCATGTCTCCCGGTCCCACCGCCACGGAACCGACAACCTTTCGCTCGAAGCCGACTATGTCGTTGAAGTTCATCTGGGGTGTCGCCGAGTAGATGCCGACAAGGACGGTCGTCCCGCCTCGGCGCGTCCACTTGATGGCGTCCACCGGTGTCTGCGCTGCCCCGGCAGTTTCGGCGACTATGTCCGGTCCAACGCCATTGGTCAGATCAAGGAGTTCTGCTTCGACGTTTCCACCGGCTGTATTCACCGTGTGGTCTGCTCCGAGCGACTTTGCAGCAGTGAGACTCTGGTCACGTATATCCACCGCAATAACCCGCGCCCCGGCTGCCCGGAACGTCTGGATGGTCAACAGGCCGACGGTTCCGGCGCCAACGACGGCGACGGTGTCTCCTGCCATCACGCCGGAGTTGCGGACTGCGCGCACGGCGACAGTGCACGGCTCCACGAGAGCAGCCTCTTCGTCGGACACGATGTCCGGTATCGGGACCAGCTGATCGGCCGGCCAGACAACGAACTTAGCGAGACCGCCGTCGGCGGATAGTCCTGCGACCGCCATGTTCGGGCACACCGCCTGCTGGCCGCGCAGACACCAGAAGCAGGTCCCGCATGTAATGACATCGTGGACAACGACTCGATTTCCGGCGCGAATTCCGGTCACTCCGGCCCCGACACTTTCGACGTGGCCTGTGATTTCGTGCCCGAGCGTGAGCGGTGTCTGGCGGCCTGTGAGGGCATTCGGGCTGCCGTGCTGCACCCAAAGCGGGCCAAACTGCCACTCTTCTATATCCGTGGCGCATATCCCGGTGTGAGTAACGCGGACGCGAGCTTCGCCAGCCCCCGGCTCAGGGGCTGGGATGTCTTCGAGCCTGATGTCTTTGTTACCGTAGTACCTGAGCGCCAACACTTTTTTAAGGTCCTTTTGGTTAGTTATCGCGGTGAGTCTGCTGTGCGAGGCGACCTTTTGTCATCGCCGAACCACAAGGGACTTATTGTGGCGGGACGACCTTGATGTTCTGCTGCCTATCCGCTCACACGTTTCCACTTACGCAGCGATGGAACCTCGCGCGGTGGGTCCAGTTGGGAGCCGTATGCGGTGTAAGAGACCTCTGCGACATACACCGAGCCCTCTGAATCCACGGCCATGCCGTGCGGCGCAAGGAACTGGTCAGCACCCTCGCCGCCAAGCTCATTGCCGAAGCGGCCGACCTCGTTGAACTCGCTGTCGTAGATCACGACATCCAGACCGAGCCGCTTCACGCCCGCCTGCACCGGTGGCGCTCCTGCCTCTGCCACATAGATGTTTGAGTCTGCATGACGGCCCGAGTAGATTGCCATCGGGCGGTGTGCAATGACCTGTTGGACAAACTCACCGTCGAGCGTGAACACCTGCAGCCGGAAGTTCTCCCTGTCACACACGATAACCCGATCGTCACCGACCATTGCAATGTTGTGCGGCAGGCTGAACTGGCCGGGACGCGAGCCAGGCTCGCCCCACGACAGCAGGTGCTTGCCATCCCTGTCGTACCGGTGAACGCGGGAGTTGCCATAACCGTCCGAGACATAGATGTCGCCGGATTTCGGGTGAACGGCAACGTCGGTGGGACGGTTAAACGGATCACCTTCCTGCCGCTCCGCCGCCTTGCCACGTTCGCCAAGCCGCATCAGCAACTCGCCGTCCCTGGTGCGCTTTTCGACCATGTGCGCCAGGTCGTCGATGCAGTAAAGGTTATCGTCAGCGTCGGTACGGATGCCGTGCGGGCGATCGAACACGCCGTCTCCCCAGTCGTTTCGGAAGTTACCTGCGCGGTCAAAGATCATCACCGGCCATTTGCCACGGTTGAACACGTAGACGTTGTCCTGCGAGTCGACGGCGACCGATGTGGCCTCTTGAAAGTTCATCGGATGCGGCAGTTTCGCCCACCCGAATTCTGGCTCGAATTTTGTGCTGGCTGTTACCGGTCCTGGCATTTTCTTGTACTCCTGGTTCGCTCATCCCTCGGCGGGCTCAGGATGGCATCTGTTGCGAAAGAGCGATCTGACTATCCGCTGACTCGTCGCCACTTTCTCAGGCTCACCACTTCGCCGAGCGGTGGTGTATCGAGTCCGGAATTGTCCGGACGTGAGAAGTAGTTTGTCCATGCGACTTCCGCTGCGTAGAAGTTGCCCAGCGAATCGGTCGCAATGCCGTGTGGCGCGGTGAACTGATCTGGTCCAAGGCCCGGTAATGGCGCACCGACATGCTGAATGAATTCTCCATCTTCGCTAAGCACGGCGACCCTCGCGCCAAGGTTGCGAACACCGCGTTGCACAGACGGCGGGATCATCTCACCGACGTACAGGCTCGTGTCTCCGTTCTTACCGTTTGTGATCGACATCGGGTGATGGATGTGCCACTGGTCGACGAACTCGCCGTCGAGCGTGAATACCTGGAGCCGAAAATTCTCCCTGTCGCAGACGACAACACGGTCATTCCCGAGCATGGTGATGTTGTGCGGAAGACTGAACTGCCCCGGTCTCGTGCCGGACTCACCCCACGAAAGAATGTGTTCTCCGTCTTTGTCGAATCGGTGGACTCGTGAATTGCCGTAGCCGTCCGATACAAATAGCTCTCCGGACCCAGGGTGAATTGCGATGTCGGTAGGACGGTTGAACATACCTCCGCCCTGCCACTCCGCGGGCTTTCCCGGGGTCCCGAGCGTGAATATGACCTCGCCCGAGTTTGTCCGTTTCTGGACGTAGTGGCCATCATCGTCGACGAGGTAGAGGTTGTCATCGGCATCTATCTCGATGCCGTGCGGCCGGGTGAACTGACCGTGCCCCATCCCACGGACAAAGTTGCCGTCCGGGTCGAACACTGCAATCGGGTCGGTCCCGCGATTGAAGACATACACATGGTCTTTGGAGTCGACTGCGACAGCAGTCGCGTCACCGAAGAAACTGACGCCCATCGGTAGTTTTGCCCAGTACGGGACCGGCTCGAACTTTGTCTGGGTGGTTGCGGGCGTGAGAGGCATTATGTTCGTTCCTCCAACTGTTTGACCTACGGGATCTAATTTCGGCTCAGTGTGACCTTGCTTCGGCCAGCCATTCCTTGAGTCTGTTGGGCATCCACTGCACCAGGTTCACGCTGTGCTCCACGTCGCCGGCCATCACGCGGCCGGCCGCTCTTACCCGTGAGACAACGTGGTCCATGGCAGCCAGCACTTCCGGGTGGTCCGGGTGACCGGGATGCCCGAGCGATTGTGCAAGGTCTTGCGCCCCAAACGTGATGAGGTCGATTCCATCGACTTTGAGAATCTCATCGATGGTGTCCACCGCGTGCTTCGTCTCGATCTGTATGGCGACTGTGACTTCGGCGTTGAACTCTGCCATGTACTCGGCTGGAGACTTGCCTGTCAGACCGTAGTCGCGACCGCGGGATGTGCCAAAGCTGCGTTCTCCTTCGGGGCCGAAGCGGGATGCGCGTGCAATGCGAGCCGCCTGCTCAGCGCCGTCAACGTGCGGGCACAGTATCCCCATCAGGCCCCGGTCGAAGGCGCGAAGAATCGTATCGGTCTCGGTGTTTGGAATTCGAGCCGTGCAGGACAGTCCGTGCATATCTGCGACCCTGCACATCATCTCTGCCGACTCCCAGTCGAAAACACCGTGCTCCATATCCAGGTGCAGGAAGTCGAAGCCGAGATATCCGGCCCAGTCGGCCAGCGTTGGCTCAGGAAACGTGACGGTGAGACCGTACACTTTGCTGCCTGATGTGATGGCAGACCGGATGTTGCTTTTTCTCAATGTTTTGATCCGATGCTAAGGCAGGTTGATCCGAAGTCGCCGGATACGATTGGCCGTGGTTGGCGCCACGGCAAGAAAATCCCGCGGCAGCGGGAGTATACATTCGGCGCACGAACGCTGAGTCGTCACCGGTCGAGAATGGTGCTTAAAGATAAGAAGAAGTTTTCAAACGAACACCAACATGCCGCGGCCTCAAGAGCGATTTGCGAGGGTACTATTGCCGGGGTCCACGATTCGCGTCGAATTTCCGAGCCTACTGCGTTGATCGTTAAAGAGAGAAAAAGACCGGGAGCTGATATGACTTCGGCGCAAGCGGCGTTCATTCCATGAGCCAGTCCCATGGCTCAACAGAGCGCGGCCTGTTTCGCGGCTACTACGTGGCTGTGGTTGTCTTTCTGTCCACCGGCCTCTCCATTGGCATGGCTCAGTATTCGTTTGGCGAGTTTGTTGAGGCGTTGCAAGAACAGTTCGGATGGTCGCAAACAGAGATCAACCTTTCGCTTTCGTTTGCGTTCATCTCTGGTCTACTCGCCCCGTTCATAGGCAGACTCTCAGACCGATACGGCACGCGGCCGGTCATGTTCGTTTCGCTGCTACTTATCGCCCTCGGCTTTGCACTGAGGCCGCTGATCTCCGAACTCTGGCACTGGTACCTGTTTAGCTCCCTGGTCTACGCCGGGTTTCCCGGAGCGACGGTTCTTCCGAGCGGCAAGATGGTCGGACTCTGGTTCCCCGAGACACGCGGCCGGGTGATGGGGGCGGTCACTGCCGGGAACAACTTCGGTGGCGTGACGATGCCGCCATTTGCAGCGGCAATCATCACCTTCGCAACATGGGAGTGGGCCTACATTGGATTCGCCGTAATCATGTTCGTCCTGGCGATTGTTGCGATGGGCGTGCTCAGGGAATCTCCCGAAGATGTCGCTTCCGAGCGGCTCAGGACGGGACGCCGCTCATTGCCGGGAGGGGGCCGAGGCGCAAGGGAAGGGATGAACCTTCATTCCGCCGTGCGGACCAGCTCGTTCTGGCTGCTACTCGTCGGCTTGACATCTGCACAGTTCACTTACCAGGGCGTGCTCACGCAACTCAGACAGCACTTCGGTGAAAACGGTTTTGAACCAGCCGTTGCTACTTCGGCAGTCACGATCATCGCTGCGATGGGCATCGGTTCAAAGCTGGCATTTGGCAGATCAACCGAGCGCTTCTCAGCACGAAAAATGACGGCTGTAAGTGTCGCTCTTCAGGCTGTAGGCGTTGGCCTGATGATCACACCGGGAAACGCAGCGGTCATGTGGACGGGAATATTCGTGTTTGGACTGGGCTTCGGGGGCCTCGGCGCGCTCATCGTGCTGGTGGTCCAGGAGATGTTCGGGCTGCGAGAGTTCGGCAGTTTGATGGGTGTGATCCAGATGGCGACTATAGTCTCGATTGGTGGAGGGCCGTGGCTGGCCGGAGCGATACATGACCGCAACGGCAGCTACGACCTGGCGTTCGCCACAATTATTGGTATCTTCCTCCTCGGCATCGTCACACTGCTGCTGGCACGTCAGCCAGAGTGGGGGGAGCCTCCCGGAGAACCGGTGCCTGAGGAGAATCGGGCGATATCTCCGCAACCGGGGACTGCCGGTGCCGACTAAAGAGCCTGATGTGGGACCGGATTCATAAACAGGGGAACGGAAAACCGTGCGCATTGCAACACTCGGAATCCACCACGAGACGAACACATTCGCGTCGAATCCCACGACGCTCGATGTGTTTCAGCAGTCTGGACTTCAGACGTACGGAGTCCAGCGCGGCGACCAGTACATCGAGATGCAGCGGAGTGGACGGACTTCGCTTGCCGGATTCCTGCAGGCTGCAGATGAACTCGGCTTCGAGCTTGTGCCGTTGATTTTCGCGGCCACGGACCCGGCCGGTACGATCACATCGGAGGCGTTCGAGTCGCTCGCAGGCGAAGCCTTGCAGATGCTTCGAGAGCAGGGGCCGTTCGACGGTGTACTGCTCAATCAGATGGGAGCCGCTGTCTCTGAGCAATTTCCTGACATGGACGGTGAGCTGGCAAAACGTGTTCGAAAGGTCGTTGGCCCGGATGTCCCGGTTGCGATGACTCTCGACCTGCACGCCAACATCTCAGAGCAGATGGCGAACCAGACGGACGCGCTGGTCGTCTATCGGACTAATCCCCACGTCGACGCTGTGCCGAGAGCGGTCGAAGCAGCGAAGTTGGTGATGGAAATGGCCGGGAGCGGATGGCGTCCGCGTAAGTGGCTTGAGCTGCCGCCCATGGTCATCGGAATCTTCCAGCACGACACCAGGGAAGAGCCGATGAAGGCGATCATTGACGACCTGGAAGATGTCTTGGCGCGGCCTGGCGTGGTCAACGCGTCGATTGGGCAGGGCTACCCTTGGGCTGACGTGTATAAGAACGGATTTGCCGTGTACGTGCTTCATCGGGAATCAGAAGATGAGGCCCTGGAATCGGCGCAGTGGATCGCCGAACGAGCATGGCGTCGCAGGTTCGAGTTAAACGTTCCAAAGGGACCTAGCCCCATCGAGGCTGTTGATGAGGCGCTTGCCACACCGGCGGGTGATGGACCGGTGGTTTTGCTGGATGTCGGAGACAACATTGGTGCTGGAAGCTCCGGCGACAGCACGTTCTTGCTTGCCGAGGCGATGCGGCGCGGCGTTGGCTCATGGCTCCAGACAATTCGCGATCCGGAAGCCGCAGCGGCCTGTTTCGAAGCCGGTATCGGTGGAAAGATAGAGCTTGATGTTGGCGGCAAGTCGGATTCGCTGCACGGGAAACCGGTGAAGATCAGCGGTGTGGTGGCAAAGCTATCGGACGGGCGATTCGAGGACTCGGGAACCGTTCACGCCGGTTGGCGATACTTCGATGGAGGTCCAACCGCTGCCATCGAGACGGACGCGGGACCAACGGTTGTGCTTGTTTCAACGCGGGTCGGAAACATGAGCAGGGAGCAGTTCTACTCGCTCGGATACAGGCCCGAGGAGTTCGATATCGTCGTTGCGAAGGGAGTTGTGTCGCCACGTCCTGCATACCAGCCGATCGCCCGGCGGATGATCTCGGTCAACTCACCGGGTGCGACGAGCGGCGATATGAGCCACTTCCAATTTCACAGGATCCGCAGGCCGATCTTTCCGCTCGACCCTGCGGCTCGCTATGAGCCACACCGGAGCTAGCCTTCGCCTGCGATCAGCTCCGCCAGCCGCTCGCCAATCATCATTGCCGTCACGTTGGTGTTCGCCCTGACGCAGTCCGGCATAATCGAGCAGTCGGCAACGCGCAATCCATCGACTCCGTGAACCCGGAGCCTCTGGTCAACAACCGCTGCGTCATCGGTCACCGGCCCCATCTTGCAGGTGCCGGAGATGTGGTGCATGGTCGAGACCGTCTCATACATCCATTCGTCGGTTGCGTCGTCGGACTCCAGGACTTCGTCCGCCGGATCGACTCGGTCAGCGAGGATGCTGGAAAACGCGTCATCCTTTGCAATCTGGAGACTCAGACGCACGCCGTGCCGCATGCGGTCCCTGTCGAATTTTTCCGACAGGTGCCTGTAGTCCATCACCGGCTGCACTGCCGGATCTGTCGACTGAAGGCGCAATTCGCCTGCGGCCTCGGCGAGGTACAGGCCCGTTGAAATGACAAGTGCCCGGTCTGCTGAGCGCCACCGCATAACCATTATCATGTCGTTCCGAAGGTTGGAGCCTTCCGCGGTATATCGAAGGGCGACCTTCTGCTGGCCGACGCTGGCGTCAGGCATCTCGTATTCGGGTGCTGCGCGCCACCGCGCATGTACACTCGGGTGGTCTCGCAGGTTCTTGCCGACACCTCTCAGGTCGGCGACAACCGGAATATCGAAATGAGCGAGGTGATTGGCCGGGCCGACGCCGGATAGCATGAGCAGCTGCGGCGACTGAACCGGTCCCGCACTCAGTATGATTTCGTCAGCGTGGACGATGAATCTTTCGCCACGTGACTGAACTTCAACACCCACCGCCCGGTCGCCTTCCATGAGCACTCTTTGAACGTGAGCGTTCGTGCGGATCGTCAGGTTTAATCGATGACGCGCCGGTCCCAGGTAGCCCAGGTTGGTGCTCCAGCGAATGCCACCGGGATTGTTCAGAGGCAGCGGTCCGACGCCGGTTGATTCGGGGTGATTGTGGTCTTCGGCCTCAGGGAAACCCGCGGCCTTGCAGGCGGTGATGAACGCAAGCTGGTCGTCCATCATCTCGTGCGGCTTCGCGCGCTGGCAGATTATCGGTCCATCTCTACCGTGAAAATCACCGCCCAGGTCTACGTCCGTCTCCAGTCGCCTCAGAGACGGCAGGACCTTTTCGAAGCTCCAGAGATCGTTGCCAGCAACAGCCCAGGAGTCGAAGTCCTCCGGAATGGCCCTGAGAAAGACCTGCCCGTTGATCGAACTGGTACCGCCGATGACCCGTCCGCGCGGCACTGGCATGCTGTCCTGCAAAGGGTTCGAGCGTGCCGTGAACTGCCAGTCGTGGTCACCGCCGACAACGAGGTCGGCACCGGTCGCGAGCCCGTCTCTGAGGTCGTCCGGTAGAGATTCGACGGTCGGGTAGTCAGGGCCGGATTCGAGCAGCAGTACGGAGACCGCTGAATCTTCCGACAACCGGGCGGCAAGTGCGCCCCCGGCAGATCCACTTCCGACGACTATGAAGTCATATGCGGCCATGTGCGGCTCCGTGCTACGTCGCTTCCGGCTGAAACTGTTCGTCACGCCACGAATAGAGCGGCTCCCAACCGATCACATTCTTCGCAATCCCGGTCGAAATTGGTGCTTCGGAGCCCTCGAATTCCTTCTTCAACGGGACATCTGGGTAGACGGTTCTTATCGCGTCCATGGTCGGAATATCCAGCATGATGTCTTTCGCGTTGAGAAAAAGCCTGTTGTGCCCCGTCCAGCCGTGGGAACCAACGGACATGACGCAGGCTCGGGCTGCGTCCCTGATGTGCAGGTATGTCCAGAAGCCCTGGCACCGGGTCCACGGGTCGGTGATCGGATTGGCGGCGAGGTTCCGGAAGTACGCGTCGTCCCACATTCCGTTGAAGCGCATCGAGTTGATCGACATCCACGGACTGCGCCGGGCGAATCCTTCACCGACCTCTTCACCGATCCACTTGGCGATGCTGTAAGGATCTTCGGAGCGCGTGCCGACGTGCTGGTCGAGCGGTAAGTACTCCGGGGGCTTGACCTCCTTCGGCTCCCAACGGGCGGCTGTCCCCATTGCGCCGACGGCGTTGTAAGAGGAGCCGAGAACGACCTTGCTGATCTGCAATTGCTCGGCGGCCCGGCAGACATTCCACATGGATGACACGTTTGTGACGAACACGTCTTCTTCGGTGTAGTTGGCGGCGCTTGGGCGGGACGCAAGAGAGATCACGGCGTCGCAGCCGTCCATGGCAGAGATCACCTGACCGTAGTTGGAAATCTCGACCTCAAAGAACTGCGGAAGCTGCGGCCATTCCTCCCGCATCTGGACCGCTACTTCGCCGCTCGCCGTGCCGACGGTTCCGCTATGGCCGAGGTTGGTGCTCATGCGGGCGACATCGGCGTTGATCACGGTGTGGCCGTGCCTGTACAGCTCGTCGATGACGTAGTGGCCGACGATACCTGAGCCGCCTGTGACTAGGACTTTCATGCCTGGATTCTTTCTGGCTTTTTTCGGGACAGTTCCGGGACGGCTAGCCGGGCAGTTTTGTCTCAGGATGCTGGCGGGCATAGTTGGCCTGTGCCATCCCAAACTTCTCCTGCAGTTGAACTGTGAGGCCGCCATCGACCACTAACGTGTGGCCTGTGATGAACGATGCATCTTCGGAGCAGAGGAAGGCGATAGCTCCCGCGATATCGTCCGGTGTCCCGGTGCGGCGTAGCGGATACTGGGATGCGAAGAATGCCAGCCCTTCGGGGTTGTCCTTCCACATCTCGGCCAGACCTTCGGAGACGATGTGGCCGGGACCTATGGCGTTGACCCGGATGTTGTCAGGCCCGAAGTCGTTCGCCATCTGTCGTGTCATGCCGACGACCGCGGCTTTTCCTGCCTCGTAGACCAGCATTTCAGGTTCCTGCAACAGGCTGTGCACCGAGGCGAGATTAACGATTGATCCGCCGCCGGTTTTTCGCATTTGAGGGACGGCATACTTCGCACCAAGGAAGTGCGCCTTCGCCAGCACGTTCATTCCCCAGTCCCAGTCGGCCTCGGCGACATCTTCGGCTGTGCCGTGGATGCGTGATTCACCGCCTACCACTGAGAAAGCGTTCTGAACGAGGATGTCCAGCCTTCCCCATTTTTCGACCGGCTCATCGATCATGCGCTTGATGTCTGCGGTGTTGGCGACGTCTACGTGTGCGGATTCAGCCGTACCGCCCGCAGATTTGATGCGTTCAATATTTGCCGCGGTCGCTTCGTCATTGAAGTCGGCGATGAATACGTTCGCCCCTTCAGACGCCAGTCTGCGTGCGGTTGCACCGCCTATGCCCAGTGCGCCGCCAGTGATGACCGCAACCTGTCCATCGAATCGTCCTGTCATTATTTGTCCTATTCACCCGGGAGAGTTTCAAGCCGGGGCTACGCCGCGGGAATGAGCAGGATCATACCGCGTTGGCGCGTTCTTTGAGAGCGCGACGATGAATGACAGATCACGGCTGGCGCAGGTTCGGTTCTTGCTCGCTCAACCGGGAGGGATGCTAGATCCGGCTGCGGATCTCTGCTTCAGCGCTGGGTGTTTCGCTTCCGCCATCCGGCTCTACAGTGATAGCGATGGAGTCGCCCTCTTCAAGGGCAAATTCGAACTCGCCGCTCCATCTGCCTTCGGAACCGGTGTTGAACTCCCCGACAGGCACCCAACGATCGTCGCGAATGGCCCAGAACTGGTATGTATTCTGAGCGGGAAGCTGTTCCAGGTTGCCGACGGAGAGCATCATGGGTTGCCGCCCGAGTTCCGTCTCCACTCGCAGCCATTCGCCTCCAGGATCTCGCCGGAAGTGATTAATGTCTACGGGCTGATCAGAGCCCGTCAACGAGGCCACTCCCCAACCGATCAGTACTCCGAAAACGACTAGGACGGTAGCGGCGGCGGCATAGGATGCACCGCCGTATCTTCGCAGCCATGAACCCGACCTGGACGTGCCAACCAGAACACCGGGCGAAGTGCTGCTAGGCTCCGGCACGATTGATCCTGCTAACGATGCAGAATCGGCTGCCGCAGCTGCCAGGATTCGCTCGCGAAGCCCGGTTGGCGGCTCGATTGAAGGGGCGAGTTCAGACAGACGTAGGGCGACATCGCTAAACGCTTCGACATCGTGCCCCAGGTCGCACTCTAATATGTGCTGCTCGAACTCCGCCCTCTCAGCATCGGTCAATGCGCCGATTGCATAGGCAGC
>JAJCYY010000072.1 GCA_029262735.1 Chloroflexota bacterium | reverse complement strand
GAGCACACCGGTCACGACCTCAACGCCCATGAACGAAGCGATCAGCCAGAACGCGATCCACAGATTGCGACGCGACCCGGCACGCCGATCATGTTTATGGCTGGCTACGGCGTCAGACGACGAATGTTCCGAAGAAGTGCTCATTGCGTCCAGTAGCTCAAGGTTGAAGGAATTGGCAGGCGAATCCCCAGAGACCGCCTGTCAATCGCCGTTTGAGTCAGGAGATTGTTTCCCGCTCACCGGGTCCGACTCGCTCTGCCTCTCTCCTGACCAAAGTGTCCAGAACACCAGTGCCAGGCCGACCACAATCGCTGAGTCAGCGGTGTTGAAAATCGGCCAGGGACCAACGTCGAACATATCTGTCACATGCCCGAGCCGCAGCCGGTCAACGATGTTTCCGAACGCGCCGCCGAGCGCGAGCGCCAGGCCAACCCGCACGGTACGGGACTCGTTTCCGCTGGACCGCAGATAGAAGAGCAGCACGCCCACCACTGCCAGCGAAACGACGGTCATCAGCCCGTTCTGATCCCTGAGCAGGCTGAACGCCGCTCCGGTGTTCCACGCATGGACAATGCGTACGAACCCTTCGGCTGGCCACGACTCTCCTCGTGACAGATTTGCCACAACGGTGGCCTTAACAAGCTGGTCTCCGCCCAGGGCGAGCGCGGCGATGAGTAAGAGCTTTCGGTCTGGCAGGAGTGACCGGAACCAGGAGCGGCGACGCTTGTCTGGTTCCGCGATCCGAGCGTCTGTCGTGTTTTGCTGTAGCGTCATGAATCTGCCGATCAAGTCCTCGTTGAGTGATGAGCACTGTGGGTTAGGCGCCGATGACGTGTTCAAGCTCAAGGCTGAGCAGGTCGTGCACGTGCTGGTCGTTCAGCGTGTAGTACACCATCTTGCCGCGTCTCTTACCTGTGACCCACCGCAAGGTCCTGAGCAGCCGCAGGTGCTGTGAAACTGCTGACTCGGAGATACCTACGACCGTGGCGAGATCGCAGACGCACAGCTCCGTCGCAGCAAGCGCAAAGAGGATCTTCATCCGGTTTGAATCACCCAGCGCTGAGAACGTCTCGGACAACGTGGTCAGCGTGGAGTCTGGCATCAGTGACGAACGGGCTGTCTGTATGGCTTCCGGGTGAACACCCTGAACCTCGCACTGATCTTCGTTCTGACGTACACCAACTGGCATCTGACCACCTTCAATCAATCATATGCACGATTTAGCAACTGTTCAGATATTATACGTGAAAACTGGGCCGACACAAACCTGCTCTGGAGGAAGAGTTGTCAGAAGAACACACGGCGGCAAGCGAAATCCCAGCTTCCAGGCTGTGGCTATTTCCGCCAATGCGAAACGCAATCGCCGCCGGACTGCTACTCGCGGCTGGGTTCGCAACGGGCTCACTGACCGAGGTCCCGGAGTGGACACTGCTGTTCTTTTACGTACCTGCGATCGCACTGGGGGCTTCCCACTGGGGACCGGAAGTGCTGGAAGCCCTCCGCGAGTTCCGGATAAACATCGATGTCCTGATGGGAGTTGCGACGGCCGGGGCGGCAGTGCTCGGGCTATGGGAGGAGGCGGCATTCCTCGCATTCCTCTATGGAGCGGCGGAGGCGCTTGAGGAGTATGCATATGAGCGGACAACAGGAGCGATTCGCGCCCTGCTGGACCTGACGCCTAAAGAGGCGCACCTGCTCAGGGACGGCGAAGAATCGCTCATGCTGGCGGCAGACCTGAAGACGTACGACCGGTTCATCGTGCGGCCGGGTGAATCGATGCCGACGGATGGGCGAGTGGAGTCAGGAATGACGACCGTCGATGAGTCTCCTATCACCGGTGAGTCGGTGCCGGTAGATAAGACCGAGGGCTCGATGGTTTTCGCGGGAACGATCAACCACACCGGCGCGATTACGGTGACCGCGACAAGAGATTTTCAGGACAACACCATCTCCCGCATCGTTGATCTTGTCGGAGAAGCACAGGAGGAGAAGACACAGATCCAGAGAAAGATCGACCGGTTCGGCAACTGGTACAGCCCTGCTGTGCTTGGCGCCGCGCTGCTGTTGTGGCTATTGCCCCCCCTGTTTGGGGGCGACTTCCGACTCTGGTCGGAGAGGGCCATCACTCTGGCCGTAGCCGGCGCTCCGTGCGCGCTGGTGATGTCCACGCCGGTTGCAGTCGCTGCAGCCATCGGCAGAGCGGGCAAGAGGGGTGTACTCATTAAGGGAGGCGCATTCCTGGAACGGCTCGCCACGATCGACACGCTGGCGCTTGATAAGACCGGGACGCTAACTCTTGGCAGGCCCACTGTGACAGCGGTAATGCCGCTAGACGGTGCAACACAGGAAAGTGTTGTGTCTGCCGCGGCTTCCGTAGAACGCTATTCCGAGCATCCTGTGGCACTCGCAGTCCGCAACTACGCCGAGGAACGCGGCATTGCGGTGGCCGAGTCTACTGGTTTCAACGCTCTGCCGGGCCGTGGTGCGACCGCGCTTGTCGGAGGTTCTTCCATATACGTAGGCAACCGGAAACTGATGATAGAGAAGGGCATTGACGCTTCGGCGGCCGGTGGCACGCTGGCTCTGCTCGAGGCGCGTGGTGAGACCGCAATCCTGGTGGCGGACGGTGGCAAGCCACTTGGAGTGATCGCTGTGAGCGATATCGTCAGACCCGAAACGAAAGAAGCTTTAGAAGCGATTCGCCGTTCGGGCGTGGGCAGACTGGTGATCATATCCGGTGACAACGAAAAGGTTGCGGGGCGTGTGGCTGGTGATGTCGGCATCGAAGAAGTTCACGCGGGACTCTCTCCTGAGGGCAAGCTTAAGATCCTCTCCAACATGAAATCGGAGGGTCGGAAGGTCGCCATGATCGGGGACGGTATCAACGACGCTCCTGCTCTCGCAGCAGCCGACGTGGGCATCGCAATGGGAGTGGCGGGTACCGACGCCGCCATTGAATCTGCGGATGTGGCGCTAATGGGTGATGACCTGCGCGGTGTGGCGTTCGCCATAAACACGTCCCACAGAGTGGCCGGAATCAGCCGACAGAACCTGGTTTTTTCGGTGCTACTGCTGGCAACTCTGCTCCCTCTCGCAGCGACAGGTGTTGTCGGCGTAGCTGTGGCTGTGTTAGTCCATGAAGTGTCAGAGTTGCTGGCTGTCGGTAACGGCCTGAGAGTCTGGAAAAGATGAAGGCCAAGGTCAGCGTAGTTAGTGATCCGGGAAGGCCAGACATATCGGCTATGAGGAGCGAGAGCGGAATCTTGCGTCAATACGATCCGGAGGACCAGCTAGGCAATCAACTCAACTTCAATGGCCAGCCGTGCACCAGCCATCCGGTGTTCATGGGCTAGTTCGACTCTTGTATGTTCCATTTGCCCTGCTTTTGGCGGGGTCTGGGAGCGGGTGGTGGACCGGTCGACTCCTGGTGATAAAGCACCGTGGGGGAGCATGGTCACCACCCGCCATCGCATTGTCCCGGACAGTCGCACGGGCATAAAGGCCCGCATCACAAGGATGGGAACTGATGTCATCACAGACTACCGCGTATGCAGGCATAGACGTGTCGAAAGATTGGCTGGATGTGCACGTCCGCTCTTCCACCCTTCGGCCAGTTCGTCAGGCTCAGGACACAGCAGAGAGGTTCCGTGTGCCCAATGACAGTAAGGGCGCAGTGGGTGCTGTTGAGCGCATGAGACGTGCCGGGGTGGGGCTTGTGGTGATGGAGTCGACAGGGAGGCTTGAGGAGGTTGCGGCATCAGTGATCGGGTCATCGGGTCTGCCGTTGGCGGTGGTCAACCCGGGCCGAGTGCGTGACTTTGCGAGAGCGTCTGGCCGTCTCGCCAAGACGGATGCGGTGGATGCAGAGGCCCTGGCCCACTACGCAGATGCGATGGAGCCTGAGCCCACCAGACGGCCGGGGCCGCAGGAGCGTGCCCTGCGTGAGTTGATGGACCGGAGGAAGGAGCTCTCAGGCATGATCGCTGCAGAGCAGAACCGCCTGCGCCGCATAACGGGGCAGTCTGTGAGGAGGCGGATCAAGGCGCATGTGCGCTGGCTTGAAGGGGAGTTGAAGAGGATGGAGGAGGAGGCTGAAGAGGCGATGAGGTCCAACCAGGAGTGGAGGCGTAAGGAGCAACTGCTGGTGAGCGTGCCGGGCGTTGGAGCCGTTGTTGCAAGGACCGTCATTGCAGAGCTGCCGGAGCTGGGCAGCCTGGACGGCAAGCAGGTGGCCAGCATGGTCGGGGTTGCGCCTTTCAACCGGGACTCGGGTCAGATGCGTGGGAAGAGGACGGTGTATGGAGGCCGCGGGCAGGTGCGCTCAACGCTATACATGGCAGCGCTTACCGCAAGCCGCTTCAACCCCGGTCTCAAAGC
>JAJCYY010000071.1 GCA_029262735.1 Chloroflexota bacterium | reverse complement strand
CGGCCCGCGTCATCGTATCCAGTTTCGCCTCCCAGATAGCCAGGATCCAGATTGTCGCCGACGCAGCAGAGGCGTTTGGGCGAAAACTTGTGATCGTCGGCAGGAGCATGGTCGAAAACACGAAACTTGCCCGTGAGCTGGGGCACCTTCGGATTCCAGACTCCCTGATGATCAGCGCCGCACAGGCAGAGTCGCTTCCAAGCAGCAGAGTGCTTGTGATGACGACCGGGAGCCAGGGCGAGCCATCGTCAGGCCTCGTTCGCATGTCACGTGACCAGCACCGAGAACTGTCGATTCGCGAGGACGACACCATCATTCTCTCTGCCAACACGATCCCCGGTAACGAAGTGCCGGTGAACGATTCGATCAACGACCTTGTGCAGCTCGGCGCCCGTGTCATAACGAACCGGCAGGCGATGACGCACGTCTCAGGTCATGCCAGGCGCGAGGAGTTGCGACTGGTTCTCAACCTGGCGCATCCCAGGTACTTCATACCCGTACACGGTGAGTTCAGGATGTTGAAGGCACATGCCGACCTTGCGGTGGACCAGGGCGTCTTACCTGAGAACTCGATCGTGCTAACGGACGGTGACGTGCTGGAACTCAGCCCACAGAGCGCGGAGATTGTGGACCGGGAAGTGGCAGGGCATATCTTCGTCCACGGGCTAGGACTCTGGGATGAGGCCGGAAACGTGGTGGTTGAACGTCGATCGCTGGCAAGGGAAGGCATCGTAACAGTCTCGTTAGCAATTGACCGTAAGAATAGACGGGTCGTCGGTGACCCGAGGCTCGTCTCGATGGGTTTCGTACACGCCGCTGACGCCGAGTCGCTGTTCGAAGATACAAAAGACGAGCTTCGGCCTGTTCTTGACCGTTTTTCGCGTGAAAGCCTAGAGTGGGACGAGTTGGAAAACCTTATTCGCACCACCGTTGGCAGATACCTGACACGCAGGACAAAACGCCGACCACTTGTGATTCCGGTGATCATTGACATCTAAAACGACAGACGGGGTCTCACGATCCGGGTCCAAGAGTCGGGTGAAATCCGATTCGGGCAATCGAAGTATGTCGCTCAATAGCATCGCTCCGTTCGGACTCCGGCTGGCATCGCGTCACCCACTCCGAGTGGCCCTGGCCCTGGCAATTGCGGGAGCGGTTCTTGCATTCCCGATGCGTGATTGGGCGCTTGAGACCTTTGGATGGTCAGCCGCACCCCTCGGTCTCTGGACGGCATCTGCGCTCTATCTGGTTTCCTGGCGGCCGATGTATCTCGCCCGAAAGTGGCGCTATGCCGTGCCGCTACTCTTCCTCGCATTCGCCGCGTCTGGCGTACTTGGAATGTTCAACGCCAATCCGGGCAGCCGCACAGGTGAATCGCTCGGCGGGGCGCTCGGAGTTGCGATTGCCGTTAGTCCTTCCGAATGGGACCGGTTCAACGTCACGACGTTCGAGTACATCGCGGCGTCACTGAGAATCTTCGTCATCGTGATCGCTGCAGTGGCTGTTTTCAACCCGCGCAAAAGCTGGCGCGCGACAGCGTTCGGCTCTCGTCACTCCTGGAAAGCCGCCGTTGGGACCGGGCACACCGCGGCGGAAGGCAGGCGAAAGTGGCGAGAACGCCTGCAGCGGCGTCGGGCGAAACGAATCGAGAGGCAGTCACAAGTCGAGTTCGAGCTTGCGGCAGCGGCTGCTGAAGTGGAGTTGCTGGCAACTAACGAAGAGGTCGAACTCGTGGTGCCCACAATCCACGGCATCGCTGCGGAGGCGGAATCTGAAGTTTTGACAGAGGCTCCGCCCTGGGAGGATAGCGACGATCTGACAACGAGTCCGATGAACCGGGAGCTGGTCCTTCGTGACCTACCCGCAGGCCCGGCTGACGCATCTGGCACCTCGGACTCTGCGCCTCTACCCGAGATCATCTCGACCGCCGTGCTCAGCCAGGCGGCTTCTCAGTTCAGCTGGCCGTTGCCAAGGCTCGAGATGCTGAAGAAGGCTCCGGTAGGTGGTGTCACGCGGGCTGAGATCGATCAGCGGAGCGCGCTCATCGAAAACAGCCTCACCGAATACGGCATTGACGTCACGGTCGACCAGGTGTTCACAGGTCCGACCGTCACTATGTATGGGCTGAAACCCGGATGGAAAGGCGGCAAGGCAGACCCGGCTTCTGGCAAGCGAGTACGAGTGGATATGATCCTTGGCAGAGAGAAGGACCTTGCGCTTGCCCTTGCTTCTCCGAACATCAGGTTGGAACCGGTCGTGCCTGGCGAGTCCGTCGTCGGCATCGAAGTTCCCAACTCCCGGCCAACTCCGGTCACGCTCCGCTCTGTCATGGAGACAGACGAGTGGAAAGGATTTGAATCAAAGGCCCAGCTTCCGGTGCCGCTCGGGCTGGGCAGTGGCGGCCAGCCGGTCTTCGCAGACCTGGCAAGAATGCCGCACACGCTTATCGCAGGCTCCACAGGCTCCGGCAAGAGCGTCTGCATGAACGCCATCATCACCGGTTTGCTAATGAGCCGTTCACCGGCCCAGGTGCGAATGGTGATGATCGATCCGAAGCGGGTCGAGCTGACTCCGTACACGGGAATCCCGCACCTCTACACACAGGTTATTGTTGAGGCCGACCGCGCGGTCGCAACGCTCAAGGCGCTAATCGCCGAGATGATGGGCCGTTTCAGGATCCTGGAGAAGGCCGGCGTCAAGAACATCGTCTCGTTCAACGAACGCTCCAGCGAGAAGATGCCTTACCTGGTGATAATGGTGGACGAACTGGCGGACCTGATGTTGCAGGCCGCTAACGAAGTTGAGCGGCTACTTGTTCGGCTCGCTCAACTGGGCAGGGCGACAGGCGTACACCTGGTAGTCGCAACTCAGAGGCCATCGGTTGACGTCGTGACAGGCCTTATCAAAGCCAATTTCCCCAGCCGCATCAGCTTCGCCGTGATGTCCCAGATCGACTCCCGCACAGTTCTCGACTCGCCAGGCGGCGAGAAGCTGCTAGGCCGGGGCGACATGCTTTATTTGCCGATCGACAAGGCGAAGCCTGAACGAGTGCAGGGCGCTTTCCTCTCAGACACGGAGATTGAGTCCACCGTCAGGCTGTGGAAGGCCGTCAAAGGACCGTCGCTGCCCGAGCTCGAGGTTGAGATGGAGGACGAGGCGCAGGTTGACATGCAGATCGACTCTTCCGGGGACTCTCTCGTTGACGCAGCACGCGACCTTTCTCGCAGCCAGAAGACGCTCTCCACCTCGCTGCTTCAGCGCAGGCTCCGCATCGGCTATCCAAGAGCCGCAAGGCTGATGGACGAGTTGGAGGATCTTGGAGTTGTCGGCCCCGGCGAGCCAGGGAAGCCGCGGCACGTGCTCGGGGCGTAACAGTCCGTAGAAGCTGTCGGCATCGACCGGGACAAAAAAACAGGCAAAAGTACCAGTTATTGCCACTCTCTTAGTGTCAACATCCAGTTCCAACTTTGACGGCAGCCATACAATAGTGACAACCTCACCCGGTCACAAAGCATTTCACCGGCAGTTGGCACACAGACTAACCTGGCTCTATGAGCAACGTTTCACCCTTTTATCCGGACGGATTCGACGGCTCGTCAGGCGAACTGAACGAGCAGTCTCCGCTTGAGCTTGAAGGGCTTCGGGCCGATTGCATCGTCTGCGGTGTCGACCTCACGGAATCGTCTGTCTATCGAAGGCTGCGAGTCTGCCCACGCTGCAGATATCACTACTCGATCTCGGCCCGCAGGCAAATCGCAGCGCTCGCCGATGAGGGCACATTCAAAGAAACCAGCACGTGGATCCAGTCGCTTGACCCGCTGGAGTTCTCGCCTCGTGCCTCATACCGGGTCAGGCTGCTGCAGGACCAGACGCGCACCGGTCTTACGGAAGCCGCCATCACCGGCACCTGCAGCATCGGCGGCACTGAAGCCGTAATCATCGTTCTCGACTTCGGGTTCCTCGGCGGCAGCATGGGCCTCGTCGTCGGTGAAAAGGTGGCGCTGGCGCTCGAGATGGCCGCCCGCAAGAAGCTGCCCGCTGTGGCAGTTGTGACCAGCGGAGGCGCTCGAATTCAGGAAGGCGTGCTTTCGCTGATGCAGATGGCGAAGACGGTCATCGCCGTTAACGCGCTGCACAAAAAGGGCGTGCCGCTCATTGCGGTGCTCGGGAATCCGGCAACAGGCCAGGTTCTTGGCAGCTTCGCCTCGCTCGCAGACATCATCTTTGCCGAGCCGGGCGCACATATCGGCTTCGCGCCATTCCGGGAGATCCAGGAAGCGGCCGACCGCCGAATCGAGAACGACCAGTACTCTTCCGAGACCTATTTCCATGCCGGGCTCATTGACCGCGTTGTGGACCGGGAGTCTCTGAAACACGATCTTGCTTCCGTACTTGACCTGATCTCACCGGAGTTCAAGCTTGCAGCCTCCCGACGCTCGAAGCCGCCGTTGCCGGAGCTGACACCGCGGGTGCCGTGGGAGATGGTGCAACTGGCGAGGCGTCCAGACCGGCCGCGGGCACGCTTCTACATCGAGAACATCTTCGCCAATTTCGTTGAACTGCACGGTGACAGGGTTTCCGGCCAGGACCCCTCGGTCATCATCGGCCTCGCGCGGCTTGCCGGAGAGTCCGTGGTGGTGATCGGCCAGGAAAAGTCTGTCGAGACCAGCAAGAACGACCACGGCGGCGTCCGGGGAGACATCCTGCCGGAGGGGTTCAGGCAGGCAACCCGCGCTCTGAAATTCGCTCAGCGTTTCAGGCTGCCCGTGATAACCATCGTCGACACACCGGGCCCAAGGCTCGGGCTGGAAGAGGAACACCGCGGCCTCGCCATCTCGATGGCAAATCTGATCGACACAATGGCGTCAGCCGAGGTGCCCACGATCTCAGTGCTTATCGGTGAAGGCGGATCAGAAGCCGCCTTGGCGTTCAGTGTCGCCGACCGCGTATTGATGCTCCAGAACTCTATCTACTCGCCAATCTCGCCCGAACAGGGCGCGCGGGTCGAGCTTCGTGACAGCGACCGGGCGCACGACATTGCGCGGGCGCTCAAACTCACGTCCGCCGACTGCCTGCGAATGGGGATCGTCGACGATGTGATCGCCGAGCCAGCCGAAGGTGCCCACGCGTCGCCGGATGAGGCCGCCAGGCTGCTCAAGCGCGCTCTGATGCGTGAGCTGATCGAAATACGGAGCACGCACCGCCGGACGCTGGTACGCCGTCGCCAGAAGAAGTTCAGGAATTTTGGCGAATACGGCAGCAGGCTGAGGAGCGCCGTGAGCAGCGAGTTAACGTCATGGCGGGCCGCAATGAGCGCGGGGGTGAGAGTGCTCACACGCCGCGGCAGCAGCGATCAGCCGGAAGGCGATATTGACCAGGAATTCGGTGGCGATGACACCGGGGTTTCGGCGGAACGTAACGAAGAGTAGAAGCGGTTTTGGGCCGCAACTCTTCGCTCACAAAATATACCGCTCTATCGCCTGAGCTACACCGTCTTCATCGAGAGACCCGGTCACATGCTTTGCGCGGCGGACTATGTCGTCTGGCGCATGACCCATTGCAACCGGCATCCCAACGGCCTCGAACATCTCCCTGTCGTTCAGGCCGTCGCCGATAGCCATCACGTTTCGCAGGTCAACTCCGACACGCTCACTGAATTTTCCGGCGCCGTAGCCCTTGTGCGCGTTACCGTGCGTGTAGTTCACATACCACTCATCACGAGATCCTCGTGCGCCCATGGCCGTCACATCAATCCCGTTGTGTTCGAGCGCAATCTCCTCTGCTGCTGTGCGGCTGGGCACGGCGCTGGTGATGATCGTTACGCGCCACTCATCGAACATCGAGGTCGAGCGGACGGTACGACCGGAGTCGACGGCGAAGTACCTGAGGCCATCACGCTCAAGACGTTCAACTATCGAACGGGCATTGTGCTCTGCTATCGGCAGATCGGAGAGCGTTCGTCCCGTCACGGGATCCAGCAGCCGCGCGCCGTTGTCACTGATCTGCGGACCGTACAGACCGAGCAGGCGCGCGAAGTGGTTCACGTCCTCCGGCACACGGCCGGAGGCGATAGCGACCGGGATCCGCTCAGCGGCGGCGCGGACAGCTGCCACCGTGCGCTCGGAGATCCGGTCTGCCGCGTCAAGAAGTGTGCCGTCGAGATCGATCAGCAGCGCCGTGGGCCGTTCTGGTTGCTGGCTCAGTCCTGCAACTCCACCACATTCTGCGGCTTCTCACCGTTCAGAACGCGCCTTGCGTTTTCGAACGAGAAGACCAGCGCGCGGTCGACACGTTCCTGGGTTGATCCGGCAAGATGCGGTGTGATTACCGCGTTGTCCATGTTTATGAACGGGCTCTCCAGCTGCAGCGGCTCCTGCTCGAACACGTCGAGCCCGGCCGCGGCGATCTCGCCGTCCTCCAGTGCCTTGATGAGGGCGGGCTCATCGTGGACAGGTCCCCGGCAGGTGTTGATGAATACGGCGCTGCTCTTCATAGCGGCAAACTCTCGAGTTGAGAACATGCCGCGAGTGCGGGAGTTGAGCGGCACATGGACCGTCACAATCTCACTACGTTCGAGAAGCTCATCGAGCGAGACCGGCTGGACGGAAAGCGACTGTTCGTAATCAGAATCGAACTCTCGCAGATCGTGGTAGAGGGTTGTGGTTTCGAAGCCGGTGAGACGTTTCGCTATCTTCGAGCCGATGTTGCCAAGTCCGACAATGCCGACCGTCCGCCCGGTCAGCTCGTAAAGCGTCCCATGAGGGCCGCCCTTTGCATGGTCCTGCCATGCGCCGTCTTTGACTCCGGCTATCCCCTGCTCAAGGCGCTTGTAGGCCATGAGCATGAGGGAAATGGCGTGCTCAGCGACTGAGTTCGAGATAGCGGGCGAGTTGTTGCATACCTCGACGCCCATTTCCCGGATTGCGGACACATCCAGCGTGTTGAAGCCTGCGCTCATCAGCTGCAGAAGCTTGAGCTTCGGCATCTTCGCAATGTCGTCCTCGGTCCATAGCAGTCCGTTGGTTATCAGCGCCTCGGCATCCCTCAGCTCGTCCTGTCGCTGTTCGATAGGCGAGTCCGGGTTGACATAGCCGATGTCCAGGTCGGACGGAGCAAGTTCAACCGCGCGTTTCGTTCTCGCACCTGAAGGCTCGCCAAAGTAGATGACCCGATGTCCCATGTTCTCTCCTCAAACAGAAATCTCGTATCCGTTGGTCAGGCCAGAAGAGCCTGCTTGCCATTTCTCGTAGCAGAAGCAATATACCGCTCGGTAGCCCAGTCCGCCGTATTGACCTCTGCCGAATCAGTTCCGGTCGAATTGACGAGTCCGGTACGTCGGCCTAAAGTGGACACAGGGGAGCCCGGAAACACGGGCTGAGAGGGTGGCAAAGGCCACCGACCCTGGAACCTGATCTGGGTAATGCCAGCGTAGGGAGTGGACCCGCCTTCCAGATGCGCTGCCAGATCCATTCAGGCAGCGCATCTCTATTTTTTTGAATGGTCCGAGCGGGGTAAGGACCGAAAGGCACAGCGCCATGAGCGATGAACTGGTCATAGCAGGAAAATCATTCACCTCTCGGTTACTGACCGGGACCGGAAAGCACAGGTCAACCGCTGACCTCGCAGCGGCTATCAAAGGTTCCGGCACCGAGATCATCACGGTCGCGATCGGCCGGCTGAACCTGGACGACCCTAACGAGAAGACGCTTCTCGACGAGATCGACTGGGAAAAGTTCCAGATCCTTCCGAACACGGCTGGCAGCAAGACGGCCGATGAAGCGGTCTGGACGGCAAAGCTTGCCCGCGAAGTAACCGGATCGGACTGGATCAAGCTCGAGGTGATACCGGACCCGAAGTACCTGCTTCCGGACCCTGTCGGCACGTTCGAGGCAGCGAAGACGCTGATCGCGGAGGGATTTACGGTCCTGCCGTACATTCACGCCGACCCGGTCCTCGCAAAGCGGCTTGAGGACGCTGGCTGCGCGACCGTGATGCCGCTCGGCTCGCCAATCGGTTCCGGGCGCGGCGTGCTGACCAGCGAGGAGATCCAGATCATCATCGAGCAGTCCAGTGTCCCGGTTGTTGTGGACGCAGGTCTTGGCGTGCCGTCTGAAGCATCGTACGTAATGGAGCTTGGGGCTGACTGTGTGCTTGTCAATACGGCGATCGCCCAGGCAGAAAACCCCGGTCTGATGGGTGGGGCGTTCAAACTTGGCGTCCAGGCCGGACGCAATGCGTTCCTCGCCGGGCGCATACCGACCCGCGAAACCGCAATCGCCAGCAGCCCAACCGAGGGCGTGCCGATGGCGGCAAGTTAATGCGGGACACCGGCTCCCATGTCTTCACTCCCTGACCGAATCCTGTGCCTGGTGACTGATCTTGATCGGGCGGGAAATGAGAACAACCTGTTGCGGGCCGTCCGAGAGGCTGTTCGGGGCGGCGTGAACCTTGTGCAGGTGCGGGCGCACGAGCTTGATGAGGTTTCGCTGACCCGGCTTGCTGAGACCGTAATAGACGCCATCGATGATAAAGCCCTGGTGATGGTCAACGGCTCGATCGATGTCGCTCAAGAATCGGGCGCAGACGGTATTCATGTGCGCGAGAGTGGTCAGATCGACCGGCCAACCGTTGGCTCAGGTCTGCTTGTCGGTCAATCCGTGCACAGCATTGAGGCAGCGCGGGCAGCGCAAACGTCCGGCGTCGACTACATCATCCTTGGAACGGTATTTCCGTCCCGGTCACATCCCGGCGGAGCAACCGGAGGGACCGAACTGGTTGCATCGGTCGCCCGGGAGATCAGCATCCCGATCATCGGTATCGGTGGAATTACTGCTGATAACGCAGCGGAAGTCGTGGTGGCGGGAGCATCTGGAGTGGCTGTCATCGGCGCGATAATTGGGTCGAAAGATCCGTTCGAGGCGGCGAAGGTTCTAGCCGGTGCGATAGGCCTCACATAAGACTCCCAGAAAAGCAATGATTACAGTACGTATCAACGGCAAGGAAGCTGAGCTGGCACCTGACCAGACGGTGGAACAGTACCTCGAGTCAAAGGGACTCGCGGGCCGGTCGCTGGCGGTTGCGGTCAACGGTGAGGTGCTGCGCAGGGAAGAGTTGCCAGGAACCCTTCTCTCAGATGGCGACAGGGTTGAGATCGTCCGTCCTGTAGGGGGCGGCTAGATCCCGGCCATAGAACAGCCCCTGCAGAACCAGTCAGCGTCCGGAGCCGGCCTAAAGTACCGACTGCTCGCCGCTGCTGCAGGCGGGGCCGCACTGTTCCTCGCCGCGCTCGACTTCTCGATCAACGTCTCGCTCCCGGAGTTCAGGGATTCGCTTGGCGAAACGCTGGTCAGCGTCCAGTGGATCATCATCATCTACCACGCTGCCCGCAGCGGCACCGGATTCATCGCAGGCCACCTGGCGGATACGGTCGGCTTAAAGCGAGTCATGCTGGCCGGCGTCGTGCTGTACACGGTATCGGTTGCGATCATCTCGCTGCAGGGCTCGCTGTCGCCAATCGTCGGCATGCGTGTGCCACAGGGCGTAGGTGTCGCAATCCTGTTCACCGTCGGACCTGCCATCGTTGCACGCGCATTCGGACCCGAGCGACGCGGCACAGCACTCGGCTTTACTCTCGCCGCCATGGGAGCGGGGCAGATGGCAGGGACTCTGGGCGGAGGCTGGCTGTCGCTGAACATCGGGTGGGAGGCGATCTTCTGGGCGCGCGTGCCAATTGGGGTTGCGACGTTCGCGCTGGTAGTGATCGGTGTGCGCGAGACGCGCCGGCCCGGCCAGCATTTCGACTGGAGCGCGGCGGCATCAATTTTCGTTTTCCTCTTTACCGTGGTGCTCGCGTTGTCGTTCGCTCGTCTTGACGGTTGGCTGGCTCTGCGCCCGGTCATCCTGTACCTGGCATCTCTGGGAACGGCGGGCATCGTGCTCTGGAGGCACAGGGCGTCGTTTCATCCGATATTCCCGGTTTCGCTTCTTCGCGTCGGAGAGTTCAGAGCGGGCGTGCTGTCGAACTTCGTTGTGACATCGGGAACGTTCGTGATGTGGTTCCTGTTCCCGTTCTTCGTCGCAGACGTGACGAACCGCAGCACGCTGGTACTCGGTGCGCTCCTTGCAACGATGGCGGCGGCAACGCTGGTGGGATCAGGAGCCGGTGGCTGGCTTGCGGACAGGTTCGGCGACCGGAAGAGCACGATCGCAGGTGCTGCGATAGCGGCTGCCGGATTGTGGGCTGTTGGCGATATGACTGGTGCATCACAGCTGGCTTCGGTTGCGCTGGCGGTCGCCGTGATGGGCCTTGGATTCGGAGCGCATCAGGCGGCGGTCTATGCGCTGACATTGCGCCGGGCGGATTCGGGGCACGCCGGGTCGGCCTCGGCGGCACTTGCGGTTGCGCAGACCCTGGGCACGGTGACGTCTATCGCTGTGATGACTTCGCTACTGGCCTGGCGAGAAGGAAAGAGCGATGCAGCGTCTGATGCAGGGATGTTCCTTGACGCTTACGGTGTGGTACTTCCAGTAGCAGCAGTCGTGACCCTAGTCGGAGGCACACTGGCGATGATCGGCTACAGGCAATCGCGCAACGAATCCTGATTCGCGCTGCAACCCGACGGCTCGGTAGCGCATAAACTGATCTGCTCGCATCGAAGCCGATTCATTCAATTGAAATTCTCTGCCCGTAGAGAACCCCGTTCAAAGAGACCTCATGCCACCGAAGACCGACTTCACAATCACCAAACTCGAGTCCGTGCACCTGGCCTTTAAGGACAGCTCCTCTTACTGGGAGGGCTACCGCGCAGACGAAGGGGACCTGCTGACAGAACGCTTTGAGTTCAAGCGCGGCTGGCAGACCGTCTACGCCAGGTATGTTGAGTCGCCGCTGCTCAAGGTGACTCTTTCCGATGGGACCGTCGGCTGGGGCGAAGCAAACTGCGGTATCGGCCCCGAGGTGCTCTGTGCAATCTCTGACAACATCATCGAGCAGATGGTCACAGGACGAGAGTTTGGCGATCCTGCCGCACTGTGGGATTTTCTCTACGACTCGCAACGCGGTCGCGGCTACTCATCCGGATACTGGCTCGATGCGCTTGCCGCACTCGACATTGCAGTATGGGACGCGCTCGGCAGGCGTGAGGATCTTCCCGTAGCCGCCATGATCTCAGACAGCCCGAGGACCGACATCCCTGTCTACCTTTCAGGCGTCCGGCGCAGCACGCTTGCCGAACGCATCGAGCACCTGAACTGGTGGCGGGACTCAGGTTTGCTCGGCGCGAAGATCTTCCTCACCGGAGATTGGAAGGCCGGCACAGCCGAGCTTGACGGGCTGCAGGCCGGAGCCCCGGATCTGGAACAGTGGATGGTAGACACATTGTGGATGTGCGATGAGGAGAGCGCGGCGATTGCGAAACGAGAGTATGGATCGCGCAACGTCCGCTTCTTCGAGTGCCCGCTCCAGCCCGAGGATCTAACCGGTCACCAGAGACTTGCAGCGCTACCCGGAGCGCCGATCGCACTTGGTGAACACTTCCGCACTCGTTACCAGGTGGAGCCGTGGCTGGCAGAGCCGCATCCGTTAAACGTCTATCAGCCTGACATCGGCAGGACCGGAATATCCGACTTCATCAAGCAACGGGACATGGCTGCCGATGCCGGGATCCCGACCACGCCGCACATGGGCACAGGGGTCTCGATCTTCCAGGCTGCAACGCTGCAGTGTGCTGCTGTCTCCACGCCGGAGTTCTTGCAAGAGTTCCAGGGTGGGCTTTCCGACAAACTTGGGGATGCCTCGGACACTGCGTGGCGGTACGATGACGGCATGTTTCGCCTGCCGGACCGACCGGGAATCGGCGCTGATATTGACGAAGACGCTATTGAGCCGTTCATAGTGAAGCGTTAGTTGCAGTTCGAAATCTTACAGCGCCGCCCTGACTCCGCCCTGATTCCACTTTAAGAACACATCCGTCCATGAAATCCGCCGCTATCCATGGCCTCTGAAACCGAGTCGTCCGCTATCGACGGCGGCCTTAACACCGTTGGCCGGGTCGACGCCACCTCAGCTGCTCGCAGATCGCAGCCCCTGGTTCCTCCTCGCAAGAGAGGGCTTTCCATTGCGAAGGAAGTCCTGTTTATCCGCGACTTCCAGTTCCTGATAATCGGCAATGCAATGATGTTCGCCGGGTTCCAGGTGCGAAACATGGGACAGGCATGGCTGGTCATTGAATTGACCAACTCAGCGTTATGGGTCGGTCTCGTGAACTCAGTGCCTGGAATCGCCATCATGGCGGTCTCGCTTCTCGGAGGCGCCGTGGCGGACCGGATGGAGCGCTGGAAGATACAGGTAGTGGCCAAATTGGTGATCGCCACGATGGCCTTTCTCACCGCGTTCCTGGTGACATCCGGTGTGATCTCCGCCTGGCACCTGATCCCGATTGGCCTGATGACCGGCACGATGTTCGCCTTTCACAACCCCGCCAGCCAGGCCTTTGCCGTGGACATTGTCAGCAGGGAGCGGCTGATGAGCGCGGTGTCGCTGAACACGACCTTTTCCCAGACAGCAACGGTCGCAGGCCCGATGCTCGGCGGGTTCCTGCTCGCGACAGGTCTCGACGCAGCCTTCTACCTTCTCGGCGGCCTGTATACGACGGGATTTATCGCAACTCTTTTCATTCGGACTCGCAGTAAGCCCATGCAGGGAGAGCATCGAAGCATCGCAAAGGACATTTCGGCGGGTGTCAGGTACGCAGCGAGAAACGAGGTGATCAGGTGGCTCCTGTTTATCGCCTTTGGCGGACTGTTCACCGGAATCTTCCAGGTCGTCACTCCCCTCTACGCTCGCAATATCCTGGACGTTGGTGGATTCGGTTACGGAACCATGGTCACGGTCCAGGGAGCGGGGACGCTGGTCGGTTCATTCCTGCTCGTGCTTACCGGCGAAGTGAGGCGTAAAGCCTTCCTGATATTCGGCGCAACGCTGATGTTGAACGCGGCGATCGTCGTGTTTGCCTTCTCGACCATCTACCCTCTGTCACTGGCGATGATGTTCCTCACCGGAGCCGGGTTCGGGGTCTGGTTCATCACCGTTCCAACGCTGATTCAGACACGCACGGAAGAGCATATGCGCGGTCGCGTTATGAGTATCTTCTTCATGATCGCTCTAATCTTCCAGCTTGGCTGGCTACTGGGCGGAGTGCTGGATGGGGCGATCGGCACTCGCAGCACCACCCTCGTTGCGGTAGGCGGGTCGATGGCAATCGTGACAATCGCGTTTTTGTCTTCGCGAGAGCTGCGTCGGGTAACGTAGCAAGGGGCAGTGCTTGAGGCGAGCTGCCGAATGGACTGAAGAGACGGTTCAGGATGTCCTCAACGGAGCATAGAGCGAACAGCGCACACAGGGCGCGCATGGCAGGAATCCGCAACCGCCTCAACCCATTCGCTGCTTTCCGACAGCGTGATTTCCGTTACGTGTGGTCCTCCGAGATGCTGCATCTCTGGGCTACCGAGATGGAGAACCTGGTCCTGGCATGGTTCATCCTCAGTGATACTGGCTCTCCGTTCCAGGTCGGCCTGATCGGTGCGACGAGGTTCGGCGGGACGCTGCTTGCTCCACTGTACGGAGCGATAGTCGACCGGTTCGACCGCCGTAAAGTACAGATCTTCTCTCGCATCGTGAGTACCGGGCTCGCGGCGGTCTTGATGACCCTGATACTTACCGATGTGTTCGTCGCATGGCACGCTTTCGTTATTGTCGGTGTGAGCAGTCTGGTCAGGATGCTCGGAGTTGTCGCCAACCAGGCACTCTCTGCCGATACCGTTCCAGGCGGCCAGATCAACAATGCGATGGGATTGAACAGGGCGACGACGGACCTGGCGAGGATCACAGGATCCCTACTCGGCGGCGTTCTCATGTCCGCGCTTGGCCTGGGTCCTGCGTACATTGGAGTTGTGGCGCTGTACGTTGCGGCGACTCTCTCAGCGGGATTGGTGTCGAAGGACGCGTCTTCGAAGTCCGGGCAGGTCGCAGACGATGACAGCTCCGGCTACTTCAACCATATTGCTGAGGGCGTCAGTTACGTTCGGGAGCGCAGCATCCTGGCCGGGTTGCTGTTCTTCGCATTTCTGATCGAGTTCACCACATTCCCTCTTGTGAACGAGCTCATGGCGGTCATGGGGGAGGAGCTGTTCGGGACCGACGAAAAGGGAGTGGGTGTAATGCGCGCAACCGCTTCAGGCGGTGCGCTGCTCGGCGCACTTGTCACCGGCGCTTTTCCAGGGATTTCCAACCCGTCTCGTCTCTTACTCCTGACAGTCACTGCATGGCACCTGCTGACAATCCCGCTGGTGCTTGATATGTCTCTGGCCGGGGCTCTGCCGCTACTGTTCGCATGGGGCATATTTGCGGGAGCATCGTTCGTGGCCCTGATGGTCGGACTTGTACAGATGACACACATTCGACTTCGAGGAAGGGTGATGGGGTTGCGTGCGCTGGCGATCTACGGCCTGCCACTCGGCCTGCTGATGGGCGGCTGGCTGGCCGAAGAGTTCGGGGCGAGGACCATGATTGCGACGCACGGCCTGCTGGGACTCGGACTTACACTGGCGGCGGTGGCGATCTGGCCGGTCCTCTGGCGGGGAGCGAAACCTGACGACGATTCGGTCACTGGCTCGAATAATACAGGCTGCACAAAATGAATCTCCCCGACTTCCTGGCCGCTCCGGGACGCGCCCCGAAAGCGGTTGCACTTGACCTTGACGGTACGGCGCTCAACTCGTCATCACGCATGTCGAATCGGACCTCTACTGCCGTCCTGGCACTGATCGAGCTCGGTTTCCCTATCGTCATCGCAACCGCCCGACCGGAGCGCGTGATCCCGGTCCTCGTCGGGCCTGAGATCGCAGCAAGGACCTCACTCGTCCACCTGAGCGGCGCGGCCGGGATCGGAAGACACCCGCTGTCAGGAACGGCATGGAACCCTATCGACAGAGAACAGGCCCGGCTGACGTGGGACATCGTCTCTGCACGCCCGAACGCTCCGCGGATGACGATGGAGGTCGACGGCAGGCGCTTCGCCGTGAACCACGAAAGTGGCGTCGATGAGCTCTGGGCGTTTAACACCGCAACACCAGACATGATTCTGAGTCTCGATGAGGCTCTAGCCGCGGGACCAGCCAAGGTGTCTGTGAACGGTCTGGGCGATGATCTCTCAGCGACCGTCGATGAGCTCCGCGCTGAGTTGTCTGCTGAAACAGCCGTCGTCCCGGCTGCCGACAACTCGTTCATCAACATCCACAACGTTGACGCCAGCAAGAGCAGAGCGGTAGACGCCCTACTCGGACCTCATGGAATCGGCCTGCAAGATGTAGTCAGTTTTGGGGATGACCTGCCTGACAAAGACCTCATGCTTGAAACCGGATGGCCGGTTGCCGTTGAGAACGCCATCGTCGAGGTGAAAGATGCGGCGCAATTTCTGACAGCAAGCAATGACGACGACGGTGTGGCGATGGTGCTCGAGAGGTTGATCGAGGCGGTTACAGGCGCAGATGGATGATTTACACGAAGACGAAACGCGACCGCGTGCATCGAACGTGCTTGCCGACCCGTCCTTCCGCACGCTTCTGACCGGCCAGGGCCTCTTCGACATCGGCCTCAGCATGCGCCTCGCCGCGCAATCGTGGATCGTTTTCGAACTGACGGGATCCCAGCTGTGGGTCGGCGCTGCAGCCGGGGTGTGGGCGGTCCCGGTGCTCATGTTCGCCATCTTCACCGGAGTGCTGGCAGACAGGTTGCCTCGACGGCGAATACTGGCGGTGAGCGGAACGTCGGTGGCCGTGCTCGTGGCGTTGACGGCGCTAATCACACAGATCGAAGTCGTCCAGGCGTGGCACTACCTCGTGATCGCGTTTGGGCTCGGTATCGCAGCGGCATTCTCCGGTCCGTCATTCTTCGCGCTGGTGACGTCGCTTGTGCCAAGGGCGCAGCTTTCACGAGCGAACGGACTGGTCGCCTTCGTTGGCACGAGCGGTGAGATGGTCGGTCCACTTCTCACCGGGGTGATCATCGCAGCGTCCGGCGCTGGAGTGGTCTTCTGGATCGTGAGCGCCTTCTACCTGGTGGGTGCGTTGGCGATGTAGCGGGTCAAGGAACCTCGACGCACAACGCGTGCGGGACGGGCATCGCTAACCGAACTGAAAGAGGGGCTGACGTTCGTCCGTAATACCCAGCCGCTCCCCTGGCTGATCCTGCTCGTGATGTTGCAGAACCTGTTGGCGGTCGCCATCTTTCCCTTGATGCCGGTGTACGCCGAAGAGGTGCTCGACGTAGGCCCGCGCGGATTCGGACTGATGGGCGGCGTATTCGGGGCCGGGCTACTCGGATCTGCGGCCATCGTCTCAGTATTCGGCACTCATCATCGGCGCTCGATGGTCATGCTGTTCACCGGCCTTGTGTGGGACCTCTGTATGGTCGGCTTCGCGTTCTCACACAACTTCCCGCTCTCGCTCGGATTGCTGTTCTTGATGGGGCTTTCTGGAGTCATCTGGGTGAACGCCGCGCTCACGCTATTCCAGATCTCGGCGACTGAAGAGATGAGGGGGCGTGTGATGGCGCTCTACGTGCTATCGATGGACATGTTCCTGATGGGCTGGCTGGTCGGAGGCGCGCTGGCGGCGTGGCTCGGTAACGAGGAGGCATTGATGATCAGCGCTCTCGGTGGTACACCGATCATGATTCTCGGGCTGCTGTTGTCACCGGCGTTGAGGCGAGCGTGAGCCCGCAATCTGTTCGACTAATCGATGCCGTCGAACAGGCCAGTCTCGTCACCCGCTACCGCCGGTTGCGGATAGGCGCGAATGTATGACGCGGAGCGAAGAAACTCGGCAGCGGTCTCGTCAGGCATGCGGTCGAGCGGCGACTCCTGCGAGAGATGGGCAGCGAACGCCTCACGCAGTTGTTCCTCGTGCTGTGGAAAGTCGACGGTGAGCGTGATCTGCTCGTCCGGAACGCCGAGCGTTTCAACATCGATCTGCGCCATGGGATTGTCTGGTTGTTCAGCAGCCATCCGCTCCCAGGCCGCCCTCATGCGGCTACGTGGGAACGCAAAGAAGTAGAGCTTTTTTAGCGCCCAACCACGAGTTGCCCCATCGGTTTGAAGCTGTTCGAATGCCTTGACGGCGCAGGCCGATGCGAAGATGTGATCAGGGTGACCGTACCCGCCGCCTTCGTCCATCGTCAGGACAACATCGGGTCTCACACGTTCCATCACTTCGATCAGGTCAGCTACCACCTGCTCTTCCGACTGCTGGATAAATGCGTTCGGTAGCTCGTTCTCCGGCGTGCCCGCCATGCCGGAGTCGCGGTATCCAAGCAGGATTGACTCGCTGACGCCCATAATGTGACCGGCCTTCCGGTACTCCAGTTCTCGCACAGCCGCGAGCGTCTCGGGCGTCGCGTTGGCCCTGTCCATGATCTCGCCCGCCTCGCCGCGGGTAGCACACACAGTGACTACCTTCGCGCCTTCAGAGACGGCATGGATCAGCGTGCCGCCGGCGCCAAACGTTTCATCATCAGGGTGTGCGACGACACAGAGCAGGGTTTTCTGAGACACGTATTCCCCTTGAACGGAGTTGTGGTGCAGGGCAGCAGATTGAGGCTGGCATGTCGCGCACGGTACAGCTAAGATCGGCCTGCCCCACAAGATTGAACTCTCACCACCGAAACATCCAGAGTGAAAACCTATGAAAATCACAAAAGTAACGCCGCTGTTTCTCGACCGCTACCTGCTGGTGAAGGTCGAAACAGACGCAGGGATCTACGGCCTCGGAGAGTCCGGCGCATGGGGATACCTCGAAGCATCTGGCGCCGCGATTGAGAAGTACGGGCGTTACCTGGTCGGCCAGGACCCGTTGCGCATCGAGCACCACTGGCAGTACATGTACCGCTTTTCGCACTTCCGTGGCGCGGCGATCATGGGCGCGCTGTCCGCTATCGACATCGCTCTGTGGGACATCATGGGGAAGCACTTCGACACACCCGTCCACCAGCTTCTTGGTGGCAAAGTCCGGGACCGGGCGCGCGTCTACTACCACGTCTTCGGCGAGACCAAGGACGAACTGACCGATGGCATAGTCGACGCCAAGAAGCGCGGCTTCACCGCCGTCGGACACCTGACGCCGTTCTTGGACGAGAAGCGCGATGTTCCGTATTTCAAGACGCACGCAGACAAGATCTCGGACGCCATCGACACCGTCCGACGCTACCGCGAGGCTGTCGGCAACGACGTCGATCTCTGTATCGAGATTCACCGCCGCCTGACACCGACCGAGGCTGTGCAACTGGGCAACGGCATCGAGCAGTATCACCCGTACTTCTACGAGGACCCGATCACTCCAGACAATTTTGACGAGATGGCATACGTGGCGGATAAGATCAACATCCCGATAGCGACAGGCGAGCGGTTCAGCAGCCTGTGGGAGTTCGAGATGGCGCTGTCGCGGAACTCGGTCCAGTACGTGCGGCCGGATGTGTGTCTTGTCGGAGGTATCTCAGGCGCCAGGAAGATCGCGGCTCTCGCCGAAGCGCGGCATGTCGGAGTTGTTCCGCACAACCCGCTCTCGCCGGTCAGCACCGCGGCGTGTCTGCAGATCGCGGCGACGGCGCCGAACTTCGCGTTGCAGGAATACCCGATAGGTGAAGAGCGGCCGCCGAAGTCGGACATGGTGACAGGTCTGGCCCAGCACGACGGCAACGGCTACCTGGTGATCTCAGACGCGCCGGGAATCGGCCTCGAGCTGAAGGATGACGCCGTTGAGAAGTGCCCGGAACGGCCGCGTGAGGTGATCACAAGGCTGCACGCAGACGGCAGCGTGATTGACCAGTAGTCGGCCGGTCGGCGCAGGACCGGACATTCCCCGCAGATTGCGTCTAC
>JAJCYY010000070.1 GCA_029262735.1 Chloroflexota bacterium | reverse complement strand
CTGCAGTCTTGCGGCTCTCTGACTTCTTGGCAGCTGGCTTGCGGCTCACTGCCTTCTTGGCAGCTGGCTTGCGGCTCACGGCCTTCTTGGCTGCAGGCTTGCGGCTCACGGCCTTCTTGGCAGCGGGCTTAGCAATTGCCTTTTTGGCGGCGGGCTTCGCAATTGCCTTTTTGGCGGCAGGCTTCTTGGCCGACGCCTTCTTTGCAGAAGTTCGGCTCTTGGGCTTTCTGGACGAGGTCTTGCGTTTTGGGGCGGCCATCTTTGCGGACTCCTTCATCTCAGCCTCTTGAATGCCCTGCTCCCATGAGCCCAGGTCACCGATGGAAGCAAGATTGTCGTTGGTCTTGGACATCTCATCTTCTGCATGTTCAGCAGCAAGGCCGTGTGAGAACGCACGGACCCGAGCAGTCTCTGTCAGGATGCGCTGAGTTTCCAGCTCATCATCGGCAGATGCCCTTGCCATTTCGATCTCGGACAACATCTTGCGGATATCTTCAGCCGTCTCACGACGCATCCGCGTTGCCAGTTCCTCAGCGCCAGAGCGTGTCTGAGACATCAGAGCCTCAGCCGCCGAACGGGCATTGGCCTGGACCTCTTCGGCATAGGTCTCTGACTCTGCACGAGCAACCTGGGACTTGGTGAGCTCGGTCTGAGCCTGGTCAATCATGCGAGAGGTTCGGGCTGTGGCGTCGGCCTTAACCCGCTGTGCCTCGGCAAGCGTGTCCTCGGACTGCTGCAGCTTCATTCGGGCCTGGGCTTGAAGCTCGCTGCAAAGCTGCTTCGTAGCGGTGATCGCCTCGTGCTCAGCGTGAGCACGGGCCGATTCTGCTTCTGTGCGGCGCTTTCGAGCAACCACTCGCTCATCGCGAGATAGCTCTCTCAACAGCAGTGCCTGACGCCAGGCAGCCTCAGCAGAGGCGTTGTCTGACGGAAACGGAGTAAACTCGTTCAGGATGCTGGCCTTAGATCGTTTCTGCTGGGCCATATTCTTGGGTCTCCCTGTGTCCCGGTCCGGGCAATCGGGCTCTTGCCCGCTGCGGCTCACTGAGTTGCCAGCGATCCCGAACTAGGGGCCGGCGTCTCCTCACATCCCTCGTAAGATATTCCGCACACCGTTCGCACCCCAACGCGGTTCCTACAAGTTGCGATGAGTGGAAACCCCCACCGTGCCCTGAGAGGCAGATGCACATGGCCGTTGGCGATCAGCCACAAACCGAAAGCGGCGTCCCATCGCGGCCGGTCAGACACGAAAGACTGATTGGCCGTGAGATACGACAGGTGGATTTCACAAAATCGACGATGGATGACGTGGCAGCCCTGGCCCGAGCGGGCACAGATGAAGGAATGGTACTTTCGGCCCAGCAGCAGACTGCCGGTCGCGGCAGGCATGAGCGTCACTGGGAATCAGCGCCAGGTGAAGACCTGCTCGTTTCGATTCTATTCAGGCCTCGACCCGCACTGGCTGGCGAAATCAACATGCTACTTTCGCTGGCAATTGCGGAGACAGTGGGTTCGGCATGCGATGTCGACGCCGTAGTCAAATGGCCGAACGATGTGCGCGTCGACGATGCGAAGATTGCAGGAATACTGTTGGAATCGACTCAGGACACGGATGGACTGGCAGTGGTCGCTGGAATCGGCCTGAACGTCAACTCGCGAATGCGCCATCGGAATCCCGGTGGCACTGCCGCGGTCAGCATGCGTGAGCTGGCAGACCGAAAGTTCAACAGAGATCTGCTGTTGAATGACCTGTTGGAGCGAATAGACTGCCTCTATGGCGAGGTACGCGCTGGCGGGACGCTTGTGACGATGTGGCGTGAGAGGCTGGAGACGATCGGCAAACAGGTCGAGGTCACCTTCACATCGGCAAGTTCAGGAGCAAAGACGCTTTCCGGCATCGCAGAGGACGTGGACAGCGCCGGACGGCTGATTGTCCGGGACGAGAACGGGCGCGCCTGGCCGGTTTCAGCCGGAGAGGTGACGCTGCAGTCCTCTGCAAGTTGAGCGGCATCTGCGATTCGTGACAATGGCCCATCTCCACATACGCGTCCAGCCGAAGGCATCCCGGAACGGAATCGGCCCGTTCTCTGACGACGGCGTTTTAAAGGTACGCGTGACCGCTGCGCCGACCGACGGAAAAGCGAATGCCGCTGTTATTAAGCTGCTGGCAAAACGCCTAAAGATCGCTCCGGCGGGACTGGCGATCGTTAGAGGCCAGACGTCACGCAACAAGACGGTCGAGATAGCGGAGCTAACCGACGCCGAACTCAGACAGCGGCTCTGAGCGCCTCGGCTAGGGCGAAAAGTACGAACACTGTCAGCATCAGACTCAGGTCCAGAACGCCGATTGGCGGGATGATCTTTCGCAGCGGCTCGACGATCGGGTCCGTAACGTCAAAAAGAAGCTGAACGATTTGATGGCGCCGCAGATCGGGAAACCACGAAACCAGGGCGCGAGCCACAAGCAGGAAGGCTAGAGCTTCCATGAACGTCGCGATGATGCCAACCAACTGACCGGCGTCCATTACTTGCCTTCCGACAGCTCTTCGCCGCGCAAAAAAGCCTCTTCAACAGCGTTCGTGACCGTGGCTCTGAATGCGCCTTCTTCCAGTGCATGCAGCCCGGCCGCCGTGGTGCCTCCGGGCGAAGTCACCATGTTCCGCAGCTCAGCCGGGTGCTTGCCAGTCTCCTTTGCAAGCGCGGCGCTTCCCAACACAGTCTGCCGTGCCAGGTGCTGTGCCACATGGGAAGGAAGCCCCAGCTTCACTCCAGCATCCGCAAGCGATTCGATAAATGTGAAAACGTACGCGGGGCCGCTCGCGCTCAGGGCGGTCGCAATGTCTACATATCGCTCGTCACTGAACTTCAACTCGTCCCCCAGCTCACCCAGCATCTTGCCGGTAAAGTCGATAACCTCGTCCGGCACTTCGTCCGTCGCAGTCCAGGCAGAAATGCCCTGTCGCACCTGCATAGGTGTATTCGGCATTACCCGGATCAGCCTGCGGTGATTCAGCTTCAGGCCAATCGAATGCATCTTCACGCCCGCCATGATCGACAGGACGGTCTGGTTTTCCTCTAGTACGTCGGCCAGCGAGTCAGCGACGCTGTCGAACTGCTGCGGTTTGACCGCAAGCACCACGATTTCGGCGCCGGAAATAGCCTGGGCGTTATCCGCTGTCACGGTCAGTCCGTTGTGCTTCGAGAGCGCATCTCGCCGCGCTGCAACCGGCTCACCGACGGTAACCTGCGCATTGAGGCCGGAGTCGAGTATTCCGGCGATGATAGCTTCCGCCATTACACCGCCGCCAATAAATCCAATGTTCATTTTTTCTGCGCTGCCTGTGCGATCAGTTACAGGAATTGTTCGGCGATTTGTCACCACAAGTCATTGAACGCCATTCACCCCGTTCACGCCAAGTGCGGAAAACACGCCTATTGGGAAGTCGCCGTGTACACGATCTACGCAATGCCTTTGCGCGCCGCCAGTGCTGAACCCAGCCTCATCGCCTCGACCATACTCGTCGAATCGGCCTTGTTCTGTCCTGCGATGTCGAACGCCGTGCCGTGATCGACCGACGTCCTGATGAACGGAATTCCGAGGTTCACGCTGATGCTCTCCTCGAAACCGTGAACCTTGATGGCGATGTGTCCCTGGTCGTGATACATGACCAGAACGACGTCAAACCTGTCGTTCAGTGCCTGGTTGAACACTGAATCCGCCGGATGCGGCCCCGTAGCGTTGATTCCCTCGGCAACCGCCGCTTCGACAGCAGGCCTTATCTCCTTCGCCTCAGTGTCGCCGATCAGCCCATTGTCGCTCCCATGCGGGTTCAAAGCGGCGACGGCAATGCGAGGCGAATCAAAACCCCAGCTCTTGAACGCTTGGTGCGTAATTCGCGTAGCCGTGAGTATGTTTTCCGTCGTCACGAACTTGCACGCCTCGATCAGCGGCTTGTGCGTCGAAAGATGCATGCAGCGCAGCTTTCCGCTCACCAGCATCGTGTAAACCGTCTGTGCGTTCGTAAGCCGCTTGAACACCTCCTGGTGGCCGAGGTCGGCGCTTCCCGAGATCTGCCAGGCTTCCTTGTTCACCGGCGCGGTGACCATTGCCGCAATCTCGCCGGAAAGGCACATCTTCGCCGCAGTTTCGACCCAGTGGTGAGAAGCAGCGCCGGATTCGGCGGACAGTTCACCTACGGGAAAGACAGTGTCTTCGAACCCGCCAGCGTAACTGCCAGACAGCACTTCGATCACGCCAGGCTTTCCGGCGGCATCGGCTGGCTTATCTATTGGTTGGACGCGGTCGTCTGCACCTACCACTTCAAGTGCTCGTTGCACGTCCTTCATCGTCCCGAGAACAAACGGCCGCATGCCGTCGTACAACGACCTCTGCTGCAGGGCCGCCGCAACCACCTCGGGGCCAATGCCTGAGGGATCGCCCATCGTAATTCCGATCAGTGGCCTGTCTGTCAATTCACACTCCCGCCCGTTCGGCTGGACATTTTCGCCCGCCAGGTGGTTTATCCGGACACTTTGCGAAGCTTCACGCTGACTTCTGGATCAAGCTGTGTCACCAGTATCGCGCCAGAGCCCGATACTGCCGCCCTCACAAAGCACTCAGCATCGTGGAACAATCCCGATCTGCGCAACGTCTTATCCTGTGAACGCTAATCTCTGAACAGGACCGACTACATGGGTTTGCTTCGACTGTTCCATTCAAAACTACTGTTGGCATCGCTGCTTGCGGCGTTGGCGACCGTCGCCGTTGCATGTGGGTCCGACAGACCTGCCTCCGAGCCGACTTCAACACCTCCGTCCGTTGCAACTCCAACGCCAACTGCCGGGGCGCCCTCTACCCCGCCTCCCGGACCGCCAACACCAACGCCAAGTCCCATAGTGCCAACCGCAACACCTACTCAGACCGAGGTGCAGGTGGCTCTCGATTCGGCTCGTGCGCGCTGGAACTCGAACCGGCCTGATTCCTACCAGTTCGACCTGACCTGGCTCTGCTTTTGCCCACAGTCAGGTCAGGCAACAAGGATCAGTGTCGAGGGGCGTCAGGTCGTTAGCATCACCGATCCTGTGACCGGTCTGCCACGAGTCGACGGCGAATTCGGACCACACCTGACACTTGACGAGCTTTTCGATCGAGTACAGACGGTTCTCGACACCGAGGGTGCAATGGTTCTCTCGGTCCAGTTCGAGCATGATCTTGCGTATCCGATCAGCGCCTCTTTCGACCAGATTGTCGGTGCGATAGATGACGAGTTGTCGTTCAGGGCGACAAACTTCCGGGTCGGTTCGCAGTCGATCGACCTCGAGCAACTCAGGTTGGACCTGGATGCCGCTCATTTCCACTGGTTCGACTCGGGTCCGCAGAGCTACGAGTTCGTCTTCCGCTGGGAGTGCTTCTGTCCGTCGGAGGCCAACAGACAAGTACGCATCACTGTTGAGGGCGGCCAGATCACCTCGACTGTCGACGCGGTGACAGGCGCTCCGGTCGACGCCGTTCCCGGTCTCGAGTACCAGACCGTTACTGAGCTTTTCAACTGGATATCGACGCGGCTAAATCGCGATCCCGAGTTCGCCGAGCTTCGGTTCGACGCCGAGACCGGATTTCCGTTGATCGCACGGTTCAACCCGATACTCAACCTGTTCGATGAGGAAGAGGCATTCTTCATCGACGAGTTGACCGTGGTGGATGTCCACAGTGAACTCCAGGATGAGCTCGACGCAGCCCGCGCCCGCTGGGAGTCTTTCAACCCTGAAAACTACTCATTCCAGTTCAACTGGCAGTGCTTCTGCATACAAGAGTTCGTAGCGCGGGTCACGGTCACCGTGCGCAATGGAGCGGTGACCGAGGTTATCCGCGTCGAAGACGGGCAGCCGGTGAGTGAGCAGTTCAGCGATGACTTTGTGACCGTCGATGCGCTGTTTGATCGAATCCAGGAAGCCATCGACCAGGGCGCGGCCTCGATCAGGGCACAGTTCGACCCGGCGAGCGGCCTTCCGGAAGAGGTCTTCATCGACCGAAACTTCATGATTGCCGACGAAGAGATCGGCTGGAACGCTGGTGACCTGACGACTTCGGAGTGATGCCACAGATGTTCCTACACCGTGATCGTCCTGAGCACATTCAGCCAGTCGCTTCTGTCGATTTCCGCCTACCTGAAACAGACCTGTCGTTTCAACATGATTTGAGAACGGTGGGCCTGAGATGCCGGGACGAACACAATCGATCGTAGTGACAGCCGTGATGAGTGCTCTCATGGCGGTCGTCGCATGTAGCGCAGAGGCGACGAACCCGGCCGATACGCCTGCACTTACCGCCACACCAACCCTAACGCCTGTTTCTAACACCGATTCTGAGCGAGAGTCCCCGGCACCTGCTCGCTCACCCGCTGCGACTTCTGACGCCAGCAGTTCGGCTCCGCACAATTCGCGATCCACAGCAACGCCTCCTCGCGACCAGGCACACAGCCCATCCCCACCATTTCACAGCGCGTCGTTACGCCCATGCCCGAAAGCTCCGGCGCTGCAACACCCGGCTCAACGCGGCCCGTAACAATCTCTCTGCCAACGCCCACTCCGTCGTTCGCATCCTGCGGCACTGGCCCCGTTCTCACCAGTCCACCAATGGACGACGGCACGTATCGACACATCGTTCCGCTTGGAAACGTCGCTCCACCCTCCCACACCTTCCCAACCGGCCACATGTATTTCGCGCTGCCGTGGATCGAGACGGGTGGGACCGATGGAGTCTTCGGCGACGGCCGTGTCTTTACGGCGCAGAAGGTGTACGCGGCGGCAGATGCACGCGTCGCTTCGCTGGCTCTTGCGAACGTGGTTTCAACCCTGTCCGGTGTTCAGGAGTCGTATCAGGAGTTCGATCTCCGACTGGAAGTCTGCGACGGCATCTGGATTCGCTACGGTCACATCGGCCCGTTGTCAGACCGGCTCCAGGCGCTGGTGGACGGCTCCAAAGCCAACTGGTGCAACAGCTATTCAACAGGGGACTTCAGCGTCGAGCGGTGCGAGTACTCGCCTGACTGGAGCGTCGAATCAGGAGAGCTGATCGCGTACACATCAGGGCGTGCCGCGGCGTTCGACTTCGGTGCTTCGCGGCCATCCGACCAGTCGCGAAACTCCGGGTTCGTTACTCGCGTCCCAGATTGTCCGCTGAACCTTTACGACGATGCACAGAGGACTCAGTTCGAGCAGCTACTCGGAACAAGCAAAATCCATCGCACGTCGACGCCAGTATGCGGAATCGTCGATATGGACCTGCCCGGAACCGCGCAGGGTCGCTGGTTCAAGACACCCGACAAGTTCGCCGTCGAAGACCAGAACATCGCACTCGTTTTCGACAATATCGAGCCAGAAATTCCTGTCTTTTCTATCGGCAGTGCGGTACCGGGCGTGCAGTCCAACGTCTACCGCTTCGTCCCTGCTGTGGACGGTAATGTGAATCGGCACTTCGCATCGATCACTCCGGGCGCAGGCGTCTTTTGCTACGAAGGACTGAAAGACCGCTGGGGTGACATCTTTCAAGATCTGTCGCTACTGATCGACATGCCGGACAAGACGACTCTCCGCATAGATTCTGTCCAGTCGGGCTCATGCGGCTCCGGACCCTGGACCATGTCAGCTAACGCCGTTACCTATCTTCGTTAGCCGCGGCCTTCCTGCCACAACCGCTCAGGCTCTGCCCCATTCACCGGTAAAATTGACACACGCCGGGACGGCACACGTCTGGCAGTCCCGCAGGTCAACAACGTGAGTCAGCAGAGAACGATCTTCCACGCAGACCTCGACGCCTTCTACGTCGCGGTTGAGCGCGTCCTCGATCCTGCGCTCATCGGGAAGCCGGTCATAGTCGGCGGTCTCGGCAATCGCGGCGTAGTCGCAACCGCCTCCTACGAGGCTCGCGAGTTCGGTGTCCACTCAGCACAGCCAATGGCTGTTGCCCGCCGACGCTGCCCGCATGCGGTCTACCTGAGCGGTCACCGCGAAAAGTACAGCGAGTTCAGCAAGCGCTTCTTTGCCATCCTGGACGATTTCACGCCCGTAGTCGCGGGCGTGTCGATCGACGAGGCATATCTCGACATGAGCGGCTCCGAGCGGCTGTTTGGAAAGCCGAAGCAGGTGGCCGAGGAGATCCGCAGGCGCACTCGGGAAGACGTCGGCATCAACGTCTCAATAGGCATTGGCCCCAGCAGGCTTGTTGCGAAGATGGCCTCCGAAGATGCGAAGCCGGACGGCGTGTTCGAGGTGCTGCCGGAAGAGGTCGAGGTGTTCATGGCGTCGAAGCCGGTGCGGGCGCTGCCGGGAATCGGCCCGAAATCCGCCGAGGCGCTCGCCACGCTCCGCATCGAAACACTGGGCCAGCTTGCGGCGCATCCCGTCGGTCCGATTCGGCGCGCGCTCGGTCCGAACGTGGCCGGATGGCTTCAGCTGCGCGCCAGGGGAGTGGACAACTCAACGGTCCAAACGCGGGCGAAGTCGAAGTCGATCAGCGCCGAAACAACCTTCTCCGAGGATGTGACCTCCGTCGACGAAATGCTGAACGTGCTTGGGCGTCTGTCGGAGCGCGTTGGGCGCAGGCTGCGACGCTCCGGGATGCATGCCCGAAATGTTGGCCTGAAGCTGCGCTACCCGGACTTCACGACCGTCACTCGCCAGACGACGCTCCAACAGGCGGCTGATGGCGACGATGCAATAAGCGATACAGCGCAGGCCTTACTGAAGAAGACACTGCGCGAGCGGGCGGGCGCGGTGAGACTGCTTGGCGTATCCGTTTCGGGTCTGGGCGAACCGGCGGCACAGCTGTCACTACTGGACAGCAATCCACAAAAAGACAGCGCAATCAGCGGCGCAGTCGACGCGGTGCGAGGCCGGTTCGGTGAAGACGCGGTGCGAAGGGGGAGCTGACGAATGCTGTTTATGGGCAGGGGCACGCCCGGTGACGGCCCAGTCGTCATAAGAAGCCATCTTCCGACACAAGTCGCAATTCCAACAGTCACCACTTGAGTCGGGCGAAGAAAAAACTAAACGCCAACACCGGCGTGACGCTCTGTCAGGCCGAGTTCTCGTGCCCGCCGCATCACATCGGCGCGCTCCTCATCCGTGAGCCTCTCTACCGGCGGGATCGACCGTCCGCAGTCAATGCCGAGTCGCTCAGACAGGATCGCCTTCGTTACATCCGACGGCGCTCCGAACATCCGCACGACATCGACGATCTCAGCCACTCCATCTTGCAGCTCCTGTGCCCTTGCAAAGTCGCCTCGCTCCCAGGCGGCGAACAGCTCTGCGTAGTGCCACGGCGCAACCGAAGGCGGCGCGTCAACTGTGCCCACCGCTCCCATCGTCAAGGCCGGAAGCGGTAGCGCTCCGTTGCCAGAGAAACACTTCAGGCCCATGTCAGCGAAGGTCCTGATGTCACCAAAGTTCACCGCTGAGTGCTTCAGACCAACAATAGACGGCACGGCCGCCATAAACTTCTCCATTAGCGCCGGTACCGTCTCCACCTGTGTTAGCTGAGGCAGGTTGTAGACGAAGAACGGCAGGCCATCTGCGGCGTCTGCAACGGCCTTGTAGTGGTCGATCTGTGATCGCTCGGACGACCGGAAGAAGATCGGTGGCACGCAACACACGGCGGCGCATCCGTACACTTTCGCCTGCTTTGCCGCCTTTGCCGCGCTTGCAGTGCTGATAGCGCCAACGTGCATGATCGCCAGTGCTCTGCCCTGCGTGACTTCGCCAGAGACCCGTGCAACCGTTTCTCGTTGATCTTCGGTGAGAATCGGGCCTTCACCGGTGCTGCCGGCCATCCAGAAGCCGTCGACGCCATTGGCTATGTTGTCTTCGAGCAATGCGCGCAGCGCCGGTTCGCCGACGGAGCCGTCTTCCGATATTGGCGTTGGCGGAGCCGGGAATACGCCCTTGAACTCAAGCTCTTTCATCGGCTGGCTACCGTTAGTCGCTGGCGGCGTCATCTAGTTCCTCCGTGATCCGGCACGTAGCCGTGGTGATCACGGCAGTGTAGCGCTGCTGCAGGCAGATGCACCACAGGCGTTCCGGCCCAGGGCGAGCCTCCTGCGCTGTAGCAGCATGTCGAGCACCAGTGGCGGCGGGCGCCACTATTGAACTACCAGGTCTACCGTGCCGACCAGCGGGCCATCAGGATTCGGAAGCCCTATTCGGACCTGGTATGTACCGGCAGGCAAATCTCCCGGCAGATCCAGACGCCATCCGCGTTCCCAGAGCGGCAGATCCCTTTCAAGCACCGGAATCTGGCTTGAGTTCACGAGTGTGGCCGAAATAGTCAGTTCGACTGGTTCAAACGGCTCACCGGACGGCGATTTACTAATCCACGAAAGCGGATTTCCGAATGCATCCTCAATGGCGAATCTTACGATTAACGAATCACCGGGCAGTGACTCAGGCGGCGTTTCAAATTCGAAGTTTAAAGTCCCGTCACCGCGCACGGTGATCGAGTCACCGTCCTCCAGGGTGCCCATGAAAAGGGACCCTAGCCATGGTTCGATAGCCACGAACATGTCTGGATTGACAACGTATTCGTAATGCCAGTCAAAGCCATCGGTTGAATCTACCTGGAAACCAAAATCGATGTTCCATTTCCCTGGAGTTACGACGACCGGCTCAAGTTGTTCGGGTGAACAGCAGGCGGTCGATGAAGTTCCTAACCGCCAGAATTTTGTGAAGAACGTGGCAACTTGCGGCAGATCGAACGCCACCGTTGCGGCTCCTTGTGTCCTCGGATCGAGTACGACTCCTGAAGCACCGGTGATGTTCAGCGAGTCATCAACAAGGTAGTGGTTCCGGTTTACTGCCTCTATGTAGTACGTCCCGGGAGTGATATGAACCTGCGTGCTGTCGCCGACGGCATCCGCGACGAGGTTTGGCCACGGCCGCGCTCCTGGACTAGAAGCCCTCCACCTGAGACTTTGAAGCGGATCACCTGTTCGCGAGACCGCCGAAAGATCAACGGGGACGCCAGAACGCGCATCCAGCACGACATCTGGTCGCGGTTCTAGCGTCTCGTGCACAAAGAAGCCCTGCCCGTTGACAAAGTTCGACGCTACAAGCAACCACCGCTCACCAGCGGATACTGTGACGCTGGCAAATTCGATCTCACCCGTTGAATCGGTTCGGCCGTCCAGTCGGTTAGGTGTAAACGCGACATTTGAGATCGGGGGATGTTGGGGTGAGTCTGCGTCATAGACTCGAACTGTGGCCCCGCCTGAAGGCATTCCATCGGTGCCCAAAACCGTTATTTTAATCGAAAGTGTATTGGTGCAGTTCGAAGGTTTTCCAGTTAGAAAATGTGTGATAACTTCCACCACTTCATCCCGCATAAGTAGCCGACCGACAGCGGGATGGGAGCGACCGAGCAAATAAAAAGCAACTACCTCGACTGCCTCGACGTGGTCAATGAATCCTGAGTTGTCGGCGTCGACAACGAGTGGGAGGCAGAGATCGTTCGGAGACGTGTGGTTGGAACGAGCCTCAGTATTAGCCGCCGGAAGCTCAAATCGGGCCGCGCCGGGCTCGATCGTGAACAAGTCTGCAGACGCTGAACCGCCACCTGTGATTCCGGCCATAGTCATGGCGATCGTCGCCAGTAAGAACACTGCCGTTTTGGAATTCATGTGTAAATCTCGTACCTGCTCGAGACCCCTTGGACTGCAACCTGCCACCTAAATCGCATAGAAGTCGGCGTACTTGAAGCAACGCAATCAGCATTGGTGTCGCATTGTAACCGGATGAATTGTCAGAGCTTTTTATTGAATGCGGCTAAGAACCTCGCCTCACCCCATCTCGCGCTTCATCTGCGCCAGGCCCATCGGTCCCAGTCGCAACGCCGCGTTGTGCCACTCCTTCAGATCGAAATCGTCGCCCGCCCGAGACTTCGCTGCCTCTCTAGCCTCCAGCCACACGCGCTCGCCCACCTTGTAGCTGATCGCCTGGCCCGGCAGACCCAGGTAGCGGTCAACCTCGCTCGCCACGAAATCGGGCGGAAAATGCACCCTGTCACGCATGAACTCCAGCGCAAGCTCCCCGTTCCAGACTTCGCCCGGATGGAACTCCGAGTCCGACGGTATCTCCAGGCCAAGGTGCATGCCGATGTCAACGACCACACGAACCGACCTCAGCGCCTGAGCGTCGAGCATGCCCATGTAGTAGTCAGGATTCTCCAGATAACCAAGCTCGCCCATCATCCGCTCTGCGTACAGCGCCCAGCCTTCAACGTAGCCTGAAGTTCCGGCCATCAGGCGCTGATATCTCGAAAGCTCGTCCGCAAGCGTCAGGTTCGTTGCGATCTGGAAATGGTGGCCGGGAACGCCCTCGTGATATGCGATCGAGACCTCGCGCCAGACGGGGAAAGCGGTCTTGCCACCAGTCGGATACCAGGTGCGTCCCGGACGCGAGAAATCTTCGGAGGGACCCGTGTAGTACATGGCGAGCGCGCCGCCCGGGGGAGCGATCATCGCCTCGATTTCGCGGACGCGCGGATCCAGGTCGAAGTGCTTGCCGTCGAAGTCATCGATCGTGGCATCCTGCAGGTCCTGCATCCACTGCCGGAACTCCTCCACACCGTCAATCGCCCGTGCCGGATCGGTATCCAGCAACTCGACAGCTTCAGCCACCGATGCATCCGGTTTGATGCGCTTCGCCGTCTTTTCCATCTCTGAGCGGACCCATTTCGTCTGCTCCCAGCCCCAACGGTACGTCTCTTCCAGGTCCAGTTCGATGCCGTTGAAGCTGCGCGCCGCAAGCGAGTAGCGGTCTTTGCCAACGCCGTCTTTCGATGTGGCTGAAGACATGTACTCGTTACGCAGGAACTTTCCGAAATCGACCCATGCCTCCGCCGCCTTCCCGGCAGCCGTCTCCAGCCGAGACTTTAACGCCGCGCCGCCGTGGTCAGCCTCGTCGAATCCGTCGATCACCCTGCTCAAGAAGGGCTGATCGCCTGCGGCTCCGATGCCCGCCCAGGTATCGAGCTGCGGCGCCGTGCCGGCGACCTGCCGTTTCGCCGCAACCAGCCCGCGATCAGCGCCAAGCCTGAGCGTCTGCCTGTAACTGTCGAGGGCTCCAGGAACCTTTTCGATGCGCGAGGCGATGTTCGCCCAGTGCTCCTCGGTCGCCTGCGGCATCATGTCGAAGATCGAACGAGTCGATTGCACCGGGCTGTGCAGAATATTCAGACCGCGCAGATGCTCCCCTGCATCGTGTTGCTCAACGCTCAACCGCAACTCTTCGAGGAAGGTGTCTCGGCAGACTCGTTCCCGGTCGTTGGCTGGCTGAGCCGATTCCATCTCTCGGATGGCGGCACGCTCGGCAGACGCCATCTCCTCGGCGCCGTCGGGAGAGAAGTCGTTCAGAAGGTGGTCGTAACCGGGCACGCCCATGTAGGTGGCGCCAATGGGGCTGAGTGCGGCATACGTCTCAACGAACCGGTCCGCAATCTCGTAGACGGTTGCCATCGCTCTCCTTCCATTCAGACGCCCTGGCGTTCCAGATGACCTGGACTGACCGACCAATCGGCCTATGTCTGTTATTAGTCGATCTTGCGGTACTTGAATCCGCCGATTACAAAGCCGATCACATCGCCGGACTCGTTCCTTGAGAACACGGCGGTCTCACCTGCACCTCGTCCGTTGACAACCTTGAAGCTGTCCTCTTCAGCCGTCGCCTCCAGCTTCGCCGGTGAGTGCAGCATCCCCTCACCATCTTGCGGAACAGCGAAACTGATGCCGCTTACCGATCCCACTACAGTCAGCGGCACACCGGGCTCGGCCCAGTAGCGTCCATCGAAATCGCCGGCCGCTGCGGCAGCTTCCCCTTCCGGCTGTCCGCTGCCGCTGCTCGCCGGGCCGGCCTCCCCGATCACGAGTTCGGCAATGCTTAACGCCAAATCATGAGCCACGCTGACCGGCCAAATGTTTAGGAGAGCGACGACGCCTGTTCGAGCAGGCACGTTGTACAGCACGCTCGTTGCAAACCCGTGCACACCGCCGCCATGATTCCAGTAGACACGCTCACCCTGCCTTACCGCACGCCAGCCGAGCCCCTGACCGTTCGACCAGTCTGAAGCAACGTAGACAGGCCGTTGCATCTCAGCCCGCGACCGTAGTGCCAGGACGGACTCCGGTCCGCCGCCAACCTGAAATCCGATCCACTTCGCAAGGTCTTCCACGTTCGTCTGCAGCTGTCCCGCCGCTGAAAATCCCCTGAGATGACCGACCGGCGCAATCCGCAGGTCAGCCTCACCTGGGAGTGGAGGACTGTAGCCGGTCATCTTCATCTTCTGCTGCTCGGCCGAAAGGTCATACACCGTGTTCGCCATTCCCAACGGGCCGATAATCTCGTCGTGCACGTACTCGATGTACGGCCTTCCCGAGAGACGCGAAACAACCTCACCGAGCAGGCTGAACGCCAGGTTCGAGTACTTCCATTGCGAGTCCTGCGGGATCACGACCTTTATCTGGTCCAGCGAGTCCATCAAGTGCTCGCGAGTAGGGAAATCCGGTGTGTGCCAGTCCAGGTCAGGGTGTTCTGTACTCAGTCCTGAATGGTGTGTCAGCATCCGTCGAATCGTCACGCCTTCAAGCGGTGCAGCAACAGCCTGGGCGCTTGTGAACTCCGGGATGTGCAGCAGCAACGGGTCGTCGAGCGCCAGCAAAGATGCGTCACGAAGCTGCATGATCGCAGTCGCCGTAAAGGTCTTGGTGACCGATGCGACTCGCGCTATCGATCGCGATGTCGGCACCGCCCCGGATTCCATGTCCGCAACACCGTGGCTGGCGAACGCGGCAAGCTCGCCGTTGCGAACGATGCCAACGGCAGCACCCGGAACGGATGACGCGGAAAGCTCCGCTTCGATGAGCGCATGAACTTCAGAGATGATGGATTCGGGCAGTTGATCGGGCAAATGAGAGGCAGGAGAGCTAAGAGAGCATGGCCGCCGGAAATCCCGGGCGGTAAGTCCTGCCAGATTGACCGAGCCTCAGGCGCGTGTCAAGCAGCCGCGTGGTCGCCCTTCGACAGTTGAGCCATCGCCGCATAGACCTGCTTGCGATAGTGTTCGATACGGTCATCCTGTCGGCGCAGCGTCGTCCGCTTCATCGTCACCGACTTCGTGAGCTCTTCGATCTGAGTCTCAGCCTTCTCCTGGTCATCCTCGAACTCGGACATCGCGTTCAGTGCGTCCTGGTCCAGGTGGCGAGTATCTGCGTTCGGGTTCTGGCTGGCCAGGTCCTTCTTTGCCTCATCTATCGCCTCTCGAAGCTCAATTTCCCGCTTCTTGCGCTCTTTGACGAACGTCTGTGCGTCGAGAAGCTCAGCGCTGAGAAGTTCCTCTTCTTTGGCAGTCTTGCGCCGTTCGGCAAGCCTTGACTCAACCTGCACGAGCAGCCGGTTCACCTGCTCCGCAACAAATGCCGAGCGCGTCTGTTTACCACTCTTGCCCACCTTGCCAAGATGAGTCATCAGTTCGTGAATCTTAGGGTCGTCTGTCCAATGAGCCATTGTTAGATTACTTCTCGATTTCGGGAGTGAATCGCCGCTCAGAGATCGCAGCAGACGCACGACTCGACTCTTTGACTGTGAACAATCACCACCCCGTCACACGCGTGTAACCTCACGCTACCTATCCGGGGCATGTTTGCAATAGGTCAACACACACAAGCAGGGTGTGAATTTCTCGAAAATCCCGTTGCAGCTCTGGATCGGTTCGTCGCAGGATCATCCTGGAAAGCAGGCAGTCAGCGTATGAAAGTCACGAACATAGAGATTGATGTGGTCGAGCGTGAGGTTCCGAACGTGCGTATCAGGGACCACCGCGGCAGCATTGGCGGCAAGGTCCGGAACGGCGTGCTGAGAGTGCAGACCGACCAGGGCATCGAGGGACACTGCACGATTGGCGACAGGGCGGGAGATGCAGACGCGCTATTCGACAGGATTATGCAGGACCTCTCACCCAGGGTGACCGGCAGGGACGTCAACGAACGGGAGTTGCTGTGGTCGCAACTTGAGTCGATAGGCGGCCACGGCGCGTCCGTGCACGCAGCATGGTCGTGCCTGGACGCGGCGCTCTGGGACATAGCCGGAAAGGCAGCAAATCAGCCCGTGCACAGCCTGCTGGGAACTGCTCGGCTCGAAACGCCCGTCTACGCAACTTATCCGCCCCGGCACGACAACGCCGACGGGTACGTCGAGGAGGGACTGGAGCTGCAGTCTGAGGGCTTCACCGCATACAAGATCCATCCCGGTGAGATGTCCTCACGTGGCGTTGTAGACATGGTGGCGCAGGTGAGGAGTGCCGTCGGTGATGAAATGACGCTGATGCTGGACCCGAACAACGGCTACGACTACCGAAAGGCGTTCGAGATTGGTCGAGCACTGGACGACAACGGCTTCTACTGGTTCGAGGATCCCGTGCCGTGGAACGATTTCGAGGCGATCAGGCAGCTCTCGGCGCGCCTCAATACACCGCTTGCAATGAGCGATGCGGCGCCGTTCCTGTTCCGTGAGGCGGCCCACTACGTAAAGCTGGGTTATCCGCGCATAGTTCGCGGCACCACTCGCAAGCTAGGGATCACAGGCTTGAAGAAGCTCTGTGGCCTGCTTGAAGGCTTCGGCATGAACTGTGAGATCGGCCTTGCCGGTAATACGCTGCTGAACGCGGCAAACCTGCACGTCATCATGTCGATCACAAACTGCGACTACTACGAATACTGGATGCCGCTGGGCGCGCACCAGTGGGGTGTGAAAAACGAGATCAAGCTGAACAGTCGGGGCAAGATCGACGCGCCAAACGGCCCCGGGCTCGGCTTCGAACTGGACGAGGACTGGATCGCGGCGCACAGGGTGGCGACTCTTAAATGACAGCACAGTCTCGCGTCTGTCGACCCGAGCCAGAGCGAAGAGGCGGATGAGAGGATGCCAGCGCGGCCAGTAGTCCTGCACACCGCCGGCCCTGTCACCGGCGTAGAATCCCGCTCAACTTCCCACCACCAATCCCGGAGCACTACCTCTTGACCGCAACTGAAAATCCTTCTACGAAAACTGGGAAACCTGGCACTACTGGCGCCGAAATCCTGGAACGCCTTAGCGTCACGCCGATCATCAACGCCGGTGGCCCTAACACCAAGCACTCCGGAAGCAGGCCGCGCCAGGTGGCGATGGATGCCATGCAGGCCATGTCGGAAACATTCGTCAACATCGACGAACTGTTAATCGCCGCAGGAAAAGAGATCGCATCCATCGTCGGCGCAGAAGCCGCAACTGTAACCAGCGGCGCGTCGGGCGGTCTCGTCATCCAGGCCGCTGCCGCCGTCTCCAAAGGCGACCCTGAGATCATTTTGCGCCTGCCGGACACTGCAGGCATCCCGAACGAGCTGGTGATTCAGAAGCGCCACCGCTTCATCTATGACCACCTGTATCTCACGCCCGGAACGAGGTTTGTCGAAGCCGGTGACGATTCAGGTTGCACCCCGGAGCAACTCGAAGCCGCAATATCGCCAAACACCGCAGGTGTTATCCACCTCGAGTCGCCGTTCAAGAACCTCGACGTGGTTCAGCTCCCTCAATCGGCCGAGATCGCACACGCCCACGGCCTGCCACTGCTCGCCGATGCCGCATCAATGCTGCCACCGCGCGAAAACCTGCAAAAATTCACGTCGGAAGGCGCAGACCTCGTATCGTTCTCCGGCGGTAAAGCAGTGCGCGGTCCGCAGAGCACCGGGCTACTTATCGGCAAGCCGGAATGGGTTGAGTACGCCCGACTGGTCAACGCCCCGAACCCGACAATGGCCCGGTCTCAGAAGGTCTCGAAAGAAGAGATCGCCGGGCTGTTGGCAGCACTACGGGAGTTCGTCGAAGTGGACGAGGAAGCGGAAACGGCGCGCTACAAGCGAGACATGGAGATGGTCGTCGATCGCATCACCGAAATCCCCGGCATCGCAGTTTCACTTGAGCACAACTACGACCACTACATTCCTCACGCAGTAGTCAGATTCACGGATTCGTGGCGCGGTCCGGAAGGGGCTGAGATCGCCCGGCGTTTGATGCTCGGAGAGCAGCGCGTCTACGTGACCAGCGGCTACACCGGCGACCGCGAGATATGGGTCGACCCGCTGAACATCCAGCCGGGTGAGCTTGAGACGGTCGCCAGGCGAGTCCACGAAGAGCTGATGAAGGCGGCTGGTGGCGAGTAGGTTGATGCCTGAAGAGCGGACATGTTTGTCATCCCGCGCGAAGCGAGGGATCTCACTGGCCGTGTGAGAACGACTGAGAGATTCTGAGTCAACCCTTGATCCGCAAGCGGGTACCCCGGCTCAGGATGGCAGAAGCGTTCACCCGCTCCCTTGTTCACTCTCCTATCAAGAGAGAGGGTGAAATACTGAACAAATCCCATTCAGCATGACAGTGTTCATCAGTCGGGTAAATTACACACGTGAGCAGATGCTCCAACTCATCCAACTCCCCACAGGATCCCACACATGCCAGAACTTGCCGGAAAGCACGCACTTCTCAAGATGTTCCAGGCCGAAGGCATTCGCCACATGTTCGGCCAGCCTGGCACCAGCGAAGCCCCCATGATGGACATCATGCCCGAGTACCCGGACATCGGTTACTACCTCGTGCTGCAAGAAGGCGTCGCGGTCGGCATGGCGGAGGGCTACGCACGTGCGTCCGGCGAAGTCCCGCTGGTCAGCCTGCACATCGACAACGGCATGGCGAACGGCCTGAGCCTGATGATCGATATGAAGTACTCAGGCACGCCGATGGTCATGACGGTCGGCAACAAGGACATCCGCAAGATGGCCGCCGGACGAAGCGACCTGGCAGAGATGGCACGTCCGTTTGCCAAGTGGAGCACCGAGATCACGCACGCAGAGCAGATGCCGTCCGTGATGCGCCGCGCCTTCCAGGAAGCACGCACCGCACCGACGGGTCCGGTATTCGTGGCGGTCTCGGCAAACGCATTCGACGACGTTGCAAACGTGGACATCCTGCCCTCCACACACGTCCGCGCTCTACCCTCCGCAGACCAGAACGCCGTCGAAGAAGCCTGCGCACTGATCGCTGGCGCAGAGCGGCCGATCCTGATCGTCGGAGACCGCGTCAGCGAATATGGCGATGCTGACGGCGCAGTCAGACTTGCCGAGCTTGCGGGAATGAAGACGTACGGTCACTCCTCGGCCGCAATGAACTTTCCAGCCGCCCACCCGTTGTGGCAGGGCGGCCTCAACATGCGGTTGCAGGAAGCGGTTGATGCAGTGCGCGCTGCGGACGTGATCGTCGCCGCTGGCTGTCCCGTATTCGAAGACTTCTTCTACCAGCCTGGGCAGTTTGTGGCAGCCGACTCGAAACTCATACATATCGACATCAATCCCGGTGAGATCGGCAAATCAGAGCCGACCGACCTCGGAATAGTCGGCGCGCCCGGAGTTGCGCTGGGCCAGCTTGCGGACCAGCTGTCCGAGACGCTGTCCGGTTCTCAAATCGAGGCCGCAAAGGGCCGGGCGGAGCAGGCCGCACAGGAGTCGGCAGCACACCACGCCGCCTTCCTGGAACTTGCCGCGAAGGGCATGAAGAGCTCGCCGATGACCGCGGCCGCAATGGGCAAGGTGATGGCCGACACGTTGCCGGAGGACGCCGTGGTCTACAACGACGGCGTCAGTTCAGCAGGTTTCGTGTTCGACGCGCTGCAACCGTCCACGCCCGGCTCCTACTACGACTGCCGCGGCCAGGCTATCGGCTGGGGCATCGGCGCAACGCTCGGCATCAAGCTTGCCAACATGGATCGGCCCACTGTCGGCGTAATCGGCGATGGCAGCGCAATGATGACCATCCAGGGGCTCTACACCGCAGTCAACAGCAACATCCCCGTCGTCTACGTCATGTGCAACAACTCGTCGTACAAGGTTCTCAAGATCAACATGAACCACTATCACCGGCTGAACAAGATGCCGTTGCCAGAGCACTATTTCGGCTTCGACTTCCCTGCCGAGATCGACTTCGTTGCACAGGCAAAGGCGTACGGCATGCGCGGTGAACGTGTGGAGAACCCGGCCGACTTCGCAAAGGCGCTGGATGGCGCAATCAAGTCAGGCGAACCGGCGGTACTTGACGTGATGATCGATGCAGCGCTTTGAGAGTCACGCTTTTCGAGTAAGCACCAGTTCTGTCTTTACGTTCACCCGGTGAACACCGCCATGCGTCTGGATCGCGTCGTGGATCGCCGAAAGTAGACCGTCGCGCTGAGTGGGTTCGAGAACCCTGTGATCTGAGTGCGTCTGTAGCAACCGCACCCATGTGTCTGCGCCGTACTCTATCTGCCACTCGTATTGGCTGGTCTCAACTTCAGTGAAGTACCCATAGTCTCGGACTACATCTGGCCACATCCTGGTGTTCTTCTCGCCTGTAGCCGGGCTGTTGAGATCGGGTGCGAATCTCCTGTACGCGTCGTCGAGTGCGTCCCAGAGAGAACTCTTCGCACGGTCCCGATCATGCCAGAAGAGTGAGAACGCACCGCCCGTCCGCAGGGAGCGAGCTACCTGTGCAAGTCCGCGGGTTGGCTCGATCCAATGGAACGCCTGTGCGGAGTACACCAGGTCGAAAGGCTTTTCTGGTAGCGTCCACTCTTCGAACTTCGACTCGACGAACTCAACTTTCGGGTAGCTGGCGCACGTGCCCTGGGCGACCGCCAACATCCCACCGGCCGGATCGATGCAGGTCATGTTGTAGCCATGCAGAGCAAAAAGCAGCGGCGCCTTGCCGGTCCCGCATCCGATCTCCAGCAACCGCACTTCGGCGGGCAATCGGCTCCACTGGATCACGTCTGAGACCAGTTGATGCGGGTACTCGGGACGCACCTCGTCGTAGAGTTCGGCTATCTTGCCAAACACGCTCTCGGCGGTGTGCCTGTCTTGCATATGACAACCTGCGCGGCTCATTGGTTTTTGGGGATCGAGAACGTATCACATGTTCAGCAATGATCGAGTGATCGGTATCCGCCGCCGAATCATGGCGGCGGCAACATCGTCAGAATTACTTCTCACTCAAGCCAGGCCCTTCAGACCGAACCCGACGCCGAACGCCATCGCGGCAGCCGCGCCGCCGACCAGCAGCGTCTCCAGCCCTGACCGCAGCCAGTGTGTTTCGACGAACCGGCTCTTCATGGCTCCCACGCCGAAGAACGTCACGCCCGTAATAATCGCGCTCCACAGGAACTCGTTGCTGACAGATCCCGGAAAGATCGCCTCAACTGCGAACGAAAGCAACGGCATCGCACCAGCCGCAGCAAATGCCACGTACGTGACACCGCCTGCCTTCCACGGCGATGGTCCCTCCAGCTGTAGCCCGTGCTCCTCCCGCAGCATGGTGTTCACCCACAGTTCGCGGTCGGCCGTGATCACCTCAACGATCTCCTCAAGCACCTTTCCTTCAAATCCCTTCTGCCGGAAGATCTCCCGCACTTCCGCAATCTCACCCTCAGGGATCACCTCGATCTGCCGCTCTTCATCCGCACGACGCTTAGCCAGGTCCTCGGCATCAGTTCTCGTGCCAAGGAAGTTGCTCACAGCCATGCTGAATCCGTCCGCCAGCAGGTTCGCGATGCCGAGGATCAGCACGATGCTGGAGGAGAGATCGGCGCCGACCACGCCGGTGACTATGGCGAACGTGGTTACAGCGCCATCGATCGCTCCGAGAACCGCGTCGCCCATGTAAGAATGAACAGCGCTCGCGCTCACCCGGAGCCGGATTGCCTCTGGCTCATGCTCGCTTTTCAAAGCGGCCGACTGTTCCGGAGTCGTCGATGACAAAATTCCGGCCTCTAGATCACTCGTATCCTGATCAATCTCGTGTTCACTTAATTGAACATCACCTTTCTCGATTTCTCGTGATCGAGCCGTGAGAATGCCGCGACGGGCAGCCGCGCCATTCGCAATTCACTGCGCAGGGCGAACACTCACGGTATGATCGAGAGACACAGATTCGGGAGAACTAATTGGCGGCGACTCAGCAGCTAACGATATATCGTCACTTTCTGAACACGGCACGCCGCTCCGCCGCCATTTACGGCTCACTTGCCAGAATGGAGGCCGACAGCGACCGCGCCGCAGTTTTCAGGCAACTCTGCGAAAACGAGCTCGAACACGCAGCCCAGTGGGCCGAGCTGATTGGCCGGGCAAAGAGTGAAATTCGCCCGGCCCGACTCGGTCTCGCGTCCATCATCCTCTGGCTGACCGCGAAAATGATCGGGACCACGTTCATTGCAAAGTTCCTGATCCGCGGCCACGAAAAGAACCTGCACGAGATTTCCCGCCTGCCTGATCCCACGATGATGGCGGAAGCAGCTCGTAAGCAGGAGCTTGCATTGCGCAGCCTGGCCTATCCGGGGCAAGAGGAGAAGGACCACCACGAAGGTGGGTTCCTGGCGGGCGAAGGCGGCACGCTGAGGGCGGCAGTCCTCGGCGTCAACGACGGTCTCGTCTCTAACTTCAGCCTCGTCATGGGCGTCGCAGGCGGCACAGGTGATGCTCAGTTCATAGTCCTTGCAGGTGTCGCGGGGCTTCTTGCCGGTGCCTTTTCGATGGCCGCCGGTGAGTACATCTCGATGCGCTCTCAGAAAGATGTGTACGAAAACATCGTTCGGCTGGAGCGAGCAGAACTGGAGCTGTGGCCGGAGCGAGAGCAGGACGAATTGGCTGGATTCTTCGAGGACAAAGGTCTGAGCCCGGAAGAGTCAAAGTCTATTGCCGCACACATTTCGCAGGATCCTGAAATGGCCCTCGATACGCACCTCAAGGAGGAGTTCGGGCTAAACCGGGAAGACCTCGGTTCTCCGTGGGGCGCGGCTCTCGCCTCGATGGTGGCTTTCACGCTGGGTGCGCTCGTCCCGGTGTTTCCGTTCTTCTTCGGTGACTCAGGTCCGATCTTCGCAATCAGCGCAGTTCTCAGCGGACTAGCACTGGTGACCGTCGGAGCCGGTCTGGCGTGGATGTCCGGGGTCAACACACTCTGGGGTGGAGCACGCATGCTTCTCGTCGGTGGAGCGGCAGCCGCGGTCACTTTCGGTGTCGGCACAGCGATTGGCGAGACGATCAGTTGATGCCTCGTTGCCTGCATTGGTAGTCACAACTTACACAAGCGGATTCGAGGGCTGGCACGACGCTCGCAGCAAGCAATTGAAATACGAAGACACGACCGCATACAGGCGATTCCCTCGGTCCGCCCGCTACGAACTCCAGTGGATGCTCAAACTGGCTATGGGCCCGAATCCGGTTTGGCTCGCCGAGTTTCTTTCCGAGGCGATGCCGCTCCAGCCCGGAATGAAGGTTCTCGACCTCGGCTGTGGTAGAGCCGCTAGCTCAGTGTTCTTTGCAAAGGAGTTTGGCGTAGAGGTATGGGCAGCCGATCTGTGGATCGACGCCGACTCGAACAGAGAGCGAGTTGCTGAAGCCGGAGTGGCGGATCAAATACACCCGGTCCATAGCGAAGCCCACTCGCTGCCATTCGAACCTGACTTCTTCGACGCAGTCGTATCGCTCGACGCCTACCACTACTTCGCCACTAGCGAAACGTACATCGGATACCTGTCGAAATACGTCAAAAGAGGTGGTGACATAGGGTTCGTGGTTCCGGGTCTGGTGAATGAGTTCGAAGGTGATCCTCCCGAGCACCTACAGAGCTTCTGGTACTGGGACTTCTGGACGTTCCACAGCCCGGAGTGGTGGCGCAGGCACCTTGATCGGTCAGGCAAAGTAAGCGTGGAAACAGCTGACATGCTCCCGGACGGCTGGAAATACTGGCTGGAGTGGAACAATCTGTACAGCGAACTAAAGCACGCCCCCGGCGACGAGGCCGAGATGCTTACGTTGGATGCCGGACGCAACTTCGGTTTCACCCGTTGCGTAGCGAAACGGGCCGAATCACCGGAGCAAGAGCGCTGGCGATCGTTCGGAACCGGGTGAGTTGACAGTCACCAGAGCGATTAGAACCGGAGCAAGGGAATACGCGTACTGTGGTGTGTGACGGCAGTGAACAGTCCGTCAGCCTGACCGGACCTGTGTCATCCCGACGGAATGGAGGGATAACAACCATACCGACCGACCGCCTCAACCGAACATGCAGGAATCCACAGCAGGAAATAGCAGCGAACCGCTCCTCAGCGTCAAGGATCTGACGACCGAGTTCGTCACCAGCGATGGCGTCGTCAGGGCCGTCAACGGCGTCTCATTCGACATCCACCCGGGTGAAACGGTCAGCCTGGTCGGCGAAAGTGGCTGCGGCAAAAGCGTCACCGCGCTCTCCATCATGAGGCTCATCCAGAGCCCGCCCGGGCGTATTGTCGGAGGGAGCGTCACCTTCGAAGGACAGGAGCTTCTCACCCTCCCTGAACGAGAGATGCGTTCAGTCCGCGGCGGCAAGATCGGCATGATCTTCCAGGAACCGATGACCTCGCTGAACCCGGTCCTGACCATCGGCAGGCAGATCACCGAACCCCTGGAGCTGCATCAGAAGCTAACCTCAAATGAATCTCGACGCCGCGCCATCGAGCTGCTCTCAACAGTCGGAATCCCGGACGCTGACCGGCGCTTCAATGACTATCCGCACCAGCTGAGCGGCGGCCAGCGCCAGCGAGTGATGATCGCCATAGCCATGAGTTGCGACCCCAGGTTGCTGATCGCAGATGAGGCTACGACAGCGCTCGACGTCACTATTCAGGCGCAGATCCTCGAGCTGATGAAGAGCCTCACCAGTCAATCCGGAGCCGCTCTGCTCATAATCACGCACAACCTCGGCGTCGTCGCCCGCTATGCCGATCGGGTGAACGTGATGTATGCAGGCCGCATCAGGGAGTCTGCGCCCGCAGTTGAGACCTACCACCACGCCCGCCACCCATACACCACCGGCCTGTTGCACTCGGTCCCGAGACTCGACCGTGACCTGGGCTCGCGGCTGGAGCCGATCCCCGGCGAAATCCCGGATCCTGGCGAGGAGATAACAGGCTGCGCTTTCCGACCGCGCTGCAAGTTCGCAGTGGAGCGGTGCACCTATGACGATCCGCCGCTGGATGAGGTCGCTCCGGCACACACGGCTGCATGCTGGGAGCACGAGCGCGTGGGCGCTGAAGTTGAGGCAGCCGCCACATGACTTCACACCCGCAGACCAGATCGCCCGATCCGGGCGCACCTGCCGAAACGCCCGCTGGCGATCTCCTTTCGGTGAAAGACCTGCGGGTCCATTTCCCGATCAAACGCGGCCTGGTATTTCAGCGGCAGGTAGCTTCCGTCAAAGCGGTCGACGGCGTGAGCTTCTCAATTGGACCGGGCGAAACGCTCGGCCTTGTTGGCGAGAGCGGTTCGGGCAAGACCACCATCGGCAAAGCCATAGTCCGACTGGTCAACCCAACAAGCGGTTCCATCGAGTTCGGCGGACAGGACGTCACGTCGTCGAAGGGTTCTGATCTTCGTGCGATCAGGCGTCAGATGGGAATCGTATTCCAGGACCCCTACGCGGCCCTGAACCCACGCATGACTGCGGGTGCAATCGTGGGCGAGCCACTGCAGGTCCACGGCCTCACCTCCAGCAAGAGCGAATTCCTGGACACCGTGACCGACCTGATGGAAACCGTTGGGTTGAATCCGGGGACGATGAACCGCTATCCGCACGAGTTCAGCGGTGGACAACGCCAGCGGCTCGGAGTCGCCAGGGCACTCGCTGCGAAGCCCAGTCTCATCATCCTGGACGAGCCCGTATCCGCTCTTGATGTCTCTATCCAGGCTCAGGTCATCAATCTGCTCCAGGACCTGCAGCAGAAGTACAAGCTGGCGTACCTGTTCATCGCCCATGACCTCTCAGTCGTCAGGCACATCAGTGATCGGGTGGCGGTGATGTACCTCGGCAAGATCGTCGAGACTGCCGAAAGCAGCAGGATCTACGACAACCCGATGCATCCGTACACACAGGCGCTTCTGTCTGCTGTGCCGGTTCCCGACCCTTTGATCGAACGCCAGAGGACACGGATCGTGTTGCATGGTGATATCCCCAGCCCCATCGCTCCCCCGCCCGGCTGTGTTTTCCACACCCGCTGCCCGATCGCGATCGAAGAATGCCCGCTCGGGCTTCCGGACACGCGTGAGCTTGAGCCTGGCCACGGTGTCGCCTGTATCCGAGCCGGCACACTGTCCTGAGTTTGCGAATTCGCCTGCGATAAGCGGCAAGGCGACCAATCCAGAATTGCTGTCAGCATCAGCCGATGCCTCGCCCACGCTCAGGAAATTTTACTGGCAGACGCGACGGCACCCGGCGAGACTCAGGATCTGGTACTCCGGTTGAACCACCGCGCCCGCCTCGGCGCTCCTTCCAACTGTCACTGCCCGGCTACCGGGGATTTCCGCTGATTCGCGCAAGCCATGCCAGATACGGCGTCGATGCCGGTTTTTCCATCGGAGCTTCTGCACTGACCTGTTGATTTCACCGATGGTCGCGATGTGGTAACCACCGATGTCCAACCTCTTAGCCACCCATTAACTTGTGTGATGTGCCAGATCCGTTCAGTGAATGTAGGCGGCGCCGAGAAGGATGCTGCACGAAGGACCCGGATGGCATGGTCTTGAATGCGAGTTGAGGGAGCGGGCGGGCGCAATCGGCGCAGGGCCACAGCTCATAAGAACCAAATCAGGTGAGCCACGAATTGCTGAATATCGCAGAAGATCTCTCTCCAGACGACATGAAGGTGTTTCTGGAGGAAGCGGAAGAGCAGCTCCAGCTGCTTGACGAAGAAGTTGTAAAACTGGAGAAAGAGTCCACAGAAGACGGACTCGCCACGATCTTCCGAGCAGCCCACACGCTCAAGGGCTCCTCGGCCATGATCGGGTATCGGGCAATGTCCGAAGTCGCCCATGCCATGGAAAGCATGCTCGACAAGCTCCGCAACGGCGTGATCGTCGTCACCGGCGAAGTTGTCGACTCCCTGCTCCACAGCCTCGACGCGCTGCGCGTTCTCAATGAAGAGTTGGCCGAGCCCCGGGGAATCGAGGTCGACTTCGAATCTCTGGTCAAAGAGATGGACAGCGCGGTAGCCAATCAGACCGGTGACGAAGGTGATGCGGCTGAGATTGTTCAATCCTCAGGACCGCAGTTACTCGAGTTGTCAGACGACGTGATGATCGAAGTCAATGCACAGCTAGAGTCCAACCGCATCGTGTATCGGGTCGACGCATCACTCGAAGAAGGCTCAGCGTTTGGCGCTGTCAGGTTCTTCCAGCTTCATACAGAACTTGGTGAGCTGGGCAAGATCCTCACATCTAATCCCACGCAGGAGCAGATCGCCGCTGAACAGATCGGGAACGGCTATTCAGCGTTACTTGGTACAGACCTGCCTGCCGATGACATTCAGACACGGCTTTCCGAAGTCCAGGAAATCGCATCGCTGACCGTCGTCTCATTTGATCCTGCCACCGCCCAGGAAACTGCCGCTGAACTCCCTCAGGTTGCACCGGCAGTGCTAGTTGACGACAAGCAGCCCATCAAAGAAGCAACAGCTGCTGAAAGCCAGCACAAAGCCGCTGGTGGGCAGACGGTCCGAATCGATGTCGAACGCCTTGATCACCTGATGAACCTCATCGGAGAACTGGTGATCGATAGGACGCGTATCCAGCAGATCGAGCGCTCCCTACTCATCAAGTACCAGGGTGACGAGTTGATCGGCTCACTCGGTACAACCTCATCTCACATCGTGAAAGTTGTTGACGACCTTCAGGAAGACTTCATGAAGGTCCGCATGTTGCCAATATCAACCGTTTTCAACGCCTTCCCGCGCATGATGCGTGATCTTTCACGGAAGCTGGAAAAGCCGATCGACTTCCAGATCGAAGGCGGGGAGACGGAGATCGACCGCACCGTGATCGAGCGAATTCGCGACCCGCTAGTCCACATGCTCAGGAACGCTCTTGATCACGGCCTTGAAGATCCGGACGGGCGAATTGCTGCTGGCAAGCCGGAAACCGGCGTTGTTCAGCTCTCTGCAACCCATGAGCAGGGCCACATCGTCATCAAGGTTCAGGACGACGGGGGCGGAATCGATCCACAGAAACTCCGCGAGAGTTTCGTCGGCAAAGGACTCATCTCGGAAGAGGCCGCCAACCGGCTATCCGACACCGAAGCGCTGGAACTGATCTTCATGGCCGGCGCGTCGACCAAAGAAGAGGCGACTGAGCTTTCCGGCCGTGGCGTAGGCATGGACATAGTGAAGAGGAACATCGAAGCGATCAACGGCTTTGTTGATCTGCAGTCTGAGTTGGGCAAGGGCACGACGCTATCACTGCGACTGCCTCTAACCCTGGCAACAGTGCAGTCCATCCTCGTGCGTGTCTCCGACGTTCTCTGCGCCATCCCGGTGGTCTATGTGCTGGAAGCAGTAAAACTGCAGCCAGAGTCGATCAGCACGGTACAGGGCAGAGATGTTTTCAGGCTGCGAGACCGGGTGATACCTCTCGTTGATCTGGCCGAAGCGACCAACCTGGAACGCCGGTCTGGCGAACAGATGGAAGGTGCGCGACACGTTGTGGTTGTACAGATCGGCGAGCGATTGACCGGTGTAGTCGTAGACGCGCTCCTCGAGCCGCAGGAGATCGTGGTCAAGTCCCTCGGCAAGTACGTGGGCGATATGAAGGGCGTTACAGGAGCAAGCATCCTGGGTGACGGGCGTGTGGTGTTAATCCTGGACGTAGGCGGCCTGATCAGCTCGGCTGGCGGCTACCGCGTGCCTCGGAATTCGGATCAGGGTGACGCAGTTATTGGTAAAGCGGCCTGAGGGCACCGATGCCGAATTCAGCAAGTATGGAGAAGAGATCTTGACAAATCAGTTGGCATACACAAGCGAACAACACTCCCGCTGGGACGCTGTGATGCGGAAGGCGGTCAACCACTCAATATCCGGTCTGACAGATATGGCTGGAGCCAACATCTCCGTCTCTGAAATCACGTCCCAGACAGTCGACGTGACCCAGATCCCGGACAAGCTGGGCGGCGCAGAAAAGATCACTGTGGGCATCCTGCTCGCTGTTGAGGAGAAGCCGGGCTTTCACATGGCGCTGCTGCACTCCCCTGAAGCTGCGTACTCAATCATCGACATCCTGCTTGGCCAGGAACTTGGAACGTCCAACGAGATGGGAGAACTCGAACTCTCAACACTCGGTGAGATGGGCAACATCATGTGCTCGTTCTTTCTCAACGTCATGGGAGATGAGACGGGCATCCAGCTCATGACGACGCCTCCGACCGTTCGCGAGGACATGACCGGCGCGGTGCTGGACTACATCCTCGCCGAGATCATGATGGATACGGACGAGGTCGATTTGCTCCAGACCACATACGGAACCGAAAACACGAAGGTAGACGGCACGTTCATAGTCCTGCCTTCAAACGATTTTCGGTTGCAGGCGTTCGAGAAAGGACTTGCGGCATGACAACGGCGGCTGTGCAACCAACGGTGGTTGGGTTGGGAGAGATCGCCGTTTCGACAAAAGGTGAAGACACATTGGTGAGCCTTGGCCTTGGATCGTGCGTCTGCGTTACAGCGTTCGACCCGAAGTCCGGAGTGGCTGGAATGGCGCACATAGTGCTGCCTGACAGCGGTGGCAGCGAACAGAGGCAGACACCCAAGTTCGCCGATGTCGCCCTGCCAACGCTCTTCGAACAGATGGAAAAAGCCGGTGCGTCGAAGGCAGGTCTGGTTATCAAGCTGGCAGGCGGAGCCCAGATGATGCCCGTTAAGGCTCCGAACACCAGCGTGATGAACATTGGGGACCGGAATATTGAGTCGGTCAAGGAACTGCTGCAAAAAGCAGGTCGCAGGGTTAAGGCTGAGGACCTGGGAGGGACCCAGGGGAGGACTGTCCGGCTGACAGTCGGCACAGGCAAGGTCACGGTCGCCAGGGCCGGTATGGACCAGACGGACCTCTAGGTCCAGGAGGAATCGAGTTGGCAAAGATATTAGTCGTAGATGACGCGGCGTTCATGCGCCTGAGGTGCAGCAAACTGCTCACCGAGAATGGCCATGAAGTTGTCGAGGCGAGCACGGGCCGCGAAGCTGTTGATCAGTACAAGAGCAACAGTCCGGATGCCGTGCTGTTGGATATCACCATGCCGGACATGGACGGCCTGAGCGCTCTAAAAGAGATCAAAGCACATGACGCAAACTGCAAGGTCGCAATGGTTACGGCCATGGGACAGCAGTCGATCGTCATGGAGGCGCTAAAAATCGGTGCCAAGGACTTCGTTGTGAAGCCCTTCGACGCTGACAGGGTGCTGGCTGCTGTTGCGAAACTGATTGCATAACCGTCCGTTGCTCCGCTATTGGTCGATGACCAGACGTGACATAGCAGAGCGTTCATCCCTGTAAATCTGGCTGGGAAGTGTAGGAGCTTAAGGTGGACACTGGACTAACGGTGCTAGTCGTAGACGACTCGGCATTCGCGAGATCGATGATCTCAAAAAAACTGAAAAGCGACCCCGACATCGGTCGCGTAGAGAGCGCGCGTGATGGACAAGAGGCGCTCGACAAACTCGCAGCGCTAAAGCCAGACGTTATTACTATGGACGTCCAGATGCCTCGGCTCGACGGTATTGGAGCCCTCAAGCAGATCATGGTGCTGCGGCCGACCCCCGTCGTCATGATCAGCAGCCTGACAGGCGATGACACCGAGACGACTCTGGCGGCGCTTGAGCTGGGCGCAGTAGATTTTTTCCTCAAGCCATCGATCGCCGATTCGGCCGGTGACGGCAGTGGAGAGCGTGACCTCGTCGAGACGGTGAAGCTCGCAGCGCGCGTTCCCGTCGCCCGACTGGCACGCGCCATCAGGTCCGAGATTCCAGCAAGACCTGCACAGAGCTCTCGCGGTACCGCAACTCCCACTCGTACAGCAGGTGCAACAAAGAGAATTGAACGCGTCGTGGTCATCGCATCGTCGACAGGCGGCCCACGGGCGCTGGCTGAAGTTGTGCCATCACTACCGGCAGATGACCGGGTCGCATACGCAATCGTCCAGCACATGCCTGCCGGATTTACCAAGTCGCTCTCAGAAAGACTCGACAGCGCAGGACCACTGACGGTTCGTGAAGCCGAAAAAGGCGAGTTCATCCAGGGTGGAACAGTACTTATGGCGCCGGGTGGCTACCACATGGTGGTCGCCAGCAACGGAGAGATCGACCTGACGGAAGAACCCACATTGCACGGAGTCCGACCTGCAGCCGATATCACCATGCGATCCATCGCAAGGGGTTTTGGCCGCAAAACGGTTGGGGTTGTGCTGACGGGCATGGGCTCGGACGGCAAAGACGGCAGCGGTGCCATTAAGGCTGCGGGCGGCATGGTTTTGGCCGAAGACGAGTCGACCTGCGCCGTTTACGGCATGCCACGAGCCGTCGTCGAAGCCAGACACGCCGACAAAGTGGTTCCAATCGACAAGGTCGCCAGGCAGATCGTCAGAATGTACGAAGTTGGGCTGAAGCATAGTGCGGGAGCGGCAGATTGAACGAGAAAGAGTATCTGCAGATGACCGAGGCGATCCGCACCTACCTGGACATCAACCTTGACTACTACAAGCCAGGTCAGATGCAACGCCGACTTGTTGCTTTCGTGGAACGGCACGGTAACAACACGATCAAGGAATTTTGCGGGCAACTGAAAACTGACGCGGCAATCAGGGAAGAGCTCAGGACGTATCTGACCATCAACGTCACTGAGTTCTTTAGAGACGCCACCCAGTTTGAAGCGCTCCGCACAACCGTGCTGCCAGACATCATTAAGAACTCACTGGCCCCGAAGATCTGGAGCGCGGGATCTTCTCGAGGTAACGAGGCCTATTCTGTCGCCATGTACATGGATCAGATCAAGCCAGGCATCAACTACCGGCTCGTCGGCACGGATATCGATCAAGCATCGATATACATCAGCAAGAACGGTGGTCCGTATCCTGACGACGAGGTGAAGAACGCCCCGGCAATGATGCGTCAACGCTACTTCGAAAAACGAGAAAAAGGTTGGTTCGTAAAGCCAGACGTCGTCAAGAAGGCGAAGTTCAGCAAGTTGAACCTGCTGTCCGATCGGTTCGAGCAAAACTATGACCTGATTATGTGTCGAAATGTAGTCATCTATTTCTCGGATGAGGCCAAGCAGACGCTAAACGAAAAGTTCGTCGCTTCGCTAAAAAGTGGTGGGGTGCTCTTTGTAGGCGGTACTGAAACCATCCTGAATCCAAAGGTGTTTGGCCTGGAACGGTTCGCGACTTCGCTCTACCGCAAGGTAGCGATGACACAACGAGCCGCTGCCTGACCCGTCACTCCTCGATTCGCAGTCTCATGAAGGACAAAATCGATGAGACGGCTACCCGCAGCCGAGGCAATACCGGGAATGGTCCTGGCCCGGCAGTTGACCGACGCCTTTCACAATCTTGTGCTGAAAGAGCATGAGGAGCTGACCGAGGACGTAATTAACAGGCTACCGGTCTACGGAGTAGACGAACTGTTCGTCGATGATGATCGTGTGGCCGAGGTTTCGGTCGAGCCGCTGGTCGAGCCGTACGCTGAGGCGCAGATCACGCAGGGTCTCCAGACGCTTTACATCGAATGCCAGGGCGCTGGAGTACTGGATGACGCAATCCTCGAGCTCATTGTCCGTCCGATTCACGAAATGGCCGGAGAGTTCTTCCCCGTCGGACTGGGTGAACTCAACACCGCCCCGTGTACGTCTCCAGCCGACCATCTGTACAGGCTGCCTGCTCGAGCCACCGGAATGGCGATGCTGTTGGCAGCGCTCTCCGGCATGAACCAGGACCAGACGGCCGACGTCGGTGTGGCAACTGCCCTTATGAACGTTGGCTATCTCAACCTGCCAAAAGAGATTGTCCAACAACAGGAACCGCTCACACCGGCGCAGGAGCACGAGTTCAACAAGCACCCGGTTCACGGCTACGTGCTGCTGAGAGACTCGTCCCGGGTATCTACAGAAATCGCCGAAGCCGTGCTCCAGAGCCACGAACTGCTGAACGGATCCGGGTATCCGCAGGGCATCAAAGGCGAACAGATCTCGATGATGAGCCGTCTGATCACCGTTGCTGACAACTACTTCACCCTGATATCACCGTTCAACCGTTCTGAACAAAGCTCCAGGCACGATGCGCTGGAGTACATGATGGCGTTCGGAGGGGACCTCTTCGACCAGGAAATCGTGCAGCATCTTGCTCGAAGAGTGCCGGTCTACCCCAGCGGTGTGGTTGTGAGTCTGACCACAGGCGAGACAGGTGTTGTCACGGAGTCGAATGCCGGTCAGATCGGCAGGCCGCGCCTTAAAGTGCTCAAAGACAAAGATGGGTTCGATGTGAAGCCGGACGAGATGATCGAACTCGACCTGTCAGATCCTCGCAACAGGCAGCGTCTGGTGGTCGAGTACAAAGCTGCCTGACAGCTTTACGTCCTTTTTGAACCTCTGGAGACCATCTGGTGGGAACTGGTCCGTGAGTTCATCGGGTGGCACACATCCAACCCTTTAGGGGCTGACACCGGGCCGAGTAACGCTGCTCGAAGGCAAAATTAGGTCACGAATATAGACTGAGAAGGCGTTTGCCTCCTCTGAATTATCACGGGCACCTCTATGGACGAAAACAGCTCAGTGCTGTCACAGGACGCTATCGACGCGCTCCTGAATTCGCAGGTATCTGACGACGCTGGAGAAGACACGGCCCCAGACGCGGCTGCAGACGTGCCCGCACAGGAGTCTGCGCCGGTTGCAGAGGCAGCTCCAGTAGAGACTGCGCCAGTTGCGGAGGCAGCAGCTGAACCCGCACCGGCAGCTCCAGAACCGGTAACGCCCGAACCCGCCCCCGTTGCACCGGTTGCAGAAGCCGCTCCTGATGTTGTTCCCGAAGTGGCGCCTGCGGCAGCACCCGCTACGCCTGCACCAGTCACGATAGACGCACCTCCACCGCCTGGCGTCACGCCACCGCCGGGAGTGGTTCACGCCGAACCCGCGCCAGCCGCAGCACCCTCGGTTGCCCCCGTTGCAGCCGACGCACCGGTAGCGGAGCCCGTTGCCGCTGGTGGAGTAACAGAAGAACAGGTGTTGATGATGGCCGGGGAGGCGGCGGAAGCCGCGGTCGCTCCAATCCAGGGGGACCTGGGGCTGATCTCAGGCCGAATCGCCACACTTGAGGCGGCCCTTGCGAAGATCCAGGCACTCGAGACCGAGATCGCAGCCCTGAAATCTGGGAAATCCGGTGGGGGAGGATTGGACCTCGAGGCGCTGAAGCCGCTGGTCGATCGCATCCTCAGCCTGGAAAAGGGTGCCAAGAACTCTCCGCTATTCAATCTCTACGAGAAGTTCACCTGCACCAGCTGTGGGAACCATGGTGCGGCCCAGGCGCGGGCTCGCTGCGGGAAATGTGGCAGAGAGGGATGGTTCGGCCGCAAAGAGGCAGCGTGAGCCCATGCAGGCTCCTCACTGTCACGTGATGGTCACAAATCGTCGCATCTAGATTGAATCTTCCCGCTTTTGAACGCTGCCACCAAACCGTTACCTTTCATCTCGTCCAATTGTCGTGCTAACCTGCCGCGCGACGCAGGCGTGTCCCGAGCCGCACTCCGCTCAGATTCCGGAATCGTTCAGGATTACAGGCGGATTTCGTTCGGCGCCAATTGAAGTGAATAACCCCTTCAGGCAGGCATCCGGTCGTGCGACATCCACACTCGGCGCAATTGCGCTTCCCGCTTCGCTGGACACTTTCCACCGGTGTCGTTGTCGCTGCCATGGCAATCATCATGGCTTTACAGACAATGCCTGATCCGACAGCAGCGTTCTCTGCCGCGGACGGTAGGACGAACACCGGCGGAACTGGCGGCACCAGCGGAAATGGCGGGACCGGTGGAACCGGTGGGACTGGAGGTCCAACACCGACGCCAATCCCAACGCCGACGCCCGGCGGATCTGGCGGATCTGGCGGATCTGGCGGCGAGCCTATCTTGATCGGCTTCTCGAACGGCGCAGGCGATCCGGTCGACACCCTGGTACTGGAACGATCTGCTGGTGAGGCCGACCTGTTCGTCAAAGTAGACGGGATGTTGCCGTGGCTACACGACACGGTCCAACTGCTTGTCAGTCACGATCCGTCCGTAATCGAGATAGTCGCTGCTCAGTGCGAAGGACTGTTCGCCGGATCGTTCAGCCCGATCGGCCCGGTTGAGGTTTCTACCGGCAGGACTTCGTTCAGTTGCGGATTGCACGGCGGTGTTTCCCACGAAAACGGCACGGTCATGCGGCTCACTCTGCGGCGCGTGGCCTCGGGCGATGACCCGATAGAGATCCTGACTGAAGGCGCGTTTGGCACCCGTCTGTACTCAGCAGGCAATCCAACATCTCTCTCACCGACAGGTCTGCTCATCGTCGAGGACCCCGGCCCTGCGCCAACTCCGTCGCCTGTGCCAACGCCCACAGCCCCACCAGCCAGTTCATCAGGCGGTGGGGCAGGAGTTGCCCAGCAACCCGGTCCGACGCCTTCCCTCCCCATTCCTGGTATCCCAACCACTCTTGCTGTCACAGCCGGTGACGGCTGGGTGGAGTTTTCATGGCAACCACCGGGAAATGGCGGCGGAACCCAGGTCACCGACTACTTCGTCAGGTCAGCTGACGGTGAGACCAATCGAGCCGTTCCGGCATCCCGCCTGTCTGTGCGGTTCACTGATCTTGTTAACGGTCGTGAGTACAGGTTCCGAGTACAGGCTCTGAACAACAACGGATTCGGACCCTTCTCGCAACTATCAGAACCGGTGATACCCGCCGGTCCGCCATCAGCACCGCTCGACATCGCCGCGGAAGTAACCGTTGCACCCACCAGCGTCACCATCAGTTGGAAAGCGCCACAAAACAGGAATGGCGCTGACATCAGCTCTTATGTCATCTCGGAAGCGGCAGGTTGGGTGTCTCAGCGAACCGTCGGACATGACGTATTGACACAATCCTTCGCTGAACTTCCTCCAGGCGACTATCTATTCCTGGTGAACGCCATCAACCGCGGCGGGATCGGCTCAGCGGCGAGCGTTACAGCCAGTGTTCCGGAAGCACCTGAGCAACTCGGTCCGCCAGCGGAGTCAGTGAATAGTCAGGCTTTCGACGCGAATAGAGCCGAGGTTGCTGCACAGATCAGCAGCGCACTCGGCGGATCAGTGACCATTGAAGACGGCCCGTTAACCGTCCACCCACAGAGCAACTCGCTTCGAGTCGACTTACCGGTCCAGCTCGCTGCTCCTGAAGAAGGCACCTCACTCAATTCGATCGAGTTCGCGGGATTCCAACTGGAGAATCTCACCGTCAAACAGGAACATGGCCAGCTGCGTACTGCAACCATTGATCTCGGTGAACAGCTTCAAGTGTTCGGTGAGGCCACGCTTCACGAAAACGCTGGAGAAGTGTCCGTGGAGATTCGCCATCTGCAGCTGAGATACTCGCCTTCCCACTCACCACCTCAATCTGAACATCAGTGGCTGGCAGACTCGCCATCATTTACAGCCGAGATCTCTCAGCTGTCTGCCCTACCGGCTTTTTCGTCTAAATTCTCTGCCAGCCTAGGCCCGCCGGACCTTCCCGAAGTGGAACAACTGACTGCTCTTCTCATGGAGCACCACCGGGTTGTGTCAATCGAAGACACACCTGGAAACCGGCGCTCAGGCTTCGTTGTAAACGTTGAACACGACGACGGCACCGTCTTCAGTCCGGTGGGAACCACCTTCTCTTTCAGGCTCCGGCTACCCTTTGAAAACGACGATTCCCTAGTTGCCATCAAGCTCGACGACGCCGGAGTCGTTCATGTACGCCCCGTTAGCTGTCTTCGAGAGGAACTGACCACAAGCTGTTCAGCCTTGTTCGATGGAGACGCAGCGGGCTTCTCCACATTCGCTGTGATTCAGGCAGAACGTTTGGATGAGCGATCACCGTCTGGGGTTGCCAGCCCGGAACCGCAGCCTACCGCCCGCCCTTCGGCAACAAGTACGCCCCCTGCGGCAGTGTTATCGACGTTAGTCCCGGATACCGCTCGGCCCAATGCAAATGCGCCAACGGCTCCCATGCCGTCACCGTCGCCCTCTCCCGCTCCGGTGGCCACTCCGAAACTCGATCTGGGATTAAACGTCTCACTGCCTCCAGGCGACTCCCGGGACACTCATCCGGTAATCGCGGTTGTTGCATTCGCGGCACTAGGCATCGTTATCGTCGGCGCGCTCGTTGGCTACGTCGTCAATCGCCAGCATCGGACCGGTCTCTCCATGCTCGCTGTTTCAGTATTTGCCACCGCGCTGCTCGTCCTGGTTGCAGCAAACAATGCAGCCGCACAGCGAGTGCATGCGGCGGGTGAGATCACTAGCCAGGGAGATGCCGCGCTGCGCAGCGATATCGTAAAAAGTAACTTTTTGGTCGACGGGACCGGAATAACGGTTGGCATCCTTTCTGACAGCTTTGGCTGCGATGCCGCGGCGCTGGCAAGCGACATAGCTGCCGGTGAGCTTCCCGCTGACATGGCAATTGCCGATGACTCACCAGGGATTCTGTGCCCCTTCGCCTCCGACCGCGGTCGTGCTGTAGCGCAACTCATTCACGACGTCGCACCCGGCGCCAACCTCACGTTTGAAACCGTCATCACTGGAGAATCCGTGATGGCGAGCAAGATTCTGAAGTTTGCAAGTTCAGGTGTAGACATCATCGTTGACGACTTCCTGCATGGTTCCGAGTTGTTCTTCCAGGACGACTTGATTGCCCAGACCATCGACCAGGTCACTGCTTCTGGCATCATCTACATGACTTCTGCCGGGGACTCCCGCATCGCCTCATACGAGTCCACGTATACGGCTGGAGAAGCACCGACAGTTGTGTGCTCGACTTCAAATCCCAGCATCTGTACTGTGCCTGGAACCTGGCACGATTTCGATCCGGGCACCGGGCCCGGCGAGCAAGACCAGATGTTGGACATATCACTGTCGGGTGAAGCCACCAGTCTGATGCTGCAGTGGGACCAGCCTGCCGGGTCTCCTGGCGGTGGGAACACGTCAGACCTTGATCTGTTCGTTTTTGACCGGACGGGTGCCCTCGTAGCGGTTTCAACCATCGCCAACGATTCCACAGGGGAACCGACAGAACAGTTGCGACTTGCTGGACTCGACTCGATCCAGGTCGCCGTTTCACATGGTGGCGGTCCGGCACCCGCGAAGATAAAGCTGATCGTCAGCAACGGTGCAACCATCAATGAGTTCGATACAGGATCCAGCGCCATCGTGGGCCATCGCAACGCGGCAGGAGCAATCACTGTCGGACCCGTCGACTACAACGATACGGCAGCATTCGGCGGCACGCCGCAAGTAGAACCGGGAGCTCCTCTTGGAGGTGTCGAGACTCTGTTCGCTGCAGATGGATCGCCAATTGTTCCTCCAATAGTCCGGCAAAAACCGGACATTGTTGCGCCTTCTGGCACAGACACAACATTTGGGCCAGTCCGCGGCTCACCCGCGGCAGCCGCGCACACCGCAGGAGCGGTGGCTCTACTGCTCCAATTGAGGCAAGACCTCCACGCCAGTGGACAGCTCGGACAGGAGGAGATCCGAAGGCTGCTGACCCAGACAGCTATAGACCTCGGTCCGGCCGGCCCCGACCTTGAAAGTGGATATGGCCTGATAGACGCAATGGCAGCAGCCACGAGACTGACCACAGATCCGCCGATCTCAGAAGACGATTCATACGCCACTCAATTGAACATTCCGCTTGATATTTCCGCTCCGGGACTGCTTACCAACGACTCGGACTCCGAAGGCCAACCGCTTTCGGCACAACTGATATCCGGGCCGGTTAACGGCAACCTTTTGCTCAATGCGAACGGCTCATTCACCTACACACCCGATCAAGACTTCACCGGCGATGATTCGTTCAGTTACGTTGCCGCCGACGGCTCATTCACCAGCGTGCCCGCCACCGTAACCATTACCGTCGGGAGTGTCGGTTCGCTCGAAACGTCCGTGGGGCTGCAGGGAGTGAGCGCTGGAGCGGATTTTGGCTCCGATGAGATAGACGTGATTCTGTTTGAAGGCGACGAGACGGCGCGACAAATTGTGCTCACGCCCGGAGGCTCCGGGGCTGTCAATCTGGATGGTCTCGGCCCCGGGACGTACGATCTCTACGCCGTCGTGCCAGGGTTCCTCATCGCCGAGGCGCTTGACATTCAGATCGGTGTCGTGCCGGGAGCGACGACGGTCCTGCCGGACACACAACTACCGGCCGGCGATGCAAACAGCGATGACTGGATCGATGAAATTGACGCTGTGCTCGTGGCAATGGCCCATGGGACAGTTCATGTATCCGGCATCCGGCGCGATGGCGCGGGTAACATTGTCGACCTGAACGGCGATGCCGTCACAAACGGAGCCGACTTGTCTCTGACTGTTTCGAACATCGGTCTGGCCGGTTTCGTGCCGTGGTGAAGCTGAAGCTCGAGGAAATACTTGAACAGCCAACAGACTCTTTCGTTCGAATTGCTGAAGCAACTTTTTCAGTCACGACGGACGGTCCGCCGGTTCACTGACGACCCGGTCGATGAGAATGCGATCTTCGACCTGATCGAAGCCGCAATCTGGGCGCCGAACCATCGCATGACCGAACCGTGGCGGTTCTATGTACTGAGTAAATCGGGCGAGCGACGCAAACAGATTGCCCGGCTAACTCACGACTGGGTTCTGGCCAACGTGCAGAACCCTAATCCCGAGCGTGCGAGAGCAAGCGCCGAGGCTGCACAAAAAGAATTGCTGGACGCTCCGGCGCTAATCTACGTCTTCTCTCTGCCGGGAGACTCAGATGAAGTGACAGAGGAAAACTACTCTGCAACGTCATGCGCCGTTCAGAACCTGATGCTGGCTGCTCACGCAAAAGGGCTGGGGGTTGGCTGGTCGACAGGCAAGCCGTGCCGCAGCGAGAAACTGGCAGAGACGCTGGGCGCCGACCCTGCGTCAAAGATAGTCGGCTGTCTCTACATCGGCTATCCGGCCACCACGCCAACCGGCGAGCGCCGTGATGTATCTCACGTAACCGAGTGGCTGTAGCCCGCAGACACAGATGTGCATGTCTGCTGAAGTTTCGTTAGCCGCGCTTCGCAGAATCGATGTAGTCGACGAAGATCGGACTGAGCCAGGCAACCTCCTGGTCCAACTGCGTGATCCGGGCCCAGTACGCATTGAAACCTGGCGCAGGGCTTCCGTCACTCACCGAGACCGCCGCATCCAGCCTGCCAGGTTCAGGGCACCGCTCGACGGACACCCTGCGGTCAACCTGTCCCATCTCTACCGAGACGGACCGATCTCCCAACTCATCAAACCTGAACTTAACGGATCCCGAATCGCCATCTGCCATCGCCATCCTTCTCCGCCCGATCGCCCCTTGCTGACCGTACATCTCACCAATAATGAGAGACGACTCGAACGCAACCGTCACCTCGGCGTTGTCCGGATCGTCGAGCTCGATCTCCAACCCGCTCGTGTAGCCGCAGGCCCACGAGTCGAACTCGATATTGTGTTCGTCGATCTTTCTCCAGTGAGAACGCGGGCTATCGAAGCGAAGAGTCTTTACAGATCCAACACCGCTGCCGTTAACTCGCACGACGCCCTTCCAGACGATTCCCGAATAGCTGGACATTCGGCTGGCGCCGCTCCATGTCAGGCGGACCGTGTTGTCCGATCTTGACGGAAAAACCTGCTCAGAGTGAATGAGGTCGAGCCCTCGGTACACATCGATGCGCTCAAGCGGTCCGGTGCCTGCTGCTTCGACCTGCACAACCGGCTTTTCGGTTGTCGAAAACTCCTCACCCATGACGTGATCGCCGATGCGCGAATCTGCCCTGATCCGGACGCCAGTGGTCGCATAGCACCGTCGTCGCCTTATCGCGTCCAGCACCGACTCCAGGCTCAGTTCGTCGGCATAGATTCCGGTCAGGCCGCCCTTCGCGTACCGGCGCAACTGGTGACCTGGCCGGTCGTCGCCGGGTCTCCCCGAGTGGCAGTCGTTGCCGCCGACAAATCCCATCCTGTAGCCGCGCCCGACCGACTCCCGCAGAAACCACTCGAACGTACCGTGAGTCGATACGACCTCAAGCGCAGGTTCCAGCTCAGGGTCGTGCCACTGCAGGTCCGCATGCTGGCCGCCAACGTGCGGTGTGATTAGTGTGTCAGTACCGCGATAGTAACTGTGCAGATCGCGGACGTGAGGGAGATCGGTCTCGCCCTCTTCACCGAGCTCCGCCGCTCCCTTCCACCGTTTCATCGGTTGCCCGAAACGTCGAAAGTACACGTTGTGGTGGCCGCCAAACTTCAGGGTTGCGGACCACTCGAAGCCGGGCAAAGGCACGAACCTCCCCGGCTCGTGGAACGCCTCTTCCTCTTGCTGCTGAATCTTGTAAGCAACGGTTGAATGGGCACTATCGTTACGCTGGTAGCCCGCGAAATCAATGAGCGCGACATCGCGGGCATGAGCGTAGTAGTCTGCGATCTTGCGCGCGTCCGCAACCTGGCCCGAGTGGGGATCCCCCCAGAAAAGTCGTTCGGCAGCCGGTCGCTCCGTGGCCTTAACGGGGTTTGAGAAGCCCTTCGCACCACTTTCATCGTGCGTCGCAGTAATCCGCAGCAGCCCCGGCTCCGAGACGCGACAACCGGGTACCTCCACGACGCCGGTACTCTCGTTGTCGAACTCGACCAGTTCGGACGGCAAAGCGATTCCGGCCGCCGTAACGCGGACCGCTCCCTTGAAGTGCTGCGCCGGGTTGCCCCATGCATCGAACGCCTTGACATGTACCGAGAACTCGGAGGCTGTGTCAACGTCCGGCGGAGCGATAACTTCAAGCGCCGCGATGTCGCCACCGGTGATGTGGATCGAAGGCTGGGTTTCGAGAACCTGGCCCTGGCCCGAGCCATCCGCATCAACTTCGCAGAGAAAGTACCTGTGTGACTCGTAGAAGGTCTGGCTTCGCGTCCCATCGCCACCCATAGCGCGGTCACCAAGAGAGACTGTGACCCTGTCGCCTGCGGCCAGCGCGCCTGATGCAATGCTGACCTTCATGGAGTTATGGTCCGGGACGGTGATGATCGGAACAACGCCTTCAGGCGCTTGCACAGAAACATAGTCAGCCGCCGATGGGTCAAGAGTCTGGGGCTTCGACCAGTCAGAGTCGCACTCCGTGAACAGCCTGATAACACCGCCCTCAGCCACGCCATGCGCGCCGGCCGTATACACAAGCTGCCACGTTCCTGAAACGCCAGCTTCGATCTCAGCCGGGCCGTCGAGTTCTAACGTGCCGAACTCTGCTGCGACCGCAACAGGGGTCCTTACAGGGTCATATGCCGGTGACAAATACGGTTCCTTTAGAATTTGTGTCGGTCTCGCCAGGTCGCCAGACTGGATGTTGGATGGTGGCCGCGGCGTCAATCTTGGTCGCTGCTTCGGGCTCCGCCGAGATGCAACTGGATCTACTTCGGGGCGCGACGGAGTCTACTACCTGTCCCACGGCGGCGAAAGCCAGCCACCGATCGTCCATATCCGACCCGGCCGTGCGCCTGATGTGGTAAAACAGGGCCGCCAGCAGGTGCTGAGCAGCCTCCATAATTCTCAACATCCCGCCGCCTGCACTAGTTCACGACAGTCGAGACGCAAAACTCATCGATCGAAACGACAAGGAGACCGAAGTGGCCGCAAGCATTTATGAACAGTTCGGGGTGAAACCCGGCATCAACGCCCGCGGCAACCAGACACTTCTCGGCGGCTCAACACCACCGCCTGAAGTACAAGAAGCGATGGATGAAGCGACCAACGGCGGCTTCGTGTTGTTCGAGGATCTGCTGCTCAAGACCGGTGAATTCATCGCTGACACTCTCGGTACAGAAAAAGCGTTCGTGACCTCCGGCGCAGCAGCAGCCATTGCCCTCAACTCGGCGGCTGCGCTTGCGGGAGACGATCGCGAGAAGATGGGTCGGCTGCCTGACACCACCGGCATGAAGAACGAGTTCCTGTTCCAGAAGGCGCAGGACTACGGGTACAAGCGTTGCTTCACAATCTCAGGCGCAAAGATAGTTGAGGTTGGCGACGAAAATGGCTGCACGGTCGATCAGATGGAGGCGGGAATTGGCCCGAACACAGTTGCCATCGCCTACTACGAGAGCGGCCGCTGGGGAGACAACGTTGTCTCTCTAGACCAGGCGCGAGAGCTGGCGGACAAGCACAATCTGACGCTGGTCGTCGACGCAGCCGGCCAGATCTACCCGCTGGAACGATTCACACACGTCGCTCAGACCGGCGACCTCGTGGCATTTGGCGCCAAATACTTCGGTTCTCCGCACTCAACCGGCATCAGCACGGGCAGGGCGAAGTTTGTCAATTCTGCATTCCAGCAGAACTTTCTCGGCTTCGAAATGTCCGGCCAGAAGGGCCTTGCGCGCCCATTCGGCAGGGGTTTCAAGACAGATCGCGGCGAAGTCATCGGTGTTGCCGTTGCGCTGCGACGCTGGTTCACCATGAATCACGAGGAACGCCTTGCCATCGAAGACGCCAAACGAGACGCCTTTGCACGCGCCTTAGCGGACGTTCCCGGCGTTGAGGCGAGACCCGATACACAGCCGTTGATCGGACCGAACGTGGTCGTACATATCCACGTCGACCCCGAGGTCACCGGCAAGAACGGCACCCAGGTCATGCGCGAGCTTGAAGACGGCGACCCCACGATTTGGACTCGCAGTCACGACGGAGGAAAGTCGATCGCGCTGGGCGTCCAGGTGCTGTCGGACGAAGAGGTCGCGACGGTGTGCGACAGGCTGAAAGAGATCCTAACCGCAGGTTAACGATGCTGGTTGACCCACAGTTCACACCGTCAGGCAGTTGACGCCACCCCCGAACCGGAGTCCACGCCTGCGGGTCAACAATGCTCGTAACCGTGTCATCCCATTCGCTACGTTGGCTGATAAAAGTAAGGTGCCGTTGAGTAGTAATTGTCCGGTTGAGAAGCAGGATTCGCTTCCAGGATCGCGCCCACTTCTGTTCTTTCCGCATCGCTCAGCCGCCACTCCGAAGCCGCGGTGTTTGCCGTGATCTGCCCCGGCCTGCTTGCACCCGATATCACGGTGCGCACCTGCGGTTCGGACAGCAGCCAGGCTATCGCCAGGTCTAGCAACCCCTTGCCGTGCTGCGCCGCAAAACCGGTCAATGCCGCCACGAGCCGCAGGTTCTGAGGCGTGTTCCACTTCGAAGCGAACTCGGGATTGAGCGCCAGCCGGCTGCCATCGGGCGCCACGCCCTCCGGGCTGATTTTGCCGGTCAGCATTCCGGCAGCCAGCGGCAGATACGGAATGACGCCAATGCCCAGCTGTCGACAAGCGGGAATCATCTCTGCCTCGGCGCTGCGGTTCAGGAGTGAATAGGCAAACTGGCTGCTTACTATCGGCGTCCACCCGTTGTGCCGTGTGGTCCACTGACCATGCGTTAACCGCCACGACTCGAAGTTGCAGCCACCGACGTACCGCACCTTACCCCACCTGACCAGGTCGTCCAGCGCCTGCAGGGTCTCCTCAAACGGCATGCGAGGGTCCGGGCGGTGAATCATGTAAAGATCGATATAGTCGGTCTGCAACCGGCCCAACGATGCGTCGATGCTGTCCAGCACGAACTTGCGCGAGCCGCCGAAAAGATTCGGCCCGTGCACCCTGCGGCTGCCGAACTTCGTCCCGATCAGCATTTCGCCGCGGCGGCCTTTGAGCGCCTTTCCGATGTACTCCTCAGAAACGCCCTGGGCATAGACATTCGAGGTGTCGACAAAGTTCACGCCACAATCCAGCGCCTCGTGAATGATCGACTTCGCCTCATCGTAACCAGTGCGGTTCGGCTCACCGAAGCTGTTGGCTCCGAGACCGACTTCCGAAACTTCGAGGCCCGATCTTCCAAGATGTCTGTAACGCACTTTTACTCCCGCCATTCCAGATGCGGATTTCTACTTGATTGGAGCCGGGATTGTAGCGAGCCGCGCCGGCGTACAACACCGGTGCTCTTTACGTCTGCCGGCATCCGCCGACAGGCTATGCGAACCAGCGGCAACCAGGGGATCACGGAATACTCAGGTCCGTCTTCGGCGTCTCTGTCCACGGCGGCTTCGATGCGCCGTCATAGTCCCACATCACCTCGCCGTTCCTGATCGTCAGCTGGCAGATAAGCCGCTCGGACGCATTCATGATCCGGTAGCCAGTCGGCCCGGAATCGCTCAGACCTGCAGGCCGGTTGACGCGCTCCAGCACTGCGATGTCTGCCAGGGCGCCCGGTGTTAGCGTCCCAAGCTCCGGCCGCCTGATCCATTCGGCAGGAGCGGTCGTCGAAAGCTCGATCACATCCTCAATCGGCATGCCCATCGCCAGGAATTTTGACATCACCTCTGTCATCGTGGCACGTGAAGTGCGCAGGCTCATTCGGTGCATATCCGTCGATATCGTGTCTGGTGGAAATCCCTGCTCAAGCGCAGGCACAGCCATCGAAAAGGAGAAGCTGTTGTTGCCATGGCCGACATCGAACTTCACGCCCCTGTTGCGCGCCTCGATGTAGTGCGGCTTCACCTTCCCGTCGTTACCGATCATCGGCTTGCCGTAGGCATAGCAATGAGTCACGCCATCACCGGGATTCATGTGCTCCAGCAACATTTCGCTAAACGGGCGCGAAGGCCTTGCGTTCTGGTCGATGAGACAGAACGTTCCGGAAAGCCGCGCCGCCTCAACGCCGCGGTCGACCGATTCCCAGCTCGGTCCCTGGAAGTGCGCCACCTTGACTCCGACAAGCACATCACCGCGATTACTAATCGTCTCGGCGGTTAGTTCCGTGTCCATGTCCGCCACAACCTGTTCGGGGTCGCCAACCATTCCTGCGCCAACAATGTTGAGCAGTCCCAGCACGCGCACATTGGCCTTCTGGACAACGTTTCTGTTGAAATCGTCAAACGTTCGCCAGCCCGCGCCCCCGCAGTCGACCATCGTCGTCACGCCATATGGCAAGCACATCTCATCCGGGAACATCGAGCCTGGGTAACCGAACGAGTGTGCATGGATGTCGATCAGTCCGGGCGTTACAAGCCAGCCCTCGACATGTGCCACCCGCGCCGCATCGGATTCAGGGATGTTTGAGGCGACCCCGCCTATCGACCGGCCTGCAATTCCGACGTCCATCGTCTCGTTAATGCCGTTTGCAGGGTCGATGACGTGACCGCCTTTGAGTAGCAGGTCATATTTGGGCATCAAGCTCTCCCGTAACTACTTGATCTGGCAAATCTGGCTTCAAACGAAGATCAGCGCGGTATCTCAGCCAGTCTCTGAGGAAGTTCGCGGCCATCACGATGAGGAAAATTCCCGTCACCCTGTGACATTGCGAACGGATTGTACGGATGCCGGAAGCCCTGGGGAGCCATGACGCCCGCCTAAACACGGCAGGATCGGGTGTATCTGGAGGGTGAGAGCCAGCTAAAACTGTGGTGCTTCGCCTGTTAACTGACCTCGACGTTCACGATGTGCGGCGCGTGGATACCGAGCGACGCTGTCAGGAACTGCGTAACCATGTCAAGAGTAGGCACGCACTCCGGGCACTCTTCGTTGACACCCGGCGTGTATTTGATCTTCAGGCTGTCGCCGTCCACAGACACCACATCGAGCGTGCCGCCTTCGCTGGCAACCATCGTCTCTATCTGCTCCAGCACGAAGTCAACACTGGTATCTGACGTACTTTGAACCATTCTCGTTCTCCTCGGACAGGCCATGCGCCTCGGTCCTGCCGTTGCGCTCAGGGCAGGCTCTCGCCTGACTCAGCCATTGCTTTATCGATCAGATCGGCGTCGAAACCCTCGATCCGGTTGGCTCCGATAACTGTAACAGGCGTCGATTCGTAGCCCATCGCCATGAGTTCGGCGCGCCCCTCAAGGTCGTTCGATACATTCTTCTCGACAAACTCGGCACCGCGGAGTGAAAGGAACCCTTTCACCATCTTGCAGGTGCCTCAGAAGTTGGATGAGTAGACCGTGATCATTGCCACTCCATCTATTGTGGGCTAATGCCTGATGCTGCTCACCGGAGCCAGGGTATCGCCTTGCTGAGAGTCCGTGATCTACGATGTGCAATCATCAGAATATCCACGTAGTTTAAGTGCTTTTTCGGGACGACGGGTTCGTCAGGCGACTTCACAACCTGCCAATCGGCTGAGTTTCGGATCGCCTGGCCCGAACCTCTCTCGTAATCGCACCATCAGGCCGCGGCAATCCTTACCACATCACGATCTCTGTAGTAGATTGGCGGACGAATAAAAGAGTTGTCCGGGGACGAGGGGTTTCACCAGTCGATCGCAGAGGTGCCGGGGCGTGTTCAGGTCAGATCGATCCACTACGACGGGCACACAGAGCGAATCCACTGAGACTCCGTTCCGAAAATCTTTTACGAAGCTACCGTTAAGTTCAGGCGAATGCTCTGCGGCAGGTCCGCCTGAACACCGATCCACTGCCCTGTTGAGGAGAAAACTATGGCGTTGATGAGCGGAAAACATGCGTTGATGCAGATGTTGCAGGCAGAGGGTGTCAAGTACATCTTTGGCAATCCGGGGACCAGCGAAGCGGCCATCATGGATGCGCTTGAAAGCTACCCGGACATGAAGTACCAACTCGTGGTCCAGGAAGCGGTGGCGGTCGGAATGGCCGACGCCTACGCCAGGGCGACCGGTGAGGTCGGATTCATCAGTCTGCACATCGACAACGGCCTTGCCAACGCATTTGCGTTGTTGATCGACTCAAAAAACGCCGGCACACCACTTGTGATCACCGCTGGCAACAAAGATGTGCGGAAACTGGCAGAAGGACGGTCTGACCTTGCGCGAATGGCCGAGCCGTTCACAAAGTGGAGTGCCGAGATTACCCACCCGGAGCAGTATCCGGATGTGATTCGCAGAGCGTTCAACGAAGCCCGGACTCCACCAACCGGCCCCGTATTCGTTTCGTTCGCCGCCAACTCTCTCGACGATGAAGCCGATATTGAGATCACCCCGTCGACTCGCTACCGAGTCAATCCCAGTCCTGATCCTGCGGACGTACAGGAAGCAGTGGAGATCCTGGCCAGGGCGGACAGTCCGTTGATGGTGGTTGGAGACCGCGTCGAGGAGTACGGCGGCACGGCTGCGGCTGTTCGCGTGGCCGAAAAAACCGGTGCCACCGTATACGGCCACCTGAGCGCCCAGGTCAACTTCCCGTCCGGGCATCCCCAGTACGCGGGCAGCTTGAGCATGCGTCAGGCCGCCGCACGGGAGGCACTGGATAGCGCCGACGTTGTGCTCGTCGTTGGCACGGCAGCATTCTCGGACTTCTTTCATCAGCCTGGCGCTGTTCTCAGACCTGAAACGAAGCTCATTCACATCGATATCAATCCCAGCGAGATCGGCAAATCGGAGCCGACGGACCTGGGAATCCTCGCGTCTCCTGCCGCAGCGCTTGACCAGATCGCGGACGGTCTTGACTCAGCTATGACCGGGTATGAGACCGAAGCGGCAAAGGGTCGCGCAGGGGCAGCAGCTGAAAGATCGGCAGCCGCAAACGCCGCGTTTCGAAAGACGGCGGAGAGTCAGCAGGGCGATACGCCGATGGGTGTTTCGGCAATGCTGGCCGCACTGGCAGACGCCATGCCAGACAACGCGGTCGTTTTCGACGACGCTATCAGCAGCAAGGGTGTTCTTCACCAGGCGATGAAGTTCGATGAGCCTGGCTCCATGTACGGACAGCGCGGTGGGTCGATTGGCTGGGGGATGGGCGCGGGTATGGGGCTGAAACTGGCACGACCGGACAGGCCGGTCATCACCATAGTCGGAGACGGGACGGCGATGATGTCAGTGCAGGGTTTGTGGACAGCCGTAAACTCGAACATTCCGGTCGTCTATATCGTGTGCAACAACGCCTCGTATAGAGTCCTCAAACTCAATATGGGCGTTTACCTCAAGGACGTGATTAAAGAGCCGGAACGGGAGAGCAAATACCTTGGGATGGACTTCCCGGCGCCGTTCGACTTCTCGAGCATTGCCAGGGCGTTCGGTGTTCACGGCGCCAGGGTCGAGAAGGTCGAGGAGATCGGCCCGGCTCTGCAGGCAGCGCTGGACTCAGGAGGCCCGGCGGTGATCGACATGATTATCGACGGTTCGGTCTAGCCACCGGTACTAACGCGGTAGAAGCAACGTCTCTGTTGGCGCCAGCAGATCGCCGTCGCCGTTCTTCCCGCCAATCAGCATCAGTCTCCCATCTGCCAACACGGTGGCGGAGTGCTGCGACCGCGCGGTGGACGTGCTGGTCGCAAACTTTGACTCGCCTGTTCCGGGGTCGAATACCTCCGGAGCGTCCTGTCCGCGAGAACCGCCTGAGACGAATATTCTGCCGTCTGAGAGCAACGTGGCGGTGTGAAAGCTGCGCGGTTCGAGAAGTTGCCCGACAATCGACCACTCGCCCGATTCAGGATCGAATAGCTCCACGGACGTCAGGGTTGTGCCATCGGAAGCATGACCGCCAATCACCGCCACAGAGCCATCGGGAAGCAGACTGGCGGTGTGCGCTGACCGGCCTCGAGAGAGCTTGCCTGCCTTCACCCACTGATCGGAAACCAGATCATAGATCTCGGCGCTGCGCAGCAGCTCCTGCTGTATGTCTATATCGTCACCGGTTAGTATCGCCAGGCCACCGACCACAAGAACTCTGCCGTCTGCCAGCAACGTTGCCGTGTGAATGCCCCTGGGCTCAAGCATCTTTTTCACGCTCACAAACTCGAGTGTCTTCGGAAAGAACAGCTCGGCCGCGAACAGGGTGTCTTCGCTGTTCCACCCACCGGTAATCAGCACCTCACCATCCAGCAGCAGAGTCGCTGTATGTAGTGACCGTTCCGACGACATGGGGCTGAGCACTCTCCACTGCTCTGACTCAGGGTCGAACAGCTCCACTGAAGACAACGCCCGACTCATCGAACCTCCACCGGTGACCAGTACCTGGCCGTTTTCCAGCAATGTCGACGTGTGCATGGCGCGACCCTCCGCCATCGCCATCGCTTCGGTCCAGGTATCTGTGGACGGGTCGTACACCTCGGCCAGTCGTATCCTGCCGGCGAGCGGCCCAAGCCCCCCGGTGACAAGCAACCTGCCATCCTGCAACAGCGTGGCGGCGTGGCTTTCTCGCCCCGACGATAGTGGCTGAACCTGAGTCCAGGTGTCTTCTGTGGCCCGAGTCGGCTCTACAACGACAGTCTCCGGCACGACGGTCTCTGGCGCGACAGTTGGCGTCTGAGTAGGTTCCTGGGTCGGAGCTGGTTGCTCAGCCACCGTTGAGGTGGCCGCCGGTTGGTTAGATGAACAGGCTATTGCCAGTACGGCAACTGAAAGCACGACGAAATACGCCGTAGTTCTGCTGCGTGGCACCCGTGTCCAGATGGTCTCCAACGAAATCACCGTCCCTGATCGATACATCGATATCAGACTGATCTGTCCATTAGATGGACTGGCGCGCCAGTCGATTCACTCTACTCGCCAGACTTGGCGAATCTCTGGGAACGCCGCGCTGGTCACTCAGTGACGGTGCGAACCACACGCCCCGGTGTGTTGCCGGTCGACTTACCATCGGTCACGACCGATACGCCGTTCACAAGCACGTGATCGATGCCGGTCGAGTACTGGTGCGGCTGCTCGAACGTGGCGTTGTCCCGTACCGTTTCGGCATCCATGACAACCACATCTGCGTAATGATCGGGGGCCAGACGGCCTCGCCGTGTCAAGCCCAGCCGTTCAGCGGGCAACGTCGTCATCTTCCGAATTGCGTCCTCGGTAGAGGTCACACCAGTGTCTCTCGCCTGCGCCAAGAAGCGTGGGAACGTCCCGTAGCTGCGGGGATGCGGGCTACCTGCCGAAAGTGGCCCTTCAGCACGGAGCGAACTGCCGTCCGATGCGACAGCGACGTACGGAGCGGAGGCGATGTTGTCGACATCGTCCTGTGCCATCCCGGTAATAATCAGCTGGGCATCGAAACCCTCATACAATCGAGCCAGCGCCTCGGCCGGTCCGCACCCCATGTCGGCCGCGATCTCCGGCAGCCCTTTTCCTTCGATGCTCTTGTCAGCAGAATACGAAGCGACACCGACCTTGTTCGGTCCGCCGAAATTCCCGAAAGCCCTGTCCAGCCCATCGACAATTTCTGCCCGCAGGTCCGCGTCTGCCAGCCGTTTAAGCGCCTCGTCTCGGCCTCCCTCGAGCGCCCATCTTGGGAAGACGTTTCCGCTCATGGGCCCGCTGGCTGAAATGTACGGGTAAACATCCGCTGCTACATCCAGCCCTTCCTGCCTGCCCTCTTCGATCATCTCGAGCAACTTACCGGACCGGCCGCGCATCGGCCCGTTTGCCTTCAGGTGTGAGACCTGTATCGAGGCGCCCGTCCTGCGACCTGCCTCGATCACTTCGGCCATCGCCACGAAAAGCCCGGCGCCTTCAGAAGATGAGTCACGTATATGGCTTGAATAGAGCTTGCCGCGATCGGCGGCCACCTGCACGAGCGAGTAAACCTCCGGGCCGAGCGAGTAGTAGCCGGGTGCCATAGACAGTCCAGTCGAGAACCCGAACGCGCCAGCGTCAAGGCTCTCCGCTACCAGGCTCTCCATGCGTTTGAGCTCGCCTGAATCCGGAGCGCGGGTCTCCATGCCCATTACGGCTTTTCTTACTGTGCCGTGCCCGACCTGTGTGGCGAGGTTCAGCGTCGAACCTGTTTCGGACAGCGCGTCCAGGTAGCCGCCAAAATCTGTCCAGTCAGGCTTCCAGGCAGTCTCGTACCAGGATTTTCGGACATCGAGATCAGAGAACGACTCGCCCATAAGAGGAGCACAGAAGCTGATTCCACAGTTCCCGACGTATTCGAACGTCACGCCCTGGGTAATCTTGCTGTCGGCGAGAGGATCTACAAAAAATGAAAAGTCGGCATGGCTGTGTAGATCGATGAATCCCGGCACGACGAGTTTGCCCGAGGCGTCGATAAGGCTGGCCGACTCCCCTTCAATCTGACCGATTCCGACAATGGAGTCTCCCTTGATCGCCACGTCCGCCATAAATCCTGGAGACCCCGTCCCATCGACGATGGTTCCCCCGCGGACGATTACGTCGTACACCTAAGACTCCCCGCTGGTCGTTGTCGGCCCAGTCGACACTGCTCCACGGTTGTACCAATCGCCCTTGATGCATGCTGCTGACTGAGTGCCGCCAACCAGGCGCAGTTCAGGAATGATCGTACTGCACTCGTCAGTGGCAATCGGGCAGCGCGTGCGGAACACACAGCCGGAAGGAGGATTGAGCGGGCTCGGTATGTCTCCAGTGAGAACGATGCGCTCACGCTTGCGCTCCATCTCCGGGTTGGCGGTCGGGACCGCAGATAGCAGCGCCTGTGTGTATGGATGCTTCGGGTTTGAGTAGAGCTCGTTTCGGGATGCGACCTCCACGATCTTCCCGAGATACATCACGGCGA
>JAJCYY010000069.1 GCA_029262735.1 Chloroflexota bacterium | reverse complement strand
AGGAGATCGCCATCAGCATCATGGCGGAGATCCTGATGTTCAGGCTCGGCGGCGGTGGCGGTGTACTGAAACTCGACGAGCGGCTAATCCAGGCCGCAGCCCGCCGTGCTGCGAAGGTGGAAGAACCGGTGTCGGCTGACTAGGTCAGGGTTGGGACTGGCACCGGCCATGACCGCCGGCTGCGCGATCGCCGGGGCTTTGCCGCAAATAGGCCGCTCCTGCTTGCCGTACCATCGCCTTTCATGACAATCGCCGCAATACTGCTCGCCGCCGGAGAGTCGTCTCGCATGGGCCAACCGAAGCCGCTGCTTCCCTGGGACGGCAAGACGCTGGTCGAATACCAGGTGATGAGCCTGCTGGATGGCGGCACAGACGAAGTGTTCGTAGTCACAGGCAAGAGCGACACCGAGGTTGCGCCCGTAGTGGCCGCACTCGGACACGCCCATCGCGTCCACAATCCTGGCTACGCGCACGGGAAGACCACTTCTGTCAGGGCCGGTGTTCAGGCACTTCCCGATGATGCGGAAGCAATAGTGCTGCTGGCAGTTGACCAGCCACGACCGGCATGGGTGGTGAAGAGAGTCCTCGAATCACACTTGTCGTCAGGCGCGCCGATCACATCTCCCCGTTTTCAAGGCCACGGCGGGCATCCCCTAGTGTTCGACGGCACTCTGCGAGATGAGCTAGTGGCCGTATCTGAGGAAAAGCAAGGGATTCGCGAGGTGTTTCAGCGCCACCAGGCGCGGATGAATTCTGTGGTCTTCGACAGTGAGATCGTGCGACTCGACCTGAACACACCGGAGGCTTATGAGGCTGCGCTCAACCAGTATGCGGTTTTGAGCGCAGAGCCGAGTTGAGACCAAGTTACAATCTTGTTGAGAGTGACAGATGTGCTCAGACTGGCTATGACGCTCCGATAGGACGTTCCGAACAGATGTTGAACGCTCGGCATGATGACGGCATTCGAGAAGCTAGATGAAAGGTCTCGATGACGCACAGGCGTACATGCTGCAGAACGGCATCGATGGCTGGCTGACGCGAGACTATCGCTACACGAACCCGGTCTTCTGGCAGGCGTACGGCGCCCAAGTTGAAAACGTGACTCGCCCGGTCTGGCTGCTCGTGCCTGCGTCCGGCGAGCCACGTTTGCTGAGCCACGATGTTGATACAGGCCGGTTCGAGAATCCTCCGGCGGCGATCACCAACTACTCGAACCGTGACTCCATGATCGATGGCCTAAACAGCCTGCTGGCCGCAACGGGCTCGGCTAATCCAGCGCTCGCTATGGAGTATTCGGAGCTCTACCAGTTGCCGCGCGTTGGCCGTGTGGACGCCGGAACGATTGAATTGGTCCGGAGCCTAGGTGCGTCAGTTGTTTCGTCAGGTGACATCATTCAGTTCGCCACAGAACGATGGTCAGAGCAGCAGCTTGAATCTCATCGCTTCGCAATCGACCGGCTGACGCGAATCGTCAAAGAGGCGTTCGCATTCGCCGGTGAGAATGTCCGCTGGGCACTGACCGAGCACGACCTGGCCGAGCACATCCGCGGACGGTTCGACCGCCTGGGCCTCGAGTATGACGACGGGCCTGTCGTGGCGTTCAACGAGCATTCGTCCGATCCGCACTATGAGCCTAAGCCTGGAGACTCGGCCGTCATTCGGCGTGATGGCTGGCTTCTTATCGATCTCTGGGGAAGAAAAAAGCGGAACCCTGGTGAAGAGCCTGAGGTTAGCGGTGAACCGGCCATATCGGCTGACATTACCTGGGTTGCGAAGCTGGGAGGTCCCCCAACCGAGCGCCAACAACAGGTGTTCGGAGCAGTCCGAGATGCGCGTGACGCAGCATTCGATTTCCTTGAGTCGGAGGTAATGGCTGGCAACACACCGCAGGGGTGGCAGGTGGATAGAGTCGCTCGTGATGTCATCGGAAAGGCAGGATTCGGCGAATACTTCGTGCACAGGCTCGGCCATTCGCTAGGGCACGAAGTCCACTCAAACGGTGTGAACCTTGATGACTGGGAGACTCATGACACCCGCAGGATCATCGAGCGCGTTGGCGTCACGATAGAGCCGGGCATTTACTTGCCGGAGTTCGGTGTAAGGCTCGAAATGGACGTCTTCATGGGACCGCACGGCCCTGAGATCACCGGCGAGCGCCAGGATGAGATTTTCCAGATCGATACCTAGGCTGGCAATCTACAGAACCTCGCTAACCGCCCGTTCGATCTCGTCAATTGCCAGTTGCTCCCCGTAGTAGACCATCCTCAGCCGCACGAAATTACGCGGATCCAGCGGCGTGGGCCGGCCAGTCGCCAGCACAGTCACCTCAGGGCTCGACACAATCCTCGAAAGCGAGAACCTGACCTTGTCCATCTGCTGCGTATCGAGATCGTTGACGTAGACGGCGATCGAGCAGGTTCTGTACGGGGTCCCGCGGTTCTGCTCATCGGCTTCTACTTTTACTTCTGGCACATCTAGCCGCCCGTTTTGTATGGCATGCCGGGCATACTCACGCTTACCGCATATCGCCAGCCCAGCGGCATGTACGGATTAATGCTTAGAATACGTTGCGGAACCAGGAAAGTAAGAATCGGTCGATCGCGGCCGAACGCAATTGAACATGCTACGGAGTAGAACCATTTGATCCCTGGAATGTGGAATGTCGGCCTGAAAGAGTGGGCTGTGACTATCGATGCGATAGCCCGAGGTGAGCAGATTGTTCTGCTGCGAAAGGGCGGCATCAGGGAAGACGGCAAGCACTTCAAGATTGAGCACGAGCAGTTCTTCCTGTATCCAGGGCACTTTCACGAGGGCGAGGCTCTGTTGAAACCAGAGAAACGCTCCCTGTTTGATGGCTCCGAACCGGACGAATTCGATGAGGTAGTCGACCTTGCTGTTTTCGCAGAGATCGAGGAAGTGATCGAGATATCGACCGCGGATGAGCTGAGCGCGCTTGAGCCGTTCCACATCTGGTCAAACGAGTTTGCGGCCAAGCGTTTCAACTGGAAGCCGCTGCATCCGCTGAACCTGATCATCGTCCGAGGCCACATTCTGCAGCAGCCCCAGGCTTTGCTCGTGATGCCTGACTACAGCGGCTGCAAGTCCTGGGTTGAGTTCATCGAAGACTACCCCGTCGGCGTGACGACTCCCGCTATCCCGGACCGGCGCTTCAACGCACAGGTTGCCGCTATCAAGAGTGCGCTGGCGGCTGTCGGCGCCACCGCCGGATAACGCCCGTTTGAACCAGACATCCCATTGAAAACTGCAAAGTTGTACAGGCAGGAGAAGAAGTGAAGTACAGGAACCTAGCCGGGACCGATCTAACCCTGTCCGAAGTAGGATTCGGCGTCTGGAGCGTCAGCACCAACTGGTGGGGCGAGGTGTCCGAGACCGATGCCATATCCCTTCTGCGTAGCGCACACGATCGCGGAATAACGTTCTTCGATACGGCGGATACCTATGGCCAGGGTTATGGCGAGGAGATCCTGGCAAAGGCTCTGGGCGATAGACGAGACGAGATCGTCATCGGCACAAAGTTTGGATATGACCTTGAAGCTCCGCGTCTTGGACACCACAAGGAGCGGCCCCAGAACTGGAGCCCAGATTTCGTCAGAGCGGCTTGTGATAAGTCGCTCACTCGGCTGGGCACGGACCATATCGACATCTACCAGATGCACAACTCACGCCTGTCGAGCATTGAGCGCGATGACACCGTCGCGGTGTTGCATGAGCTGCGGGACGCAGGAAAGATTAGACACTGGGGAGTTGCCGTCGGACCGGACATTGGCTGGATCGAGGAAGGCGAATACACGCTGCGAGAGCGACAGGTACCAGCCCAGATCATCTACTCGATACTTGAGCAAGACCCGGCGGACCGGTTCATAAGAGCGGCGGCGGATTCTAACGTAGGCGTGTTCTGCCGCGTGCCGCACGCTTCGGGCATGCTCGACGGAAGCTATACAAGAGACACCGAGCTGGACTCAATGCCGTTTGACGCCAACGACCATCGCTCATATCGGAAGATGCAATGGCTCAGCAAGTCGTTGGAAAAATTGAAGCAGATAGATTTCTTAATCTCGGACAAGCCCGCGACTGTGGGCCAGATCGCCATAAAGTTCTGCCTCGCCCCACCGATCATGGCATCGTGCCTGCCGACCATCACTAGTGAGGCACAGCTTGACGAGTACACAGTCGCCCCGGACATTGACGAACTGCCGGTTGAAGAGTTGGAGCGGCTCACCGGTCTCTATGCAGATAATTTCGGAACAGGTGACAAAGACCCGATGAAGTCGTCGCAATCGCCGACAGGCTGGGTCGACACAAAAAACTCGACGGTCGAACCGGCGGCAGCGGTACGAAGCTAGCGTACCTGCTTGCTCGTTGCCTTCACCCTGGCACGCCGTCTACGCCTTGAAGTCAGAGTCTTCTTTTTCTGCTTGCGCCGACTGGCGGCTGCAGCGGAAGTAACCTCTTTTTCGGGCGTCGCAGGTTTTCGCTTCTCAGCTGCCTCGCTGGCCTTGCGGATCTCCTCTTCCAGCAGATTGAAGTCTCGCTGAGGAACGATGTGCAACATTCCGAAAAAGGCAAGCGGCCAGTGCTCGGCGGGCCACTTCTTCACATATTCAAGAGTCGGTGCGATTTCCCGAGCGTCGATATAGTCATCGGGTTCAAGCAACAGGTCTGGTTTGATCTTCACCCGGTTCGGGAACAGCTCGTCCTTGACGTAGTACTTCCAGATTCTCGTGTTCTGCTCAAAGTGCTCGGAAGTGACCGTCGCCGTCGCCGCAAAGCCCTTCTGGTCTTCCACATAGAAGAGTAGACGGTCTTCGGGAGTGATCCGCACCGCCTTCCGCCTGTTACGCGAATCGATGCCCTGGATCTTGAACCCTTTTTCACGGGTGATATCCAGGTTCTGCTGGTCCAGAACAACCATCCAGTAGGTCTTACTCATCTGAGGTTTACACAGCGGATTTGTGTCTGTGCCGCCGCGACTGATGCTTCCAAGTTCGACTCATCTCGTTTGACATGCAAAAACTGATGATAGGGCGGAGTTACACTGAATACTCTATACGGTCAAAAACTGCTTTACAGTCCTTCGCGGGAGATCATAGCCGTGACGGGAGCTGAAAAACTGGACGCAAATGACATAGAGACAAGAGTAATTTCGGCGCTCGATTCGTACGGCATTCCATACGAAGTTGTCGAGATCGATCCTGATTTTGCTGACACTGCGGCATTCTGCGAAAAGTACGGATTCCCGCCCGAGCAGTCAGCAAACACGATCATCGTTGCTTCGAAGAAGAAACCTCGTCAGTATTCGGCCTCCGTCGTCCGAGCCACTCAGCGCCTCGATGTGAACCACTGTGTGAAGCAACTTATGGGCAATACGCGTGTGTCGTTCGCAAACGCAGTCGAGACGGCTGAGCTGACTGGCATGATGATCGGTGGCGTGACGGTCCTGGCGCTTCCTGAAGGGATACCGGTGTACGTAGATCCCGGCCTGATGAAGTGCGACTACGTGATCCTGGGTGGTGGCAGCAGGTCGAGCAAGATTAAGGTTTCGCCCGACGTGCTGACCCGAATTCCCGGCGCTCAAATTACAGATGGACTCACCGTCTAGCCGTAAACAACCACAATCGCAGATTTCGCGGGCAAAGTTGCAGTTTGGAGCAAACTGATGCCTTCTGGCACCGTAGTCGCTGAGTTTCCTGTACCGGCTGAGAGAGTCTGGGAAGTCATAACAGACCTCGAGAACGCTCCGACATGGGTTCCCGACCTGGTCTCGGTCCAACGGCTCGACTCAGGACCCATGCAGGTCGGTTCCCGGTTCAAGGAAGTCGTCAACATACCGGGCCGCAAGGTAGAGGTCACCGTGACCATTGATGAATTCGATGCGCCTCGCCGGATAGCTCATTCTGGAAAGGGCGGATCGGTGAACATTGGCGGGCGGACGACGCTTGTCGAGACTCCGGATGGATGCAGATTGACCAATGAGTGGAGCGTCGAGCTCAGCGGTCTACTGAAACTGGCGACACCGGTAGCCGGAACATGGACCCACAACAATATCGAGGCGTCGATGGCCGCATTACGCGAGAAGCTGGAGCGGGACGAGAAATCCGCATGAAAGCGGACCCGCGCTAAGAACCCTACTCGCGGTTGCGCTGGTAGCGGTTGCGAATCCAGATAGCGACCGCGTTCATGGAGAGCAGCATTATGAGCAGACACAGAATGGCTGCGGCCGCGATCGACTGAAAATCCGACTGAGGTTGCTGGACCCAGTTGAGAATCTGCAGCGGTAGCACCGTGAACGAGTCGCCCGGGCTTCTCGGCACCGATGTGATGAACACGATGCCGCTTATCATCAGAATTGGTGCCGCTTCGCCTATCGCACGTGAAAGAGCCAGGATGACTCCGCTCATGATTCCCGGAATGGCTTGCGGCAGAACCACAGCCTTAACGACCTGCCAGCGTGTCGCACCCATTGCATAAGCAGCGTCGCGGTAGCTTGGTGGCACTGCGCGAATCGATTCCTGCGTTGCGATGATGACGATAGGGAGAACCAGCAGCGTCAGTGTGAGTCCGCCTGCAAGGACGCTTCGGCCAAGGTCGAGCCAGAGCACGAAAATCCCGAGCCCGAGTATTCCGTAGACGATGGAGGGAACACCGGCGAGGTTGGCGATATTGAGCTGTACCAGTCTGCTGAACCGGCTCTGCCCGGCGAACTCCTCGAGATACACCGCTGTCCCGACTCCCAGTGGGATGGTGAACACCGCTGTGGTCACAATCACCCAAGTTGTGCCCATGAGGGGAGCGAATATTCCCGAACGTGCTGGCCGTCTCGATGCGTAGCTGGTGATGAACTGCCAGTCCAACCATCCCCAGGCGTCCATGACGATATTGGCCAGTAGGATCACGAGACCGGCGACGCCGATAACTACCGAACCTATGAATAGCAGATAGAAGAACCTGTCGCGCCATGAGCGGTATCCGATGCGACGTCGCGAGGAGGCCGCAGCTGAACGAGTTACGCTTGCCGGTGAAGTGAGCATTATTCGTACTTCTGCCTGTAGCGACTCACGAACCAGCGGCCCAGGATGTTCATAGCGAGCGTCATCATGAATAACAGCAGGCCAACGGCAAATATGCTCTTGAACACGGTCGAGCCTTGCTCGGTTTCGCCAGTTGCAACCTGGGCGATGTACGCAGTCATTGTCTGAACCTGGTCCAGCGGGTTGATTGTGAGACTGGGAAGGGAACCGGCTGCGATGAAGACGATCATCGTCTCGCCAATGGCTCTCGAGATGGCCAGGATCAGGGATGCGACGATGCCAGATAGAGCCGCGGGAACGACGATCTTGGTCGCGACCTCGAACCTGGTTGCGCCGAGCGCGTAGGCGGCGTTTCTGAGTGAGGAAGGCACAGCGAGCATAGCGTCTTCGCTCAGGGTGGAGACCATCGGCATAATCATCAGTCCCATGACGATGCCCGCGCTCAACGCGTTGAAGATGATCAGGTCAGGGAAAATGCCCATTAACTGTGGCGTGATGAAGTTGAGCGCGAAGAAGCCGTAGACAACGGTTGGAATGCCTGCAAGCACCTCGAGAATCGGCTTCAAAACCTTTCTCAGCCCTTCTGGTGCGTACTCCGAGAGAAAGATCGCAGCGCCCATCCCCAGGATCAACGCGATGGCTCCTGCGATGAGTGCAACGAGCAGAGTGCCTGCCACGAGCGGCAGCACACCGAAGCTTTGCGGCACGAACAGGGCTGTCCACTTAGTACCGAACAGGAATTCCCAGAATGGGATATCGATGAAGAACCCGACAGCATCGCGGAGGAGCACCACCAGAATGCCGACCGTGGTCAGAATCGAGATGACGGCGGTCAGTCGCAGAATCCAGACGACGGCGGCCTGCTCAAAGTTGCGACGTGCGCGGTTGCGACGGAGACGATCTTCAGTCGGTCCGTTGCCTGTCCTGCCGGGAAGACCCCGGCCGTTTTCGTTCTGAACGGTAATTAAGCGAGTCCCCTGGAATGTCGCACGCGCGCTCTAAGTGTCCAGAGGAAATAGTTGTTCACCTTGATTAACAGAGTGTTAAGGCCGGGTTGCCGTCTGCGCCCGTTCGGAGGAATTGGCGCATTCCATGCTGATGGAAAAGGTAGTTCCTTCGCCGACCTTACTGTCGACCGATATCTCACCGTCGTGGAGCTGCACGATGTGCCGCGCGATGGCGAGTCCGAGACCGGAGCCGGCGTCGCTGCGTGATGAGTCCACTTTGTAGAACCTCTCAAACAGGTGAGGGTGGTGAGAGGCCTGGATTCCCGGCCCGTTGTCTCTTACCTCCAGCAGCAGCGTCCCGCCATCTTCGATCCTGGCGCTCAAGATGATCTCGCCGCCTTCCGGCATCGCCTTCATTGCATTCGTAATCAGGTTGCTGAACACCTGCTCGAACTTGGCCTTGTCTGCGCGGAAGAGTAGTGAATTTTCCGCGACGTCGACGGTGATTTCGATATTCGATTGAGAGGCCAACGGCCGGAACCTCTCGGATGTGTCGTTCAGGAACTGTGTGGCGTCGACCAACTGGATATCGAGCGGCGTCTGACCGGACTCGAGCCTGGACAGCTCAAGCATCTCTCGCACCATCTGCTCAATGCGATCGCTGTCCTCAAGGATCCTGGCCAGGAAATCACGGCGTGCATCAGGGTCCTCCGCCGCCCCGTGCTGCAACGTCTCTGCGGAGGCCTTGATAGCGGCGATAGGCGTCCTCAGCTCGTGTGAGGCGTTGCTCACGAACTCACGACGCGTTGTCTCTGTCAGCTTCACCGCGGTCATATCTGTTAGTAGCACGACTGACTTACGCCGCCCGCCCCGGTCGTCCAGTGGCGATGCAATTCCTCTCACGGTTTTGCCAGAAGGTCTCATTTCAAGCTGCGCGTCGCTGGCATTTCCTGACCTTGCAGGCCCCGTGGCCAGTTCGTTCAGCTCGAAGCTGTTGTTGATGGTGATGAGTCGGACGCCTGGTTTGTAGTCGGCCTCATCGCCCAGCAGATGGATTGCGGCCGGGTTGGCGAACTCCACGATGCCATCTTCATCGACGAGCATCACGCCATCCGCCATCGATTCCAGTATGAGTTCCAGCCTTGCACGTTCCTTGTCTGCATCGCGCATCGCTCTGACCAGCCGGTCGGCGAGGCGGTTTACAGCCCGCGCCATCCGGCTCAGCTCGGCCGGACCGACAGGACTGATGCGGTGTGACCTGTCAATTGAGGCTGTCCGCAGCACATCTTCCGTCATTTTGCTGAACAGAGAACTCAGAAGGCGGGCGCGGTACGCACCGGCGGCCACGGCAAGGATGCCGACGAAGACAGCCCCCGGTACTTCAAAGAGAACCGCTGCCACGGTTGTGACGACGACAAGGACGATCACTTCGGCGAGAATTCGCCATCTGAGCGACCAGGAACTCATTTCCAATATTTCCTGTCACCAATTGTCTGTGATCGACTGGCTTTCACGCACTGAATCGATAGCCGACTCCACGCACGGTCTGGAGGCGAACCGGGGAGGACGGATCTTCTTCGATCTTCATGCGCAGCCAGCGGATGTGGACATCGACTGTTCTCGTGTCTCCGCTGTAGTCGAAGCCCCAGACCCCTTGCAACAACTGGTCGCGAGAATACACTCGCCCGGGTCGGGCTGCGAGAAATGCCAGGAGATCAAACTCACGTGGCCTGAGGCTGATCTCGCTTCCGTTCAGAGTCACACCTCTCGCTGCCTGGTCAATACGAATACCGGAGGCTTCGATCACCTCGTTTTCTGCTGCGGGAACTGGCTGGCTGAGGACAGTCGTACGGCGTAGCTGGGCGCTTACCCGGGCGAGCAGCTCACGCATGGAAAATGGTTTGACGACGTAGTCATCAGCACCTGTCTCCAACCCTGCAATCCTGTCGGCCTCGGAGTCACGCGCCGTTAGCATGATGACCGCCGCTGTAGACCCCTCTCGGCGAAGAGCCGTGCACACCTCCATACCACTGATTCCAGGAAGCATCAGGTCGAGCACGAGCAGATCCGGGCGGTTCGCGCGAGCCGCTGAAAGGGCTTTTTCGCCGTCTCCAGCGACGAACACCTCATAGCCCTCGGCCACAAGGTTGTAGCGAATCGCCTCCTGGAGGTTCCGGTCGTCCTCGACAAGCAGGATCTTGCTTCCTGAGGCCACTTTCGTTTCCTGTCCCGATCTGTTTGCGATGCTCGGTTCCATCAATGGTTTGGCGGATTCTCACGTAGTCCGGCGAGAACGTATCGTTGCCAGGTTGTTCGTTGAGTCTCAACGCTGGCATTGGAGCGTTAACGGAAGGTTAGCCGAATTACGGAAGCCGAGAACGTCGATCAAGGGAGAGGGACAAAAGGAGAGGGTGAAGTCTTGTCATCCCGACCGCGGGGTACCCGCTCGCGGGTCGCAGGAATCTTGCTGATCTTGAATGATCGCCTGAGAGATTCTGAATCAATCCTTCGACAGGCTCAAGATGACAAATCCGCAGCCAGCCTCAGGCCACGCGCTTCCGACGGTTGTTGATGTAGTCGACCAGTACGTAGTCACCGAGGTGCTCAGGTGTCGTGTAGAACGCCCGACCGCGATTGATGCGAGAGACGTAGTCGATGAACTGGGTCAGATAGCTCGTGCGTTCCAGCATGAAAGAGTTGATGACGATTCCTGCTGACGTGCAGCGCTTAACTTCGTCCAGCGTGAGACTTATCGTTCTCCTGCTAGGTGGATAGTTGAAGTACGGCGCTCCATCTTCGAGATGGGCGGTCGGCTCACCGTCGGTCACCATGATCACCTGTCGAGTTCCCGCCCGCTCTTTTGTCAGGATCCGTCGCGCCAGCATCAACGCGTGATGCATGTTCGTTCCCTGCAGCCACATATTCGGCTGTAGTTCCGGCAGGTCTGAGAAGCGCACCTCCTCGGCGTGGTCCGAAAAGCCGACCACGAAGAGTCGGTCACGGGGGAACTGTCCCTGGATCAGAGACTGCAACGCCATGGTCACCTTTTTCGCAGCCGCCCAGCGGCCGCCGTTGAACATTGAGCTACTTTGATCTAGCAACAAGACGGTCGCAGCGCTCACAGTGTGCTCAGTACGGTCCACCTCGAAGTCGTTTAGCTCGAAGCGGACAGGAGTGCCCGGACCTTGACGGAACACGGCGTTCATTAGCGACCTGTTCAGGTTGGGCCTGAACGTCTCACCCGGCTCATACAGTCGCGTGTCGCCCGTCACCTCTCCGCCCTGGCCGGACTCGGCAATCCGGTGACCGCCGACGTTCGCCTTCGAAAGACTGCCGAAAACTTCCCGCAGCGCCTTGTCGGCAAGTTTGCGAACGGCCTTCGGTGTTAGCTCCCACTTGTCGCCGGACCTGCGGATATAGCCAAGCTCTTCAAGCGCGCGGGCTATATCCTCCAGCTGCTCAAGTGTCTGCTGTGCGTCGTCTCCGATCATCTCGCTCAGCTGTTTCGAATCGATGGAATCGAGGTCACCTGACCTTCCCGCCTGCTGGAGCGAGCGCTCCATCATGTCCATCTGCTGGAGCTGCCCCATCATCTCCATTGCCTGGTCCAGCGTGAGGGATTCCTCACCCATGAACGGGTAAGCGCGGGCTAGCTCATCTGGTGGCCTCAACTCCTGCAGCAGCGACGCCATACGCGCCATCTCTCGTAGTGTCTCCTCGTCCATCGACTCCATCAGCGATTCGATTAGCTGCTGCCGCTCTTCAGGTGACATGCCGGCCATGAGCGACTGCGCCATCGCCATCTGTTGCTGCATATGGTCCAGTAACTCATCGAGGTTCTTCGGCGAGTCGTCACCGAAGTGCTGGCCGAATCGGCTCATGAACTTCTCGAACGCTGACTGCAACTGGTCTTCAGGCGCGCCTCGTAGCTTCTGCTCCATCAGGTCGGTCATGGCTCGCATCATCTCGCGCAGTTCCTGGCGTTCTTCCTCACCCATCTGCTGGAGATTCTGCGCCGCCTCCTTCGCCACATTCCCCATCATCTGCCGTCGCAGCATGTCCAGCAGTTCCTGGAACTGCTCCCTGGCTGTCGAATCGATGAAATCGTAGTCGCTGAGCTCCTTCACAGCGCCTGCGACACTCGGCGGCAGGCTGTCCAGCTTCTCCTGCGCCGCCTTCGCCCGTCGCTTGACCACTTTCATTGCCGACCGCATCTGCTCCTGCATGTCAGGCGGCACGTCCTTCATCCGCTCCTCGGCCTGCCTGACACTTGCCTTAGCGCCTTTGCGCTCACTGCGTTCGACTTCGCGCATGCGTTCTCGCAGGTCATCCATTACCGAGTCCATGTCGTAGCGTTGCAGTTGCTGGTCCCGTTGTTGCCTGAGCTTCTCGATCAGGTCCTGCAGCCCTTCCATGCGACGGCCGTCAGGGGACTGCATTCCAGTGCGAAAAAGGTCATTCAGCGCCGATTCCAGGTCTCCCGAGTCAAACATTGAATCTGCAATCTCATCAAATAGCTGGCTACCGTCCGGAGCGAATGGCTGCTGGGTTCCGTCCCATTTCGAGTAGCGATAGGAGGTCACGTGGTTCTACTCCCGGTTGCGCCTGCGCCGCTGTTGGAGCCTGCGCCTGAGATCGGCCCGGCGCTCATCATCCATTTTCTCGCTGAAACCGGCCGGAAGTCCTGACTCGGTCGGAGGAGCAGGCGGCTCTTTTGCATACCGGAACCCACCTCCGATCACGTCCCGGTTTAGCTGGCGCGTCAGGTGCAGCCCTTCCAGCACAAACTCAACCGCAGACGCCGTCTCGGCGTCCGACCCATCGCATCCCAGGTGCTTGACCACACTTACCAGGGCAGGCACCGCTTCAAGTCGCTGCGTGTACTCGGCGGAAGACCGATTGGCGCTCGTCTCGGCCGTCTCACCAGACTCAAAGCTCGAGACGATCTCGCCGAGTGAACTGGCCGGCACCACGCGGCCGAACACGTCGACGACAGCCCGGCGCGTCAGATCGTCGATCACGCGGTCTTCCCTACCCTCCTCGAACGTCTCGAGCTCGATCTTGCCGCGCATGGAGGACGCTAGTGCCGGCAGGTCGGTTATGCGAGGCGAGGCGCAGTCTTCGTTTAGCGTGATCGCGCGTTTAAGGGCGGCGCTTCGCAGTGTTTCGTAATTGGAAATCGATAGCCGAACGCTGACGCCGGAACGCTGGTTGACCTCTCCGCTGCGACGGGCCTGGTGACTCAACTCCGCCACGATCTCCGACATGAAGTCAGGGACCACGACCGGTAGTCCTGGATCAACGAACTGAACGCTCTCCTGGCCAACGATGCTGCGCTCGTGCTCCGTGGTTTCCGGATAGTGCGTACGAACCTGTGCGCCGAACCGGTCCTTTAACGGCGTAATAATCCGGCCGCGGTTTGTGTAGTCCTCGGGATTCGCGGTCGCAACCACCATGATGTCCAGCGGCAGCCGCACGTTGTAGCCGCGAATCTGGACGTCACGCTCCTCCATCAGGTTGAAGAGTCCAACCTGGATTCGCTCGGCGAGGTCCGGAAGTTCGTTGACACAGAAGATGCCGCGGTTGGTACGCGGGATCAGGCCGTAGTGAATGGTCAGTTCATCGCTTAAATAGCGTCCTTCAGCGACCTTGATCGGATCGACATCGCCGATGAGGTCTGCCATCGAAACATCCGGAGTCGCCAGCTTTTCTCCATAGCGGTCATCTCGGTGAAGCCATGCAACTGGCGTTTGATCACCGTGCTCTGCGAGCAGCGCACGACCGGCTGCCGAGATCGGGTTTAGTGGATCGTCGTTCGTCTCGGTGCCGGGCAAAATGGGAACATACTCGTCGAGGAACTGTGTCAACGAGCGAATCAAACGAGACTTGCCCTGGCCGCGCTCACCAAGGATTGCGATGTTCTGACCGGCGAGCAGGGCGTTTTCAAGCTCAGGAACAACGGTGCGTTCGTAGCCGATGATCCCCGGCAACAGCGGCTCACGTGATTTCAGTCGTTCAACAAGGTTCCGGTGAATCTCTTCCCGCACGGACCGGGGCGAGTATCCGGACTCTTTTAGCTGCCTGATCGTTTCGGGCGTCTTCGAGCGGCTGGAACGTGGCATCGCTGACATCCGTAATCTTGTGGCGTGTGTCAGTGCTACGGAGCCTGAGCCTATCTGGTTCAGATTCCAATTCTGGCGCAGGTGGCGCGGGCCTGTGCTTGATAGTCGCACAACCCGTGAACGTGTGCCACCTAGGATGACTCTGAGGTCAGACGGGTTCGCGTTTGCCGGAGTCTGCAGAACGATAAGCGGCGTCGAAGATCTCTATCGCCGACCTTCCGGCCCAACCGGGTGCGTAGTTAATCTCGGTTTTTCCAGTCACGAGGTCGACAAAGTTGCCTGGCGGGCCATCTCCAATGTACTCACCGGCGTTCGCCTCAAGCTTCATTTCGAAGTGGTCTCCGTCCTGCCGCCGCACAGCCAATCGAGAGCGGTCACAGTCAACGCTCATCACGCCGTCTGAGCCGTAAACTCGCACATCGAGCTGGAAGCCGCTGTCCTCAGGCATGGATCCTGCCCCGGAGAACGAGCCGATGGCGCCAGAGGTGTACTCCACCGAAAAAGCGTCATACAGCTCCACTTTGCTTGTCGGGGCTGAGGTGATCGCTGCGACCGACTTCGCTCGAAGTTCTGTGAGCCATGAAGCCATCCCTGCCGAGTGCGACATTTGCGCAAGCGCGTATCCGCCGCCCGCGACCTGAGGATCGGCCCACGTGTCTGCTCCGGGTTCGAACATCACTTCACCCTGGACTTCGCCTTCGTACAGGAACCGTTTGCCCTCCAGCAGCTTGCGAATTGGCGATGCCATGTGGCACATCACGAACTCGATGTCGCCGACTGCGCCCTGCTCCATCCGCCGCTTCGCTTCCTGAATAAACGGTGCATAGTGCCATCCGTACGGGATCAGGAGATGAACGCCTTTGCGTTCGGCTGCGTGAACAAGTTCCCTTGCATGTGCGGCGGTGGTGGCAAGAGGCTTCTCGCTCATCACATGTAGGCCGCGCTCGATGGCTGCGAGTGCGTGTTCGTGATGCATTGAGTGCGGTGTGCTGACGACTACTGCGTCCAACTCCAAGTCCAGCAGCTCTTTGTAGTTCTCAGTTGCGTGTCGGAAGCCGAATCCGTCCTTCACCTGTTGCAGTTCGTCTGCGCCAAGCCGACAGACTGCGGTCATCTCGACATCGTCGCGTTTGGCGAACACGGGCATGTGGTTGGTAGTCGCCCACCAGCCGGCGCCGATGAAGCCGACCCTGGCTTTGTTGTTGCTACTGGTCATTTGATTTCCCTTCGCCTCCGCTGGGACCGTCGGACTCGTCGTCGATATCGTGATCCGTGGCCGAGAATCCAAAGATGTCCATCGCTTCATCCAGCGCTGATGGTGATTCGATCTTCTCGCCGTCGGTCGCTTTCTTGCCGCGTTGCGACTTTGGCTTTCGCTTTTTCTTTGGTGGACGTGGCGCCGCAGCTTCCGCCCGGCGTTGCTGGCATGTTGCGCAGGTGCAGGTCTTCGGGTGCTTGCCAGTCGCCCAGTTGTGCCGCTCTCTCATACGCCGCCCCGTAGAAGTTCCGTCAAGTGTCGCTGTGTGCACGCCGATGACTGCTGCCGAACAATACTCGATCTCACTGGCAATCGGCGGGTCTTGAGCCCAACGACCCGATGAAACATGCTGGAACGCGAGTACTAGATGGCAGGTCTGACAGCCGCACTCTCACATCCTCAGCATTTCGACCGAGTTGCTTATCGAGATAGTACCGGCAATCAGGTATGCGCGAGCGGGCTCAGCCAGCATCTCGCCGTTCGACCATCGACCGATATCTGCTATCGATCAGATACTTACCGGGAAACAGTGGGTTAACCATCAGTTAAACGCAACTCAGCACACAGCTGTTGTAGCTATGCAAGTTGAAGTGGCGCTTGAGAACTGGTGACGGGGCTATCCGGCGGCGCGCTCGAGCTCAACCAGTTCGTCGTCGTCGACGTCGAAATCATCGTCGAAGTCGTCAGACGTGTCATCGTCTTCGACGGCCACTGCGACGTCCGTAGATACTGCCACAGCAGGCTCTTCAGCCTCACGTTGCAATTCATCGTAGTCGAGCTTCCGGACAGACGCGGCGCTCTTTTCAAATCCACAGTTGAGGCATGAGAGGTAGCTTCCGAAGAAGTCTGACTCTAACTGGACGGTTCCAGATTTGCAGCGTGGACAGGCGTTGAAATACAGCAAGGTCGGCCTCCGAATCGAGAGATTAGTGCGGTCCACAGCCTGCGCTGCCTGCGAACTCACAACTCAAATGAAATTGGCCGCAATCTACCTGCAATGCTGAATCCCAGACCAAGCGGGAAATGCAACCGGTTTCCGTGTTTTTCGTCGAATTGCGAAGAGTTTTGTACCAGTTGTACTCGGGCTATCCGGGATGGAACGATGAAGATGTCTGTTTGCTCCGGGTTCGGCTAGCGAGTAGATTGCCGGGCAGCCACTACAACCGGTGCACGGACTGTGCTCTGCCGGATTCAACTGATATTGAAGGACTTGAACCGATGCCTCGCCTCTACGTCCTCGGTGCTGGAACGCCAACTCCGACCCCAACCCGCTTCGGATCGGCGTTCGTTCTGGACATAGGCGGTGAAAAAATCATGCTGGACTGCGGCCCCGCCGCTACCCACAAGTTGGTAAAAGCGGGCCTGTGGCCGACCGACATCGACCACCTGTTTTTTACGCACCACCACTTCGACCACGACATCGACTATCCATGCTTCCTACTATGCCGCTGGGACCAGAGCATCGGCAAAGAGAAACAGCTGCAGGTGTTCGGTCCGACCCTGACGGAGAAGATCACCGAGGGTTTGATCGGTGACGATGGCGTCTTCTCTCACGACTGGAAGGCGCGTGTTTACCACCCGCTCAGCCAGCAGGTCTATGTAAACCGTGGCGGCAAACTGCCCCGACCTAAGCCCGATATCAAAGCGAAGGACGTGGGTCCGGGTCACGTCTACACGGCGGACAAGTGGGAGGTTAACGCAGCTCCTGCCGAGCATGTGCAGCCGTACCTTGACTCACTTGCATACCGGATAGAGGCAAAGGGCGGCAAGTCAGTGGTATTCACCGGAGACACTCAGCCCTGTCAGTCCGTAGTTGATCTCGCGAAAGACGCTGATGTGCTGATCTCCATGTGCTGGGACGACCAGGAGTTGATGGACGCAGATGGCGAGGCGGTGGGTCAGACAGGAACAACGGGCGCTGCTCGCATGGCCCAGGAAGCCGGAGTCAAGAAGTTGGTGCTCGTTCACATGGGCCCGCACATCTCGCAGCACGGTCCTCTCGAAAAAGGGCTCGGCGATATCCGAGAAGTATTCTCCGGCGAAGTGATCTACGCTGAGGAGATCATGTCCGTAGGGCTGTGATCGGCATCTAAACTTCCAGGATATTGAGTAGATCAACGAACGATTACTTTTGAGCCCGACATTGCAAATTCATGCAAGACATCATCACAATCATCGTCCTTTCAGCCGCTGCCTATCTGATTGGCGGGGTTCCGTTCGCCTACCTTGCTGGAAGGCGAAACGGCATTGACATTCGCAATTGCGGCAACGGCAACGTCGGCACTGTAAACGCGTTCCGGACACTCGGCTGGAAGTCCGGGTTTTTAGTGTTATTGTTAGATGGTCTCAAGGGAACCCTGGTGATCGTTGCTGGCCGGGTGCTAGGTCTCTCGGACATCGGTCTCTTCACCGGGGCGCTGGCTGTTACTGCGGGCCACAACTGGTCCCCGTATATCGGATTCAAAGGCGGCAAAGGCGTTGCCGTGGTATTCGGTATTTCGATCGGGATGATGCCGGTAATCTCGTGGACCGCCGCGCCGTTCGTGTTCGGTGTTTACTGGCTGACAAACAGCTGGGTGTGGGCATTCGGCACTGGAATCGTTGCACTCAACCTGATCATCTGGCTGGCCGGTGCGCCCGGCGAGATCGTGGCGTTCTGTGCCGTTCTGAGCGTGATCATTGTGGCGACTCACTTTGGCAGGGAAGCCGGTGAGATCCGCAGGGCGATCGTCGCCAGGGAATGGCGAAAGGTCGGTCAGCTCGAGTAGGCAGCGGGCGGCGTTAGATACTGGTGTTGAGTGGCCGAACTACCACACTCGGACCACATGACTCGAACCGAACGGGCGAATGTCTCCCATCTCCGGGAAGCTAGCGGCGTACAGCTGGGGCGGGACCGTGATATCTCCAAGGTAGAGTTCACCGACATGGGGTCGGGCCGCATCTTCGCGTAGTCCGGTCTTTGGCAGAGCGATCGTCAGCGTTGCCGTGGCGTTAATCGCCGGTTCGCCTACTCTGCCGGATGTGACCTCGACGCCGCTTGGAACGTCGTTCGACAAGATGGGCGCAATATGAGAGTTGACGGCACGGATCAGACTCGCCGCAGGCTCACGCGGGTTGCCTTTCATGCTGTACCCAAATATGGCGTCGACGAACAGGTCTGCGTTGGGCAGTTGGGACTCAGCGAATTCTGCCACTGAGTGGCCTGAGCGTTCGAGCACGTTGAGCTGGGCAGCAGCGGCCTCGGAAAAATTTTTGCGTGGCGCGGCAAGAAGCACATGGACGTCGGCGCCCGCGTTCGCAAGGTGCCGTGCCCCGGCCAGCCCTCCGCCACCGTTTCCGCCAGGACCCGCGAGTACAGCTACGCGCTTGCCCTGTGGATCGCCACCGAAAAACCTGTCACGCGCTACGATGGCAAGGTTGCGACCTGCGTTCTCCATCATCTGTAGCAGCGAAACGCCAAAGTCGTCGATCATGGCGCGGTCGACCTCGCGCATCTGCTCCTCGGTCAGGAACGGCAGAGTTTCCGGCGCTGCGGGAAACTTGCTTTTCATCGACTCACCTGAGAGTTACGCGTCACGGCTTCTCTCCCACGATCAAGCCGTAGCTCAACGTACCGTCCGCAACGTACGACTGCGCTACCTTAACCAGCTCGCGCACCTGCCTGATCGACTCAATGCTCACGTCCAACTTCCCCAGGCCAACGGCGGCTTCGGCCATCAACAATGCAGTCCTGAGCCTCTCCACGAACTCAACGGCTACCTGGTTCACATCTTCTGTGACTATGACCTCAAAGCCCGCGGTGCAGATCAATTCGACATACTCGTCATGACTGAGGGCATCGCCTATGCACAACGCAGCGGCAACTACGCCACTCAAATCACGAGGAAGCTGACCGTGCACGGTCACATCTGTGAGAGCGATCCGACCACCCGAAGGCAGCATCCGGCACAGCCGTTCCAGCGTCTCCGACTTGCGGTCGAGCGTCGACAGGACACATTCCATCAGCACCGTGTCATAACGGCCTTCTTCGAAAACGCAGTCCTGAACATCCGCCTGTTCGAAACTGACGGCGCTGGTCAAACCCTGGACCTCCGCCCTCTTACGCGCAGCCTCTACTCCGGCGGATTCGAGTGTAATTCCCTTAACTTCACAGCCACGCCGAGCAGCAAGATGAACAGAAGACGAGCCGTGACCGCAACCGGCATCCAGCACGCAACTGTCGATGCCAATTCCCGCAAAGTCGGCCAGCCTGTCTGTCAACGCCAGGCCACCGGGGTGCAACGACTCTCCCAGGAGCCATGACGCCAGCGGGTGGGAATAGACGGTTGTGCAGCACGCTGCGATCGACTGTGTGTCCAGAACCGCGGTCGGTTGTTCGTTTGCGTTCATTCAACTCCCCTCAATTTCGTCCCTCCACTCAGCCTGCCCGATCCGATGCTCATCACGACGTGAAACACTGGCACTGATTACATCTCCGGACAGCTCTCCAACTGCGGATAGACACGACTCCGCTTTGCACGCTCCTCGATCATCATCTTCACGTCGTCGAGGTGATGCCGCATGTGGGATTTGATTGCAGGGGCGAACAGCAGTTTGCCCAGCAGCCAGCCCGGCCAAGACCAGCGGATGGCAAACGTGCTCTCGTACCGCATCAGAGTGCAACCGCTCCGGTCCTCGAACGTGAACCGGTCCTCCAACATCTTCAGCCCGCCGGTGATCGGTCCATTGCCCGGAACCAGGCTGAAGTCGATCTGCTCCGGCTCCCGCATCGTCAGCCATTCGGTCGTCGGGAAGGTCTTGCTCATCCCGAGAAGCATTACGGGTGTCGAGAACGCCACCAGCTTCCGGTCGCCCTCGTCCTGTAGAACCTGTGGCGGCGGGGCGCCGTTCTCCGACATTGCGGCGCCGAATGCGGTGACGACCTGAAACGCCAGCCTCCGATCCGCATGGATGTGGACCTCAGCCGGTTGCAACTCAATCGGCTTGATGGTCATGTCCGCTTCCCGTTAGTTCGGACCTTCGGGCCAGATACTCGAGCTATCCGTTCGCGCGCTCTCTGCTTCACCATCTCATCACGCACCTCTTCGCGATATCCCACGTTGTTGTATGAGCAAAACGGGATCAGCCTTCCGTCCGGCGTTGCAATCTCCACGCAGCACTTCATGAGTTTCTTGATGTCGAACGTATAAGGGTCCTGGAAGTCCTTAATGCTGATCGAGAATAGATGCTTCGCTATGTCAGAGTGCTTGAAGCCGTGCAATGAGATGTCGCCGCATGCTGCACAGAAGCTGTCTGTCGTCTTGTCTGAACCGGGTGTCGCCGATGACGACCACAACGCCTCCAGGGCACCCTTCACATCGTTCGTCAGTTCCGGCATCGCACGGTTTGTGATGTAGTCGAGATACTCGTCGACATCGACGATCCTTGGCAACGGCGTGACCGTGCCATCGTCGTCGATGTAAGCGTATGTGATTGACTGGCAACCCGGGTGGCAGCATGGCACAGGCACGAAGTCCGTCTTCACAAACATCCCGTCGGTGCCGCCATCGATGCGCTCGATGACCTCCGGGATTGTGACGCGGTTCATCGGATCGAACTCCAGGTGCCGACCCGTGTGAGTTACCGGCTGGAACATGACCGCTCGCACCGCCGGATGCTCCAGCCCGAACTTGATCAGGCCGGGCACTTCTTCCTCGTTGACATCCCGCTCCACGGCCGCAACGAGAATCGTGTTCAGACCGAATTCCGCGAGCCGGTCCAGAACCTGTAATTTTTCTTCCAGCAGCGGCTCGCCACGGAGCGTCACATAGGTCTCGTCTCGCAGGCCGTCGAACTGGAAATAGATCGTTGGGTCGAGCGCTGCGAACTCTTTCGCCCATTCCGGGTCTCGCACGATGCGGAGACCGTTCGTGTTGACCATGATGTGGCGAATGCCTTTCGCCTTTGCCATGCGAATCATGTCGAAAAGCTGCGGGTGCAGCGTCGGCTCGCCGCCGGAGAACTGGACAGACTCAGGGTCCGCCTCGGTGCGGACGAACGTGTCCAGCATCGTCTCGCACTCGTCCATCGTGATGTTGTAACCGGGACCGGCGTTTGCAAAGCAAGTCGGACAGGCCAGGTTGCAGGCGGTGTTCACCTCGATGAGCACGAGGCACGCATGCTGCTTGTGGTCGGGACACAGCCCACAGTCGTAGGGGCATCCATCCTTGATCTCCGTGCTGAACTCGAGCGGTATAGTCCCGGGTTTGTTGTACTTCAGGCTGTTGACGTAGCCCTCGGCGTCTGGAGAGATCAGAACCTCCAGCACCTTACCGTCGTTGCAGCCTGCGAGACATCGCTTCCGCATAATCACCTGACCGTCTTTCAGGTGGATCTCGCCGTTGATGATCTCCTTGCACTCAGGACACATGGTCCTCGTCAACTCGTAGAACACAGAATCGGCCGTCTCCATCACCCGCTTCGTCTGCGGTGCGGCTGATTTCGTAGTCTTTTTCTTGTCGACTCGGTCCTTAGCTCGCGTCAAAAATCACTCCTGGCTAATGTGCCCCGTGTTGGCCGCACTTACGGCAGGTGAGTTGCGCCGGGAGACACTAACCCGACCGCTTCCTATGGTTTTGATGCCGCATGACCTTGAAGCGATTGGGAACCAGTTGGAGACGCCGCGCCGCCTTTTCCGCAATGGGCATCAGACAGGTTACGGGGCACGGAATCCGACCGACCCGAATTTGCCAGTGTCAATCAGGAGTCCGGAGCATGGAGTTCAACACCGGAGCAGCCGTGGCAGCGGGAGTTTTGGCCGGTCTCGTCATGATCGTTCCAATCTACATGGGACTTGCCATGATGCCGCGTCACATGAAGATGGATCTCTTAAAGCTGATGGGCACCATGATGATGCCGTTAAGGGGCATGACCTACCCGGTCGGTCTCATGGCGCACCTTGGCGCAAGCATAGTCTTTGCCCTCATCCATGTCGCATTTTTCAACGTCTTTGACATCGACAGTTCGCTTGCTGCGTGGGGAATTCTGTTCGGACTGGTGCACGCTGCGATCAGCGGGATGGCGTTCGGGATGATGCCCTCGATGCACCGCGGCATTAAGGACGGAATTGTTGAGGCGCCGGGCGTCATGGCACTCAACTACCCGCGAGCGACGACCATCGGCTTCGTCATGGTCCACGTGATATTCGGGGTCCTGGTCGGCGCTTTCTACGAAGCGTTCATCTAGGCGAGTGCGCCAGCGCGGCACGAACCGCGCACGGTCGAGACGAAGGTTCGTCCGGTCGGCAGTTGTAGGGATTGAGTCCGCTCACGGCGGATGAGATCAGTGGCTTCAAGCATGGTGACCTGCGAGTTGGGCTCGCACGGCCAGCCATTTGAACCACAGAAATCCCTTCTCTTCGATGAGAAGGGCGACGGCCTTCGCTGCGAGCGCCTTCGAGACAAGAAGCTCGACACCCTCTTCACGCACCTTTCGATATGCGCTCAGGTTGGTCTTCCTTGCGTAGGTGTCGACCGACACCCTGGCGTGGCCACCTCAACCGACGGCATCCAGGTAGTCGAGCGCAACCGGCCGCTCTCGATTGCTCAGGTTGCGTTTTGCGCCGTCTGTAATGAGAAGTTGCATCTTCTAATCTTTTATCTGGCCTCTGGGCCAACTGACCGGTACTCAGTGTTGCAGACACCACGCACAGGTGCGATAGTCCGTGAACAGGTCGGTCTTCACCTCAAATATAGATGCTTGGCTGATCGAATAAGATGCTTCTCAGCCCATGCGTTTGGTCCAAGCTAGGGTGACCGAACCTGGCTGAGTTGCGATGTAGACCAGCTTGCATTCACAGATGGATCCCCAGAATTCGACGGCCGTTGCGGATTTCGCAATCCCATGTTGGCGAGGGTATGCATTTGTGATATTGTTCACACTCGACGAAACCAGACGAGGCTAACCGTTGCCTGAGACTCCCGGACCACCGCGAGAAAATGGCGAAGACGGCAACGGAGACCGGGACGGTTCAGGTCAACAGCGTTCGAACGCCGAAAGCTGGCAGGAAACTGCAGTTCTCCTGGCCCGGATTTCCGGTATCGGCTGGTATGTTGTGGGCAGCATTGGGGCTGGGATAGGCGCAGGCTGGCTGCTTGACAGGCAGTTTGGCACCGAGCCGGTGTTGCTGCTACTGGGCCTGCTTCTGGGCGTGGTGGCGGCTTTCGTCGGCATGATCAGACTACTGAGCGCATTTGGACGGCAGCGCACAAAGCGTTGACGACGGTCCGGCACGGACCTACAAAAAGGGCAAATCAGGGACCATTGGGGAAACTAACCTCTAACCCCAAACTACTTCTCGCCGCCGTTCTTGCGGTGGCAATTCTCTTTACTTCGGTCCTGGGCGGCGCACTCGGCGCCTCATTTGGACTCGGATTCCTCGGTGGTCCTATTCCGCTGATTCAGCTCCCCGCTGAATACATCGTCGAAATCGGCGGCTACCAGTTAATGAACACATTCGTGATGTTCTGGCTGGCGATCCTCGTCATCTTCTTCCTGATATTCCTTGCAACCCGGAACATGAAGGACGTTCCCGGCAGGTGGCAGAACCTGTTCGAGACGTTTTTCGAGTTCTTCATTGAGCTTGCAGAAAAGGCCGGTGGAGGCAAAAAGGGCCGGATGTTCCTGCCCGTTGTGACCGCAATTTTCCTCGGTGTTCTGTTCTCCAACTGGCTCGGAACACTCCCGGGCGTCGGCAGCATCGGGCGAATCGAGTCGCTTGAGGAATTTGCCGAGATAAAGATTGCCAAGGAGCTCAAGGCTCACGATGAGTCAGACCTTGCGAAAGAACTCAAGAAGAAGGGATTCGCCAGCTTCTTCGAGGACTACGTCGTCCACGGAACAGATGACCACGACATCGACGCCATCGATGAGGCGGTAGTCGAGTTCATGGCAGAGCACGGCGAGGACAAGCTGGTGGTCTTCACCGGCTCATCCGGGGTGGGGTTAATCCAACTCGGGAAAGGTGAGCAGTACAAGGTCAGGGTCAACCAGCTCATCCAACGGCCTTCAGATTTCCACAACGAATCTGCTATCGAAGATTTCATTCACGCTGTTGAGAACCCTGAGGTTCGACCCGGTGTCGCACCGGAAGAGGATCAGGACTGGACTGCCGAAGACATTGCAGACGGTCGCCCTGGCCTGCTCGTTCCGTTCTTTCGCGGCGCCAGCACAGACCTGAATACAACTCTCGCCATTGCCATATTCGCAATGATCAGTGTTCAATTCTGGGGTTTCCGGGCGTTGGGCTTCAAAGGCTACGGTGGGAAGTTCATCATCAATCCGATCAAGGACCCGATCGGCGCGTTCGTCGGTGTGCTCGAACTGATCGGCGAGTTCATCAAGATCATCTCTTTCACATTCCGTCTCTTTGGAAATATGTTCGCCGGAGAGATTCTCTTAATCGCCATGGGATTCCTGCTGCCGCTGATTGGCATTATTCCGTTCCTCGGACTGGAACTGTTCGTCGGAGTCATCCAGGCGGCTATCTTCTCTGTGTTGACACTGATATTTGGTTCGCTGGCGATACTGGCGCATGGTGGCCACGATGACGAACACGATGAAGAACACGGCGCTCAAGGTTCACAGGTGACAGAAGAAGGGGCGCACTAACGAATTAACGGCTGTCTGTGCCAGCGGCGGTAGCGATTACTGGCTGGCACAAGAAGTAATACCGGGCAACGGCAAGCGCAGTGGTCCCGGCAAATGCGGATGGGCGAAGCACAAAAGCGACGCTCGTCGAAAAAACGCAAGGGACCCTGGAGGGCTCAGTTGGAAGAACTTATTACGAAGATTACCGAATTTAAGGGGCTGGAACCCATCGGTGCGGCCATCGCCATCGGACTTGGCGCCATTGGTCCTGCACTGGGTATCGGGTTGCTGGCTGCGAAAGCCATGGAGGCTCTGGGTCGCAACCCGGAGGCCGCCGACGCGATTCGCCAGAACATGATTCTGGCTATCGCATTCGCAGAAGCTATCGCAATTTACGCCCTGGTTGTGGCCGTCATCATCCTGTTCGTGTAACGACGGGTAACGAGACTGCCTGATAAGGCAACGCAGCTAAACGATTGCCGGTCGTGAGCGAGGTCTCATGGCCGGCGGTCACAGATCACTGCGGAGAGGGCTATGGAAGCACTGGGAATAAATTTACCTGGTCTGCTGACTCAGCTGATCAGCTTCACGATCCTCATGGTTGTCCTGTACTACTTCCTGTACGGGCCGATTACGAGGATGCTGGATCAACGCGCCGATCGAATCAAGGAGAGCCTTGAGGCTGCCGAACGAGCCAGCGTCGAAGCAGCGTCTTCTGCGGCGGCTACCGAGCAGGAGATGACGAACGCTCGGCTTGACGGCCAGAAACTGATCGCCGAGGCGCAGGAGGCTGCGAAGCGGGCGGGCGAGCAGATCGCAGAGCGGTCTCGCCAGCAGGGCGAGGAGATCATCGCCCGGGCAGAGGCAGACATCGCGCAGCAGCGTGACTCGGCGATAGAGGACCTGCGGCGTGAGTTCGCTGGACTGGCCGTCCTGGCAGCGGAGCGAGTGGTTGAGCGTGAGCTCGATGCGACGCGACACCAGGAGCTGATCGACAGCGTTCTTGAGGAAGGTCTTTCCAACAGGCAGAACTGAAGCTCTTTGCAGGTCTGAGACCTGTGACGGGAACGGAGAATGATGGCGGGAGCAACTCCCAGAAGATACGCACAGGCGGCATTTTCACTTGCACTCGAGAATGAAGGAGTGGACAGGTGGGAGGCCGATCTTCAGCGCGTGCAGGAGGTATTGCAGGACGCAGACGTGAATGCGCTCCTGTCTGCTCCGCAGGTGCCTGAGAGCGTGAAGCTGGACGGAGTGACCACTCTTCTGCCGGAGGTTGCGCCGTTAATCCGCAACATGGTTTCGCTCATGGTGCTCCGGGGAGACATCATGAAGTTCGGCCGTGCGGTCGAGGCGTTCACAGGAATGGCTGACGACAGCCGCGGAACGGCACGGGCCGAGGTTGTGACTGCGGTGCCACTGGACGATGCAAGGAAGCAGCGAGTTGCCGAGGGATTGGCTGCGCTGGTCGACCGAAAAGCGGTGATATTGAGCGAGAGACTGGACCCGGAGATTGTAGGCGGAGTGATCGCCAGGGTCGGTGACAGGCTAATTGATGGCAGCACCCGCACAAGGCTCCGGGCTTTACGAGACGAACTGGCCGCAGGTCGCTAGCACCGCGGTTTTGCAGGAACGGGTAATGGAACAGGAAAAGAAGGTGTCCGATGTCGGTTAGAGGCCAGGACATAGCTTCGGTCATCAAGAGACAGATCGAAGAGTTCGGCGGCGAGTTGACAATGGTCGATGTCGGCACCGTCATCGAAGCAGCGGACGGCGTTGCGCGGATCCACGGACTCTCCGGCGTCCGGCTCAACGAGATTCTGCAGTTCCCCGGAGACGTGCTCGGGCTTGCGCTGAACCTGGAAGAGGACTCGGTTGGCGCGGTGATCCTGGGCGACTTCCTGGATATCAAAGAAGGCGATGAAGTCCGGAGTACCGGCCGCATCATCGAAGTGCCGGTTGGCGAGGCGATGCTGGGCCGCGTGGTCGACCCACTTGGCCGTCCACTCGATGGCAAGGGCACGATTTCCACAACAGAGACGCTTCCTGTCGAAAAGATCGCACCCGGCGTTGTCACCAGGAAGTCTGTTAACGAGCCGGTGCAGTTCGGCATCAAGATTGTCGATGCAATGGTTCCCGTCGGCAGAGGGCAGCGTGAGCTTGTGATTGGTGACCGCTCCACTGGCAAGACCTCGTTGTGCGTGGATGCCCTGATCAACCAGAAAGACTCGGACATCGTCGGTGTCTACGTCGCCATTGGCCAGCGAGCCGGAAAGGTCGCGGCGACGATGAAGCGGCTGGAGGACAACGGAGCGCTGGACAATACGATCATCGTGACCGCAAACGCCTCTGAATCCGCCGCGCTGCAGTTCCTCGCTCCGTACGCGGGGTGCGCCATGGCTGAGTTCTTCATGGCGCAGGGCAAAGATGTGCTGATCGTGTATGACGATCTGACAAAGCACGCGTGGGCGTACCGCCAGATGTCGCTGCTGCTGAGGCGCCCACCCGGACGTGAGGCATACCCGGGAGATGTCTTCTACCTCCACTCCCGCCTGCTCGAACGGGCGGCTCGGCTTGACCCGGACTATGGCGGTGGATCGATCACAGCGCTGCCGATCATCGAGACGCAGGCCGGTGACGTTTCGGCTTACATCCCGACTAACGTGATTTCAATCACCGACGGTCAGCTGTTCCTCGAGCCGGACCTGTTCAACTCCGGTATCAGACCGGCGGTCAACTCCGGTATCTCGGTCACACGTGTTGGCTCTTCCGCACAGCGATCTGGAATGAAGGCCGTTGCCGGGAGTCTGAAGACGGAGATGGCACAGTTCGATGCCCTGGCGACGTTTGCCCAGTTCGGTGCAGAGGATCTTGACCCTGTCACAAGGCGCCAGCTGTCCCGCGGTGAGCGGTTCCGGGAGTTGTTGAAGCAGGATGAGAACGCGCCGATCTCGTTCGAGAACATGGTGACGATGTTCTACATTGCGAACCAGGGCGCACTTGAGGACGTCGATGTCGACAAGGTGCGCGCGTTCGAGAGCGCATGGTACGAATACATTTCTGCCAACGTGCCAGACGTTCTGAAGGCTATTGCGGAGTCGGGTAAGTTGGAAGACGACGACAAGACGAAACTGGACGACGCGGTGAAGGGCTTCAAGCAGACGATGTCACTGTAGGAATGCGATGGTCGCTGGGGCATGGCCGGGAAACCCCGGAACAGCCTGATTCGCACCAGAGAAAATTATGCCGAGCACAAAAGAAATACGCGCAAGGATCCGCTCTGTCAGCAGTACGGCGCAGGTTACAAACGCCATGCAGCTGATCGCTGCGTCGAAGATGCAGCGCGCTCAGCAGATGGTACGCAACGGCCGTGACTACGCCGAGAAGATGCGTGAAGTGCTCGCCGACCTCTCAGCAGTGAGCGGACAGGTTGACGATGAGGACGGTCGGATCACTCCACTGTTAGTTCAGCGGCCCGTCAACCGGGTCCTGATGCTTCTCGTCACACCGGACCGCGGACTCGCTGGCGCACTTGTCGGAAACCTCAACCGGGTGGCAGGCCAGTTTGTTCGAGACTCCGAAGTACCGGTGTCCGCGGTGGCCGTTGGCCGCAAAGGCGAACGTTTCGCGGGTCGCATAGTCGAAGAGATGAAGGCGACCTTCACAGTCGAAGACAGGCCGCGGCTCGACGACACAGTGGCTATTTCTCGCTTCGTCGCGAACCAGTTCATCGACGGCGAAGTCGACAGAGTGGTCATGGTCTACGCCCAGTTCATCAACACCGCAGTCCAGAAGCCAACCCTTCTGCAGATCCTGCCCGTTGAGCCTGTGCCCGAAGACGAGACACCGGGTGCGACAGACGCCGGAATCGAGTACATCTTCGAGCCTGATCCGGCGGCTGTGCTGAACACGCTGGTTCCGCGGTATGTGGAAACCCAGATCTATCACTCGATACTGGAAGCAATTGCAAGTGAACATTCGGCACGCATGGTGGCTATGCGCAATGCAACGGACAACGCGCATGAGCTGATCGACGATCTGACGCTGGACTTGAACAAGGCACGTCAGGAACAGATAACAGGTGAGCTGCTGGACATCGTTGGCGGTGTTGCAGCGGTCGAAGGCTAAACAGCCGACAGCGGCAGATGCGAAAGACTAGGAGAGCCGGAGATGGCTAAAGGCAGCAAAGGCAAAGTTGTTCAGATTATCGGGACTGTCGTGGACGTGGAGTTCCCGCCAAGCGACCTGCCGAACATCTACAACGCCGTCGAGACCGATATCGATGGTGAAAAGCTGGTGCTGGAAGTTGAGCAGCATGTCGGCAATAACTGGGCGCGCTGCCTGGCCCTGGGAACGACAGACGGCCTGTCGCGGGGCGTCGAAGTGACGGACACCGGTGACTCGATCACCGTCCCCGTTGGCGCTCCCTCACTCGGTCGGATCTTCAATGTGACAGGCGAGACCATTGACGGCGGCGATCAGGTTGCTGCGGACGCTGAGCGCTGGGCCATCCACCGCCCAGCTCCAGCATTTGATGCCCAGACGGCGACCACGGATATTCTTGAAACGGGCATCAAAGTCATCGACCTGATCACGCCTTTCGCACGAGGTGGAAAGATCGGTGCATACGGCGGGGCTGGCGTCGGCAAGACGGTCATCATCACCGAGCTGATCCGGAATATCGCGCAGGAACACTCCGGCGTTTCAGTGTTCGCTGGAGTTGGCGAACGCTCTCGTGAAGGCAACGACCTCTGGCACGAGATGCAAGACTATGGGGTGATCGGATCGACCGCCATGGTGTTCGGTCAGATGAACGAACCGCCCGGAACTCGCGCCCGAATCGCCCTCACGGGCCTAACGATGGCCGAGTACTTCCGTGATGTGCAGAAGCAGGACGTGCTGCTCTTCGTCGACAACATCTACCGCTACATCCTGGCCGGCATGGAGGTCTCGGCGCTGCTGGGCCGTATGCCTTCCGCTGTTGGCTACCAGCCGACTCTGGCGACCGAGGTCGGCGATCTTATGGAGCGAATCACATCCACGCAGGACGGTTCGATCACGTCGTTCCAGGCTGTATACGTTCCAGCAGACGACTACACGGACCCCGGAATCGTCACAACGTTCGGTCACCTTGACGCCAACGTCTCGCTTGACCGTGCGCTGGCGGCACAGGCGCTGTTCCCTGCGGTAGACCCGCTTGCTTCGAACTCGCGCATCATGGAGCCTGCGATTGTTGGCCAGGACCACTACGACGCTGCCCGTGGCGTTCAGCAGGTGCTGCAGCGCTACAAGGACCTTCAGGATGTCATCGCCATTCTCGGAATCGAAGAGCTCTCAGACGAAGACCAGCTCATCGTCTCCAGGGCACGCAAGATCCAGCGCTTCCTGACGCAGCCTTTCTTTGTCGGTGAAGTTTTCACTGGAATCCCGGGGAAATACGTGTCCCGAGAAGAGACGGTGCGCGGGTTCCTGGAAATCCTTGATGGTAAGCACGATGAGCTACCTGAGCAGGCTTTCTACATGGTCGGGACGATAGATGAAGCTGTCGAGAAGAGCGGCTCGATGCAGGAACAGCCAGCCTGATGACAGGCTCGGCCAGGCAAGAGAACGACTACAGGGAAACAAGGGAAAAATGGCGCGGCTTCAAGTAGACATAGTCACAGCAGAGGGCAGGATATTCTCCGGCGAGACGGACACCGTGACCGCGCCCAGCTCTGACGGTCAACTGACCATCTTGCCATCGCACGCGCCGCTGATCACCAGCCTCGACAACGGTGACCTCAAGTACCTCGACGGCGGCGAGGAGCACCACATCGCTCTGCTTGGCGGATTCATGGAGGTCAACTCCAACCGCGTCACCGTACTTGCGAACTCGGCTGAAGACGAAGGTGCCATTGACATCACCCGCGCAGAAGATGCCGTCAACCGGGCACAGCAACGGCTTGCCGACCGCTCGGGCGATATCGATGTCGAGCGTGCGCTTGGCTCACTCAGACGGGCACGCGTTAGACTCAACGTAGCCCGCAGGCGCGGTGGACGAGGTCTGGCAGGACGCGTTCCTCCGCAACCGGGCGCAACACAGGGGTAATTCCCGCGTAACCTGTCTGACGATAGAAATCACGCACGCCTGCGCTACCGAGACCAAAACTCTGCGGCCAGCGATTTCTTATCGGCCGGCCGGCAAAACTATCGGCGCGCAATTTCGACCGGTTGGGACGGAGGGACACGTTGTCAAATCACTGGCCATCGTTGAGACGCTGCACTCGAACGTTATTGCTGATCCTATCGATGACGCTAATTGCCGGGGCATTCGCATGCGAATCCGGTGATCCCGAGCCCGAGACTCCAACCGTCACTCCAGGGCCAATCGGTACAGCTGCGGTCGCTTCGGCGACCGCTGGAGCGCGCTCGACGCCTACGGCACGGGCTGGCGCAACAGCCGCATCTTCGGTATCACCGGGCGGCACTGTGTCTCCATCGCCGACCGCTATCGGTTCCTCACCAACCAGCACCCCGCCTCCGGCGGCTACTCCAACAAGCACACCTCGACCAACCGCCACTCCGACGCCGCGTTTTTCGAACGCCATTGCAGCGGCCGGCAACGACATCGACTCGAAGATAAGCAACTTCGTCGGCCTCAATGGCAGCGGCAGCTCCGACCCGGACCGCGACCAGCTCACATACACATGGACACAGGTTCACGGACCTGACGTGACAGGCGGGGTCGGTCGGTTCGTGGGACCGACTCCCAGTTTCGCGGTACCCGAAAGTGTCAGCACACTGATCTTCGATTTGACTGTGAACGATGGAACAGCCGAATCTCGGCCTGATCGCGTTCGGATCAACGTGTTCGAGCACACCGGAAACCCGGGGCTGTTTATAGATGGCAACCGGGGTAGCGACGACACAGGGAACGGATCCAGGGAAAACCCATTCGCAAGTATTAGTTTCGCAATCAACCGCATCAATGGCCCGGACGAGGACCTGCACGTGATGTCACTTGATGACGGCAGCGCGTACGAAGAGGCTGACACCCTCGGTCCTCCGACTACAGCAAGCCTCTACGGCGGCTACGGCCCCGATTGGATCAGGGACGTGGAGAATAACAAGACGAAGCTGAACGGCGCCTCGCTCGCCGTCTGGTTTTCAGTCGTGAACGCCGACGCCTGGCTTTCGGGCTTCGATATCACCGCTGCTGACGCCGACTCACCTGGTCAAAGCACGTTCGCAGTTAAGACAGACAGAGGCAGCGCAACTCTCACAATTGAGGACAATGTTCTTCGCACGGGCAACGCAGGTGACGGAACGCAAGGCGGCGTTGCAGGGTCCAGCTACGGCGTGCTCGTAGGCACGCTGTTTAATGTCGTAATCCAACGAAACGAGATCATTGCTGGAAACGGTGGCGAAGGCCTGATCGGGTCAAAAGGCAGTGACGGTGGATCTGCCACAACGAACGGCAGTAATGGCTCAGGCCCCACTGGCGGGACCGGCGGCAAAGGCGGCGTTTCTTCAGCCAATGGCGGAAGGGGCGGTAACGGCGGCACCGGCTTAATACCCGTCGACGGCCAGGCGGGTGGCGGAGTGGGCGGCGGCGTTGGTGACAAAGTGGGCGACGGACGAGTTGGCGACGGAGGCGGTGGGGCCGGTGGCGCAGGCGGAGATGGTGGTACAGGCGGTGTGGGTTACGGAGCCTTTGACACCAGCGGCCTCTTTCAACCTCGCAATGGCACCAACGGCAAGAATAGTGCAAATGGCGCAGGCGGGGGAGGCGGAGGAGGAGGAGCCGGTGGGGTTGGACTCGACGGCGGCGCAGGCGGTGGCGGCGGCGGTGGAGGAGTTGGAGGCAGGGGTGGCAACGGTGGCGTTGCAGGCGGCGCGAGCATCGGCATCGTACTGATGGGAACTGTCGGTTCAACAATTGAAGAAAACATGATTGTCGCAGGCAACGGTGGTAGAGGCGGTAACGGTGGTGCAGGCGGAACGGGCGGAAGGGGAACCAAGGGCGGAGTCGGAGCGCCGAACGTATGCTCGTTCCTGGGTTGCGACATCGGCCGCAGCGGCGACGGAGGTGAAGGCGGAGGAGGAGGATCCGGTGGAATCGGCGGCCAGGGCGGCGGCGGCGCGGGTGGTCCCTCGTATGGGATAGTCGTCGGACCAGGCGTGACTCCTACAGTTATCGGCAATCGGATCGTCACCGGCCGGGGCGGCAACGGCGGTATCGGTGGTGCAGCCGGACTTGGAGGATCACCGGGCGGATCCGGCGGAAGCTCAGGCGGTTCTGGCGGCTGCTGCAGCTTCCAGCTCGAAACAGCTGGCACCTCCGGTGGTGGCGGTGCCGGTGGCTGGAGCTACGCGGTCTACGATGTTGCGCCCACAGATGGATGGGATCCGATTCTGGAGGGGAATGATCTTGTACCTGGAACGCCGGGCGCTGGCTCCGCGATAAATGGCGACCCAGGTGAAAGTGGCGAGACGAACCTATAGCTAGACAGGTCAACGCGCTCGAAAACAGCTGCTGAAGTGCGTGTGCTAGCCAGATGCCAGGGAATCGGCTGGCCCCTGCTCGTGGCTGACTAACTCCCGTCCGCACGCCTTCATGAGGTCCCGGGCGTTCGCCTTGCCGACGGCCCGCAACACGTGCGCAGTCACACGTCTAATCTGCTTGGGTGGCGCTTCGGCCACAGTATCTCCGCGCTCATTCAGCAGTCCCCAGAACGGCGGCAGATCACCTGGCCAAACGAGTCCGTGAGGGGCCATCAAGTAGTGAAAGTCGGCTGCTCGCAGGTAAGCCGGATCATGAAACTTCGTACTGAAGACCGAAAGTCTTCGCTCAGTGGCTTCGTACCGTGCAGTTGCTGACTCCTTGAGTCCCACTGCAAGGTCAGCGGCTGCGTCGCTAAATCCGTTCGTCATACATGCCAGCTCCGAAGCGAATGCAGCCGCTTCTGCCAGTCCCCTGGAATCCTCTTCAAGCCGCTTCCTGTCACGCGCTGTGTGGTGGTCTTTCGACAGGTCAGATTTCGAGGCCTTCACCTCGACCAGGTAGACGCGGTTTGACCTGTCGACTCCAACAACATCCGCGATTCGGCCCGATGGACCTTCCAGGCGCACCTCGAAACCGATGACCCGGCATCCGGCATGTTCGTAAAGCCAGTGCCACGCTACCCACATCAGCTCATAGGTCAGGCCGGATTCGTTACGTCGCTTGATGGTTGCAGTCATACGTTCGGACCTCTGTGCTGAATGTGTCTGCCGATTGTCGCAAAATATTTTTCGCACAATTGTTCGAAAACTGTGACAGGTTTCGGAGACTTAATAGAACGGGCGTGCTAATTTTCCCATACAGAACAAATGTTCCCCAGGACTCTACACTGGGACAGCGCATAGGAGAGAGTGGATGCGGAAGAATGCAGGGCAGGCGAGGTTGTTTGCCGCAGCGGAATTGCCGGTCGATAGGCCCGTACACGTCGTTGGTGTTGGCGATGCCGGGTGCAGGATGGCGTCAGAGGTCCGGCGTCGGTCGATTCGCGGAGTTGAGGTGGCGTGCTTGGACACGGATTCAGCCTCGCTGGATAGATCGAGTTGCGACAAGTCGGTGCTGCTTGGAGCCGCATCGATGCACGGTTTCGGCTCAGGTGGAGACGCTGGCAAGGTTGCCGCAGCGGTCGAAGAGCAATCGGCTTCGATAGCCGATCTCGTTTCTGGCGCGGAGTGTGTAGTGGTCCTCGCCGGACTTGCCGGAGGGACAGGGGCGGGAGCAGCACCGGCGATAGCTGACATCGCCAGTAAGACCGGAGCGCTTGTGGTAGCACTGCCGGTGATGCCGTTCGATTTCGAGCCCATCGGCACACACCTCATGGCCGCGGACGCTTTCGATAGCTTGCGGAAGGCGTCGGATTCGGTGTTGGAGATCCCGCAGCCGGATCCCTCAGTTGTGAATCACACGGGCGTTCCATTAGCAGACGCTTTTGAAGCTGATCGTCGCTATGCCGCATCGTTCGTTGCAACTCTTGCAGCGATCACGACCGCGGGTCCGGGGCGCTGCGACGCAGACCCTGGTGATCTCAGGTCTGTGCTCAGGAATGGTGCAACGGGGATATTCGGTTCCGGTAGCGGTTACGCCCACACAGGCGCGACAGAGGCGGCACGTGCATGTCTGGAGATGGCATCTGCAGGCAAGGATTCTCTCCTCAACGTCGACCGCGCGCTCGTCGTCGTCGAATCCGGTCCCGACCTTCCGGTGTCTTACGTGGCAACCATCACGGCAACCATGGAAGCCAGACTTGGTGCAGACGCCGAGATTCACACCGCGGTCATGCGATCCCGATTGCTTGCCGGGAGCGTTCGAATCTCCCTGATCGGCAGCCGTCGGCAACTGAAGCGACCGCTCGTTGTCGATAGCGGACAGGCCTCACGTGAACTTGCGCCTGTTGAACTGATCGATTCGGCTGCTTTACTTTCTTCTTCGTTGACCTGAACGCTTTGTACCGCGCGGGAAAGACCGTAGATCTTTCCTGCGCAGGAAGTTGCCGGCCGGGAAGGCGGTTCAAGCCCCCTCGAACCGCCTTCCCGGCAGTGGCTTTGCGTATTATCCGATGGCACGCGGGCTTCCGGGATACGTTCCACCTGCGTTCAATGCCAGGTTTCCGCCATCCATAGGAAGCGCCATCCCGGTGACGAACGATGCTGCGTCTGAGGCGAGGAATATCGCGGGACCCTTGATCTCCTCTGGCTCCCCCAGCCGGTTCATTGGAATACCGCCAATGAACGTGTCCAGCACCTCGGGAGTTTCCTCTACTCGTGCCCGGAGCCCGTCGTTCCAGACCTGCGCGGGCATGATGCAGTTAACCCTGACCCCCCTCGCTGCCCACTGCGTAGCCAGCTCCTTCGTCAGATGGATCACTGCCGCCATCGCCATGCCGTAGGCCGTCTGCCCGCGGCCGAGCGAACTCCAGCCACTTACCGACCCGAAGTTAATGATGCTGCCTTTGCTTTGCTTGAGCATCCGTCTGCCGCCCTCCTGGCACATCACGAATCGCCCGAACACGAGGTTCTGGAACACCTGCTGCACCTCTTCAACGGGCATCTCCTCGGGAATCTTCATGGTCGCTTCACCGGCGACGTTGCCGAGGACGTCGATCCGCCCGAACTCACTATCCAGTTTGCGAAATGTCTCTCTGATTTGATCGACGTTCGAGACATCGCACTTCACTGCAACAGCCCTGCGCCCGAGCTTGCCGATGTCATTTGCCGTGGCTTCTGCACCTGGCAAATTGATGTCAGCGAGCAACACGTCCGCACCGGCCTCGGCAAATCCAATCGCCATCTGGCGGCCCATGCCGCTTGCTGCGCCAGACACGAGCGCGACCTTCCCTGCGAGGCTGAACAGCGGATGAGACATCTAAACCTTCTTTGTTAGCGAGCCGTGTGAAAATTGTGCGCGGATTCTACGGCAAAGGTAAGGCGCGTTGAGCACACAGCGGATGACAGAACACTCGGTGGGCGAAATCAAGCGGCTTGCTGCCCTGACAGCCGACTGGCGGGGCTGGGACCTGTTGCAACTGAAGACGCGGCGCGCCGAAACACCGTGGCAGTACGCCGATGTCGTCAGCGAGTTCCTTACGGGTCAGGAATCTGTCCTTGACATGGGGTGTGGCGACGGTCGAATTCTCGCATCGCTCGCTGACCGTTTTGCACGCGGCATCGGAGTCGACGTGTCGAAGGAGCGCGTACAGAGGGCGCGTCTGGCGTTAGCTATGAAGCTGCGGATGCGAGTGCACTTCACCCGCGCATCGGCTCACGCGGTGCCTGCGCCGAGCGAAGCGTTCCACGCCGTCTTGAACAGGCAGGCTTCTCTGTTCCCGGAGGAGATCGACCGTGTTCTTGCGCCGGGTGGAGTGTTCATCACGCAGCAGGTCGGGAAAGAGAACACGAGGGCGATCATCGCGGCGTTTGCAGAAGCTCGGGGGCCTTTGCCGCCGTGGCCTGAAGAGATGATGTTGCCCAGGACTTTTGAAGTGCTTTCCTCACGCGGCTACAAGGTGCTCCGGCACCAGGAGTACGACATTCCATATATGTTCGGCGATGCGGCGTCGTTGCTGTACTGGCTGCAGAAGATCCCGGTTCCGCAGGACTTTGACATTGAACGGGATGCTGAGACGGTGCTGGAGATACTTGACCGGCTGGGCACGCCGAACGGCATCGTCACCAACGAGCACAGAGAACTGCTGATTATGCGGAAGCCCTAGTGTGCAGCTTCTCCGGTACGGTCCCGCCGCGTCGTAGCTCCTCCAGATGTCCAGAACACCCTGCCCAGGATCATCCCGAACGAAAGAGCCAGGATGTCCGTACTTCTCGCTCCCCAGATCCACTCCAACGCGATGGTCGCCGCCGCGGTGCCGAATATCCATGCGGCTTGCTTGGACTCAATCGAGTCTTGGCTAATGCGGGTCCACGGACGGCCACCAAATTTTTTGTAAAGCGGCGCATAGGTGTGGTCGTGTATCCATATGAAAAAGGACGAAATTCCAGAGCTCGATTTTTCACTCGTTTTCCGGACCGCTTTGGCTCCGAACCAGTTGCCCGGCTCCGCGTGCGTCCAGAACAGATGTCCGAGCACGAAGCCGATCGCGGCGATGTAGAGGTCCGTCCAACGAGGGCCGGTGTTCCAATCTGAAGGAAAAACGGTACCGCTCAGAACATAGATGGCGATCACGACAACTGCGACTATCAGCCAGAAGCCTTCGTCCCAGCCTTCGATGAATCGGACAAACTTCTCGAACGCCCTGTCGAGCCACGTTGAATCCTGTTGTTCAGACGATGTGTCGTTCATCCCACGCTCCCTGAGTTCTGACCAATAAAATCTCTGAGTTTGAATGCCAGTGGTGCGACCAATGTTGCCACTGCATAAACGGCGCGCATTTTCGCGATCGGAACGGGCCATACTGGCCGTCGTGATTCGAGCAGTGTGCGGCTGGTGGCAATATTGACCAGATTCCGCGCCTGGTCATTAACCTCGCCAATATCGCGGGAGGTTTTCTCAATCTGCCGCGCGGTGTTGTCCTCTGCCCAGTTGAGGGTGCTGACGAAATGTCTACGCCAGCACCGCAACGTTCTCCACTGTCGGATCATCGGTAATAGTAGGACGAACAGCACCAGAAGAAAGTAGATCACAACGGCACCAATGGTCACCCAAAGATTGCTCACCCTTGCGGCATCGTTTTGAGTGCCCCATTCACGGTCCTGTAATAGAAACAAGACACCCAGGTGAAGTGCGGCAAACACCGCGAGACCGGCGCTAAATCCGTAGTGAAGAGTCGCCGCTGAATAGAAGTCTTCTGCGTCCGCTGACTTTTGACGGGCCGCTGGCGGGCTGCTATCGATAAGACGACTAATAACACGACCGACATGCATAGTCCGCAAGACAGCGAATGCGGCGGCGAATACCGAAATTGACATGCCGATCACTGCCAGCGGCGCGTGAACTGCGGGGCGCTTCCACCACAGCGCCTCTTCTTGTGTTCCTCCCACGAAGAGGACGATCAGAACGCTCACCGCCACGGCAACAATCGCAATACGAAATGTGCCGTTGTGTTGTGAGAAATCGTTCGTGATGTCGGCCATGGTTGAATCGAAGGAACTGGCCATCGAGCCAGCCATTCTACGGTCAACGACCGATCTCAAAAATCCTGCCGAGGCATAAATGCCACCGCTTACGATCAGAATGGTCACGTTCAGCGGCGTTATTCCCAATTTCAGTGGCGAATGAATGCCCTCCTCTGAACGCTCACTTCCAGATGACAGAGCCACCGGCACGATGTAGGCGGCCAACCAGAAGGCTGCTGCAACAATGGGAACGAGCGGAATCCATCGAACACGCCAGGCCAGCCACTTCTCAACCAGATCGGAAATTACATATCGATGAACCGTGCTCAGAAAAACGATTTCGGCAATCTCGTATTGAGTTATTCGCCAGAACCCTATTCGCTGCGAGCAATCGGTCATTCTTCCCACATCTGTTGGCCCATCGCTCTGGGAATCGCCATCGTTAGAAGGGATTATGGCTGCATTCAGCATTGTTCACGAAGAATATACGATTCCACCTGACTAGCAAATCCTAATCTGGCTGAATCAGTAATTGCTGTCGAAAGGTCGACTACAGGATATGCCAACAGCCGTCCCGGGTGATCGCAGCAGCAAAGAAGGATGCTTCCGTCTACTGTTCCAGATACTCGGCCAGCGTGCGGATGTTGTACGGCTGCTCTTCACCGTGCGACGCTTCAACGGCACAGCGGGCGGTGTCGAGCGAAGTGAAACATGGAATGCGGCGTTCAGCTGCTGACCGCCGGATATGAAATCCGTCCTGCAAGGTTCGCCGGTCACCCGTCACGGTGTTTACCACAGCAGACACCGTGCCGTCCTCGATGATGTCGACAACTGTCGGACCTCCACCGGAGAGGCGTTTTTCAACTTCCGTCACCGGGATTCCGAGAGAGCGGATCATGGCCGAGGTCCCGGTCGTAGCGTAGATGCCGAATCCGGCAGCATGAAGCTCACGCACGAGACCGGGCGCATCAACTTTGTCGTTGTCGGCTACGCTCAAGAGAATGTTGCTCGAGGGCTGCAGGTCCATGCTCGACGCGATTAGAGCCTTCGCCACCGCTCCATTGAAATCTTCGTCGATGCCCATCACTTCGCCAGTCGACTTCATCTCCGGTCCCAGGAACGTGTCTACTCCGGCAAGTTTCGACATTGAAAAAACTGGCGCTTTTACTGCGACCAGGTTCCTTTTCGGGGCGAGTCCCGGCTTCAGCCCAAAGGCGCTCGCTGCTTCCTTAAGCGATTTTCCGAGCGTGACCTCAACTGCCAGTCTCACCATCGGCACGCGGGTGACCTTCGAGATGAACGGAATGGTGCGGGAAGACCGAGGATTCACCTCGATGATATAGACCTCCGGTGGCGCATCTGAGCCATCAGCGGGTGACCGTTTGCGGCTGGCGAACCCGCGGTAGGCGCCTCCGCCGGTGATGACGAACTGTATGTTCATCAACCCTTTGATACCGAGAGCGCGGCCAATCCGGCGCGTGTAGTCCACAACAGTGTCCACCTCGGCCTCTGTGAGAGACTGTGCTGGATACACGGCCATCGAGTCGCCGGAATGGACCCCTGCCCGCTCGATGTGCTGCATGATTCCAGGTATCAGCACCTCTTCGCCATCACAGACCGCATCAACCTCGACCTCAACGCCTTCCAGGTATCGGTCAATGAGCACCGTCTGATTTGGCGATGCTGCCAATGCAGTCTCAAAAAACCACACCAACTCGGAGGAGTTCTGAACGATCTCCATCGCACGTCCGCCGAGCACATACGAAGGTCGCACCAGTACCGGATATCCGATGTTCGACGCGACCTGCAGAGCCTGCTCGGCGTTACGGGCGACGCCTCCCGGAGGCTGTGGCAAACCGTTGCGCGTCGCAATCTCTTCGAAACGGCCGCGATCAGCCGCAGCGTCGATCACGGAAGGGTCTGACCCCAGCACTGGCAGATTGGCGACTCCCAGCGCCTGTGACAGGTTGATCGCTGTCTGACCGCCGAACTGCACCATGGACGGAGGCAGATTGGCGGACGGCACATCTTCGGTTGGCTCCGAGCCAGCCGCGTTTTGTGCTCCCGCGCCACCTTCGTTTTCGATGATGTCGCGCACGCTCTCTTCATCCAACGGTTCGAAATACAGCCGGTCGGATGTGTCGAAGTCCGTCGAGACCGTCTCCGGGTTGGAGTTGATCATCACGGCGTTCACGCCCGATTTTTGCAGCGCCCACGCCGCATGGACTGAGCAGTAGTCGAACTCGATTCCCTGGCCAATCCTGATCGGGCCGCTGCCCAGCACAATCGCAGATTCGCCGGTGCCCGGCAGTGCCTCATTCTCCTGCTCATACGTCGAATAAAAGTACGGTGTGACGGCCTCGAACTCACCGGCGCATGTGTCCACCATCTTGTAGACAGGGATGATTCCCCACTCGCGGCGCAGATCCCGCACCTGTTCCGGTAACCGGTCAGCGAGCGTGGCGACCTGCGCATCAGGGAAGCCGAGCCGCTTGGCGCCGCGCATCAGCGCAGGCGTGAGGTCCTCGGCCAACAGGCGCCGCTCCATCTGGACGATTCGGTCAAGCGCACGGGTGAACCACGGGTCGATCCCGGTCGACCGCGACACATCTTCGGCGGTCTTGCCGCGTCGTATCGCAGCCATCAGCTTCCAGATTCGATCGTCGTCCGCCTCGAGATCAGGCGGTCCCTCATCTGCCCATGCCGGGTCTTCCCAGCGCAGCGAGCCGCGCCCGTTTTCCAGCGACCTGACGGCCTTCTGGAGAGCTGCTTCGAAGCCGCGGTCGATCGCCATCACCTCGCCCGTAGCCTTCATCTGCGTGCCAAGTGAGCGATCGCCGGTTGGAAATTTGTCAAACGGCCAGCGCGGAATTTTGACCACGCAGTAGTCCAGTGCCGGCTCGAACGCCGCAGTGGTTTTCTGCGTAACCGCGTTCGATATCTCGTCAAGCGTCTTGCCAAGCGCGATCTTGGCTGCAACTCTGGCGATGGGATATCCGGTCGCCTTCGATGCCAGCGCTGATGAGCGGCTAACGCGGGGATTCACCTCGATGACGTAGTACATCGGGCCGTCGTCTTCTATGGGGGGAAGCGTCGCGGCAACTTCTGAGCCGGGGCGGTAGGCAAGTTGAACGTTGCATCCACCTTGGATTCCGAGGCCGGTGATGATGTTCAGCGATGCGGTGCGAAGACGCTGATAGTCCTTATCGTTGAGCGTCTGGCTCGGCGCGACGACGATGGAGTCCCCGGTGTGGACGCCCATCGGGTCCAGGTTTTCCATGTTGCAAATTGTGATGACGTTGCCCGCGCCGTCACGCATTACCTCGTACTCGACCTCTTTCCAGCCGAGTAGCGATTTTTCGATCAGTACCTGCCCGACACGCGAAGCGGAGATGCCGGACTGGGCAATCCGCCTGAGTTGTGATTCATCATGGGCAACCCCGCCGCCTGTGCCGCCGAGCGTGTATGCGGGCCTGACGACGACCGGATATCCAATCTTGTCAGCAGCTTCTATTGCGTCGCTGACATTCTCGACCGCCTCAGACGGTGGAACCGGCTCGCCAAGCTGTGACATCAGCTCCCTGAACAGGTCACGATCTTCTGCCTTTTCGATGCTGGAGATCGGTGTGCCGAGAACCTTCACATCGTACTTTGCCAGCACTCCTGCCTTGTCCAGTTCGACCGCCAGGTTCAGTCCCGTTTGGCCGCCAAGAGTGCCGAGGATGCCGTCCGGCCGCTCACGCTCAATGATCCGCTCGAGCACGGGAACGGTTAGCGGTTCGATGTATATGCGGTCTGCAACGTCCTCGTCGGTCATGATCGTCGCAGGGTTCGAGTTAACGAGAACGACCTCGATACCTTCTTCTCGGAGCGATTTACAGGCTTGTGTACCGGCATAGTCGAATTCGGCCGCCTGCCCGATGATGATCGGACCGGAGCCAATGACGAGGACTTTTTTCAGGCGTTCGGAAGTGGTCATTCAGGTATTACAGAGTTCCGGTTGGGGATTGCTTGGAGATTCAGTTGGGTGTGAAACGGTGCTGTATTCAGTCTGCGGACCGACCTGCAGTGATCGCTCGGTGAGGCGAGTTCGTTCTCACCATGTCAACGAACCGGTCGAACAGGTATTCGCTATCGTGCGGGCCGGGCGATGCCTCTGAGTGGTACTGGATAGTCATCACAGGCAACGTCGCATGGCGAAGCCCCTCAACGGTGCCGTCGTTCAGGTTGACATGGCTCACATTCAGCTCGGCAGGCACCCGCTCTGCGTCAACTGCGTAGCCGTGATTTTGCGCAGTGATGTAGACGCGACCAGACTCAAGGTCCTTCACAGGCTGGTTTCCGCCGCGATGTCCGAAGTGCAGCTTGAAGGTGTCGGCCCCCAACGCCCGGGCGACGACCTGGTGACCGAGGCAGATGCCCATCAACGGAACGGTGCCAATGAGCTTCTTCGCCGTCTCCACTGCAGACGATAAGAAGACAGGATCTCCGGGGCCGGGCGAGAGCAGAACTCCATCCGGCTCTAGCGCCAGGATCTCTTGTGCGTCTGCGTTGTCGCTGACAACTGTCACATCGCAACCGCGGGCACGCAGCGACCGCAGGATGTTTAGCTTCACGCCGTAGTCGTTGACGACAATCCGCAGCTGATTCCGGCCTTTGTCAGCACCCGACTCGGCTACCGACGACGGTGATGCGGCAACTTCAGCAGATACTCCGTTTAGCGCTGCAAGACCGTCTTCCGCTTCAGACCAGTGTTCTCGAGAGCGCCACGCCCTGCTCTTCAGATCTCCGAATGCCCGTGATCTCTCACCTGCGTCACCGCCCCAGTGATACGTCTCTCGAGTACTGACATCGTGGACAACATCGAACTCGCCATAGCGTGGCGCCAAACCCAGCGCGGCCAGCGCCTCTTGCGGAGGCATCGATGTGATGATGCCCATCATCACTCCGCTTGAACGGAGCTTTCTCGTGATCGCGCGGGTGTCGACACCGGAAATCCCGACAGTTCCGTTGTCAACGAGGTAGTCATGGATTGTGCCCTGCGAGAGCGAATGGCTCGGTCGATCGCAATCTTCCCGCACAACGAAGCCGCGCACCTGTATACGGCGGGACTCCATGTCGGCGGAATTCACGCCGTAGTTCCCGATCAGCGGATACGTCGGGACCAGTATCTGGCCGCCGTATGACGGATCTGTCAGCATCTCCTGGTATCCGGTCATCGAGGTGTTGAAGACCACCTCGCCCGTGGTATCTCCGGCCGCGCCAAGCCGAACTCCTTCATATGAAGAACCGTCTTCAAGCACGAGTCTCACCGGACCACGACTGTCTGTCACTGTCTGCTTATCCTCCGAAGAACGGTAGAACGGCCTGATGGCGCTGGGAAGTTCACGATGTGACTGCTGCAACCGAACGGCTGTCCCAGACGGACAGCCCGCCATAAATGGTCTGAACGACTCGCCCTCGCAGTGTTGCTCCGGCAAGCGGCGTGTTTCGGCTCAGGGATGCAAAATCGTTCGGCGACACCATCCATTCGGCGTCAGGGTCGAGGAGGACGATGTCGGCCTCGCTGCCTGCTGCCAGGGTTCCGCTTTTCCGACCCAGGATGGCGGCGGGCCGCGAGGTCAATAGTGCGATCAGGTCGTTTAGTGAAAGGACACCTTCGTGGACCAGTTGCATAACCTGTCCAAACGCCGTCTCCAGCGCATTTATTCCGTGAGCAGCCTCGTCATACGTGCAGACTTCGTCTGTCGCCGCGTGCGGGGCGTGATCAGTGGCGACGATGTCGATCGTTCCGTCGGCCACTGCTGCTCTGAGCGCGGCTACATCTTCGGCAGAACGGAGCGGAGGGTTCACCTTCGTGTTCGTGTCATACGCAACCGCGGTTACAACATCCGGAACCTCCCCACGCAGTCCGTAGACCCACGAGTCGGTCAGCGTCAGATGGTGTGGCGTGACCTCTGCGGTCACATTTCGCCCGCGCTGCTTTGCAGCCCTGATCAAGTCAACACTTGCCGCGGTTGAGACGTGCGGCACATGAAGCCTTCCACCGGTCAACATCGCAAGCTCAATATCCCGGGCGATCATCACCGATTCCGCGCTTGCCGGGACCGGTGGCAGGCCGAGACGGGTAGCCACTGGCCCCTCGTTCATCACACCGCCGCGCACAAGCGAGTGCACTTCTGCGTGATTGATGATCGGCAGTCCGAGCGAGGAAGAGTAGCTGAGGGCCTGCCGCATCATGTTTGAGTCTGAAACAGGATCACCGTCGTCGGAGAAGCCGATCACTCCCGCGTCGGCAAGTTCTCCCATTGGCGAGAGCGTCTTGCCTTTGCGTCCTTTCGTTATCGCGCCGATCAGCAGCACTCGGACCACAGCGTCTCTCGCCGCCCGACGCGTGACATCGTCCACAACAGCGGCGTTGTCCTGGCAAGGATCTGTGTTTGGCATGGCGGATACCGTCGTGAACCCACCACGAGCCGCAGCCTCCGTACCGGAACCGATCGTCTCCTTCCACTCATATCCGGGATCGCGCAGGTGTGTGTGCAGGTCGATGAAACCGGGGGTGACTACAAGGCCTGACGCGTCGATGGCCTCGTATCCGTCCGGAACTTCCGTGAGAGGCGCATCGGTGATCTCAGCGATCTTGCCATCGGCGACCAGCACATCAGCGACGCGATCTAGCCCTTGAGCCGGGTCGATGACACGTCCGTTTGTTATGACCTTCTTGTTCTGAACCATTGTCGTCTGCTATTCCCGATTCTTTGAGCAGATTGCGTACAGCACTGCCATGCGCACGGCCACACCGTTTTTGACCTGTTCTTCGATGACCGATTGCGCTCCGTGTGCCACGTCTGAACTGATCTCAACGCCCTCATTCATCGGACCCGGATGCATGAGCGGAGCGTTTTCATTTGCCAGCGCAAGCCGTTTTCGGTTGACCCCGTAGCGTCTCGAATACTCCCTGAGATCCGGCAGGTGCCCAGCATCCTGCCGCTCCTTCTGTATGCGAAGCGTCATTACGCCGTCTGCACCGTCCAGCGCCTCCTCAACTGTTTGCGTCAGAGTCACCTGCCCTTTTT
>JAJCYY010000068.1 GCA_029262735.1 Chloroflexota bacterium | reverse complement strand
ATATCCAAGCCCCGGACTCGTCGACTTGCGTGTAGTCCCAGGCCTCCGCTGTGACCGCTTCGAGATGCGAAGCACGTCCTCAACAGCCTTATCAACACGGCTCTTCAAGCTGCCAAGCTGCGTGCGGTCGATCCTGCGGTCGATGAACGGGATTGACCACGCTGCACTGCCAATAGCAGATGCAAGGTCGTCACTGTCGATGTCTCCTCTTGAAAGAAGGTAGGACCATTCGAGACCGAGGCCACGCGGCACCATTGCCAGCCGTTCCGGGTCGGAGTGAGGCGAGATGAGCACGAACGCAGTGGTCGGAGAGATAGAGCGAAGAGCGAAAGAGGTGTCGATGCCGCCCAATTCGTAGTCGAGGTCGGCTTCGATGACAACAACGTCCGGCTTCAGCAACACGAGACGCTCGGCGGCCTGCACACGACCCTGCGCTCCGCCAAGCAGGTCAATCCGTTCCTGATCCACAAGCAGTTTTGATATCTGCTCTGTAAACCGTTGCTCGTTGCCGACAGCAAGGACCTTTGTTGGCCCGGTACTGGAATGAAATGTCGGTCGGTGTCGGGATCGGATGTAACGAGTTCTTCGCGTAATGCGGGGCATTGCGTCCTCTTGGCACTGGTTCGGCGGCTATTGCCGAATTGTGTGGTGAAGGTGTGCACGAAGTGTGCGTTCGCAATACTGTGGGTAGGAACACCCACTCGGCATCACCTTTAGGATCGCCAAAGGGAGCCACTAAGGCTCAATACGGAATGAACTCGGGCGCAGAGGCACCATGCAGACGGGTGACACAGAGGTTCCGCGCATGGTCTGCGTTAGGTGAGTGGAAGGGCGGCAGCGATCAGGACGACTACTGCGCTACGTGGACCTTGATCGATCCGGATGTCTTGTCGTACGCCGTCGCAAAACCGTCCTGAATGTCATCCAGTGACACCTTGTGCGTCACGATGTCCCTGTACGGCAATTTGCCTGATGCCAGCAAATCGATCGCGACCTCGTAGTCGTGCACGCCGTCGATCACGTCGTAGCAAGAAACGGAGATGATCGAAATCTCACGCAGCAATGGGTCGAACAGATCGATCTCCATCGGAACCTTGATCCCGCCAAGGTTCACCGTCTTGCCCTGCGGCCTCGTTGCTCTAATAGCCTGGTGAAGCGCCGCGCTCTGGTGTCCACCAACCGATTCCAGAACGATGTCTGCCCCAACTCCGCCTGAAGCCTCCCGGCAAGCCTCTTCGAACTCGTCGCCATCGACGCCAGTTACAACATCAGCGCCCATCTTCTTCGCGGCTTCAGCCTGGTGCGGATACTTTGCAGAAGCGATCACTTTTTTCGCACCGAATGCATGTGCAGCACCTATGGCAGACAGGCCAATCGTCGCAGCACCTGTTACGCCGACCACATCACCCGGCTTCATGTTCACGTATCGCAACGCATGAACGGAAACGGCCATCGGCTCGACCAGAGCACCGTCCACCCAGTCGATGCTGTCAGGCAGCTTGAACAACCCGTTCGGGAGGCGAGTCATGTACTCAGCAAATCCACCACCGGTTTCGGTAGCCAGGTTCATGCAGTGCCTGTACTGGCCATACTTGCAGTAGTGGCAGCGCATGCAGGCGCGACCAGCCCCGATAGTTTCCAGAGCAACTCGGTCGCCGACCTTCAGATCGGTCTCACCCGGCGGCAGCTCAACGATCTCGCCTGCGACTTCATGTCCTGACGGCAGCGTCTGCGCCTCTTCCCTCGCGTCAGTCATATGCAGGTCTGAACCACAAATACCTGATTCCTTCACCTTGATAAGCGCAGCACCCTCGAACATCACCGGCATATCGATCTCATGCAGTTCGTACCTGCCGGTTCCATCATCAAGCGCGGCCTTCATCTTTTCCGGCATTTTGTTCTCCCTGCTGAGCTGAAGCCGAGTTGCACCTGTCGTTGCGAATAGGACAACCCCACTTACGGTGGCCGGATGTTATACGATGCTGGCCGCATGTTGGCGGAACCTGAATCGAGACCGACTCTTACTCAGACGCTGGCCGCTTTCGATGCTAAACATGATCAATACTCGAATATGCTCGGTTACCGAGCCGCTAATCCCAATAAGGACGACCAATGCCAGAACAGATGCGAGGCGTCTACTCAATACCGGTTACCCCGTTCAATGAAGACGGTTCGGTGGACTTCCCGTCGCTATCCCGCTGTGTTGAGTGGTGTGTTGAGCGAGGTGCGCACGGAATTGTTCTGCCGGTCAATGCCAGTGAAGGACCGTTCCTGACAGATGCCGAGCGTGCCGAGGTCATTCGCAAGGGTGTTGAGGCGACAGCCGGTGCGGTTCCGTTTGTAGCCGGAGTCTCCGGTATTACAACATCTCATGCCGTCGAATACACGAAGGTGGCGGTAGAAGCTGGCGCAAATTCGGTCATTGCAGCCCCACCGAACGGAGCCAGCGCGGAGCTTATCTTCGACTACTACGCAGCAGTTGCAGAGGCGGCGGGCGTACCCGTATGGCTACAAAACAACAAGCCGCCTACCAGCCCGATCATTCCTACTCCGTTGATAGTCCGGATGCTGAACGAGATCGATCACGTTGACTATGTGAAAGAGGAGAGCCTCATTCCCGGCCAGATCATGACTCAGCTTTTTGAGCAGACTGGCGATTCGTGCAAGGGGATCATGGGCGGAATGGGCGGCAGGTTCCTGACTGACGAGTACCACCGAGGGGCATGTGGCACTATGCCTGCCGGTCACATAACCGATGCTCATCGCAAGCTGTGGGACGCTCTGGAAAAGGGCGGCAAGGGCGAAGGTCCGTTGCAGGTTGTGACTGACGAGGCTCAGTCGATCTGGGAACAGTTGCTGCCGTCGCTGAACTTCGAGTTCATGTACAGCATCTCGGCCTACAAGATGGCGGTCTACCGCCGCGGGGTTATCAAGACTCCGGTCACCCGCAACCCGGCTGCGAAGTCGATGGACCGGCTGGACGTTGAGGAGCTGGACCGAATTTTGGACAGGCTGGGCCCGCTGCTGGACTGACAGTGACGGGCTCCCGTTTTGGGGGCTCGGACTTTCAGAGGCCCAGTTATCGGGGCAAGGGCGATTCTCTATGGACCATGACTTCGACCTGATAACGCTCATTACGAACCCTGATTCAGTGCAGATTGCCATCGCCCGCGATCAACTCGAGCAAGCGGAGATACAGTGCCAGGTGCGGAACCAGAGCTTCGGTGGGCTGTATGGACAGGGGCCGATGCGGCTTCAGCGCTTCTCGGAGCCTCAGCTCGTCGTATTCCGTAAAGACGCCAGGCGCGCCGCTGAAATCCTTGGCATCAGCGTACTGCCAGACTTTGACGCACCGGCTCGCAAACGCAGACCGGGTCTAGTCGGCTGGATCAGGTGGGTCGCCGGTCTCGACTGAGACTCTGGGCTCTCAGCCCTTACGAAGTCGCTCCGCCTTCCTTCTCTGACGCCAGACCAGCGTCAGGAGGCCGATCGGAAACAGCACGATCACGACTCCCAGCAACAGTACGATCGCATTGGCCTCAAGACCCACAATGTCGTCGATCTTTTCACGAATCCAGTGAACAAGCGTCGGATCGACCGCTTCAGAGTGGTGGGCCAGGATATTTGGCACCGGAGTCATAACTCAATACTACAGCGGCGTTTCAGAGTGGGCCTCACATGGCTTCGCGGCGATAGGCCAACAGACGAAGACCCGTTCTGCGCTGAACTTAGTCGGTCTCTCCGGTCACCGGTTGTAGAGCAGGTTCATGCGAATGATCGACCGGTGAGTAGCGCACGGAATACCGCTTCTCCTTGATCGTGAGCGAGATGATCCCGGCAATCAGCAAGAAAACTGCGCCGCCGGCAAACGCAGGGTCGTAAGTGCCCCACGTGTCGAACACCAGGCCAAACACGATCACCGCCGCCCCGCCGCCAAGCTGGTGCGCCATGTTGATTAACCCTGCCAGCGTGCCAAGCTTCTTAACGCCATAGACATCCGCTGCCAGCGAAGTTGTAAGCGGAACCGTTGCAAGCCACGACATTCCACCGACAACCGCAAACACCCAGAGAGCGCCAACTCCCGGCACGAATATCAGGCTCAAGAACGCGACACCACGCACGAGGTAAACGATTCCGAGAAGCGTCTTGCGTTGCATCCGGTCTGAGATTGTGCCGATGAATAGAACGCCGAGCGCGTTGATCCCGCTCAGTAGACCAAACGCAAGCGCCGCAGTGC
>JAJCYY010000067.1 GCA_029262735.1 Chloroflexota bacterium | reverse complement strand
CCGAGCCCGAACGGGCCGCCGATCATGCTGGCTGCAACCGGCCCGAGGATGCTGCGGCTGACGGCAAGATACGCCGACTACTGGAATTGCCTGATCCTGCCGACATCGCCGGAAGGCTGGCAACCGCAAATCGAGGCGATGGAAGCTGCGTGCGTCGACGAAAACAGAGATCCGGCGACGCTGAAGAAAATCGCCGCCGTGCTCGTCACCCAGATGCCCGGTATAAGTCACCCGTACGGCGAATCGCTATCGGGCGAGCCAAGGAAGATAGCCGAATCGATACAGCGGTTTTTCGACTATGGCTTCCACGAAGTCATCATCTATCCCGCCCCCGACTCCTCCGAAGCAGTCAACGCGCTCGAGCCCGTGGTCGCCGCGCTCCGGGATCCGTGAACGCCAGTACATGATCGGCTGTTCATGTTCTGCCATCCCGAGCTTGTCGAAGGGACCAGCTCAGGATGGCGTTGCTTCGGTTGACATCGTTCTCAGAAGCTGTGTCGACGCAGCATTTCTCCCTCCCAGATTGAGAGGTCTGACCGGTCAATGCTGCGCGAATCGTTGAGCAACGGACTTTCATCCGCAGGTCGAGGTCGGTGCCCTCCGGGCAATCCCTCCGGGGCCACCAGCTACTCGCTTTTCACAGGTGCGACAGTTCTAACAGCGATCTAACGTGGCATTAACTGGCGACTAATACTCAAAACATAGTTTTGACATCGCAGGGCCTCAACGCCAACCCCTGTCTTGTCGCTCAGGACTGGACTCCCCGGTGTTCGGCGGCTTGGGAATAGTCGATGAACCTAGCGCCAATCCTCTCAGGTCTCGGCAAAAGCTGGGCCCTTTTTATTGTCATCGTCGCGATCGCCGGGCTTGCCGGTGGAGCCTACGCGGCCTGGACATCTAGTCTGCATGTCGAAGGAACGATTGAAACCGGCAACGTAGATGTTGTCTGGGACATGCAGGAAGACAGAGAGTTCGTCGGCATCCTGGACCCTGCGACCGGACAGGTTGTCAACAGCCCGATACCTGCTGGCAAGGACGTAGCGGGCTGCATTTCGGACCTTCAGCCGAACACAACCGCCCGAACCGTTAAATTTGAGGTTACAAACGCCTATCCGTCGTACACCTGCGAGATAACCCTCGGTGCGCTTGTGGCCGGGTCCGTCCCGGTGCACATTTCGAGCATCGAGCGGGAAGCGGTTGACGCAGCGGACAATTCTGTCCTCGACACTGAGCTCAACGTGAATGTTGAGCTGACGCGTAAAATCGAAGTTGACCAGGACACCTTTCGCTGCGATCTGGATCAGCCTGTCGGCATCAACACTCAGCTCCACCGTGGCGACCGTCTCTGCGCCATCATCAGCATTCACGCCACGATGGCAGCGCAACAGAACCACAACTACACAGGCTCACTGTGGATCGACCTGATCCAGTGGAACTTTGCGGGCGGCACGATCCCCTCGAACATCGCACCAACGATCACCAGTAACGGCGGTGGTGCCTCTGCAAATGTTGACGTTGTAGAGAACCAGGCCGCTGTCACCGACATCCAGTCGACCGACGACGCTGAGAGCGAAGGCAGCGGGCTCACATACTCCCTCACAGGCGGCACGGACCGGCTTCTCTTCACAATAGATGCAGACACCGGCGTCCTGAGCTTCGCCGCTCCTCCCGACTTCGAGAACCCGGCCGACAGTAATGGTGACAACGTGTACATCGTCCAGGTAACGGTTACCGATGCGGACGGCCTGAGCGATGTTCAGGACCTCGCCGTTATCGTTATCGACGTCGCGGAACAGCCGGCGCGTTCGATCCAAGGCACCAATTGGAACGACCTCAACAGCAATGGAGAACGGGACCAGGGCGAACCCGGCCTCGCCGGTGTAACTGTGTACGTCGACCTGAACGGCAACAGTGCGCTGGATAACGGTGAACCCTCTGTCCTGACAATGGAAGACGATTCGCAAACACAGGCCGACGAGAGCGGGCGGTACCGGATCGAAGACCTGGAGCCCGGTTCCTGGAATGTGCGCGAGGTAATTCCGGAAGGATTCGTGCAGACCTTCCCTGGAGATCCGCTGGCGACCCTCGCATTCCAGCTCGACCAGGATCTCGGACTGTACACCGATGGAGGGAACCTGTTTGAGAATTTCTTCGGTCGTGGTGAAAAGTGGCTCAGGGCCGCCAACCGGGACGATAACTGGTACTTCGTCACACCGACCGGGGACCTCTTTGAGTGGGACAACAGTGCCGCCGCCACCGGTACTTTGACCGCAACTCTAAGTCCCGTTTATCACGCCGACCCGGCACTACTCTATGAAGCACCTGTGGCGTTCGACTGGCATCCTGTGACGATTCCCCAGGGTGCTGGGACCCTCGAAGGTATCGATTTCGGGAACGTGGTTCCGGCATCAGCCAGTGGGCGCAAATGGCATGACCTCAACGGCGATGGCATCAGGGGTGCTGGTGAGCCCTTCTTGAACGGCACGACCATTGAGCTGGTGAACTTCGGTGGCAGCATCGTGGCAACTGCGGTTACTGCCAACCGGGATATGGACGGGGACGGAACCATCGACCCGGAGACGGAGTCAGGCTGGTACTGGCTGGAGCGTATCCCGAAAGGGACCTTCTCATTGCGTGAGGTGGTCCCGGATGGTTGGATTCAGACCTTCCTCGGAGATCCGCTGGCGACCCTCGCCTTCCAGCTCAACCAGGATCTCAGACTGTACGTCGATGGAGGGAACCTGTTTGAGAATTTCTTCGGTAGTGGTGAAAAGTGGCTCAGGGCCGCCAACCGGGACGATAACTGGTACTTCATCTTACCGAACCGGAGAATTCATTGAGTGGGACAACAGCGCCAGCGCCACCGGTACTTTGACCGCAACTCTAAGTCCCGCCTATCACGCCAACCCGGCACTACTCTATGAAGCCACTCTGGCGCCCGTGGAATACTCGCTTGTGGTGGCGACCGGCAGCGAGGCCTTCGGAGGCCTCGATTTCGGGAACTTCAGACCGGTAGGTTCAGTCCACGGAACGAAGTGGAACGACATCAACGCCAACGGCGCACGGGACCAGGGTGAACCCGGCCTGGCCGGAGTAACGATCTACGTTGACTTCAACGAGAACAAGGCATTCGACACCGGTGAACTCTCTGTATTGACAATGGAAGATGATCCGCAGACCCAGGAGGACGAAACAGGCAACTACTGGATCGAAGACCTGGAGCTGGGGACGTGGAGCATTCGCGAAGTGGTACCGGACGGATTCACACAGACCTTCCCTGGAAATCCGCTGGCAGCTATCGCGTATCAACTCGACCAGGAGCTCGGACTCTTCGTCGATGGGAGCCTGTTTCAGAACGTGTTTGGCGCTGATGAGAAGTGGCTCAGGGCTGCTAACCAGGGCGACAACTGGTATTTCATCCTACCGACCGGCGAACTCATTGAGTGGGATAGCAGCCCCAGCGCCAGCGGTGTTTCAACCGCAATTCTAAGTCCCGCCTACTACGACAACCCGGCACTCCTCTACGAAGCAGCGATAGCTTTTGACGGGTATTCGGTCACGATCGCGAGCGATGGAGAGACATTCGAAGGTATTGATTTCGGAAACTCGCAATCTCTGGTCGGCGGGATCCGTGAGTAACGTTAGAGACCTACTCGCCCTCGTCCGGCCAGTCGAAGATCACGTAGTCGGAGTACGCGTAGCCGTCTGAAAAGTAGATCGCAACGTTCAGTGAGTACTTGCCGCCCTCGACCAGCGGCACGTCTTTCAGCACGCCACTCGCAGCGTCCCAGTCGAACTGCTGCGACACCAGCACCGGCGGCGTGTCCTCCACCTGCCAGATGATCGCCTTGTAACTCATCGAAGAGTCAGCTTCAGGCGGGGGCGACCAGTCAACCAGCAGATCGTCGGCATCACGTCGCCACACGACATCTGTCGGGAACGAGATCGGCTCAGACGCATACTGCGCCACCTGCTCAAACGCCAGCTCATCGCCGCGCCAGTACCTGAAAACATAGTCGCCCCGCTCAGGCAGGCTGCCATCCTCAGGTCCGTACTTCACCCAGCGCCGGGTGATCTCACCGGAGTACTCGTTCGTGTTGAAGTCGAAATCCAGCTCCGTCAGCGAGCCGTCCGGCGCCTCGACATTCACAGCTGTCAGGTCGGACAGAAAGCAGGGTTCTGTGTGCGACTCGGCCAGGCCGCAATTCACCTTGTACTCCCAGCTGTTGACGCTCGGCGCATGCTGCGACCACACCTGCGGCCAGATGCTGTAAAGCCGGTCGCCTTCCGTGCGGGGGTCGGGCGTTGCGGGCGGTAGGCGGTCTGGACTGCCGCGGTCGCCGTTTCGGTCGCCCCTGGGTGGACCCGGGTCCTGATTCGTATCGAATTCGCCCCGGTCCCCCTCGGCGTCGCCGCACGCGGCAAACGCGAACAGGAAAGACGTCATCAGAATCAACATTGCGATCAGACGTTTCTGATCTTTTATACGTGCCATCAATTTCGCCGAGCGCTGAGAAGATTGTTGCTCCAACAAGTCTCGATAGCAGCTTTCCGATACGCCAGAGGGCATGCCCCCATTTGGCCGCAAAGTATCGCCGAAATCCGGTCGTCAGTTCCTCTAGCGGTGGCGGGCAAAAATGCTGCGTCCAGCGGGCACCCGGCTGGGAGAAGAACCCGACCACCCTCAGCCAGTCGAAGGGCGCACGGTCTATACTGCGCCCGCGTTGAGACCCGCCTTCAGACCCGGGAGTTGCAATTGCCAGACACAAACAGGGCACGAAAACTCACGCCTGAAGAGATCGACCGCTTTCTCGCAACGCCGATTATCGCCAGGCTCGCAACCGTCCAGCCAGGCGGCGCACCGTACGTCGCACCCGTGTGGCAACACTGGGACGGCAAGCACATGTGGGTCATTCCGCGATCCAAATCCCGCTTCGCAGACCACATCCGCAACGACCCGAGAGTCTGCGTATCGTGCGCCGATGACGTGAACCCGGAGCACCGGCGGGTGACCATAGAGGGCAGGGCAGAGGTGGTCGAAGGGCCGGTCCCGCTTGAAGGCCGCACAAAGGAGATCGCTGACGAAATGGCGGTGAGATACATGGGACCGGAAGGCCCAGAGTACGCAGCAAAAACCGCCAACCGCCTGCGCTACCTCGTGCGAATAACACCGGAACGCATCACCTCATGGAAAGGAACCGAGTGGCACCAGCGCTACATAGTCACGAAGGAGTGAAGACTGCGTTTGCGTTGCCCTTCGTCCCGAAACGGAGTGAGGGACCCGGAGAGGATGAGGCAACTCACCAGAACCGTTCTCTGGATCAGCAAAACCTCTGCACCAAGGCCGATCACTGTAGCCAGCAAGCCTACTAACCGCGCATGCCACCCCTCATCCAGGTCCCTCACGCTGTTTCGGGACGAAGGCATTTCTCCCTCCCAGGCTAGGGAGGGAGTTAGAGGGTGGGTTTATGAGACGGAAGCTGCTATAAGGCGCAGCAGGCGACATTTCTGCCATATTAAACTGGGCAGCCCTTGACCCGGAACCGGGAACCCAATCGCTCGACCCAAAAAAGGAACCCCCCAATGACAACCGTAGGCGACGGCGATTTCAAGTACGAAGTGGTCACCGACTGGCCGCAGATGCCCGAATGGTGGTCGTTCGGCCTTGCGTCCGACGTGGCCGTAGATTCAAAGGACCGCGTGTGGGTCTTCTCCCGCGGCAGGCACCCCGTCACAAGCTGGTCCAAAGACGGCGCCTTCATCGGCAGCTGGGGTGAAGGCTTCTTTCGAGAGCCGCACGGCATGTACATCGACAAAGAAGACAACATCTGGCTCACCGAAAAGCAGCGCCACATCGTTACCAAGCACTCGCAAGACGGCGAAATCCTGCTCGAGCTGGGACAGCGGGACTGGGCGCAAGTCACCGTCGGCCAGCACGGTGACTTCGGCCCTCCGTTCAACTCTCCAAGCGGCGTCGCGCTCTCCTCAAACGGCGACATCTACGTCTCAGACGGCTACGGCAACCGCCGCGTCCACCACTTCTCTCCCACCGGCGAACTGAAAAACTCGTGGGGCATACCCGGAACCGGACCCGGTGAATTCACCCTGCTGCACAAAGTCGGCATTGACTCGAAGGACCGCGTCTACATCTGCGACCGTGAGAACAACCGCATCCAGCGCTTCGATCCCGCGGGCAACTACATCGACGAATGGAACGACGTCGTCGGTCCCGGCGACACCTACTTCCACACCGACGGCATGGTGTACGTGGTGGAGCAAGGCGGTGGCAACGGCATCTCGATCTGGACCGAGGACGGCGAACTTGCCACCCGCTGGCGAGGCAATGCTGACGCCTGCGAAGCCGCTCACGGCTGCTGGGTCGATAGCGAAGGCTCGATCTACGTAGCCGAGATAGGCCAGCCCGGACACGGCCAGAGAGTCCGCAAGTTCGTGCGGGTGTAGGAGGTCGCTCACTAAGGTCATTGGCGACGTTCGGGTGAAGGAATGACTAGCTCCCTCGCAGGTGGTTCGTCGAGGGCGGGTGTGAGGTATAGTCCCGCGGATCGGCTATAGCCCTGGTTCGAAGCGGATCGAAATGAGTCTTCAGGCGGTCCCTGAAAAGTACGACGACGTTACTCCGGAGTGGCTTGGCGCGGCGCTACGGAGCAGCGGCGCGATCACCAGTCAAAAGGTCATCGAGGTGACATTTGAGCCTCTGGGAGCCGAGTATGGACGTACCAGCAGCCTTGTAATCATTCACCCTTCGTACGACACGCCCGGTGATGGACCGTCCGCACTGTTCGCCAAGTTCGTCTCGACGATCCAGTCCAACCGGGAATTCGTTCAGCAATGGGACGTATTCAGGTACGAGATCGAAGTGTATCGGTCGCTCGGCGGCAGGCTCCCTGTGCCTATGCCTCGCTACTACTTCGGGGACTACGAAGATGGGTCCGATGTCGCAGTCCTGATGATGGAGGTGGTTTCCGGACGACGGTTCACCGAGCTACCTCCAGATCAACGTGCAGCAGGTCTGGTTGCCGGTACACAAAGAGTCGCGCTCAAACCTCTGGCAGAAATGCACGCCCAGTGGTGGAACTCAAAAGCCCTCGATGATCTGCCATGGTTGCGTGAGTGGACGGGGTCAAATGCCACATCACTCGTTCAGGCAGCAGACGGCAGCTCCTTTGGCGATCTACGAGAAGCGGTTCGCCCGTATCTGACCGCGGCTGATCTTGTTCTGTATGACGCTGCGCCACATCAGCTTGACCGAATCGAAAAGTCTCTGACTTCGATGCCGCTAACGTTGTGCCACGGCGATTACCATACTCAGAACATGCTGTGGGATTCTCTGCCAGACGCGAACTCGGTAGTTGTGGTCGACTGGCAGTTTCTAAACCGAGGTCCTGCCGTCCGAGATCTCTCTTACTTTCTTGGGCTCTCGACTGGCAAAGACAAAGGCGCAGACGTAGTTGCAGATCAGGTGCAGTTTTATTGCGCTGAATTGCCAGATGAAATCCAGGCTATTTACCCGGTGCAAGAGGTCATGGCTGGTCTCGCACCGGCGATCCTCGACCACATCGTCCGATTCCAGGTCCTCTTTACGGAGTTGGACTTCGCACAACCGAGCGCCGCAGATTTTGCCGGAAACCTGTTCGCCAGGATATGCAACTTCGGAGCCGCGGTTGACGCTGGGGAATGGCTAACGGCCTGAATTCGGGACGATAGAAATGGTGAGCCTGGTCGCTGATCAGAATACTGACGGCTCAACTGCATAGAGTCGAAACATTACAAGAAGCAGAAAGTGATCTCACATGGACTTCACAGGCAAGACTGCCATCGTCACAGGCGCCACATCCGGCATGGGCCGCGCAACTGCCATCGAGTTCGCAAAAGCCGGAGCCAACGTAGTTGCAACCGGTCGCCGTGCTGAGCGCGGCCAGGAACTCGTCAACGAGGCATCAAGCCTCACCGGCACGATTCGCTTCGTGCAGGGAGATGTCACCGACGCTGCACATGTTCAAGATACCGTATCGACAGCCGTAAACGAGTTCGGCGGTCTCGACTACGCATTCAACAACGCCGGAGGCAGTCGCCAGGTCGGAAGGCTCCATGAATACACCGACGAAGACTGGGACCACTACTCAAACGTTTTCCTGAAGAGCGTCTGGCGAGGCATGAAGCACCAGATTGAGGTGATGCTTCCTGCCGGTCACGGCGTGATCGTCAACAACGCATCGATTGCCGGCATGATCGGAACCCCGAATGCGGCGTACACAACAATGAAACACGGAGTCGTCGGGCTCACGAAATCGGCTTCCCGGCAGTACGCAGGTGAAGGGGTCAGGTTCAACGCCGTTTGCCCCGGTTGGATCGACACCGAGATGACGGCCAGTTGGAGAACTGATCGAGAGCGTGCCGACATGCTCCTCGCCCACCAGAGCATTAAGCGCCACGGTGAGGTAAACGAAGTTGCGAGCCTCGTGCTCTGGCTCTGCTCAGACGATGCTGCGTTCGTGAACGGCGTCGCATGGCAGGTCGATGGCGGCTTCACGGCCTGAATCAGTCCACTCTGCTGGCCTTCTCAGCCCATTTTCGTTCTCAAACCCATCTGAATGCCCCAAATGGCTCGCCCGAATTAGCCCTTCGACAGGTCGCCGCCTGACCCACTGTTTGCCCTCTCGTTAGCCACCCGTCGCGCAACTCGGCCACTCAGCTTGCTAAGTTCAATCGTGTAGCAAGGCGACCAAGTCACCGAGGACCCGTAATGGCCCACACACACAGACTCGACATCAGGTACGTCCCCGAAAACGGCGTCAGCGCCCTGAAACGGGTAGAGAAACTGACTTCCGAACTCACTGATGGCGGTTTCACCGTCTCAGATGTCTCCGTCTTCGATGACGGGATGCGCGTCTCGCTCATTGCCACCAGCAAAACCGGTGGCCGCAACGAGCTCAAGCTCCTGGCAATGGTCTCGAACACCGGCGTGATCGGCCGCTTCTCATGCCGCGATCTCGAACAGGTCGAAGAGACAGCAGACTCCAAGTCAGCAGAGACCGAAGCCGCACTGGTTTAGTTTCGGCCGACCGATCGGGACACCGAATTGCCATCCTGAGACCGGCCTGATCAATTGTCATTCTGAACTCGATTCAGAATCTCTCGGGCCGTTCTCACAGCGGCCCGCCGGGCTCCAGCCCCAGGAAAAAGCGGCCCGCCGTCTCGAAATTCGTGCGTCTGCCCTGCACCTGCTGCTGAATCGTATGCACATCCTGGAACCGACGCTGAATCAGGTTCCGTTTGAAGATCGCATCCGACCCGAACAGATCGTATGCCGAGTCCACGACAGCGGTCCCCTGCCGGATAGCGTTCGTCGAAGCCATCCGAACCTCAATTCTCTCCTCTGTCGACACCGCACCACGCTTACAGGCCGCCCGCCACAACGCACTCATCGCACTCCGCAAATACGCATTCGCCGATCTCAAACGTGCCTCCGCCTCTCCGATCTGCCGGTGAACCGTTGACCTGTCCCGCATCGCGCTCGCAACCGACTGCTGCGTCTTCCTGCCCGCCAGCTCGATCGCATCGTCAAGACACGCTCGGGCCAGCGCCAGCGAGATCGTCCCAAAGCCGGTCGCAAACAGCGGAATCTTCGGGATCACGTAGATCGGCCCGGCTTCGTGCGCAGCGTCCGACTCAAGATACGTGTGGCTCGCCGGTACGAAGACATCGTCGACCTCGAAGCTAAAACTCGCCGTGCCTCGAAGCCCGTTCACCTGCCACGAATCGATCATCCTCGCATCGACCTTCGGCACCAGGAACATGCGTGGCTCGCCGCTCACACCCTCCCCCGGCGACTTGGCCGCCAGCCACGTCGAGATACTGCTGCCGCTGCTGAAGTTCCAGTGCCCGGACAGCCGATAGCCGTCATCGACAGGTGTCGCCTGCGTGCCCGGCGCAGGTGGGCCGTTGGTGATGATCACCCGCTGGTCTGCCCACAGTTTTTTGCCGGTCTCGACGGGCAACCGTGCGGAATCTGTGGCGAAGATGTTGTTCTGACTGATGCACCACGCAGCGCTGGCATCGGCCCCTGCGAAGATGCGCACGATCTCGAAGAACGCCGGGGGATCAAGCTCAGCGCCACCAAGCGACCTCGGCACAAGCAGCCGGAAAAACCCGGCATCGGCAAGCTCAGCGCCCATCTCAGCAGAAACCCGCCGATCCGCGTCGATCTGGTCAGCGCAATCGGCCACTTTTGCAGCGAAGGAGCGGGCGGTTGCGATGTATGCGGTTGACTCGTTTTCACCCACAGCCGATGCGCTCCATGGCGTTTGCCAGCTTCGTTTAAGTGTTCGGTTCGCCCGGCGCAGGTTAGCCGAGATTCAGCCTGGGCGGTGGGCGTTGCCGGTGTTTCCTGAGCGAAGTCGAAGGACCTCTCGCGCAGACTGTACGCATGTCAAGATCACTCGTCTCCGGCAGTACCGTTCACAGCAAGACGACCGGGCTCCATTGCAAGCCATCTCGTCAAGACCACTTGTCCCCAACTAGAGACCCTTCGACTACGCTCAGGGCACGGTTATCCAGCCTCACCCCCCATCACCTAACACCCACCCAGTCCGGCACGCTCCCTATCTCGAAATCGAACACCACCGGCGCGATCACCAGCACCGCAGCCGTCACCGCGATCACTCCGATCAGGTTCAGCACAATCCCCACTCGCACCATCTCCGGGATCCGGATCAGCCCCGACCCGAACACGATCGCATTCGGCGGAGTCGCGACCGGCATCATGAACGCAAGTGAAGCCGCAAGCGTCGCAGGCAGCATCATCAGCAACGGGTGAATCCCTGCCCCCGACGCGACACCCGCCAGCACCGGCAGCACAGTCTCAGTCGTCGCAGTATTCGAGTTCAGCTCCGTCACGAACGTCACCAGCAACGAGATCGTGCCGACCATCACCACGACCGGCACGTTATCCACATCGCTCAGCTCCTCGCCGAACCACGCCGCCAGCCCAGAATCCAGGAACGCTGCCGCCAGCGCAAAGCCGCCGCCGAACAGCAGCACGATGTCCCACCGCAGCTTCGCAGCCGTCTCCCAGTCCATCACCCGCTCGCCCGGCTTCGACCGCGCCGGGACCATGAAGAGCAGCACGCCGATCGCTACCGCCACCGTGCCGTCGTTGATGAAGTCCGGAGTCCCGAACAGGTTCGCCCAGCCCTTGAACATGAACCCGCCGATATCCAGGTCAGCCCTCGTCACCCACAGCACAGCCAGCGCCACGAACGCCGCAAGCACAACGCGCTGCTCGAAACCGAACGGCCCCAGCGCCGTGTAGCGGAACTTGATCATTGACGCAGAAGCAGGCTCCACATCTGCGATCCGGCCCTTCCATAACGCCAAAACGACCCATGTGATCGCCAGTAGCACCACCGTCACGGGAAGCGCGAACAGCATCCACTCGGCGAACGATATCTCCGGCGCGGCAGGGAACGAGATGGCGAAGATCCGGGAGAACGAGAGGTTCGGAGGCGTCCCGACGAGCGTTGCAATCCCGCCGATCGATGCCGAGTAGGCGACTCCCAGCAGCAGCGCCGTCATGTACGGGCTCGAACGCTGCACCTCAACGTCCGGCGTGTCCTCGGACCGCTGCATGAGCGCGCCGCCGACAGCTATCGCAACCGGGACCATCATCATCGCGGTCGCCGTGTTCGAGACCCACATCGACAGGAACGCGGTCGCCACCATGAAGCCCATCAGGATGGCGAGCGGACGGTCGCCGAACAGCAGCAGGATGCGCAGGGCGATGCGGCTGTGCAGGTTCCAGCGCTGCATGGCGAGCGCCACCAGGAAGCCGCCGATGAAGAGGAAGATGGTGCTGTTGAAGTACTGCGATGCCGCCTTGCCGCCGTCCATCACGCCCGTGAGCGGGAACAGCACGACCGGCAGCAGCGCCGTGATGGGGATGGGAACGGCCTCCGTCACCCACCAGACCGCCATCCACAGCGCGATGCCAAGCGCTCGGGTTGCAGCCGGGTTCCCGGGGTCGAGATCGAACACAAGCGCGACGAATGCGAAGGCAACTGGGCCGAGAATAAGCCCGACGCCGGATGTGTGCACGTGTGCTCGAACTGAGCTGCGTATCCGCCTGATGAGATTCCCGCCGTTGTGTTTTTTGTCCCTTGGCCGAGAGCTTTTCGCCGCCGGTTATGGTCTCACGAAAGCGAGAACACGGCTGACCGGCAGGCATGGCGGTTGTGTGAAGCGCATACTTCCCTCTCCCGTGATCGGGTGCCCTGTGGGCGCGGGATAAAGGGAGAGGGTGAAACCATGTGTCATCCTGAGCCTGTCGAAGGGTGTCATCCCGACCGAAGCGGAGGGATCTCACCGGCCATGTAAGATCGCCTGAGAAATTCACGATCAACTTGACTCTCGTGTACGAACGGCCCACCCTCTAACTCCCTCCCAATCCGGGAGGGAGAAACCGGCTTCCGCCATAACTCGCTAATCCATCAGTCGCCAGTTAAGTCGGGCGAAGAAAAAACAAAAAAAAACAAACGTCCCAGTCTGTAGACCACTGTCCGGAACTCCCACCATGCAACCACAACTCCCAACCTCCGACACCGACCTCGGCTTCATGCCTCTTTACGAGCTGCGGAAGCTAATCACAACGAAAAAACTATCTCCTGTTGAACTAACCGAAGCTCATCTGCGTCGTGCCGACGAACTCGATCCCAAACTTGGCATCTTCATCACGCGCACCTCGGAAATCGCACTCGAAGCCGCCCGCGCCGCCGAAGAAGCGGTCATGAGCGCGAAGTCGCCGGACGAGCTCTCTCCACTCCTCGGGATCCCGGTCCCCGTCAAAGACACCGAAGCGATGGCCGGTGTTCCCTTCACCCTCGGCTCGTTGCCCCAGAAGAATGCCATTCCTGACAAGGACTCGATCCCCGTCCGTCGCCTCAAGGCGGCGGGCGCAGTCATCACCGGCAAGACCAACACCCCCGAAAACGGCTTCGCAGGTACGACTGAGAACCGGCTCGGACCGCCCGCTCGCAACCCCTGGAACCCCGAGCGAACGCCCGGAGGCTCCTCGGGAGGCGCTGGCGCAGCCGTCGCATCTGGCCTTGCCAGCTTCGCGACCGGCGGCGACGGCGGCGGCTCAATCCGCATCCCCGCCGGCTTCTCCGGCGTCTACGGATTCAAGGTCTCGCAGGGCCGCATCCCCCGCGGCGGCTGGACCAAAGGCGCTTCTAACATCATCAACAACTCAACCTCCGGCCCGCTCACCCGCACTGTGCGGGACGCTGCGATGGCCCTGCAGATCCTCGCCGGGCCGGCCAGCGATTCCGAGTACGGCGTGATCAGCGATGAGCCGCCGGAGTTCGAGGCCGCTCTGACAAAGGGCGTGAAGGGGCTGAAGGTCGGCTGGAGCAGCGACATGGGCGGAAATCCCGTCGACCCTGAAGTGGTGACGGTCGCCGGCGACATGGCGCGCCAGCTTGAAGAGCTCGGTGCACAAGTCGAAGAGGTCGACTTTCGACCCGCAGACCACGCCGATGTCTTCTGGACCTGGTTCGACTACTTCACGGTCAAGGGGCTTTCGGCGTCCCGGGAAGACTTCGACAACCACCGGGACCAGCTGACCGACTACTTTGGCGAGTACCTGGACCGGGCCAACAAGCTCTCGGCAGAGCGCATGTGGGACATCTTCGTAGCGATCGGCCAGTATCGTGACTACACGAACCGCTACTTCGAGAAGTACGACCTCCTGCTGACACCGTCGCTGGCGGTCCCGGCATTCAAAATCGGCGAGGAGCCGGATGTAATAGGCGGCAAGAGCGTGCCGCATCGCCTGTGGGGCTTCACACCGTTCACCTACCTCTTCAATCTGACCGGCAACCCCGCAGCATCGGTGCCGGCCGGGTTCTCAGCAGACGGCCTGCCAATCGGCCTGCAAATAGTCGCCGACATGCGGAACGAAGAGACAGTACTCGCAGCCTCGGCAGCGCTCGAAGAAGCGAAACCGTGGGCGGACAAGAGACCTGCCGACGGTAACGAGTCAGTTTGAATCCGGCCAATCAGAACATTGTGTTGTCGTTGGCGGATTTTTCAGGAACTATCTGTAGCACGTCCCAGTGTTCGACGATCCGGCCTTGATCGTCGAAGCGGAATATGTCTATTCCGGCATATTCTTCGTCACCAGGCCATTTCTGGCGACAGTGCAAAACGACGAAGTTGCCCTCGGCGATTGCCCGTTTGAAGGTCACCCGCTTTCCCGGATATTCCGACGCCATACGGTCAAAGTATTTGATGAATTCCTGCTTACCGTCGGCCACCTCCGGGTTGTGCTGGATGTAGTCATCACCGGCGAACCGTTCGATCGCTTCAGCTGGTTTCGACTGGTTAAACATCAAGTCGTAAAAGGCTTTGGCGGCTTCCTTGTTTTCAGCAGCTGACACTGTATGACTCCCGATCTTTTTCTTCGCCCGACTTAAGTGGTGATTGCTAGATTAATCACTCATGGCGGAAGCGTGTTCTCCCTCCCTGACAGGGAGGGAGTTAGAGGGTGGGTTGTTATGGCGGCTATGCCGCCATCGGGCGTAGCATCTTTGCTCGCCCTTACCAAATAGTGCCGAACCCCTTTCGTCCCTTCGCAAGAAAGCGACATGTGCCCGGCTGGCTCTCGACCACTCTCATCTCGGACGCAGCGGACGGCACTACTTGCCCGGCACTCTCGCCATCACAGTCATCTTGTTCTGCGCAGCCTCTTCCAGCGCCTCTTTGCGCTTTTGAATCTCGCTCTCATCAACGTCCTGTTCAACAGGATCGACAACGATCGCATCCTCGGCCTCTTCCCCGCCCACGTAGACATTGAGCAGCCCCGGGTTGTCGCTCCTGTGCACCACGGAGTTGTACTGGTGTGGCCACACCCATTTCTGCGCATCCTCGTCAAAGTCCGGCTCATTTAGACGCAGCGTTCCCCAGATGTCGATGATGAACTCGTTCCCCTCAAGCTCGTCTCCCCATTTTGGCGCAGAGGCATCAGGATCCCGGTTGGCCAGCACATACCAGTGTCCGTGCTGCTTGGGATCGCCCTGTTTGATTACCTCGAGAGGAGAGGTGAACTGCTTATTGTTCGCAAGGGTGGCGATGATGATCGCCGTAGACTGGTCACACCAGATGGGAGTTTTGCCGTCCTTGTGGCCTCCGGCGATCTTGCTCATCGGCACATCGAGCAGTTGCTGGCCCTTGAACATCCAGAACTCCGGGTCGCTGTACACCTCTTCCTGCAACCCAGTGGCATCTCCAGACTGTTCTTTCTCGCGTTGCTGCTTGTTGACGATCAGATTCACCAGGTCGTACACCCCCGTCTCTTTATCCTCGTAGGCCTCCTTCCAGACCGCCTCGCTCGGGTCCAGCTGGATGAGCAGCTCAATCAGTTCACTCTTGGGTTTCTTAAGCAGAGCCTTTTTCGTCTCTGCTATTTCCAACTCAGACTGCTGCGCGCTCTCCGCTCGTTTCTCTCCGAGCTTGAGTTCACCTATCGCCCAGCTTTCGGCCTCGCTCGCCTTTACCATCCCTTCCTGCTGCAGGGCTTCCCGGTTCTTGGCCGTTTTCTTCATGTGCTGCCCAATGGTGTGTGACTTGAGGTACCCGCTGAGAAGCTGGTGCGCAAGCAGCATGTCCGCCTCAACATCCTCTGGAAGCTGATCTTCCCCCTCCGACTCCATCTCCTCGAACTCCTCCTCCTCATCAAAATCCAAATCAATGGTCCCGCCAGAAACCGACTCTTCTTCGTCGCCTGTGAGCTGTTGGACGTTCGCCTTATTGATATACCCGGTCCATATCGTGCCGCTTTCGTCTGTGTATTGAGCCAGGATGTAAGCGCCATCCGATGAAACCATTGCGTAGTCGACCATGATCGACGTGTTCACCGGCACCGTCACCTTGATGCCGGTGCCGAAGATTCCACCGCTCCTGACGTTGAGCTCCGTCGCCGTCCCTGCTGCAACCTTCTTCCGATTCGACTTGTGGATTCCTGCCCCGCTCTGTTTGGTTACAACTACAGCCTCCGGATACCGCTGCACCGTGCCAGACGGATCAGACCCACCCTGTCGCAGGGCGCCGCCACTCTGTTGGACCACATGCGTAAGTTCGTGAGCCAGCAGGTGGCTGCCGGTTTCGGTTTGCGGCTGGTATTCGCCTGCTCTGAAGTACACGTCTCGTCCCGTTGTGAACGCCCTCGCACTAAGGCTGCGCGCCAGCTCATCAGAGTGTGAATCCGTGTGAATCCTCGCCTGGCCAACGTCAGCGCCAAACGCACTACCCATCCGCTGCCAGACGTCGCCCGCTCGTTGGCCGTCGGAAGCGACCGGGTTGCCAGAGGCTGACGCGGTCGCCGGATCAGACACATCGCTCGATGGAGTTACCGAGTCTGTCCGACTCTGAGGTTGCACCGCACTGGAAACACCCTGGGCAGGCGCCGGACCTGGCTCGACGGCGGGATCTACGATCGAGTCCGCAACGGCCTCCGCTTCGATCTCAAGCGGATCATCCGGCCGTCGCACATTCATTTGTGGCATTTGTGGCATTTGTGGCAGTTGGGCCAGTTGCGCCAATTGCGGCTCAACCACGCTTTCGCCGGGTGACTGGTCTGGTGTGACGAGCCGTTTTGCGGCCCGGTTGCCCACCTGGGACTGCATCGCCTGCAACTGGACGCCACTCCTGGTCCTGGCAAGTTCAGAGTGCGCCGAAAGTTGTGGGACGGCAGCCGCCGAAGCGGTCCGGTCAGATGACACGCCCTCGCCAGCGTCCGAACGTGTCAGGTGGTCGCGAGAGCCGTGCCCGGGCACCTCGGACTTTGAGGAGACATCCTGCAATCGCATCCGGGCTCGTGTCTTACGCAACGCAACGCTCCCCGTGTGACAGAGAAAATCATGCGTTGTCGCAAGCACCTGCAAGCAAGAAAAATAGCCACAACGCCTTCTCCCCCAATCGTCTGCCTGCCCTGTTTCTCAGTCAATCAGGCCCTTCAGCGAGATCTGGTAAATATCGGTCCACCAGGTTTCATCCATCGACACCCGTCAACACCTCGTGACATTTTTTTTCCGTGCCGACCAACCGAAACTACCTGAGCGAAAACATGTGGGCTCCACTTCTCGTACAATCCCGCCCACACCCGCGTGCGTCCGCTTTGGCGGTGCTCGTTTAGCGGTGCCCGAAAAAAACCGGCAGTAAAGGCGATCACACACGATGGCAGACAAACCCAACATCGTTTTCATCTTCAGCGACCAGCAGAGGAGCGACACCCTCGCCGCATACGGCAACAACTGGATCAAGGTGCCGCACCTCAACAAACTCGCAGACCAGAGTTTTGTCTTCGAAAACGCCTACGTCACCCAGCCAGTCTGCACGCCCGCCCGCGCCAGCATCATGACCGGCCTCTATCCGCACACAGCCGGACCGACCGTCAACAAGGTTGCGCTCTCGCCAGACGTCAAAACCGTCGCCGAGATGATCTCCGAGGACTACCTGTGCGGCTACCTCGGCAAGTGGCACCTCGGCGACGATGTCATCCAGCAGCACGGATTTGACGAATGGGTGAGCACCGAGGACGGCCACCGTCCCGAGTACTCGAAGCGTGAATACCGCAACGTCATGTCCGACTACCACCAGTTCCTGGTCGATGCCGGTTACGAGCCGGACGTGGAGTCCGAAGGCGCAAAGATCTTCTCGGCACATGCCCGCGGGAAGCTGCCTGCCGAACACCAGATGGCTTCTTTCCTGGCCGGAAAGGCCGAGGAGTTCATCGAAGATCACAACGACGAGACCTTCATGCTCTACGTCTCAACCTTCGAGCCGCACCCTCCCTACTTCGGCCCGATGGACGACATGTACGACCCCGAAGACATCCCGGTCGGCCCGGCGTTCCTGAAGGTCAGCGATGACGATTCGCTGCTGAACCGCGAGCGAGGCAACTACTACACGCAGTACCTCGAAGGTGGCGACCCGTCCAAAGATGAATACATGACGGACAACGCGGCGCAGGAAAACGACACTACGTCAGTGGCCGGATGGCGACGCCTGCGAGCCCGCTACATGGCCAACATCACCCTCGTTGATGACATGGTCGGACGCATCATTGCTGCGCTGGACAAAGCCGGTGTCGCAGACAACACCGTGATCGTCTTCACCAGCGAGCACGGGGAGATGGCTGGCGACCACGGCATGCTGGAGAAGCGGTCGTTCTTCGAGGAGGCATCGAAGGTGCCGCTCCTGTTCAGGGTGCCCTGGCTCTCGAAGGACCAGACGAAGGTGCCGGGCTCGATAGGCCACATCGACCTCGTGCCGACTCTGCTTGACCTCTCAGGCGGCGAAGTCCCGGACCACCTGCAAGGAAACAGCGTCGTCCCGGTGATGAAGGGCGAGCAGGACCTGGCTGACAATAACGTCTTCATCCAGTGGAACGGCATCCACGAGGAGTGGGACGACCGGAACCTGGGCAACGAGGCGATCAACAACCTGATCCCGATGCCGTGGCGTTCGATTGTCGCCAATGAGCGAATGACGGACGGATCGGTCCAGCGCTGGAAGCTGAACCTCTGCGCCACCGACCAGTGCGAGCTCTACGACCTGAACTCCGACCCGCACGAGATGAAGAACCTGTTCAACGACCCGGCGCAAAAAGACCGAATCCGCCACCTCACAGCAACAATGCGAACCTGGCAACACAGAACAAAGGACACCGCAGCGCTGCCGACGGTGTAGTGGTGGAAATGCCCGCGCCGACGCTGATCAAATCCCTCTCCCTCGATGGGCGACGGACCAAAGGGAGAGGGTGATGTTTTCGTCCGTTTGGTAGGGGCGCGCCCGCAAGCGGCCCCTACCAGAAAGACAACAACCCACCCTCTAACTCCCTCCCTGTCAGGGAGGGAGAAACCGACTTCCAGCACTAGTCGGAAATTCAACAAACACCACCGACATCGGGCGAAGAAAAACAATGAAACGACCTAACCTTCTGTTCATCGTCTCTGACCAGCAGCGGTCCGACACCCTCGCCTGCTATGGCGCTCCGCACGTCAAGGCCAACGCGCTCAACGCACTCGCGGACCAGAGCTTCGTCTTCGAAAACGCCTACGTCACGCAGCCCGTATGCACGCCCTCCCGCGCATCGATGCTCACCGGCCTCTACCCGCAATCTGCCGGCATGATGAAGAACAACATCGTGCTCGACCCGGAGATCAAAACCATTGCCGAGATGGTCGACGACGACTATCACTGCGCCTACTACGGCAAGTGGCACCTCGGCAACGAGACAACTCGCCAGCACGGCTTCGACGAGTGGCTGCCGCTGGCCGAGCTGCCGTGGGTCATCGACCACCCGGACACGCCGTACCACCAGTTCCTGCTGCGGAACGGAGTCGAGCCGGACCACGTCACCGCGGCAGGGCATCGCGTCTTCTCCGCCCACCAGCGAACGTCGCTGCCCGAACACCTTACGATGGCATCGTTTCTCGCCGACGAAGCGGCACGATTTCTGTCCGAAGACCGAGACGAACCGTTCATGCTTCAGGTCCACTTCTTTGAGCCGCACAACCCGTACACCGGTCCGCTGGACGGCCTGCACGACCCCGCGAAAATCCCGGTCGGGCCTGCATTCTTGAAGTACCCGGAAGGCACCTCGCAGTTCAACCGGGTGCGCGCCGATTTTTACATGCAGGAATCCGGCCCGCACCCGAAGATGGGCGACTTCGGAGACGGCTCGCCGGAGGAGCAGTGGCGCAGGCTGCGGGCGCAGTACTACTCGAACGTGACACTGGTGGACCGCTCCGTCGGCAGGATTCTTGCCGCTCTCGAAGCGTCCGGCAAAGCCGACGAGACGATAGTTGTGTTCACAGCGGATCATGGTGAGATGGCGGGTGACCATGCGCTACTGGAAAAACGGTCGTTCTACGAGGAATCTGCGAAGGTTCCGCTGCTCATGCGCGTCCCCTGGCTCGAACAGCGAATGCTGCCTGGAGTCGTGGGCCAGGTTGACCTCGTCCCGACGCTGCTCGATCTCATGAACCAGCCGGTCCCGGAGCACCTCGAGGGCGTGAGCCGCGCGCCCCTTTTATCGGGAGAATCTGAAGCAGATGAGCTGGAAGAGAACGACGTCTTCGTCCAGTGGAACGGCCTCGGCGACCGCGATCTTGGTGCAGAAATGGCGAACCTGCTCGGTGCAGTGCCGCGGAGGTCCATCGTATCGTCTCGCAGAAACGCAGGCGGAAAAGCGCAGCGCTGGAAACTGAACCTGTGCGCAGGCGATCAGAACGAGCTGTTCGATATGACCGCCGACCCGCACGAGCTTGTAAACCTGTTCGACCAGGACGAGCACCGCGATCTCGTCAGGGAACTGGCGGCAAAGATCAGGCTCTGGCAGCACGAAACGGGCGACACCGCAGCACTGCCGTCAGTGTGAAGACCTGTCGTTCTGTCCGCGCCTCGACCACCGGATCAATTAGCGTCAGACACCGTCTGAAACCCGAGCCGACTAATCGTGGCAATTGCCGTTTTCGACCCGCGTCACAAATCGCCTGTGCGCTTCATTGAACGGCTCAGGCATTCCCGGGTAGTCCTGCAAGAACTCGGTACGTCGGACGGCCTCAGCCTTCCACAGCTCCTTGTCGCAGTGGAACAGAGCGTCCACAACCTCGGCAGTCACGCCACGTCCTGCAAGCTCGTTCCGGACGGCATCCGCCTCATCACGAGACAGGCCCAGCCAGTCCTCGAAGTCGAGGAAGTACACCGGAAGAGACCCAATCGGCGTCTGCTTCAACAACGCCTCGCCATCGTGAGCGCGGAGGGCCCATAAAATCTCCAGCACGTTCCAGCCGTAACCCGGCCACAGGAACGGACTTTCCCGCTTTTCAAACGCCTCTCCAAGCGAATGCTCATCCAGCTGATCGGCAAAGGCATCCCAGCGCAGGAAGTAGTTGATGTGCGCGAAGGCCGGAGCGCTATCGCCGAGCCTGCCCATGATCTCGATCCAGTTGTTGATGTACGGAACCTCGGCAGGGCCGAAGAAAGCGCCCATCGTCATCGGGTCGGGACCGAAACGCCCGGCCGCGTCCTCAACGGCCGCAGTCTTCACTACGCCCATTACGAATCCGTCGTAGACACCGTCCGTCGGAGATTCGAGCAGCCGTATCAACGGCTCACGATTCGGAACGCGGCCTCCGAACAGCACGAGGCTGACCGGAACGCCCTGCGGGTTGTCCCAGTCATCGTCGAGATTCGGCACGTTCTTCACTTCGCCACCGTCGACCCTTCGAGTCAGCGGCGTCGTGAACCTGCTATTCGGATGCGCCCAGGGAAAGTCTTCTGAACGCTGCTCCTGCACCGGCCTATCGGCAATCGGCTTCCCCGTGTAATCGATCCAGTCCTTCAGATCGTTCGGGTGGTCCCGGCCCATCCCCTCGTACCAGATCTGCCTCGTCTCCCGGTTGAAAGCAACGTTTGTCCAGATCGTCCCGGTTCCCGACCCGACCGCGTCGATCAGGTTTGGAGCGGTGGACTCACGAGTGTCGATCGCCACTCCAAATGCGCCGTACTCCGGGTTCATTGCATAAAGCCGTCTGTCTTCGCCAACGTGCATCCAGGCGATGTCGTCGCCCAGGTACGTGACCTCGAACCGATGCGCCAGCGAATCGGGCACCGCCATCGCCGCAGTGTTGGTCTTTCCGGAAGCGCTCGGATACGCGCCAACGACGTAGTCCGTCTCGCCAGACAGCTTGTCCTTGACGCCGATAATCATCTGCTGTTCAGCCAGCCAGCCATTCCGCTGAGCGTCGGCCGATGCCAGTCTCAGGCCGTGGGCGATCTTTCCGAGCAGGGCATTCCCACCGTAGGCCGAACCGTGGTGGACGATGTACCGGTTATCCGGGAACGTCACGAACCAGCGGTCGTCCTGGTCGTCATTGCTGCGGTTTAGCCCGTCTAGGTCACCGGTAATGTTCACGGCGCGGACGAAGGCATGTCCGATCTCATCGTCGTTCAACTGGTCCCTGCCCCGAACGATCTTCTCGCGTTGCACCGAGCTCCCAATCGCCTTGAGCGCGGGTCCACCAACGCGAGCCATGCGGATCATGCTGAGAGCGACGTACCGGCTGTCGGTGAGTTCGACTCCCAGGCCGAATCGTGCTCCGAGAGGGTGATCGAGGCTGTTGGTCATTGCATACGGAATGACGTAGAGCGTCTTGCCGCGGGATGCGTTTCGAGTGAGATTCCTCACGCGCGTCCATGCTTCATCATGGGGGCGCCAGTTGTTCATCTGCCCGCGGCCAGTCTCGCAGTGTGTAGCCACGAAGGTCCGAGGGACCATCCGCGCTGTGTCAGCGGGGTGAGACTTTGCCCAGTACGTGCCCGTCGGCAGGCCGTTGTCAAGCAGCTCGACGATCTCGCCCGCAGCTACAGCCTCCCGGATGAGCCGGGCTTCGAGGGCTTCAAACGGCTCATGGGTTGAGGCTGCAACAACCTCCACCTTGCAGGCGTCGATCCACTCGGCCCACTCTGAAGCGAACTCAAGGACTTCTGGAACCGCTTCCAGGGGTTTCAGCCCCCTGGAAATCACGTTCGTTTTCTCGTGTGTCATCATATTTCGCGCCGATCGCACTAGAGGCGTGCCAGGCAATTCGTGTCGCCGACCCACCCGTATTCCAACGACTCGAACGACAATCTCTCGCGAAGGTAAAAACGGCTATCACTTTGGGGTCGGAATTACGACCCGAAAGCAGCGCGTGGGACTTCTGGGAGCACAGGCCACAGGCTGAGCGGAGCCGTTTATTTCCCCGCTCTCAGCGCAGTCTCCGGGACTTTGCGAACAGGCCGGCAGGTGGCGAGATATGAGCGTCATTGGAGAGCCTTCCAGTCCCGAGAAACCGATTCCGGCAGAACCTGTGCGGCGCGTCGAACCAGAGAGAAATTACACGGCAGAAAAGCCCAACAAAATTGTGGGGTATGGCTAACCTCTCCTTCATCCAACACGGGACCACCGAAGGGAGGGAGATCTGACCGGGTAAATGCCTGACCGGCTCTAGATGTCAACCGGCGCAAGCACTGGTTGCACAGGCCGTTCGTGGCTCAATCCTGGCCATCTGATTTCACCGGGCAACGCCGCAAAACGTCAGTCAGTTCCGCGCCGGATTTCGGTCCATTTTTCCGAAATGCGTCCGTGGCAGCCAGATCAGCGGCGAGCAGGTCTTCGCAACCAGGTCAACAGCAATCATTCGAGTCCCTGACGACGGTCAGGCGCCCGGAGCGCAAAGAACAAAGGAGCGTGACAAATGGTCACCCCATCTTATCCCGGGGTATATATCCAGGAAGTGCCGAGCGGAGTCAGGACGATCGCAGGTGTTGGAACCTCGATAACTGCCTTCCTCGGTCGGGCTCTCAGGGGCCGGACCAATTTCCCAGTCATGATCCATTCCTGGGGCGAGTACGAACGTGAGTTCGGCGGGCTGTGGCAAGACAGCACGATGAGCTACGCGGTGCAGCACTACTTCCAGAACGGCGGCCGAGACGCGCTTGTCGTTCGATTGGTTGACGGCGCGAGTGCGACAGAGTTCAGCCTGCCTGCCGGTGTGGATGCTCTCGATCTCGTCGCAGCCAGCGACGGGGAATGGGGCGACAACCTGGTGATCTCAGTCGATCACCTGGTGGCAGATCCCACGCTGCCAACCTCCGCCGACTCCTTCAATCTGACTGTTGTTGAAACCACAGACGGCACCACGACCGGTGACGAAGTGGCGAGGGAGACCTTCCGCAACGTATCTGTGGCAGTCGGTCACAGTCGGCACGTTACCCGAATCCTCGAACAGGAATCGCTGCTGGTCAGAGTCGACGGAACCGTCCCGACTGCCCGACCTGACATTGCCGCTGCAGGATCAATCGCCGTCGGCACAGCTGGCGCAAACGGCAATCCGCTGAACCAGGGCAGTTACACCGGATCGGCCGCAGACAGAACGGGCATACATGCCCTGGAACACGCAGATCTGTTCAATCTACTGTGTATTCCGCCAATCGACGCCTCTACCGATATCGCACCCGCAACGTGGTCGGCAGCGATGACCTACTGCGTCGACAGACGTGCAGTTCTCATCATCGATCCCCCGGTCGGATGGAACCGGCCCGCCCAGGTTCTCGACACCGGCACTGGGATTGACGGAACGGGTGCGACCGGGCTCGGCTCGCTACGCGTGGCCGCCTCCGCAAATGCAGCGATCTACTTCCCACGAGTTCTGGCATCGGACCCGTTGCAGGAGTTCAGGCAGACGGAGTTTGCTCCGTGCGGGGCCATAGCGGGAACGATCGCAAGAATCGACGGGCAGCGGGGCGTGTGGAAAGCACCGGCGGGACAAGAGGCTTCCCTCAACTCGGTCCAGGGGCTGGAGTACATGCTCACTGACGCAGAGAATGGGACCCTGAACGTGGAAGGCGTGAACTGTCTCAGGGCATTCCCCGGAGCAGGAAACGTTGTCTGGGGCGGCCGCACAATGCGCGGCTCGGACAGGAACGCCTCCGAGTGGAAGTATCTGCCGGTGCGCAGGCTTGCGCTCTTCCTTGAGGAGAGCCTCTATCGCGGCCTGCAATGGGTCGTGTTCGAACCCAATGACGAACCGCTCTGGGCGCAGATCAGGCTCAACGTAGGCGCATTCATGCAGAGCCAGTTCCGCAAGGGAGCGTTCGAGGGTTCGACGCCGCGTGAGGCCTACTTCGTGAAATGTGATTCCGAGACCACAACGGCGACCGATCGCAACCTCGGAATCGTGAACATCATGGTCGGCTTCGCACCATTGAAGCCTGCCGAATTCGTCGTGCTGCACCTGCAGCAGAAGACCGCCGAGAGCCAGTCCTAGGTCCGAAAGCCGGGCGGTAGCCGGGTTTTTGCCCGGCTACTCGCCTTCGTTTCGGTATGAAGAGAGGTTCATGAAATGACAACACAGTTCGTCGTCAACACACACCGGTTCGATCCGTACAAGAACTTCAAGTTCCGCATCAGGTGGGACGGCAAGGTGGTGGCAGGAGTCAGCAAGATCAGCGCGCTTAAGAAGTCCACGGAGCCCGTTGAGCATCGCGAAGGGGGTGACCCGAGCACTCCGCGCATCTCACCGAGCACATGGAAGTATGAGCCGATAACGCTGGAGCGCGGCCTCACCCATGATCCGGAGTTTGAAGCATGGGCGAACCTTGTCCACACCACGGAAGGTGATGGCGCAATTTCGCTCCAGAACTTCCGCAAGGACCTGCTCGTTGAGCTCCTCAATGAGCAGGGCGAGGTTGCCAAGGCGTACAAGATTTACCGCTGTTGGATCTCCGAATACACCGCCTTGCCTGAACTGGACGCGAACGGCAACGCCATTGCCATCGAGTCCATGACCGTTCAGAACGAGGGCTGGGAGCGGGACACCGCGGTAACAGAGCCAACCGAATCATGAGGACGCTTGAATGGTCGCACCTAGAGACCATGTGCTCCTTCGAAATTCGCGCGCGAGCAACTGGCTGGCGATAAGGGAACTTCGCGGGACCGATGAAGAATCGATGACGAGCACCGGCACCACGGCGGTGATCGCCCTGATTGACGCCCTGCTGGTAGAGACGCCCGGTTCCAGTTTCAGACCCGGTGACGCGGCAATGCTTTCCGCTGCCGATCGAGACCTTGTGCTTGCAGCCGTCTACACGCAGTCGTTCGGCTCGTCAGTTCATAGCGTGGTCCTGTGCTCAAACTGCGACGAACGGTTCGATACCGACTTCGAACTTCCAGAACTGTTCGAGAGGCTGCAAAAAACCGTGGACGAAAGCAACGTGAAGGTGGTGGGCGACGGAGTGTTCGAGGCCGAAGCTGGGATACGGTTCCGGCTTCCGACGGGCGATGAGGAGTGCTCGTTGATAGGAAAGCCTGGACCGGAAGGACTGGAATGGCTGCTGGGGCGGTGCATCGTAAGCGGCGATCCCCGCCAGGCTGGTGATGAAGTGCAGGCGGCTATGGAGCAGGTTGCACCGATCGCTTCGCTGAATATCGAAGCCCGGTGCCCGGAGTGTGGTCACGTGCTGGAGGCGCACTTCGATCTTCAGCATTTTCTGCTGACCGCGTTGGTGACGGAGCGGCAGAGCCTGGCGAACGAGGTTCATTTGCTGGCAAGAACGTATTCATGGAGCCGGACCGAGATCATGGAGATGCCTCGATCACAACGCAAAACTGCGGTTGATCTCATTACAGGAACAGCTTCCCGTGGATGGGACGGGTAACGATGGCAAAGTACCTGGAACGACTGGTGGAGAGGGCACGCACCGATGTGCGCCAGACCCCTGGCCTCTCCGAACCGGCAACCGGAGCCGAAACGTCAGCGACCGGTGTGCTCGACGATCCGTTCGAGAACACCGTCACCGAACTGCCCGGTGAATATGTTGAGTCGGACAGGGTGCGGCCATTACAGATATCTCCGGCTGAATCGCACCCCGAGATTGACGCTATTCGCTCCCAACTCGGGACCAGTGATCTCATGCCTCGGGAACCGGAACAGTCGAAACCGGCACAAACATCGCCACTGCAACCAACGACCGTCCAACCGGCGGCATCGGCCGAAGCTCCAGAGTTCAATTCGCACTTGCCGGCAAAGACGGCGAAATCTTCCGGCACCGACGACCGCGAGGTAACCGTCGTCGAGATGACGGCCACGCCAGTCGAACCAACTCCATCTGCTCGGGAAACCGCCCGGCAGTCAGACGATTTACAAATTCAGGAATTCGTAATTCAGGGCGACGATAGCTCCAGGTCCGCAGACCCCGCAGCAGTCGAAAACCGTCGCATTGACAGGCCCGTGATGCAGCCCGATGCAAGATCGGAGATCGACCGGTCCCGGAACTCCGACTCAGACCAAACACCGCGCATCCCGGCTTCCGTCTCGTCAGACACTTCAGAACCTGCGCTGGAGACCATTGCGCGGCTGCTGATGCCGGGTTCCGGTCTCGAACGACCTGTCGAGAACGCCGCCTCAGCCGCACTCCAGGAATCGAACACCGTTTCGATCGGCTCCATAACCGTTGAGTTGACACCACCGGCACCGCAGCCGCAACCGCAGCCAGTCCCACGCAGACGGAAGGCTCCGTCTCGATCGAGCCTTGCCCGCGGCAGGTCAGCAGCGCGATCACGCAACAGTTTCGGACTGGGGCAGGTGTAGGCATGGCAATGATCGACATGTCACTCGTCACCTCAACCCTCGTGCGGCTGCTGGACGAGCACGTCTCGAACTCCTCAGCCTGGAATCCGGCAGTCGTCCTGAACGTGAGCCCGGACCCGCCGGACAAACTAACCGGCGATAACACGCTGGGGCTCTACCTGTACCGCGTGACGGAGGATGCTCAGTACAAGAACCTTCCGCAGCCCGGTAGCGACAGCGTGCCCATCAGGCAAACGCCGATGGCGCTAACGCTCGACTACATGCTCGTCGCACACAGCGATATCGACGATCCGCCGGGCACTGGAGCCGGTGCAATTCGTGAGCAGTTGATGATGGGCCTCGGCATGAAGACGCTGCACGACTATCCCGTTATCGACGATGCCACCCAGGTTGGCGGGACCACGGTGATGGAGCCGTCTCTCATCGGCGATGGCAACCGGTTCCGTATCTCGATGAACCCCGTGGCACGTAACGAATCGTTCGACATCTGGTCCGCTGCCTCGTCGCCGGTCCGCCTTGCCGCCTACTACAGCGTATCGGTCGCTCTACTCGAACCGGAGCAGCCGCGAACCCTGCCGGGTCGTGTCCTCACATACGGAGTCCACGTCTTCGCAAACGGCGCGCCCAGGCTGACAGGTAGCAGAAACGACCTGACCTTCCGGTTGCCCGCCGCCACCGACGATACGGTCGTTGAGGCGCGACCGGCCCAGGCCGCCGCCGGTGAGGAGGTCGTCTTTTCTGGCTCGGCACTGCACGGTGATTCGACCGACCTCTTACTGCGCGGACCGGGATTTGTGGCACCGACGCCCGTTGACCCTGCCTGGAACCTGGCCCTTGCCGCATCTTCGACAGAAGAATCGATCACCGTCGAGGTGCAGGACAACATCAGCGGCGCAACGGCCCTGCCAGGTGTGTATGCAGCGTCTGCGCGGGTCGCTCGAACTCGAACAATGCCGGATGGGTCTCCGCGCGACTTCACAAACACATCGAACGAGATTCCATTTGTGATCTCACCGCAGATCGACCCGCTCCCTGCGCCGACACCGACCGGTGTCGTGGCTGTCACAGGTCACATATTTCAGCACGCCGATCTCGAGCCCGAAAACCTCACCGTGTTTGCTGGCGCTGACCGGCTTGTTGTCGACTCAGACGCAACGCTGGATCCGGGTGAATTCAGCATTTCAGGACCGAACAACATGGACCTGCGGCTACCGGCCGCTCTCGCATCAGGCGAGGACGTGCAGATACGCATAGTCATCAACGGCGCTGAGTCAGCACCGCAATGGGTGACGGTTCCATGACACAGGTACAAAACCGCCCACCGGCCAGTTCCCCGGACTTGAAAGGAGTGACTCCTGTAGACACTGCCGAACTCGTCATGCAACGGTTCCATCTGGTCTCCCGCCGCCGGGCAAACTGGCTCCGTAATCTGTGGTCACAGGAAGGCGACACCGGTGCTGAGCGACTGATCACTCACGCAGAGATCGACACACTGCTCGACAACCGTGACACGCTCGAAAGTGAACTTCGATGGGCAGCCGCCGAGTTCATTGAGCAGGTTCTCGAACTTCAGGACATCGAATCCCGGTTGGATTCAGACTCGGCGTCGAGGTTCGCCCGGCTAACGGCCGTCTTCGGACTTAGCCCCCACGAGCGCGACCTGCTGGAAGCCTGCTACGCAGTCAGTAGCCAGCCGAAGCTGTCGCGTGTGGTCGCGTATCTCCAGGATCACGCAGGCAAAGCGCATCTCACAGCAGGGCTTGTGGCCCGGCTCTACGGTCACCGTCGATCCGTCTCCTTCGAGTCGTCAACGATCGCGAAGTGGCAGCTTGTGCGACAGGAGATGACCGAGCCGGGACAGGAGCACGCCCTGGTCATCGATGAGTGGATCGCCGGATGGCTGAGCGGAGACGACCACCTCGATCCATCGCTTTCGCCTGCCGCGTCCCGCGTTCAGGGCGGCACAGTCCCCGAAAGCTGGCCCCTGGCGGATGTGACAGGGCTAATCCGCTCTTCCCTCACCTCGATCCCCTCAGTTCCGGTGCGAATCAACATCTCAGGCCGAGATGGCGGCGGCAGGTCGACATTTGCCGCCGAGATAGCGGCAAGGCTCGATATGCCAGCCGTTGCCATCGCTTCAGACCGAATCCCGGATAACGCATGGATACGGTTCTGCGTCCGAGCCAATCGTTTTGCCATGCTGAGCGGCTCTGCGCTCGTCTGGAAGGGAGAACGCCTGGTCAACCGGCCGTGGCCCGACCAAACGCACCTTCCGTTGCAGTTCGTCGTCAGCGCGCCGGGCCAGACCCTGCCACCAGTGTCCGGCGTTGCAGATCACATCGTCGAACTGCCGGTGCCGGATGTCGAAGACCGCAAAGCGCTCTGGAGAACGCTGATTCCCGAGAGCCAGTCCTGGCCGGCACCCGATCTCGTTCAGCTTGTGCAGCGTCACAACAACTGGCCGGGAGACATAGCCGGCACCGCGCTCCACATGCCAGCCAGCGTCGAAGAGGCGTCAGCCGTCGTCCGCCGAATCGGACGAGATCGGCTCGGGAGCCTGGCAAAGAGGGTCGAGACACCCTTCCGATTCTCCGATCTCGTAATCCACAACTCTCTACTCACGGCCGTAGAGGACATCATCTTCGAAGCCCGTGAGCGGCCCGCGTTCTGGGAGAAACCGGAAGCACGCAGGCTTTTTCCGCTGGGACGCGGGCTTCTATCACTGTTTTCCGGTCCGAGCGGCACCGGAAAAACAATGGCGACGCAGGTGATCGCCAACGAACTCGGCATGGACCTCTACCGCGTCAACCTGTCGTCGGTCGTCAGCAAGTGGGTCGGCGAGAGCTCGAAAAATCTCGAACAAGTCCTCAGCGCCGCCGCGCACATGGACATCGTGTTGCTGTTCGATGAGGCGGACGCTCTATTCGGCAAACGCACCGAAGTGAACGACGCGCATGATCGCTTCGCCAACACCGACACCAACTATCTGCTGCAGGCGATCGAAGACTACGAAGGCATCGCCATCCTGGCATCGAACAAGAAATCTGAGATCGACCATGCGTTCATACGGCGACTACGCCACGTCCTCGAATTCCGCGAACCAGACGCCGCTCAAAGATACGAAATCTGGTCCCGCGTAATTGGTGAGCTTGCAGGCGAGGACCACGTCAGGTCCGTTGAAACCGGGCTTCAACGGCTGGCGCACAGCGTCGAAGCGACCGGCGCCCAGATCAAGTACGCCGTCCTGTCCGGCATCTTCCTCGCACGCCGCCAGCGCCGAAAAATCTCCGTTGCCGACCTCGCAACGGGCCTCGACCGGGAGCTGATGAAGTCAGGACGCAGCCTCAGTGAGAACGTCAAACAAAGGCTGGTGCACGGTGAATAGCAGGCATGTGCATGTGCAAAAGCTGGTCCTTCGCATGGAAGGATCTGACAGGCCAACGGCGGCATTCCTCGCCCGTCGAATTGCGGAGCGACTAACAACCGTGGGACTCGGCGGGGAACTCGGTGACAAGGCACATCCCGGAGCCAATTTGAGAGTAAAAGTCAGCTCGTCCGATAGTTCACAGCCGGGTGTACTGGCAGATCGAATAGCAACAGCTGTAAAGAAGGCGACGCTATGAGCAAAGCCGGCATGTCACATCGGCGGACGCGCGAGCCTGGAGAAGGCCAGGCCGAGAACAACCGGAAACGGTTGCGAGGACGCCGAAAGCCCGATTCGGGAAGTTCAAACCACACTGAACTCGCCGCATCAGCGAAAAACCGGAACGCTCGGATAAACATCGCTTCGGCCAAAGGGTCCGGCGAACAGTCCGCGGATGCTGCGGCCCAGGCCAGTACGGGCGTGGCGCTCAATCCGAGCACCATGTCGCTGCCGAGTAGTCGCATCAACCTTGCCGAAGCTCCAGCGCTGATTCGTGCAGTCATCGCAACACCCGGCATGCCGGTCGGCCAGGGGAGACCGAGCGGCGGAGGCAATGATAATCAGGCCGGCGGACCTCGCATCCACACCGGTGGCGCGGCCGCTCAGTCTGCCGATGCGCTGGGAGCCCACGCGTACACCGCAGGCAACCATGTTGTGTTTGGATCGGGACGGTACTCACCGGGCACACCGGCGGGAAGCGCGCTTATGGCGCACGAGCTTTCCCATGTGCAACAGAACGCCGCCTCGGGTCAATCCCAGGGCGTGCCCGTCGTGCATGGATTCTTCAGCGAGATTGGCTCGGCACTAAGTTCGGTCGGCAGCGCCATCTCTGGCGCGTTCAGTGCCGTCGGTGACGCCATTAGCACCGTCGCAGGCGCAGTGTCATCGGCCGTCGAATGGATCGGCGAGCGTTTCCGCGATGCCGGAGTGTGGTTGATCAACCTGGTCCGTGATCTGCCGGAGCGCCTGGGGAGGCTCATAGGCACGCTGTGGGACGGAATAGTCGGGATCGTTTCGTTCATCCCGGAGGCGATTCACGCGCTGGCAACCGGCGGAATATCGGGCTTTGCCAGCTGGTTGTGGGAGCGCGCCAAGGCTGGAGGTGCATGGGTCTTGACCGTGATCTCCAGGGTGTTCGATATCTTTGGCGGTCCCGAGATCGTTGAATTCGTCTGGCATATTTTGACCAACGCGCAGCCGCTCACATCGGCGCAAAAAGCTGCCGCCCAGGCCGTTCTCGGTGCAAACGCTATCAGGTGGGACGACGTTCGCGTCTCGCAAGGCGGGCTGCTCGACATCATTTTCCATTTCAACGAGGGTCGAGCCTTTGCGTTGTTCCACACCATCAACCTGCCGCCGGGGACTGGCAACGACGTCGTGGTCCACGAACTCACTCATGTGTACCAGTTTGAAACTGTGGGTTCGCTCTACCTGGGCCAGGCGATACACGCACAGGCCACCGAGGGATACGAATACGGCATAGACAACTCAGGGTCAGAGACAAGCAGAGCTGCCGGCTTGCGACAGCGTCGTGCCGACGGAGAAACCTTTAGCTCTTTGAACCGGGAGCAGCAGGGACAGGTGGCTGAGGACTACTACAAGTGGGTCATTGAGGGAGGCAGAGGCCCGAATCATGACACAACCCTGGCTTTCCAGCCGTTTATTGATGACCTGAGAGCCGGGAGGCTCTAGCCGGAGGAAGCGTTCTGATGATCAGTACTGAACGGGAAAACGGAATAGGAAACAACACTGACCAGATAGTCGACAGTTCACGCGACCCGGACCGGGTTCGCCCGGTACCAGGATTAGCCGCAAAAGTTGGATTGAAGCAGACATGACAACCGGATTTCCAGGATCGCCACAGGTAGTAAAGGGCTCGTTCATCGAGCTCTCGGAGCCGTTCCTTGGACCGGTGCCGAGCATCATCCCTTTTCAGTACAACCCTGAAAAGGTGACGAGAAAGATGACGCCATGGGCGCCACCGGAAGGTGACGACGACGACGCGCTTACAGAATCACTGACTCAGCCCTACGATCCGGCAGAGTCGTTCACCAGGATGGAACTGATACTCGATGCGACAGACGGTCTCGAAGACTCCAGCGCCTACCCAATGGCCCAGACCACGGGAGTCGCTGACCGAATCGCCGCCATCGAAAAACTGATGTTCCCTGTTGCCACCGGCGCGCTCGGTGGACTCGGCGATGCGCTCGGCGGCCTGCTCGGCGGATCGACCGTCATCTCACGCAAAAGAGCGCCGCTGGTCCTGTTCACATGGGGCGCAGGGCGCATTCTGCCCGTTCGGCTCTCCGACTATGAGATCGCCGAAGAGGCCTACGCACCCGACCTCTACCCGTGGCGCGCCAAGATGACGGTGACGCTGAAAGTCCTGACGCCGGAAGCCCTCGAAAAGAGCGTCGAAGAAGGCCTCGCGCGTGACATTGCCGCAACGGCCTACAGGTACACGCACACCCAGAAGGAAGTTCTCGCCCGCGCGGGTTTCCTCTCCAGCATCGATTCAATATTCGGCATCTTGCCGTTCTAGGAGAAGGCATGTTTGACAAGAAGTCCCGCTACTACGGGCTTGAGACATACGAGGTTGTTGACAGCCGCAACAGGAAGGTTCCGGTTGTCCCACCGCCTCCAAAGTCTGATGAAACGGAGCTCGGAACTCACATGCGAATCCAGGGTCAGCGGATCGACCACCTGGCACACCGCTACCTGGCCAACGCAAATGGATTCTGGCGAGTAGCTGATCTTAACGACGTAATGCTTCCCGAAACGTTGAGTGAGGCCCGGGAGATAAAGATCCCGCGCAAGCAAAGAGGGCGATAGACCGTGCCACAGGGCGCCGAAATACAGATCAATGCTTCAACCGATCCAGAGCTGATGGGCTCCGGTTCGATTGAGGTGTACGAGCGCGCCGGTGCGCCGACGACATACCGGCTGCGCTATCCGGTCGTCATCAATGACGAAGGCGATCTATCGATGCTGGCCGAGGGCCGGTTCGATCCCGGGTCCGAAGTTTCTATCCTCGTTCCGGTGGGAGACAGCAACGAATGTCTTGTTAAGGGACCCATCCACGGCCACGCAATGCATCTTGATCACGCCGCGGCCGATTCATGGGTGGAGATCATTGGCTCAGACACCTCAGTTGCCATGAACCGCGAAAGCAAAATCAGGGTCTGGTCCGATATCACGGACAGCGATGCGGTCTCCAACATGCTGTCGTCCTACGGCTATGTGCCGGATGTTCAGTCGACCGCGGCCGGGCATGCCGAAGATAGACATGCACTTGTTCAGCGTGAAACCGATCTCGAGTTCATACAGCGACTCGCCAGTAGAAACGGATATCAGTTCCGCGTTACCTGCGACTCAAGTGGAACTGAGACAGCGCACTTTCGCCAATCGGACCTCGAAGCAGAACCCGCTGCAATTTTCGTTATCAACCTGGAAGGCTCGAACATCGAAGCGCTCGACCTCCAGTGGGATGTTGAGCGGCCCACCAGCGTCGAGTCGTCCGACATCGATGCGATGACCGGTTCGGATATCAACGGCGCGACAACCTCATCCGGCAACCGTGCGCTGGGCTCTCTGGGTCTGATGGAGATCGCACCCGATACTCGCTCGACTCGCCTGACCGCTCCCGTAGACGACTCGGGAGACCTGCAGGCCCGCAGCTCGGCGGTTCTTGGCGAAAGCGAGTGGTTCGTGCAGGGCACGACGAGCACAACACTGGCGCGGTTGAGATCACTTGTGCGGGCGCACAACGTGGTGACCGTTTCGGGTGCCGGGAACCGGCACAGCGGCGAGTACTACGTTACCGGTGTGCGGCACGTTATCGATTCATCGCAGCACCGCATGGACATTGAACTTTCAAGAAACGGGTGGAACGCCTGATATGACCACGCAAATCGCCGACGAACGCCTTGAAAGCATGCTGGAGTGGGTGCGTTCACACCACTTCGGGAAATACCGCGGGCAGGTTGCGGACAACGCTGACCCAACGGGCCGCGGCCGGGTGAAGGTGCGGATACCGTCAGTGCTTGGTGAGAACGAAGTCTGGGCAATGCCGTGCGTCCCGTATGCCGGTGCCGGCGTTGGCTTCTATTGCATGCCCGAACCCGGAACAAATGTCTGGGTTGAATTCGAAGCAGGCGACACTTCATTCCCGGTCTGGACCGGATGCTTCTGGGGTGATGGCGAGCTGCCGGACGATTCGGACCCGGACATAAAGATCTGGAAAACCGAGTCCATAACGATCAGAGCGGACGACGCCGCGAGCGAGCTCACGATCGAATCCACAAATGGCGCAAAGGTGACCGTCGAGTCGAAGGTCGAGTCAGACGCCGGAGGCGCGACACACACCGTTGACAGCTCGGGTGTGGTTAGCAAACAGGGGGCCAGCAAGCTTGAAGTTACAAGCACCTCATTCCGCGTCAACTCAGGCGCACTGGAGGTGATGTGATGTCAGGCTTTTCACTCACCACAGCGGCCTCCATGATGTGCCCGCACGGCGGCACAGTGACCGGCATTCCGGCCAGTCCGCGCATGAACGCGGTCGGAGCGCCAGTGCTCGTCGCCACAGACATTTTCATGATCGCCGGGTGCCCGTTCACCCTGCCCGGCCCCACACCCAGTCCATGCCTCACGGTCCGGTGGATCGTGCCGGACACGCGTTCCCGGATCTCAGGCAACTTCACGTTGAGCCAGGGGAGCGTTGGCCTTTGCCTCTCTCCCGCGCAGGCGCCGCAGGGAACTGTGATCGTACTAAGCACGCAGACCCGGCTCCAGACGATCTAGGAAAGGACGAGCAGCTTGAACCGACAGGACATCAAATATCCGATCAGCGTAGACAGAGGGCTCGGCCGCGTCGCGCAGGAATCGCAGTACGGCAGGCACGTTGACCAGCTGGTGCGGCAGGTCCTGTTGACCGCGCCCGGTGAGCGGATCAACCGTCCGGACTTCGGCTGCGGCGTGCGCCGAATGCTCTTCGCCCCGAACTCCGAAGCCGCCGCCAGCCTGATGCAGGTGACCGTGGTGCAGGCGCTCGACAAATGGCTTGGCGACATCATCGTAGCTGACGAGATTGAAGCGGAAGCCCGCGGTGAAACGCTGGATATCAAGGTCTCTTACTTCATTCGTTCAACCGGAGAGAAAAGGTATCTGAACCTGGATGTGATGAACCCATGACCACACAGGACCGCAAAGAGCTCCTCAAGACCCAGACCGCCGTCACCGGACTGGACTTCATATTCGTTCACCCGGACCAGGCGACGCTTGACGTGCATTTCCTCGTCGACCCATCGGGCCTCGACAGTCCGCTACCCGGCGACCTGGAAGCGGCGTTCGTTCGCGTCGTGCCCGTCGAACTGGGCGATCCGGTCGTTTCGATCACCGGAATCTCGTGGGTCGGCCCGGCCGGTGCAGAAAACGTGCTGCGAATCACCTTCGCTGCGCCCGGTGGCTTCTCGCCGTACAACCTTGCGATCTCAGATGAACGCATCGATCCCTTCTACAACTCGCTGGAGTTTTCGTTCAAAGCGAGCTGCCCTGTAGACATCGATTGCCAGCCGCCGTGCCAGCACTGCGCCCCGGAAGAAGATGTCGACTTTCCGGTCGACTACATGTCCCGCGATTTCGAAAGCTACCGCACCGCTCTGCTCGACTTTGCGGCCCAGCGCTACCCCGGCTGGCACGAGCGGTCGGAAGCCGATACCGGGACGATGGTCATCGAGTTGATGGCCGCGCTCGGAGATGAACTGGCCTACTACCAGGATCGCGTCGCAGGCGAGGCGTACCTTGAGACCGCTACGCAACGGAGGTCTTTGCGAGGCCATGCCGCTCTTGTCGACTACGACGTCGATGAGGGTAGAGGAGCAACCGGCTGGATCTGCGTCAACGCCGTAGACGGCCAGCAGGGCATGATTCCCGCTGGAACATCAGCGTGGGCCGCTGACGACAATGGCGATCACGTCTACTTCTCGATTGGCAAGGGCATCCGGGATACGGCCAGTTACGACGTGCGGTCCGACCTCAACTCCGTCCCTGCCCATATATGGGACCAGAGCGTGACATGCCTCTTTTCCGGAAGTGTCAGCGTCGATATTCGTGGTGCGCTCAAATCATCGCTGCAGTTCAACGATCCTCCGGCAGACCCGTCCGGCCGCTGGGTGATGCTCACCACTACGCCGACAGACCGCTCCATCCCGCCTCGTGCGCAACTGGTCAGGGTGACGAGAGTGACCGAGATCACCGACGGGCTTCTTGGCACGACGGTCACGCGCATCGAATGGGCGCAGAAACACGCAATCACACACGAAATGGAACTGGAGTCGCTGCGTGTCTGTGGCAACGTCGTCCCCGTAACGGCGGGCCGTGATGCCGAGGCGTATTTCCGAATCGGCTATCCCGACGACCCCGGCGATACGACGCCCGTCGCAGTGGAACGACAGGGGCGAACGGTCAGCGCCGGCATCGGGAGCTGTGACTGCGAGGACGATCGGTGCGGCTGCGGTGAAACCAGGTCAGTCAACTACTTACGGTCCCTGCCCGGCACTGAGACGAGCGATCTTGTGTGGCTCGGTGATTCGGACTCCGGTTCGCTGCCTGAACTGCTGCTCAGTGAAGTCGCAGCAGCGAATCCATCCGCGTCTGTGGTCGGCCCGTGGTCCTACCGCAAGTCATTCCTGCGTAGCAGCTCAACCGGGCCGGAATCGACCCATTTCTCGCTTGAAGACGGAACGTGGGGCAGGGCAGTTGGGTTCCAACGCTTCGGAACCGAGATCGAGCATGTCGACTACCTGTCTGGAAATGGCAAGACGGTGATCTTCGGAGACGGCGAGTTTGGCAGGCTGCCGAACGTCGGAGCAATATTCAGTGCACGTTACCGAACGGGAAATGGCGAAGCAGCGAATCTTCCTGCGCAGTCGCTGACCAACATCGAGACCGGATTGCCTTTTGTCGAATCGATCTCAAATCCTCTGCCGACATCCGGTGGTTCTGAGCCCGAATCGTTCGAAGCGGTCCGGCGAAACGCTCCCCGTGCCTTCCGCGTAGACACCCGCCGTGCAGTGCGCCCCGAAGACTATGCCGCAGCCGCAGAGAAGCTCCCGTGGGTGCAGCACGCCGGGGCCAGTTTCCGCTGGACGGGAAGCTGGCTCACCGCATCCGTCACGCCCGACCCGCGTGACTCATTTGCTGTGACGACAGCCCAGCGTGCGGATCTGAGGTTCCAACTCGAGCGTTACCGGCAGGCGGGTCGGCCGGCCTACGTCAGGCGTCCGAAATACGCCGACATCGATATCGAAATCACCATTTGCGCCAAACCGGCGAACTTCAGGGACGAAGTCCTGGAGGCGGTGGAGGCAAGCCTGTTCGCCACGAACGCGCTGAACAGTGACGACGCCTACTTCTCTCCCGACAACTTCACCTTCGGCGACCCGCTCGAGCGATCTGCTCTCGAAGCGCACATTCAATCTGTTCCCGGTGTGCTGGGAGTGCGGAGAGTTCGGGTCCGGCGTCGCGGCTACTTCGACTGGCGCGATCTCACTGAACTCGTCTACGAAGTGGCGGACGACGAGGTCATACGCATCGAAAACGACCCCGATCACGCCGACCACGGCATCGCGACGATCATCATGGAAGGTGGCGCATGACCGGCTGCAATTGCGACAGGTTGGTTCACCCGGCGCCGCTTAACATCGCCGCCGGGCTGGAGCGTATCCCGCGGCAGATAGGCACCTTCGCCGAGTTCCGCCGAGCTCTGCTGGCGTCTGTACCGGCTGGCGGACCGCTCTCGCGCTGGCGTCCAGGCAACGAAAAAGACCTCGGCTCCATGCTGCTTGAGGCATGGGCCTACATCTGCGACGTGCAGTCGTTCCACGACGAGACGATCGCGCACGAAATATACCTGCGAACAGCGCGGCTTCGACCGTCGGTTCGACGCCTTGTCGAACTGCTCGGCTACGTGCCAAAACCCGCCACCGCCGCCTCAGTCGACCTTGCCGTTCTCGCCGACGGGCGCAAGCCTATCTCACTGCCCGCCGGAACCGGGTTCCGCTCAGGAGCCTTCGGTAGTGAACCGCCACAGGTGTTCGAACTGGCAGGCAAGACGAACGTCCACCCGCTGGTCAGCAAGTGGCAGATCGAAGCGCCCAGGCCGTCGAACATAGGCAGCACCAACCCTTCGTTCCTGCTGCTTGAAAATTCCAGCGCCGACCTGGCTGAAGGAGACATCTGCCTGGCGCTCGACCAGGATGCGAACGCACGCAGCGCACTGGCCGAGGTCGAATCCGCAGCCGACCACGAAGGGGCTGATGGCGACACCTACTCAAAGGTGGTCTTCACCGCACCGCTTCGTTTCACGCCCGCCACCTCGATCGCCTCGGTTCGCCTGCTGAAACCGGGAGCCACAACGGCACTCAGAAAAGATTCGGACTCCCGGTTGAGCTCCATCGAACGCGTCGTTTCTGGGCAAGTACAGTCCGGTTCATCTTCGCTTATCCAGAGGGTAGGAGGTTCCGGAGCTGAGCTGCAACTGATTGAGTTTCCACGGCGCACCGTCACGACCACTTCGGGCGGGTCGTCGTCAATAACGTCAAGGGGAAGCAACGGGCATATCACGCTCGACGGCCTGTACCGGCAGATCAAGCCCGGTAACTACATCGGCATGTCGCTCGGTGCCGATCACCGCTGGTTCCGAGTGATCGAAAACCGTGAAGTGCAACTTATCGTCGCTGACCCGCCGTCCTTCCTGGTTGGGACCGATCCCGTCGACCCTCCACCTGTTCGCGCTCCCTTCACCCTGCTTGTGCTCGACGCAACCGTCGACTCCCTGTCGCGATCTCCGAACCGGGCAAGCAACTGGGCATCCAACGGCAGCATCGCCAATCGGCTAATCGTGCACTACGGATTCGAGGCCGCGGGGGTGGCGACCGCCGAAGCAGCAACAAGAATTACCGGCGCGACGCAGATGCAGCTGGAGAACCCGGTTGAGGAACCCGCAGACGGAACGGCTCCCTCCCGATTCCTCTTCCAGGGCAAAGACGAGGATGGAGCGATAGCCTCAGCCGAGCTGGATTTCGATTCCCGGCGGCTCACCCTTGACCCGGAATCGACCATCGAAGACAGCCTGTTACTGCCGGTGAACACATTCGGCAACGTCGTCAGCGCAACGCGCGGCGAGTCCGTCCCGTCCGAGTCACTGGGAACCGGTGACGCCTCCGTGGCCAACCAGTCGTTCACCTTGAAGAAGCAGCCTCTCACCTACGTCTCGGCACCCTCTTCCGGCAACGAATCCGGTGTTGCAAGCACGCTGCTCGTCCGCGTAAACGGGGTTCTCTGGACCGAAGTTCCGTACCTGTTCGGCCAGGAGCCGGACGCGCAGGTTTACACCGTGAGGCAAGACGACGAGGGGTCGAGCACTATTCGATTCGGAGACGGAATCACCGGATCACGGCTCGCGACCGGCGCGACGGTCGTGGCCGCTTACCGGTTCGGCGCCGGTGAATCGGCACCGCCTTCCGGTTCGATCACGCAGATGATAAAGGCGATAAAGGGCGTATCCGGGATCAAGAATCCCGTCGCTGCGTACGGCGGTTCCGATGCCGAAGATGCCGAGAACATTCGAGAGTACGCGCCCGATTCGGCCCTGACACTGGGCAGAGCCGTCTCCACCGCAGACATGCAGGCAATTGCAGCAGGTGTGCCCGGTGTTCGCAGCGTCAGGGCAGAGTGGAACTGGCACGAAAAACGTCAGCGGCCCGTTGCGCACATCTGGTACATCGGTGACTCCGCAATCCAGGAAACCGTCGCCAAAACACTACGCGCCGTTTGCGATCCATCGACACCCATCGTGGCCGAGCGCGCAACGCCAATACCGCTGCACCTGGCTATCGACATCGATATCGACGAAAAGTACGTCTCAGCCGATGTTGTGGCCGCGGTTCAGACCGTGCTGATCGGTGAAAAAGATGGCTACCTGCTTCCCGAGAACCTGGGAATAGGCGCGCCTCTCTTTAGAAGCGAACTGTTCGAAAACGTGCTCGCGCCAGCCGGTGCGCTCGCGGTTCACGGCCTCGAATTCAAGCGCCAGGACCCGAGATCACTCTTCGCATTCAGGCCGTACCGAGCAATGCTGATGCGTATTCAAACGCTACTCACCGCTCGATCGTTCGCGCCGATCACTGCGATCAATCGTCCCGCCTTCACGCTCAACATCGGGAATAGAACCTCACCCACGATCCTCACCCTGGACCTGGCCAATCGCGGTGGCCTGCGAGAGTTCGAAAACTTCGTCCTCACGCCTTCACCTGGCCACTACTTCGACATTACCGCCGGATCTCTGAAACTGAACGGAGAGGAGGTCGATAGTGCTTGAGACCTGCGTAGCAGAGGACAGGTTCGAGCAGTACTTCGCAGAGAAGCTCTGGGAGTGGGTTCCCTACACGTACCGTCTCGAAGACGGCGAAATCGGCGACCGCTTCTCCCGCGAACGACAGTTCTCTAACACCGGCGCCGTTTCGACCAACTCAGGCGTAACTGAGCTTGACGATACCGGCCAGGACTTCTTTTCCGGCCCGGCAGATGTCAGCGCGATGATGTTGGAAGTCACCTTCACAGACAACTCGGGAGCGACCGCGCTGGCCTACTCCGGAGCGCGAGACCTCGACGGAGACGGCACCCGTATCGAGCTGTTCCGCGATGCACGCAGGCAGGTTGCCGGTGTTGTTCCGGGCGGTGGCTTCAGCAGCCTGAACACACCGCTGCTCTACATCGCCCGGCCAGTAAAATCCGGTCCGCTCAGGCAGATGGTCGAACTGGTCGCACAGCAAGCCGCAACGCTGCGTCGCAGCCACGACCGGCTGTGGCAGGACCAGGTGATCGAACAGGCCGACGACTGGGCGGTGCCGTACATCGCGGATCTCGTAGGCACGCGGCTTATCTCCGCGCTCAACAAGGCCGGCCGGCGTGCCGACGTTGCGAACACCATCTACTATCGCAGGCGCAAAGGGACGCTCGCCGTACTTGAGCAACTGATCGCCGATATTGCCCGTTGGGATGGCAAAATCGTCGAGTCCTTCAGGCGGCTGGGCAGAAGTCACCACGGCCTCGATCCAGAGCCGCAGCCCGGCCGTTTGTCAGGCACCATGACGGGTGGATGGGCTGATCTCAGAAATCCCGGCGCGGCCAACCTGGCGCACGGTCCTTTCGACGAGTTTCACCATTCGCCGGACCTCAGGCAACACCGAGGGCAGAGCGGCCGCTACGGAATCCAGCGACTCGCCTTCCATCTCTACCGGCTCAAGTCCTATCCGCTCCGGGGCGTAACACCCCATCTCGTGAACGGAACCGCCGGGTTCACCTTCGATCCGTCCGGCCGCAACGTTCCGCTCTTTTCCCGCGGAGACCGCGTGGCTGACTGGGATCAGTGGAAAACGGCCGAGGAATGGGAGCTGCCAACACCGGTTTCCCGACGCCTCCTGCTTCACGCAGAGTTCATCGTCACGGAAAGAGCAGTGCGCCTGCTGGAGTCGGATCCCGGTCTGTCGCCGGTAGAGGCAGCCGATCTGCGCAGCATCAGGAGAGTTCGATTCCGGTCAGAAGAACGGCTGCTGGAAACCGTCCTCGCCCTCCCTTCGACCGCAGGCCCTGCGGCACCACACTATTTCGACCGGTTGCTGTCCCTTTCCATAACCGACGACAGCGCGCAGGCCAACCTGCTGCCCGCAGACTCGACAGATGCCGGGAACCGCTCGATAGTTGTGGCCGAGGATGGAACCGGAATCGTGCCACGTCACCGCGTCTTCGCAGCGCACCTGACACCCTGGTCTGCCACAGCGCCTGGAAAACGAATCGCCGTCGACCCTGACCGCGGTCGCCTGCTGTTCCTCGAACCCCCTTCTGAGCCGATCTCTGTCTCCTACTATCACGGTCTGCCAGGAGAGGTCGGCGCCGGTGGCTACGAGAGGCAGGAATGCCTTGTGCCGGTCAACCGGGTTCATACCGAGATCACCGGCGGCGGAGCAACTCTCGATTCTGACGCCATTCACAACAATGGCGTAACTCAGATCAACGACTCCGCGACCTACGAACCGGTGAGCGACAAGCTCGCCGTTCGCAATCTCACACTTCAGGCGGCCAATGGCCACAGGCCGTATCTGCTTCCCGGAGTCAACTGGGTTCTGAACGCGGCCAATTTCTCCGATTCGACAGTAACTCTCGACGGACTGTGGATTGGCGGCACTGGCGGCGAAGTGATATTGCGCGCCGAACGTCACGTGGAAGGGGAGCTGCAGTATGGCAGCTACGAGAGAGTCACCATTCGTCACTGCACGCTCGATCCCGGTGGTGAGACGGCGGACTGCAGTCCGATTCAACCCGTACCTCTACTCATCGATTGCAGGGTAGAAGAACTCGTTATTCAGAAATCGATCATGGGGCCGATCTTGACCACCGACCGCGGTTACGTGGAGAAGCTTTCGATATGCGATTCGATCGTGCAGTCGCTGGATCCGGCGGTGCCTGCAATTTCTCCCGGCCAGGGCGAACTGAAACTTGACCGAGTTACCGTGTTCGGCGACGTACAGGCCCACAGGCTGAGTGCGTCCGAGGCGCTTGTCGAGGGCAAGGTGAACGTTACGGACGTTCAGTCCGGCTGTTTCCGCTTCAGCGCAGCTTCAGCAGACAGCGTTCTGCCCCATCCATATCGCAGCGTCGAACTGACCGGAGAACGCCACATCTTCACGTCGCGTCGCTTCGGTGATCCGGGCTATGGACAGCTCAGCGATTCGGCCCCAGAAAGCCTGAAACGTGGAGCGGAAAACACGTCAGAAATTGGCGCGTTCAGCAGCCTGATCAATCCCATCAAGCTTGACGGACTCACTGCCAAGGCGCGTGAGTTCATGCCATTCGGCCTCATTCCAATGATGATCAACGAAACATAGAGGGAGAACACAATGTCCTCAACTGACATCTCACGACATTTGTTCGATGCACGGAAGCGCTACACCAGCGTTCGGATGCAACAGGGACGAGTGTTTCTCGACGATGACTGGAACGAAAACGAGCGCATCGCAGACGACGCGCGGCGCAAGGCGATCCTCGACATCATCGGAGGGCAGGGCTCGCCTGACGGCGGATACCGCATCTCAGGAGCCACGGGTGCAGGCCGGGATCTCGATTTCAGGATTGAGCCCGGAACCTACTATCTTGGGGGCACGCGCCTTGACCTGGATCAGCCGGAAACCTTCCGCGCCCAGACCGACTGGCTTGGCCAGCCGCCCGGCGGCATTGATCCCGAACACCGGCGCATTGACGCCATCTACCTGGAAACCTGGCAGCAGTCGGTAACCGCCGTAGAGGACAGCGAACTTCTTGAAGTGGCGCTCGGCGGACCGGACACGTCCACTCGAATCCGCAACATGAGCAGGATTCGTGTACTGCGCGATGTAGAAAGCCCGGACTGCGCCGATGCGTGGAAAGCCGCGTCAGAACGGTTCGCCAAAGCAGGGCGCGGTCAGTTGAACGCTGATGGCGAGCTTGCAACCGACGCCGAGTTGACCGTAACGATAGACCCGGGAGTGGTCAGCAGCGATCCCTGCGATCCGGAGATAACCGGCGGGTACCTGGGAGCGGAAAACCAGGCGATTCGCGTGCAGATCGTCTCGCCAAACACATTCACATGGGGATTTGACAACGGCTCGGCGCTCTACAGGGTCTCGCTATCCGCAGACCGTACGAAGGTCACCTTCATAACCGAGCCGCGAGACCAGGCCCACTGGCCGCTCGCCGGCGATACCGTAGAGCTACTGCCGTGGTCAGCACTGCTCCCCAACGGCGAAAAGGTGGCCGAACACCAGGGTCACCTGTCCGGACTTGCATCCTCGTTCAACCCGGATGTCCGCGAGGTGACACTGACTGACCCGCCAGCCGCAGGCTTCGGCCAGGAGTGGCAGGCGCGACCGGATGCGGCGCTGCTGGGCGAAGAGTACTTCTATCTGCGGGTGTGGCACCGCGGCACCGACCGAACTGGAACTCCGGCCATACCGTTCACCGCCGGCACACCGGTCGAACTCGGCCACACCGGTCTTTCGATCACGCTTGACGGAGGGGTTTTTAGGCCCGGCGACTACTGGACAATTGCAGCGCGGCCCAACTCTCCTTCGGAAGTCATGCCGTGGCAGTTACTCACCGGTGCCAGTCCGATTGGGCCGAAGGTTTTCGCCGCTCCCCTGGCGCTAATCCAGTGGCGCAGGCGGGGCCGAAACTTCGCACCGCAGATCATCTCGGACTGCCGCGCCCGCTTTCTTCCACTCACAAGCCCGGAAACCTGCTCGACATACACGGTTGGCGACGGTTCGCACAGCCGCGGCCACTTCGACAGCATCCAGGCAGCAATCAACGCGCTCCCTCTGACGGGGGGCGAAATACACGTGCTGCCGGGCGAATATCGCGAAAATGTACGCATTGTCCGCAAGCGGAACGTCACCGTGTATGGATGCGGCAAGGACACACGAGTGATCTCGCCCGACGATTCCGATCAGCCGGTATTCAGGATCAGGGACAGCCGTGACGTGAGCCTGTCGTCGATGGCCATAGAGACCGATCTCGGCATCGGCGTGCAGCTCGAACAGGCCGCAGGATCTGCAAACGAACCGAGGGACGATTCACCTATCGAACCGGTTGAGAAGCCCACGGAACCAATCCGCCAACCTGCGGAGCCAATCCGCCAACCTGCGGAGGCCATCCGCAAATCTGTGGAAACACTCCGCAAAGTCGATGGCGCCGCGTTAGCACGGCTCGACATATACAACACCAGTCGTGGTGCAGTGAATCTTGCGGATGCCGTAAACGTTTCAGAGCGATTCGAACGCGTGCTCGGAGTAGCTCGGGCTGTTTCGCTGAGCGACCTGATCAACCGGCTTCCACAGGCTCTCGAAGACATCGTGCTGAAAAAGCTGTCGATCACAGTGCGGGACAGGCAGGCCATTCACGGACAGGGTGGCGACTCGATAACTGTCGAGGACTGTGAGATCCGCATACGGCAACTCACCGAAGACATGAACTCCGAAACGGACGCGGGGAGATGGCCCGGAATCTTCATCACGGCCGACGACCTGGCGATAACCGGCAACTCGATAGAGGTGGACGAACGTGCAGGTGCCCGTCGCACCGCACTGGGGGGCCTCCAGGTTGGCGGCGGGTCCGATCGCGTCAGCATCGCCCGGAACACCATCATCGGTGGCAACGGGCGCGGCATAACGCTCGGCAGCATCGTCTACATGCCGGCCAAAGAGCCCGATCTGCCACGGATCGACTTCACACGCTTCCTGAGATTCGCCGCGTTCCTGCCGCCGGGACTGAACATCGTCGTCGACCGCCGCGGCTGCGTCATCTGGACGCTGAATCCGCCAGCTCCCACAGATGACGACGGCGACCCGCTAATTCCGGCGTCGACCGGCTCGCTCAGCGAGGTGGAAATCGTCGACAACCGGATAACCAGCATGGCAGGAAGCGGCATCTCGGTCGCGCACTTCTTCGACCCCACGGTTACCACCGACTGCATCACGGTCTCCGGTCTTCTCATAAGAGACAACATCGTCAGGAACTGTCTGCAGGGAGACGTAGCAGAGGCGTCTGTTTCATCCCGCACATTCGGCGCATTCGGCGGCATCGCGTTGGGATCGGCGCTGGGGCTGGAGGTCCGCCACAACACGATCGAGGCGAACGGCCTGAGCCACGTGAACCCGGTGTGTGGCATCTTCGCTCTCTATGCTGAAGGCGCACTGATTGACGACAACCAGATTGCCGGCAACGGTCCCCGCACGAACACCGATTCCGTGCCCCGCGCAGGCAATCGGGGCGGCATTGTGATCGCATACGCCAGGGCGCCCGAGGCTGGAAACAGTACGCGAACATCGATTCTCAGCGCGCCCGAACCGGCGGTGCGTGTGCACCGCAACACCGTCATCGCACCCGAAGGTAGGGCACTCAAGATAACCGCCAGCGGTGAGGTGGTAGTGCGTGACAACAACCTGTCTTCACAGGGCTTCGGCACACGCCGCTCTCATGGACTGCTCAACCGGCTTTCAGGGTCGGGAAACATCAACGCGCTAAGGGATCTCAACGTCAACTTAGACAGCACAGAGGTTAGATTCAGCGCAACCGGTCTCTCTGCAGCACTGACAGATCTGGCTGGTGGAGCCGTCGTTTACATCAACAGCCGCAGCCTGGGCACAGCTTCCAGGACAGGAACGCCGCAAGCTCTGGATCTGAAGAGCGGCGCACCGTCCGGAGGCCAGGACAAGGCCTCTTCGGGACGGCGCGTCGTGCGGACGAATGTGGAGAAGGCGAGGCTCGCCGAGGCTGCAAAGGAAGCGCAAGCCGCATCGACTGGATCCGATACAAAAACCGAGCCCGCGGGACAGCGCGTCGTGCGGACGAATGTGGAGAAGGAGAGGCTCGTCGAGGCCGCGATGGAAGCGCAAGCCACCTCGACTGGATCCGATACACAAGCCGAATCCGATGCTCCAGTGAACATCGCAGAACGTCTGACCACAGCCGGTAAGAGAAGCATCGCCGTCCTGACGGAGACCACCGCGATCGCCCGAGCCAGGGTTGGTGCGGCAGGACGCCAGGTTATCGGGAGCACCATGTTCAGCGGCAACCAGGTCAGCCTAACGCTGGGTGACGGTGACTCCGATGCTCCCGCAAGCGCCGTAATCCTGATGTCGAACGGGGATGTCTCCGCCTCCGACAACCAGATCGACGCAGCAGTCCCGGTCACCTCGGGCTTCATCAACACAATCGTCTTCGGCTCGTCAGTCCGAGTCATAGGCAACAGGTTCAACGAACCGATGGAAAGCGGTAAGGACCAGGTGCTGTCTGCCGCAACTATCGGTGCAGCCATGAACATAACCACCGGAAACGAGGGAGCTCACTGCCTCTACGCCTACCGCTCAGCGAATTCCAGCATTCCGCAGGTCGTCGACCAGCCAAACCTCTCGATGATTCAGCTGGTCAACCCGGACGCGTGCGCACCGTTTTCAAAGGCCGCAGTCAACATCGATCCAATAATCGCCGTCGCGTGGACGCATCTCGATGCGATGAGAAAGGCGGCATCGAACTAGTCTGCGAATCCGCAAAGTCGTCAGGCCAGCCAGGTTAGGAAACATGAAATGCAACAAAGACTGAACTACAACCTATCGTCCCTCGGACAGACAGATCCCGGATTGTCGATTGCAAACGCCATCCGCAGCATCTACCTTGCCAACGCCGCAGAAACTGAAGACCTGGAACTGCTGTCGAAGGCGGTCGCTGCCTGCGCCGAGCGTGAGGCAGGCAGGGTGGGCCTCGTGTTCGGAGCCGACTCGATCAGAACCGTGCTGACCCAGAGCAAAGCCCGATCGCTTCAAGACCACACCGAGGCGCTAAGCAAGGCCTCAGAGAGTCCGCAAGAGGTACTGAAACTGCTGGAATAAGACGCCTCCTGTGGCTGACCAGTGAGGGCGGAAATGTCATCCTGAGCCAGCGTAGCCGCACGCGCAGGTGCCCGTTAGCCGGGTGCACGCTTGCGGGCACGGGATCTTACTCAACTATGTAAGATCACCCGTGAGATTCCGAATGTCATCCTGAGCCCATCGAGGGGCCATTCGACTTCGCTCAGGACAGGGACAAAGGGACCGTTTTCGTTACTGGTAGGGGCGCCGCTTGCTGCGCCCGGTGGACTCTGCGAGTCCACATCACTGCCATCCTGAGCCTGCCAAAGGGGGTCATCCGGCCCGCAGTCCGTGTCATCCCGACCGCGGCGGAGGGATTTCACTGGACAATGTAAGGTCGCAGAGAGATTCCGCGATGGGTAGGCTTGGCACAAATCCCCAATACCGGAGGCGCGGAATTCGGAGTCGACGACACGAGGCTACTCCGCACTCGAGCTGCACTGTTGAGGCACCTACTTCGGGTTGACCTTCAGGCCCGTCCGATACGTTGGTGCTCAGCCGACTTCCAACTCAACGTATCAGTCAACGTCGACCTCCCTCTGGAAGTAAAGTTCTTCAGTTGCTCTTCCAAATCCCGACCAGTTGGTCTGTTGACCTGTGTGTGTCCAGCCGTCCTTCGCCTGCTTTTCGATCTCACTACGAATCTTTTTCGGGTTAACAAGACCGCCCAAGATAGGGAATTTCACTTTAACAACCATCGTTTCGATCTTCCGCTCTCGAGGACTGAGTACTTTACCAATGTCGGCGATCAAGAAACTCTGAACGTCGGTCTGGAATGTATCGGAACGAATGGGTGCGAAATTTATTTTCGAAAGTTCTTTGATTCGATCAGGAAGGATGTTGGAAGAAGGGACAGGCGCCCCGCTGACCCTCACGGGGAGCACCGTCAGGCCATCGGTATGCAACCCATATTCGATTTCCTGCAAAGCATAGTCCTCATCATCATCTGAATGGCTTTGAAGAAGAGCTTCCCATCTAGGACCAATCACTACGACCATGAATCGAGACCGGTCCAGGTAATCGCGAATGGCGTTTTCGAAGTTGATGCCCGGAGGGATATCGACATCGAAGAAGATTGCTTCGGAACCGAACTCCCGTGTGAGCATTTGAGTGATTAACTCAGCTGCCAAGCGTTCATCACCGTGTCGATAGTTCACGAACACCGAATCCCGGTCAGGCATTGGGCTCTCCTCGTTGTTTCTGATACCCCTGTTCTTCATGCATGATGCGATGGACTTTACGCCGTGAGACGTGGTGACACCAGCACTCACTCAATAGCGAAGAGCCTACTTGTCCTTGGCTTCTCCTGGCCTGCCCCACGTGGCGGTGGCGGTCATTTTCCCCGTTCTGGTGCCAGCTCGGGTGCGGTTTTTATGAGCTTCGGAGCCGGCGGTCTGTTACATAACCGGGAGAGATTCCCTGATCTGAAATACTACCCTCCACGCGGGTCCCATTCCTCCCCCTATCTGGGAGGGAGAAATCGCTTGACCGCAACCAATATAGCGACGCGTCAGTAGATGAAATCAAATAAGTCAATCCAGTCCAGAATGACAACCCTTTGATCGTCCCGACCGATCTCCTCTCTCTGACTTGCGCCTGCACACGGGCACTCGACAACGAGAGAGACGATTCGAACACCCACCCCCAAACCCCCAATAGGAGACCCCCCAAATGCCGAACCCGCCCAACATCCTTCTCTTTGAAAGTGACCAGCAGCGCACCGACACCATGGCCTGCTACGGCAACGACTGGATCAAGTCGCCCAACCTCAACCGGCTGGCAGACGAATCGTTCGTCTTCGAAAACGCCTACGTCACCCAGGCCGTATGCACACCCGCCCGCGGATCGCTCATGACCGGGCTATATCCCCACTCCCACGGCTGCATGATCAACCGCACGAAGCTCGCAGACGAAATCAAATCGCTCGCCGAAATGCTCCCCGACACCTACCGCAAAGCCCACTTTGGCAAGTGGCACCTCGGCGACGACTCCGTAAAGCAGCACGGCTTCGACGAATGGATCAGCGTTGAAGACGACCACCGTGACAAGTACACGCAGCCCGGCCTGCCGTTCAGCGACTACTACCACTGGATGAAGGAGAACGGCTTCGAGCCGGAAGGCACCAGCCCGATTGGCGAGCCTATCTTCGGCCTCCGCCAGCGCTACGAATGTCCGCCCGAATTCCAACTCGCCTCATATCTCGCAAACAACTCCGAACGCTTCATCCGTGAGAACAAGGAGCAGCCGTGGCTGCTGGTCTTCAGCACCTTCGAGCCGCACCCGCCGATGACCGGCCCCTACAACGACATGTACGACCCGGATGAACTGCCCGTTGGCCCTGCCTTCCTGGAGCAGCCCGAAGGCGCATCCCTCTTCAACAGGGCACGCGGCGCGCACTACCCGAACAAGACTGTCGACGACGAAAAACTCGACAACGAAGCCGCATGGCGCAAACTGCGGGCGCGCTACTTCGGCAACGTCAAGATCATCGACGATGCCATCGGCCGGCTGCTGGCAGTGCTCGAAGAGACGGGTCAGCTGGACAACACGGTCATCGCATTCACAACCGACCACGGAGAGATGGCAGGCGACCATTCGATGCTGGAGAAGCGCGCATTTTACGAGGAGTCTGCACGGGTCCCCATGCTCATGCGGGTTCCGTGGCTCAGCAAGTCCCAGAAAAAGCTGGACGGCGTCTTCGGCCACGTCGATGTCGTGCCAACGCTGCTTGACCTTGCCGGGCAGCCGGTCCCGGATGAGGTGGAAGGAGTCAGCCAGGTCGGTGTGCTGAAAGGTGATGGAGACCTGTCTGAAAACGCCGCTTTCATGGAGTGGAACGGCATCGGTGATCGCAATCTCGGCAACCCGCTCATCAACCTCATGGCAACTCTGCCTTGGCGCTGCGTCGCAACAGGCGACAGGTGGAAGCTAAACCTGTGCGCCGGGGACCAGTCCGAGCTGTTCGACCTGAACACCGACCCGCATGAGCAAACCAACCTGTTCAACGAACCTGAGCACCGGGACCGCGTCCGTCGCATGGCCGCCCTGATTCGGCTCTGGCAACACGAAACCGGAGACACCGCGCCGCTGCCGGACGTGTAGCTTCCGGAGTCCAGATCGGCTCGGTTGACATGATGCTCAGATGGGGTGCCGAGGCAGCAATTCTCCCTCCCTGACAGGGAGGGAATTAGAGGGTGGGTTGTTGTGACGGCTCTGCCATCACCGGGCACAGCATTTTTGCCCACCCCTACCAAAAAAGTGACGCGCCACCCCCTTCGTCCCGAGTCAGAACGAGGGACCCGGGGTGGATGAGGCAACTCAACGGAACCGCTTTCTGAACCAGCGAAAACCATCGCTGCATCCCGGTTCAAGCGGCGAACAAGACTACTGACCGCGCATCCCACCCCCTCATCCAGGTCCTTCGTTCTAACTCAGGACGAAGGGACAATTCTCCCTCCCGGATCCGGGAGAAGGGAATAAGCGATCATGTCAGCCGAGCCAATCCAATCCGGCAATGTCGCAGCACCTGAGTTACGTGAGCACACGTCACCAGTCAGCGGCCGTAGCTGTTCAGCACACTGCGCTCACCGAAACACCTGTAGCTGACGGGTGGTCACTCCTCCGAGCTTGACACCGCTGCGGTCTCAGTGTCAGATTGCCGCTGAGAGCTACGTTGCACTGTCGGGCGGTCAGTCCAACGTTGCCTTTTCACCTGCTCAACGCCATCACGCGTCCCCAAGGAGTCATCTTCATGCCCGAATCAAAAAAAGTAAAAAAGGTCTTCGTAATGGGCATGGATGGAATGATGCTCTCGATGTGGAAAAAGTTCTGCGACGAAGGTCTAACTCCTAACCTGAAGCGTATGGGGGATGAGGGAGTAGCGACCGAGTCCTACTGCGCGATCCCTTCATGGACCCCAACGAACTGGGCAACGCTTATGACGGGTGCGAACACCGGCACACACACGGTCTCCCGCTGGTTCCTGAACTCGCCGTCGCCGCGCGACACCCAGTCCACGCTGTCTGCGTTTGTCGGCAATGCGGTCAAGGCCGAAACCATCTTCGAAGCCGCGTCGAAAGCGGGACTAAAGAGCGTCGCCCTCCACTACCCGGCATCAGGCCCTGCACGCTCAGAACTCGAAGCCAAGATCGACGGCTTCGGCCACCCTGGCTTCGGCGCAAGCCCGTTCGAGATAACTCCCGCCCACGGCTACACCACAGATGACAGCATCGCCAACAGTTACACGCTGAAGCTGCAACCGCCTGCCGGTTGGAAGAGCCTTCCCGAAAGCAAGTCTGACCCCAAGGAGTTCCCGCTCCCGTTCGTCACCAAGAAAAAGGGCGAGAACCAGACGCTGATCGGGCTCGCCCTGGACTCCAGCGGTAACGGGCTCGACACGGTCGCGTTCTTCTCGGATCGTGACCGTGATAACGAGCTTGGACGTGCCGGAATAGGGGAGTGGAGTGACTGGATTAGCCGAAACTTCATCCTCGAAGACGAGGGCAAGGTCCCCGCGGTGTTCCGGTTCAAGCTGCTTGAGCTTTCCCCTGATGGACAGAATCTGCGAATCTACCGCTCGCAGGTCATGTATGCAGACGGCTTCACCGAACCGGCTTCTCTCGCACGCGAAATGACGGATAAATTCGGGCCGTACCTCGAGCACGCATCGCACATGCCGTACACCTGGGGCCTGTCCGACCTGGAGACCGCGCTTGAGGAGATCGACTACCAGTGCACATGGTTCGCCAACGTCGCAAACCACCTCTTGCACGAACAGGACTACTCCCTCTTCTACACGCACATTCATCTGTTCGACTACATGAACCACTACTTCATCGCAGACATCGATCCAGAAGGACCGGGCTACGACGAAGCGAAAACCGAGATCGGCTGGTTCGCCTATCGCGAGGCATACAAAGCGTGCGACCGCATGTTCGCCAAACTGCTCGAAGCCGCAGACGACGAGACGGCCATACTGATCGTTTCCGACCACGCCGTCTATCCCCAGAAGCGCGCAACAGACGTCTACAGGCTCCTGCAGGACAACGGCCTGCTCGTCCTGAAAGAGGGCTTCACCAAGCGCTTCAACCCCAATGAAGACTTCGACGAGGTGGACATGGAGCGCACGAAAATCTTCCTCACCCCGCTGCGCAGCTTCGAGCTGTTCATCAACGCCCCCGAGGGATCAGCCGAGTACAAGGAGATCCAGCGAGATGTGCTCACTCTTCTAAGGAGCTGGGTCGACAAAGAGAACAACCAGAGCCCGGTCGCCGTCGCACTCCCCAAAGTGCATGCATCGCTGCTCGGCTACTGGGGCGAGCAGTGTGGCGACGTCATCTTCATCATGGAGGACGGCTACGTCGCCGGATATCCCAGTGCCGAGGGAGACGGCAGCGCAGACCCCTACGTCTGGGCACCAGGCAGCTACGGCGGTCACCACGGGCCTTACCTGCCGACCGCCAGGACCGAGCTCTCCTCAAACATGGCCGTCTTCATCGGCCGCGCACCGGGCTTCAAGCAGGGATATCTCCGCCCGTCGGACGAACTCGGCTTCATCCACCAGATGGATGTCGTCTCGATCGTCAGCCACCTTCTCGGGATCGACCCGCCGGACCAGGCGCAGGGAACGGTGCCGAGAGACTTCCTTGAAGGAACAACACCGGTCTATGAACGAAAAAGCGGCCTGCCATCGTGGGAGAAAGGCACCGACGTAGATGGATTTGGCGACCGGGTCTGGACACAGGGTGGAGATATGGTCGCCGGCTTCTTTGCCGGAGATGACGCCAAAACCAGGTAACGGTCGTACAGGTAACGGTCGTAGTTGCAGATGGGAGATCATCCGATAAGATGGCCCACTACGTGAAGGGCACGGCTTGCTGGAGGAGAAATATATGATCAGGAAGTATCGATTCGCGTTCGTCGCGCTACTCGCAATGCTCTCAACGGTTGCTGTTGCATGCGGAAGCGGTGACGACGATCCGGTCGCCACGGCGACTTCGACCGGGCAGCAGCCGGCCGCAACGGCCACTACGCCACCGGCGACAGTGCAGCCAACGTCCACAACTGCGCCAGGACAGCCGTCGCCAACACCGAGACCGGCCCAGCCGACGGCGGCCCCGCCAACCCAGGCGCCACCACCCGGCGGAATTCGCCGGGGCGGGGAGTTCATCTTTGGTAGTTCTGGAACAGGTTTCCCGACCAAATGGGACATGACCCAGGACTCCGTATTCAGCTCACCGCAGCACTTTGCGCGGCACTACAACGGGCTGTTGCAGTTCTCCGCTCGTGACGGCTCCACCGTCATTCCCTCACTGGCAAACGAGTGGGACATCGAGGGAGACGCCACAGAGTTCACCCTGACGATTCCAACCGGTCTCCAGTGGCACGACGGGACTCCCGTGACGATCGACGACGTTGCCTGGGCGGTCAAGCGATGGGCTGACCCGCCACAGGGAGTCTCGTTGCCGAGAGTCGCCGGGTTTAAGAGCATCGTCGGTGTTGCTGCGATCGGAAACGACAAGATCAAAATCATGATCTCGGCGACCGATGTCGGCTTCCTGCTTGAACTTGCAGACCCGTGGCACATCATCGTCCCCAAGCACATCGCACAGGACGGTATCGACTCTGCCGCCAAGGTGATCGGCACCGGACCGTGGATGGTCGATCAGACCGAACGGGACAACTTCGTGAAGTCGAAGCCGAACCCGAACTACCACCGCAATGCGCCGGACGGCAGCCCGTTCCCGTACCTGGACTCGATCACCTCGATCCAGTTCCCGGAGCAGGAGACCGCTATCGCTGCGCTGAAGACCGGCCGCATCGACCTGCTGAGCGAGCAGAACGTCGAGGCCACCTTCAACTTCGAGAAGGACGAAGGCGACAAGTTCGTCTACCAGCAGTGGATCAACCCGGGCCTGACCCGGCTTGCGCTCAACAACACCAGGCCACCGTTCGACAACGTGAAGGCGCGCGAAGCCGTCTACCTGGCGTTTGACAGGCTCGTCTTCCTGGACATCCTCCAGACACCCGGCATCCCGGTGCTGAACAAGCCTGCCAGCTTCTTCGGTTCGACCGACCCGGCATGGGACGACGTGCCGACCCTGTACGGATACGACCCGGCGACTCGAGACGCAGCGCTGGCCGAAGCGCGGCAGCTCGCTGAGGAGTCTGGCCTGATGGACTGGGATGGCAAGTTGAAGATACTGGTCAACACCGGCGGCTCTTCAAGCGCCGAGGTTATCCAGCAGCTCCTGGACGAGTCTCTCGGCCTGAGCGTCGATCTTGACATCACCGACACGGCAAGCATGTTCGCTCGCCTCGGTGAGAAGGACTTCGACTTTGGCCGCTACGGGACCGGAGTGCTCCACCTGAGCCCGATGTCCCAGATCCAGGCCGACTGGGCGCCGGGCGCAGGCCGTAACTACGGCTGGACCCCGCCGCAGAACTGGCTCGACCTCTTTGAAGAGGCCAAGCGCACCCTGCAGGGCCCAGAGTTGAACGCGATCTTCGCCGAGATGGACCGCATCATGCGGGAAGAGTGGATTCCCTCTGTTCCCCTTGAGCGGGTCTCCGGATCTTCAGTGATCGCAAAGCCGTACGTGAAGAACTTCGACGCTCTCCCGGGCTGCAAGTTCAAGTGCTTCCAGCTTGAGGACGTCTGGGTGACCGAGGACGCCCCATCGGGCCGCTAAGCGGTTCCCGAAGTAAAGAAAATTAGCCCTGTGCCGGTGCGGGTGGCACGATCACCCGTATGCGGCACAGGGCTTGCCCTTACACCGGGCTTGCGCCGGGGTCACTGAGCCGGGCTATTGAGCCGGATCACTGGTGGGCCGATACACAGGGCCATTCAGCCGGGCCACTGAGCCGGGGCCGTTGAGCCGGAAAGGAACAGAGCAGGTCGATGCAGGCTTACATAGTCAGACGCATACTGCTGATGGTCCCAACGATTTTCCTGTTGGGAACTGCTCTGTTCTTCCTGCTCCGCGTGCTGCCGGGCGATCTCGCAGTCGGAATCCTGACCAGCGAGGAGTCGTCAGCCACGCCTGAACAGATCGAGGAGCTGCGGGAGTTCCTCGGCCTCAACGATCACATCGCAGTGCAGTACATCCGCTGGCTCGGCAACGTGCTGACAGGGGACCTGGGACGGTCACCGCTCTTCGACACCACGGTCACCTCTATCCTGTGGTCCAAGCTCGGCATAACCCTTGAACTCGCAATAATCGCCGTCCTGCTCTCGCTTCTATGGGCGCTTCCGCTCGGCATAATCTCCGCATTGACGCGCGGTTCGTGGATCGACCAGACGATCCGCATCGTCACCGCAGCAGGAATCTCACTCCCCAACTTCTGGGTGGCGCTCATGATCCTGCTCGCGCTCGTCGCGTTCTTCAACTGGAGCCCGCCGGTCCAGTACGTGCGCTTCTTAGACAACCCGATCGAGAACCTGAAAATCCTGCTCATCCCTGCGGCAGTGGTCGGCTTCCGCTCTGCGGCGACCATTACCCGCATGACCAGGTCGATGATGCTTGAAGTGATCAGCCAGGACTACGTGAGAACAGCGCGGGCGAAGGGACTGAGCAGCTGGACCGTGGTAGTCCGTCACGCGCTGCCAAACGCATCCCTGCCAGTGCTCACACTGGCCGCGCTCTTATTTGCCGCGCTCATCGACGGTGCAGTAGTGATCGAAGTCATCTTCAACCTGCCCGGCCTCGGCCAGCTAATCAGGGAATCGATCACCCGCCGTGACTATGAACTGGTCCAGGGCATAGTCCTGATAATCGCCATCTTCATGATGCTGTGGATCCTCGTGACGGACCTTGCGTATGCCTGGCTAGACCCGAGGATACGGTACTCCTGATGACACAACCGGTTTCCGAAAGCAAGCTCGCAAGCGAGGCGCGCATTGAAGCCGCCCTGGCGAAGATGCCGTCCAGCGACTGGTCGCCCGCGGCAACCGCCACGAGAACAAGGAAAACCGTCTGGAAGTTCACCAAGGCCAATCCTGCGGGCGCAGTCGGCGGCGCAATCCTGATCCTGTTCCTGATCCTGGCGGTGATGGCCACCATCATTAGTCCGTTCAGATTCGACCGCTCCGTCGGCTCCCGGCTCTCTCCACCACTCTCCGAGGCGCGCGACGGCAGCACGATGCTGCTCGGTGGCGACGAGATCGGCCGCGACGTCTTCACCCGGACACTACACGGCGGCCGCACCTCGCTCTACGTCGGCCTCGCCGCGCCGCTACTCGGCGTTGGCGTCGGACTGCTTCTCGGCCTCACCAGCGCCTTCCTCGGCGGACTTTTCGACCTGCTCGTCCAACGCCTGGTGGACGCGTTACTCATCGTGCCCGGATTAGTGCTCGCTATGGTCATAACGCTATCTCTCGGGTTCCGCATGGAGATCGTCATCATCGCCATCGCGATAAACATGGTCGGCGGAGTTTCGCGCGTCATCCGTTCGCACGCGCTCGCCCTGCGCGAGAGCCAGTACGTCGAGGCGTTGCGAGCAATGGGCGCCTCCAACACCCGCATAATCCTTCGCCATCTCGTACCCAACTCATTCGCCCCGGCGATGGTTCTGTTCGCAGTCAGCGTCGGCGGTGCCATAACAACCGAAGCGTCGCTCAGCTTTCTTGGCCTCGGCATCGCCCCACCGCGGCCCTCATGGGGCAGCATGCTGTCCAACGCCCAGCAGTTCTTCCGCACCGGCATCCACATCGTGCTCGTTCCGGGCATCACCATCGGCATCGCCGTTCTCGCAGTCAACCTGTTCGGCGACGCACTTCGAGACACCCTTGACCCCAGGCTCAGAGGCCGTTCCTGAGAACCAGTAAAACAGCACCGAAAACCGGCTAATCGAAAAATATGCCAGAGATTCTCCAGCTAAAGGACCTTCGCACCTACTTCCGCGCAGACGGCGCGGTAGTCAAGGCCGTTGACGGCGTCACCTACGACGTGCAACAGGGCGAGACGCTGGCGCTTGTTGGCGAAAGTGGATGCGGCAAATCGGTATCCGCGCTCTCCGTCCTGCGGCTGATTCCCAGCCCTCCCGGTCGCATCGAAGGCGGAGAAGTGATCTTCGAAGGCAAGAACCTTCTCGAGCTAAGCAACAGCGAGATCCGCAGGGTGCGCGGCGGTCGGATCGGCATGGTGTTCCAGGAACCCATGTCATCGCTGAACCCACTGTTAACGATCGAACGCCAGCTGACAGAGGCGATCAGACTTCACCTCGGATATACAAAGCAGCAGGCCCGCGCAAGGACGATCGAGCTGCTCCAGAGAGTCGGCATCTCGGATCCAGAGAGCCAGTTGAAGCGCTATCCGCACCACTTCAGCGGCGGCATGCGCCAGCGCGTCATGATCGCAATGGCCCTTAGCTGTGAGCCGAGCCTGATCATTGCTGACGAGCCGACCACCGCGCTCGATGTCACCGTACAGGCGCAGATCCTCGATCTCATGAAGCAGCTGTGCCGCGACAACGACGTGGCGCTGCTCATCATCACGCACAACCTCGGCGTCGTTGCTCGCTACGCCGACCGCATAAACATCATGTACGCGGGGCGGATCATCGAGCAGGGAACCGCCAGGGAGATCTACCGAAGGCCCAGCCATCCGTACACTCTCGGCCTCCTGCGCTCAGTCCCCCGCATGGACACGACAAGGCAGAAAAAACTGGAACCGATCGAAGGCCAACCGCCCGATCTTGCGGCGCTACCGCCGGGCTGCCACTTTCAGCCACGATGCCGCTTCGCCATTGAAAAGTGCAGCACCGACTATCCGAACTTTGTCGACCTCGAAGGCACTCACAGGTCCGCGTGCTGGGTTGCGGAAGAGATCGCAGCGGAGGCGGTGAAGTGACCGAGAGCACGATCCCGACAATCGCAGATCCCGTCGTTCCAGACGCCGCGGCCAGTTCGGCCGATTCTGGCGATGTGCTCCTCGATGTCCGCGACCTGAAGGTGCACTTTCCCGTCAGTGGAGGCATTCGCTTCTGGTCAAAGCCGCCCGTAGTGAAGGCCGTAGACGGCGTTTCGCTAACGATCAAGCGCGGTGAGACGCTGGGACTGGTGGGGGAGAGCGGCTGCGGCAAGACGACGCTTGGCCGTGCGCTGCTTCGGCTCGTCGAAGCCACCGAAGGCGAGATCCACTACGACGGAGCGAACGTCCTGGAGGCCAGCCGCAACGAGCTGAAACAGTTTCGACGCCGTGCCCAGGTCATCTTCCAGGACCCCTACGGCTCGCTCGATCCAAGGCAAAAAGCGGGCGATATCGTCGGCGAGCCGCTGCTTGTCCACAACCTGACCGGCACCCGGCGCCAGTACCGCGCCCGCGTGGCAGAACTGCTCGATATCGTCGGACTCAATCCCGCCGTCGCCTCCCGCTACCCGCATGAGTTCAGCGGCGGACAGCGCCAGCGCATCGGAATCGCAAGAGCACTCGCCGTCACACCCGATTTCATAGTCTGCGACGAGCCGGTATCTGCTCTCGACGTCTCCATCCAGGCTCAGATCATCAACCTGCTCGAAGAGTTGCAGGACGAGTTCAACCTGACCTACCTGTTCGTGGCCCATGACCTTTCAGTCGTCCGTCACATCTCGGACCGCATCGCCGTCATGTACCTGGGCCACGTCGTCGAAATAGCGAAGCCGGACGACCTGTATGAGCGGCCCGCGCACCCGTACACGCAGGCGCTTCTGTCCGCCATTCCGGTGCCCGATCCCGACATCGAAGAGCACCGGGAGCGCATTCCCCTGATCGGCGAGATCCCGAGCCCGCTCAACCCGCCCTCCGGCTGCGTGTTCCACACTCGCTGCCCGATAGCGTTCGAAGACTGCCCCCTCGTGCTACCGGAACTGCGAGCAACTGAGCCCAACCGCACAGTCGCCTGCATCCGAGCCGAGGGCTACGGCGACTACGTAAGAACGGCAGAACAAGTCGCAGATTGAACTCTGATAGGGGCCGCAAGAACGCTGCGCCCTCAGCCCGTAAAGCTGAACCCCTTCGTCCCGCAAGCTGTTTCGGGACGAAGTGATTTCAGATTGTCATGCTGAACTCGATTCAGCATCTCCCTGAAACCAGTCAGAGGGAGATTCCGAATGCCACCCTGAGCTTGTCGAAGGATCAAGTTCGGAATGACGGAAAGCCGAAACCACCCCGCGCCACCCGTTCCTACGCAAAGAACCCCGGCAGGAAATCCGTCTTCTGGAACAGGAACAGGAAGCCGACCACCAGGCTGAACGCGGCTATCGTCAGGCCCAGCACCGTCTGAACCGCCCGTTGCGACTGCGCGCCGATCCAGCCGAACGTCGAAGCAAGCGTTATCAGCAGGTTGGACGCAATTAGCCCGATGGCGAAAGAAACAAGCAGGAAGCTGCCCGCCGCCGCAGACGTTGCGCCCGCTGCCGACGCCAGCAGAAGCGCCTGCGTGCCGGTCTCTGCCCCGATTCCATGAATCACCCCGACCGTCGTCGATGACCGAGCGCCGTATGACGACCGCTGCCGCGCCCCGTGCTCGTGCGAAGCCCTTCCGAATCTGGCCCTTCCGAATCTGGGTGAGAAGCGCCGAAACCCGCTTTGAGCCACATCTGCCAGCAGCATCCAGCGGCTGCGCAGCACCAGGCGGCCCCGGTTCCTGGCAAGCGACCATAAAATCCACATCCCCAGCAGCACCAGCGTCACGCCAACCAGCGCGTCCATGTAGGGGTCGATGGCGTCGGGCAACGTGCTGCCTGCCCAGATGGCGAGCAGCCCGAGCGCAATCACGACACCGGCATGACCCGCTGCGTAGAGCATCCCCATCGCGACGCTGCGGACGCGGCTCGCCTGCGACGCCGTAACGTCCGAAATGGCGGCGATGTGGTCCCAGTCGATGCCATGCCGCAGCCCCAGGCCAAGCCCGGTCCCAACCAGCGCAAGCCCAATCTCACCAGCCATGTTCTCTCCGATTTTCGTTTGTCATTCTGAACTCGATTCAGAATCTCTCGGCGACCGCACATTGGCCGGTGAGATCTCTCCGCTGCGGTCGAGATGACACGGTCAACGGCCCCTCCCTCACCTGCAACCTCTCCCGCTGGGAGAGGGAAGGCAGTCACCAGCCGCCGTGTTTCCTGAGCGCAGTCGAAGGACCTCTCGCGTGGACGGCTCCCCTGTCCAAATCACTCGTCTCCCGCAGTGGTGGTCATGACAAGACGACCTGCCTCCATTGCCAACCACCTCGGCAGGAATGCTCGTCCTCTCTAGAGACCCATCGACTCCGCTGCCGCTCCGCTCAGGGAACACCCTCACCCGCTCCCGCAATTTGCGCACACGCCGTTCAGAACCATGTGCGTCGCATCCACAGCGAAGCCGTGCCGCTCCTTCACATCGCCGACGAACCGCTTCACCAGCTCACCGTCCAGCGCAGTCGTCTTGCCACACTCCGAGCAATGCAGGTGATGGTGATTCGCGCCCGCCAGCCACTCGTAGCTCGCCTCACCCGGTCCGAACCTCGACTCCGCAACCAGCCCTGAATCGCGCAGGTCCGCAAGCACCCGGTACACCGTCGACTGGTCGATGTGCGCGTCGGCCTTCGCAACGCCCGCCAACACCCCCGAAGCCGTCACGTGCCCACTGCTGTGCTGTAGCACATGCGCCACGTGCAGCCGCGCATTCGTCACCCGTCGCCCCGCCGACCGCAGCAGAGTGGCCGTGTTGTGCTCGTGAATTTCCGCCATGACTTGTTCCTGCAAAAATTCGCAAATAGAAATCGTGGCTTAAGATGCCATCCGAACGAAGCCGTGTCAACATGTCTCTGACAATGAACCCATTCCGCCTCGAGCTAACATCGTCCGTCTGCATCGCCGCTCCACCCGAAGCGGTATGGAAAATCTTCGCCGACATCTCACGTTGGACCGAATGGTGCGGCGTGTGTCTTGCTGCGGAAGTGGAGACAGACTTCGACTGGCAGCGCGGACAGCGCATCCGCCTGAAGTTCCGTATCGCCGGACGCGGCGTGCCATTTAATGTTGCGATCACCGAGTCCGAGCCGTCGCGCCGCATCGCATGGGCTTCGACAAAGCTCACCGTCACCGCGGTCCGCACCTTCTCGTTCGCGGAAGAGACTCCCGACTCAACCGTCGTCACTGACCACAAGTTGTTCACATCGCCGGTGCTCCCGGTGCGGCTTTTCTACCCGCGGCCCGTCATCAGGCGCATGACCGAATCGATGCTGGTCGATCTCAAATCAGAGTGCGAGCGGGCAGTGGGCGCATGATCACTGAACTGCCCCGCACACCTTCGGGCGAAGCCTCCGAGGAAACTCAGAAAAACGCTCTCGCCGTCTTCGCCCATGCCGACGATGAGACGCTTCTTGCGGGCGCGCTGATTCCAAAGCTCATTGACGATGGCTGGCGCTTCCACCTGTTGTGCGTTTCGCCCGGCGACGATGACGATCGATCGGCGCGCATGGAGCTTGCGGCCGCAGAACTGGGAATCGAGTCGGTAAGCTCGCTGCGTTTTGCGCCTGCCGGAGAACCGGCGTCCGGCGTCATGGCCTCGCCGCCCCTGCTGTCTGCGCCTGAACCGGCGGTCGCTGGATTGATCGAGGCCAGGATCGCCGCGCTCAACCCGGCGATGGTCCTCACGCACTCACCGTCAGGCGACTACGGCCACCCCGACCATGCCCGCTGCCACCGGGTGACAGTCGCCGCCGCCCGAGCAGCGGCGCCAAACGCAGCCGTCTACGCGCTTGCATGGCCGAAGTCGATGCTGTGGCTGAACTCTCTGGCGGGCAGACTGCTGCGCTCGCGGGGCAGGGCGGTACAAATAAAAAATGAACTCGATCTGACGAAAGCAGATGAAGGCTCCAGCCCGCCATCCCTGCCAGTGACCAACACTCACGATGTTCACCGCTTCCTGCACGTCCGAAAACGAGCCTCCCGGCACTACCGGAAAGAGATGTCACAGGGCCCGTTGCCCCTCCGCCTCCTGGAAGCCGCGCCAACATGGCTGCAAAGACCCATCCTCGGTAAAGCCCGCCTCAGCCGAGCGCGTTAGTTCAGCACGAAAAAGTTCGCCGGGCTGCCGAGAATCCCCGAAGGTCCAACGAACGACTCTCCATCGCACTGGATCGGGTTCTGAGCCCGGTATTCGGGGGTCAGGATGAAATCGTCAGGGCTGGTCGCTCCCCTTGCCTGGAAATCTGCGAAAAGCTCCGGCGGCAGCGCCGCCATGTAAGACAGGTTGCGCATCCCGCCCGTCGTGATCGCCTCGAACGAGATATCGGACCAGGTAAGACTTCCCGAATGGGTCCCGATCTGCGCCCCGGCCGCGACCGCATCGCCGACTGCCAACTGCGGCAGCGGGTCAGCATGGAAAATGCGGATCAGGTATGCCGGGTTTGCCTCGGAAACTATCCAGATCTGGTGTCCGGCCGGCTGTCCCGTCTCGAGGACCTCAGGCGACAGCATCGCAACCACGCCGTCGGTCGGACTGAACACCGGGATCTGGGTCCAATCCAGGTGCGAGTAAAACCTGAAGTAGTGCTTCATCGAAGAGCATGACTCGAAATCGTCCGTGAAGCTGTGGCCCGCCCCGGACCGGAACCTCGAAACCTGCTCGAGCTGCGCCATCGGCACGTAGTGGCTCGAGACGACCTGCGGCACCGGGTCTGCCGGATCGACCGAGATGTCGCATTCCGTTGTGTAGAGAGCGGGTGATGGCTCGACTCCTGTAAATCCTCCGGGCGGCGGCGGCTGTGTATACAGGATCCCCAGCTCTGCAATTCCCGCCAGGACGCAGTCGATGACCGGCGGCTCTGGTGTTGCGGTTGGTAGCGAGGTCGGTACGGAGGTCGGCGTGGATATGGGAGCCAGTGTCGGCACCAGAGTTGGTGTAAGAGTCGGCTCTGGCGTCGGTACAGGTGTTGCGGTCGAGTCCGTTACGGCGACCGTAGATGTGGCGACCGGATCTGGCGTTGTCGTCGCTGTGACGGGAGTGACCGTTGCCAGAGTCCGTGTCGGAGAAACGGTCGGCTCCGCAACTCGTGTGGCGATCGGCCCAGTTGGCCCCGCTGGCCCCGTGACACCCGGGTCCGATGTCGAAACGGCTGTGGGCAACTTCGTGGCTGCAAACGTCGCGGTAGCCTGTGGGACCGCCACCGTGACATCTGCCGACTCAGCAGCGGGTGCAATCTCGCCACCGGCGCACGAGACCGCAACTGCAAAAGCGCAGGCAACCAGTCCAGGCGCAAGCCGGCTGCGAGCACTCACGTTCCATCTCCGGGTCAATATGGCAGCCGGGCCCGTCCCACCCGGCTCAACTCAGGATGAAGCCTTCACAGGACAAGATGGCGCGTGCATGCCCCAAGTCGCCTGTGGAGCAGGCCCGAGCGCTATCTGCGCCCACCGCCCGCGGGATGAACGCAGTTCCTCCTCCTCCCACCCATTCCGCCACCTGTCGCACGTCTGGTGCCGAAAATCACCCTCTCTCAAATCGGGTATCATCCCACCTGGTCCTCAGGGCGATGAAAAAACGCAGAAATCGTACTTCAACTGAGAGGGAAAACCATGAAGGTCGACATCACCGAACAGATTGCGAAGCCTCCCGAAGATGTTTTCAGGATGGTCTCAGACCTTAAATACTTCCTGGAAAACGTCGACTCTGACATCATTTCGACCGATAAAACCAGCGAAGGCCCGATCAGCGTCGGAACCACATTCCTAGAAGTGATGAAAGTTCCCATGATGAAGGCGAAGGTCGCTCTGGAGATCACCGCGTTCGATCCGGGAAAGTCGTTCGAAGTGAAGTTCGACAGCAACGTCATGGAAGGCACAGGGACGTTCGGCTTCGCTCAGAGCGGCGATGGCACCGACGTGACGCTCAAGGTCGATACATCAGCAAAAATGGGCCTCGGATGGCTGCTATACCCGATGATTCGGATGGATCTTCCGAAGCGGGAAAAGAGCCGCCTGGCGACTCTGAAGCGCAAGGTCGAATCCGGCGAAATGGATGCATCGAAAGCGGAAGGTGCGGAAGCCGCCGCCGTGGGCTGAGCAGGAAGACGGCAATCCCGGCCGTCCTCGATCCTCCAACCGCCTAAGCCGTCAGGTTCTCGAACCGGTTCTTGAATGCCAGTGAGGCCAGTTCCTCTGACGGCGGCTCACTCAATGCCGAAGACAGAGTCAGCTTCGCCGTGCTTCCCTGGCCGTACTCACTTTCGATAGACAGATCACCCTCGTGCAGCTCCATGATCCTGCGGGCGACGAATAGACCGATTCCAGTGCCGGACGCGGCCGAATCGATCGCATCGCGTGTGCGGTAAAACAGAGTAAACACGTTCTTCAGATCGGCTGGCTGTATTCCGACACCGTAGTCGGTCACAGACAGCACGACCTCGCCCGACGAAACCTCGGAAACAATGTCAATATGATCAGCGCCTTGCGAGTACTTGCAGGCGTTGTTGATCAGGTTCGAAACAACCTGGATCATGCGATCGGAGTCGATCTTCACCCAGACATCGCCATGTCTCTGGTCGATCATCAGCCGATGCCCGCCCGCTTCCAGCAACGGCCTCATGCTCAGCTCGATATCCGCAAGGAAAGTGTTCCACTCAACCCAGCCCGGACTGATGTCCAGCCGCCTGGTCTGAATTCTCGAAAGGTCCAGCAGCTCCTCGATCTGGGAGTTCAACCTCTTCCCGTTTCGCTCAATCGTCCGCAACTGCTCGATCTCGTTCTCTTCAGCCACGACCGCTCCCGAAACGGCGTCTAGCGAAGGCGCGGTATCGCCATCGATGCCGACGAAGACCGAGTAGTAGGAAGACTCTCCATCCTTCCATCGACGCAAGATGAACTCCGTCTGCGCGCGTTTCTGAACCTTGAGGATGGGAAACGGACTGTCCATGTAGATGTCGACCTTGCCGTCCTCGATGAAACTCACCATCTCGTCAATGTCACGGGCGACGACGACGTTGCCGCCGGTGAAACCCAGGTCCGACATCTGGCTTGCCAGGTAGTCGGCGAGAGGCTTGAACCGCTCGATCTTCTCGGCAGGCTCATCCGAGATATCCCCGATCGTCAGCAGATGCTCCCCGGCACCCGCTGCCGGGTCCGGTGCACTGGTCGGGTCGGGCACCTTTGCGCCCTGTGCATCCGGAATCAACGTAGGCGTGGAAGTGCATGCCACGCCCAGAAACACAACTGTGATCAGACCTATCGGGAGCGCAGCACGCAGTCTCAGGTGAGCGCTGGAAAACATTGCGCGCATAGTCCGCCTTTCACTTGGTTCGATCAGATTCAATGCTGAACGCGACCAGATAGTGACAAGTAGGCGGAAATACCAGTAGACACCGCTCAACTCGAAGGCGAGAGAAGCAAACACATAAAAACCAACCGTGGAGAGTGGAGTGGCACCGTTCGAGATGGCAAACGGACCGTCGGGCCGGTCTGTGTTCACTCAGTAGGGCTCACGTCGCCGCCAACGGCCTCAGACGCGCACTTCGCACGAATTGGTGACGGAAAACCACAGTCGCCTATGTGCTCGCCACGGCGAGTAAATGCGTTGGTCTGCCTAATATCGGTAGATGCCACATCCGATCCGGCTCTCATCTTGCCGCAGCGCACAGAATGCCCGCCCGCGGCGAGCACTGGCGCGCCCGGGGCACCGAGCCGTTAGCAAATGACAGCAGAGCACACACAGCATCAAGCACATGGCGACCGCAACGCCGGCCCCGGGGTAGTCTCCGCCACCGACCGGGTGAGGCCGAACTTCGTCGCATCGTATTTCAAGTGGCTTAAAGCCGAAGTGTCCGAAAACCTCGACACGACCAGGTCTATCGAGAACCTCTGGTTTGCCAGCCGCATCGCCATCATCGTCGTTAGCGTAACCGCAGCAATTCTCACCTGGGGAAGTGCCGGATCGTCGATTTTCATCTTTGTCGCGGGCGCTCTTGCGCTGGCAGGCAACCTGGTTCTGTTCCAGATGCTCCGTCACGGCAGGGTGGCGACTCTGGCCATGGCCGGGTTCGCCATAGACAACGTCTCGTTGCTCATCGGCTGGACCGGATCGCTCTGGGTGGTCGAAGAATCGCTGCGGACCAATGACATGTACCTGGCGATGTTCCCGATTCTCGTCCTGTGGTCGTCACGGCTGGGATTCAGGCTGGGAATTCCATACACGATATTCTGGATGGGGTGGATCTCATGGACCTACATCGCCTTCCTGCCGCCAAACAGCTACGAAATTGAACAGCTTCCTGTCCGCATCGCGTTTCTCACCCTGACCAGCTTCCTGGGAATGTGGACCGCACGCCTGCTGAAGTCGCAGAAGAGAATCGCTGATGAGTCGACACTCCGGGCCACAACACTTCAAGAGCTGGACCGTGCCAAGGACCAGTTCATCGCAACCGTCTCGCACGAACTGAGAACGCCAATGGCGGCAATACTCGGCTTCACCAGGCTTGCCCGAAATGATGCCGAGACCGAACTGCAACGAGACAGGTTCAATGTCATCGAGCGCAACAGCGAGCGACTGAAGTTGCTGATCGACGACCTCCTGGACCTCTCCCGTATTCAGAGCGACAAGCTATCGATCAGCATCGCCCCGATCGAGGTTGCCGCGTTCGTCAACAGAATCGCCGACGACCTGGTCTCCGTGATCGTCCGGCGGAGCCAGGTCCTGCTGGTGAACGTTACGCATGATCCCTGCTGGATCAATGGCGACCACACCAGGCTGGCGCAGGTCATGTTCAACCTGATCACGAACGCTTCAAAGTACTCGCCGGATGGCTCAACAGTTCAGTTGAACTCCAGTGTCAAAGCCGGTGAACTGACGCTGTCCGTTGTGGATCAGGGTGATGGCATCGACCCGGACGATCAGGGATCGCTGTTTCATCCCTTTTTCAGGACAAAATCAGCCGAGAACTCGACAGTTCCGGGGACCGGACTTGGCCTTTTCATATCCCGCCGCATAGTCCTCATGCACGACGGCGAACTGAATCTCACCAGCAAACCGGGCGCAGGCACAACGGTTGAAGTCCGGTTGCCGAACGTATCGTTCGAGAGGCCGGCAGACCGCGGCAGGAAGCCGTCCTTCGCCAACGCCTTCGACGACCTGGACGAAGTGGTTTAGCCGGGGGAGGGCGGGCCGGCAGAGGCACCCCCCCCTACACCCTGACCTCAGCCAGCGCCACCTCGCCGCTCTCCACGCCGTACACATGCGTCGCAATCTCATCCACTATCGCCGGGTCGTGGCTGGCGCAGATGATCGTCCCGTCATACTCATCCAGAGCTGAAAGCAGCTCATCCCGCGTCACCGCATCCAGGTGGTTCGTCGGCTCATCCAGCAGCAGCACATTGTTCGGCTCGATCAGAAACTTTGCCAGCGCAAGCCTGCTCTTCTCGCCACCCGAAAGCATCGCCACCGACTTAAACACATCGTCCGCGCTGAACAAAAACCGTCCCAGCACGCCCCGTAAAGTCCCGTCCGGCTGCTTACCTGCCGCCTTCCTCACTTCGCCAAGCACCGTCTCCCGCCGGTCCAGCGACTCATCCTGGTGCTGCGCGTAGTAGCCAACCCGGGCCCGTTCCGCCCAGCGCACCTTGCCCTCCGTCGGCTCGACCTCGCCCGCAAGAATCCGCAGCAGCGTCGACTTCCCGCCGCCATTCGGCCCAACCAGCGCCACCTTCTGCCCGCGCTCAACCTCCAGCGCCACATCCAGCAGCACCGGCGCACCCTCCCACTCATGCCCGAGTGAGCCGACCTCCACCACAACCCGCTCAACCCGCCCCGTCGAGCGAATGCGGAAGTTTGTCGCCGTCACCGACTGCGGCCGGTCGATGCGCTCGATCTTCTCCAACATTTTTATGCGGCTCTGCACCTGCCGGGCTTTCGTCGCCTTCGACCTGAACCGCTCGATGAACCGCTCCGTCTGGGCAATCTGCCGGGACTGCCGCTCAGACGCATTCATCTGTCGCTCCTCGTTCTCGGCCCGCTCGTCAAGGAACTGCGAATAGTTGCCCGCATACGGCACAACGCGGCCGTGCTCGATGCTCAGCACGCGGTTCACAACGCGGTCAAGGAAACTGCCGTCGTGCGTCACGATCACCAGCGTTCCGGGATACTCGGAAAGCTCACCCTGCAGCCAGTGGCGCGCATCCCGGTCGAGATGGTTCGTCGGCTCGTCAAGCAGCAGATGCTCAGGACGCCGCACCAGGATCTTCGCCAGCGAGATTCGCATGCGCCAGCCGCCGGAGAACTCCCCGCACAGCTTGTCCATGTCCTGCTTCGAAAAGCCCAGACCCTCGGTAACGCGGCTTATGTCCGGCTCAGCGCGCTGACCGCCAAGAATCCGGAACCGGTCCTGCGCACGGTCAAGCTCGGTCGAAAGCTCTTCCACCCGCTCCGGATTCGTGACCATCTCGTTCTCGATAGCCGCTATGCGTAGGCGCACGGCGTTCGCCTCTGGCAGCGCGTTCCACATCTCTTCACGAAGCGGCAGGTCGAGCCCGATGTCCGACTCCTGCCGCAGGTAAGCAAGCTCTCCGCCGACAACATTTGCACGACCGGATGAAGGCGTTAGCAGACCGGCGATCATCTGCAGCAGCGTTGACTTGCCTGCGCCGTTTGGGCCGACAAGCGCGACGCGCTGGCCGTTGGATATTGTGAAGTTGGCGGGCGCGAATAGTTGGCGCGGGCCGAACGCCATTGCGAGGTTTTCTGCGGAGATCATGCTGGCTGTGTTCCGGGTGTGAGCAGGTGGTTAAGGTGATGACGGCACGGAGAGTCAGCGCAGGTGAGAAAACGAGACTGGTCTCACTGCGCTGTGCGACGGCCCGACTGATTGGCCAATCGGCCAAGTCGACCGCCGTATGTCACCTACTCAATGGTCAGCATTTTTCCCTTGCTTCGAGGGGGTTGTCGAGGTTGTGCGCGCGATCGGCCGATTTGGACGGCCTTCGACGGTTTCAGACTGCGCTCATATCAGGATACCGCGACGCATCATGTTTAGCAGTGGGAGGTTCACACCGCTCTTGGCAGCGGCGCATGGACTTCATTCTTGTAGATGCGCCCCTTGCTGCGCCCGGCAACGCCAGAGCCGCCAAAGTCTGTCATTCTGAACTTGATTCAGAATCTCTCGGGCGACCGTTCAAGATCCCTGCGACCCGCAGGCGGGTACCCCGCGGTCGAGATGACACGCTTGACCCGCAATCGGGTACCCCGGCTCAGGATGACACACACGCCCGCTTCGCGGACCGGGCGCAGCAAGCGGAGCCCCTACCAGCAAAGATCCGCCGCAACTCATTGTCCCGAAACACGGGTGCCCACTCGTGGGCGAGGGACCCGGGGCGGATGAGGCAACGCACCAGAACCGCACTCTGCATCAGCGGCAATCCCCCCACCTTCCCCAAATTGCGGGGCACATCTATCATTCGGTCAACAACTCCCGGCCGGCACCTCCATCAGGAGCTACCTTGCATATAGGCGTCATCTACCCTCAGACCGAACTCCCCAGAGACCCCGAAACCATCCGCACCTTCGCGCAGTCGGCCGAAGCGATGGGCTACCGCTTCATCGCCGCGTTCGACCACGTCATTGGCGCAAATCCCGCATCACGACCAGACTGGCGAGGCGTCTATGACGTCGACGATGCCTTCATGGAGCCATTCACACTGTTCAGCTTCATGGCCGGCATCACCACCAGGCTCGGCTTCGCCACCAGCGTCCTCATTCTCCCCCAGCGCCAGACAGTCCTCGTCGCCAAACAGGCCGCCACTCTTGACGTGCTCACCAAAGGCAGGTTCCGGCTTGGCATCGGCGTCGGCTGGAACGACGTTGAGTACGAGGCACTCGATGAAAATTTTGAAACCCGCGGCCGCAGAACCGAAGAGCAGATCGAGCTGATGCGGCTGCTCTGGCGTAACCGATCAGTGAGCTTCGAGGGTGAATGGCACCGTGTGACCGACGCCGGGATCAACCCGCTCCCTGTTCAGCGGCCGATTCCGGTCTGGATGGGCGGAGGCGCAGACCGCGTCGTTCGCCGAATAGCTCGCATGGCAGACGGCTGGATGCCGCAGTTCTCGCCCGACTCGCGCGGCAAGCTGCTGTTCGAGCAGATGCGCTCCTACGCCGAGGAGTACGGACGCAATCCGAACGAGATTGGGCTGAACGGCACGGTGTCTGTCAGCGGTGACGATGCAGACGGGTGGGCCGAGACTGCGACGCGCTGGCGAGAGATTGGCGCAACACACATGAGCGTGAGCACTCTGCGGGCCGCCGCTACCGGCAGCGACGATGCACGAGACGTGGAGTTCCACCTCAACCGCCTGCGTCGCCTGCAGGAAACCCTGGCCAGCGATAAGGAACAGCCATCCTCGACCGCTATCTAGCTGACGAAAATGCATCCGGGAGCAGCGGATGGCCGGGAAAGCATGGGGGCTAGCGCGGTTCCAGAGACGTGACGGGTGTCGGGGCTTGCGCGTCGCCAGGACTTGGCCCGCCTCTAGAACTCAGCCAGCCGGGCTCTAGCTGGCCCGCGGGCGTGAGCGGCGGTGCGAGGTCTACCGGTTCGTTGAACTCTGAATAGTCGGCCACGGTCCGAGAGGTCATCCAGCCTGCCTGTACGACCACTCCGTTACTAGAGCTAGCCGTTGCCAGTCGGGCGTCAATCACCAGACGCTGGATCCGGTAGTCCTCTTCGCTGATCCACAGTTCGATCGCTATTTCGGACTGACGTTGGATATCGGAGAAGGCCTTCATCTGTGCGTACTCGTCCGATCCGGCGTCCAAACCGGCAAGTATCCCGTCGAACTCAGGACCGAGGTCGATATCGCCGGAGAAGTGGAGGCTGCTGACACCGTTGATCTTCTCCATCGGCAGTTCGGTCACGCCGACCAGCGACTCCAGGAATCGGAGCGTGCCTTCACGTGTGGGAACCGGGCTCAGCAGGCTGTCTTCAAGTATCACTATGACGCCACCGCCGCCACCGTCGGACTGCGAGCGCACATACTGCACATCGCCGTCTATGAAAAACTCGGTGTCGCCTTCCGGGCCGCTCAAGATGCCGCTTGTGCGGTCGGACCCGTCGAACGTCCAATCGAAGGTGGTTTCGAAGCTCTGATTGCCCTCCATGAAGGTCGTCGTCCCGGTCATCCGGTAAGACTCAAGCCCAGCAACTGCGTCGTACGCTCGCGCGATCGCGCTCCGGCCATTGCCGCCGGACAGCGTGATCACCAGCGCGATGGCGATTGCAGCGGCGACCGCGCTGGCTGCCAGCACGGGACGCATGATGCGCGGCAAACGCGGACCGTCGATTGTTTCTGTTCTAACTGCAGTCATCGTGGTATCTCCGATTATGCTCGGCGCTGAAAACTCTCTCAGCCCGGTGAGTCGACGCCTGACTAGGTTGTATTCGGCCAGTTCGTCACGGCATTCGAGGCAACTCAGCAGGTGCTCTTCAACGAACTCCAGCTGTGTCTGCGAGACTTCGTCGTTGGCGTAAGCAGAAAGCAATTCGCCCATGTCCGCGTGTTTCATCGCAGCTCTCCTTCCGCTTCTTCCCGGTATTCGCTCCTGAACAGCTTGCTCCCGCGGGCGACTCGCTTACGAACCGCGTCCTCGGAGATGCCGAGCAACTCGGCGATCTCGCGGTAACGGAAACCTTCGACAAAGTGGAGCACCATCGGGGTGCGCTGGTCCGCAGGCACCCTCAACAGCGCCTCTTCAACAGCCAGTTTTTCGTCCATTGGCGCCGCCGGGGCCTTTAACCGCCCGGTGACGATGTCTCCGAGCCGGGAGAACGGTATGAACGACAGTACTTTGTTGCGACGGCGGTGTTGCAGGGCGTTGTTGGTGGCGATGCGGTACAGCCACGCCTTCAGCGACAGGTCCTCACCCGTTGCCAGGATGCCCTTGTAAGCGTCGAGAAACGTCTTCTGTGTCAGGTCTTTCGCAAGCTCACCATCGCCGGTGAGCCTGCTCAGGTACCTGAGCAACAGCGTTTCGTACCGCAACATGATCTGATCGAAGGCGTCGTTATTGCCTTCCCGGATCTGCTCAACTGCCCGTGCTTCGTCCAAAGGATCGGCTCCTGCTGTTCTGCCTCTGTTTCTTTAAATGCATGAGCAGGCTAAAACCGGACACGCTCGAGCAAATTGCGTTTGCTGGCGGAATTCTCCAACAACCACATCTACTCGATCAGCCGCACGAAGCAGTAAACACCCTCCAGCACGCCGAACACCGGAAAGATGCCCCACTTGATCACCCAGTACGAGAACGTCCTCTCTCGGAAGCCCATGTCCCTGTCCCATATGAACATCGGGATCGCGAGAGAGGACGTTCTCGTACT
>JAJCYY010000066.1 GCA_029262735.1 Chloroflexota bacterium | reverse complement strand
TCGCCGTGGCTCGGAGGCCTGAGAAGGACGACAAGCGGGAGCTGGCCGAAGCTGCCGGTGTGGAGTTCGTTCCGGCTTCTGAGCTGGAGAGCGACCCAGCTACAGGAATGGTTCGATCAGCGGCGTCTCGTAGCAATGTAGTGATCGACGCTGTGCTTGGTACTGGCAGGTCACGGCGCATAGATGAGCCGCTTGCCGATCTGCTTCGATCGGTACGAGAAGCTGCTCAGATGGTGGTGACTGTTGATCTGCCTACCGGGATGAATGCCGACAGCGGTGATTTCGATGAAAACGGCCTTCGAGCCGACCTGACGCTGATGCTTGGGTTTCCCAAGTTCGGACCGGTTGTGACCGCAGGTGAAGGTATGTGCGGCGAGATTCGAGTGCTGGACATCGGCATTCCCCCAGGGCTTGCTGAAGACATTTCAGCTGAGTGGATGACGCCGTCACTGGCGGCTCGACTGCTGCCGGACCGTGCTGGAGACGCGAACAAGGGCTCGTTTGGACGAACTCTGATTGTTGGCGGCTCTCGCAACTACCTCGGAGCGCCGCTACTCGCGGTGCGTGCGGCGGTTCGCTCCGGTGCGGGGCTGGTCTATCTGGCAACAGCAGAGCCGGTTCACAACCTGATTGCGGGCGGAGTGCAAGAGGCGATCTACCTGCCGCTACCGGTGAACACGGATGACGGGTTCGATCATCCAGTGGCCTGCACTGAACTTCTTAATGCCGCGGTGGATATGGACGCTGTCTTAATCGGACCGGGACTCGGCCAGTCTCCCGAGACGGTTCGGTTCGTGGAGCAGTTCGTCCGAAACGCTCCGGAAGATACGTCGGTAATCCTCGACGCCGATGCGCTGAACATCGTCTCACGAATGCCTCGATGGCCAGGAACTCTGAAACCACCTACCGTGCTCACCCCGCATCCGGGAGAGATGGCGAGGCTCCTGGACTGCTCGGTAGCCGATGTCCAGCAGGATCGTGTGGCAGCGGTGAAAGAGGCGGCAATCCGCTTCAACGCAACGGTTGTTCTCAAGGGCGCAGCAACGCTGATCGCCACACCAGAAGGTCGCATCCGCATTAGCCCGTGGGTCAACTCAGGGCTTGCGAAAGGTGGGACGGGCGATGTGCTTGCAGGGCTACTAGCGGGCTTGCTTGCACAGACACCGGATGCTGCCTTCGATGCGGCATCGCTTGCGGTTTACCTGCACGGTCTGGCTGGCGACTCTGCACGGACGAGCATCGGCGAACGCGGCATGACCGCCGGCGATGTTGCAGACGCTGTTCCAACATCATTTAAGTCGCTGGAAGCTTAATCGGCGGCGTGCCGGACAAGATCGGTGCCAATACACTCGTCACTCCGCCTTGTGAACGTATAATCGTATGCAATGGACAGGATATTTGCAGTCGACATCGGCAATACCAATCTCACCTTCGGCGTGTTCGAAGACGATCACCTACGCACGACCGCACGGATTTCGACCGACCCCGACAGGACCGCGGATGAGCTGGGCCTGATCATCGAAGGGCTCTTGAAGTCTCGCGGCGTCGAGCCATCGCAGCTCAATTCCATCGCCATGTGCTCGGTCGTTCCGCCACTCACGCATACCGTGCACGAAGCGATCATGGACCTGACCGGCATTGACGCGCTGGTTGTCGGACCCGGCGTGAAGACCGGCATCAGGGTCAGCTACGACCGCACACAGGACGTGGGTACCGACCGCATAGCGGATGCCGTTGCCGCTGTGGCTCTTTACGGCAAACCTGCCGTGATTGTGGATATTGGCACAGCCACCGTGTTCAACGCTATCAATGAGAATGGTGAGTACATCGGTGGCGCCATTGCACCGGGAATGCGTTCGGCCGCCGAGGCCCTGTACAACAACACCGCTCAACTGCGCCGTGTGGAACTGGCGGCTCCGGACTCGGTGATCGGACACAACACCGTGGCGTCGATGCAGTCGGGCCTCGTGCTTGGCAACGTGGAACTGGTGGAGGGCATGGTGCGAAGGTTCACCGAGGAGCTTTCGCCGGGAGCGCCTGAAGATTGCAAGATCGTCGCGACCGGTGGTCTGGCGGCGGTGATTGCGCCGCTGACGCAGGTGTTCGATGTTCACGATCCCGATCTGACTCTGAAAGGACTGCGCCTGATTCACGAGATGAACCGCTGATGCCGCGTGCGGCGTTTTTGTGGAGCAAGCGATGTTTTTGTGTCGTTCCGACACCGGGCACACGCTTGCGGGTCGAGGGATCTGACCGCTGAAACACGGTTTCCCGAGAGATTCTGAATCTAGTTCAGAATGACAACCCACTCAGCCACCCCGACCGACAATCCTTCTCTCCAGAAAGCGACCAAACAACGGATCCGCCTCCACTCAATATCAACCCCACGCCTGTCATGCCAGACTCACAGAACAACTCGGCCTCAGCACCGTTCCTGCCACTTGCAGGCAAGAACGTGGTGCTCGGTGTGACCGGCTCCATCGCCGCTTACAAAGCTGCCGACCTTGCAAGCAAGCTGGTCCAGGCAGGCGCGCAGGTTGATGTGATCCTTACAGAGTCGGCGCAGGAGTTCATCGGTAAATCCACCTTTGCGGCACTCACCCACCGACCCGTTACTACTGGTCTCTGGGAAGCGAACTCGCCACTGGCTATCGACCACGTTTCGCTCGCCTTAAACGCCGACTGCATCGTTGTTGCCCCTGCAACGGCTAACACGCTCGCAAAACTGGCGCTCGGCCTATCCGACGACGCACTTGGAGCAACGGTTCTTGCAACCGCTGCACCACTGGTCGTGGCCCCGGCGATGGACGCCAACATGTACGTATCTCCCGCCATGCGGCAGAACGTAGAAACGCTTCGTGGTCGGGGCACGACCGTCGCAGAGCCGGGTGAGGGCAGGCTGGCTTCCGGACTGATCGGCAAAGGCCGAATGCAGGAACCCGCGAATATCGTCGGGTTGGTACGACAGGCGATTGGACGCAACGGAGATTACTCGGGGCGAAAAGTGGTGGTCTCAGCGGGAGGCACACAGGAGCCGATCGACCCGGTGCGCTTCATTTCGAACAGGTCCTCTGGCAAGATGGGATATGCGCTGGCAGAGGCTGCCCGAGACCGTGGTGCCGATGTGACGCTGGTGAGCGCGCCGACCGCACTGCAACCACCAGCGGGAGTGAACGTGCTGAGTGCGCACACTGTGAATAACATGCGCGAGGCAGTGTTGACGGCGTCTAAACCGGCTGATCTGCTGGTGATGGCCGCTGCAATATCTGACTTCAGCCCTGTAGAAGTTGCGGCAGAGAAGATCAAGAAAAACGGCTCTGGCCTGACTCTTGAACTGGCGAAGAACGAGGACTGGATGCCGCTCGCTACTGGGCCTCGGCTGGTGAAGGTTGCGTTCGCTGCCGAAACTGGCGATGCCGCTTTTAAGGCACGTTCAAAGGTGGAGTCAAAGGGCGCTGTCTTCACGGTGGCGAACGATGTGAGTGAGGCTGGCTCTGGGTTCGGCACAGACACGAACCGTGTTGCGATAGTAGATGCGACGGGTGCTACGGAGCAGTTGCCGCTGATGGACAAGCTAGCAGTCGCACACGCCATTCTTGACCGGGCGCTACCGCACCTGAAGTAGTGCAGGCGGTTAGCCGCGTTTTCCGGTGATTCACAAGTTGCTGCTAATTTTAGGGGCGCATCTGTGTCCGTCGTTCCGAGGCGGCTCGCCGCCGCTCAGCAAATACGCCGCTTCTCGCTTATCAATGTCGCATCAACAAGGAACAGCAACTGGTTGTCTGATACGCTTTGCTGGCCGTGGCGAAATCGTCACAACCGAGATTACTAAACGTCCGGACTGCAGTTGGAGAGACCAATGAGGTTGTACTGGAGAGAGCGTAAAAAGGGCTTCGATCTCACCGTTGAAGAAGAGGACGGCAGCCGGTTCTCTGTGGGCGGTGTCCGACAGACGAAACGCGGCATTGAGGCGTTGGCCAAGACGAATGGTTACGACCCTGGTCGGGCCATTAAGGGCCTGAACAATTTTGAAGAGGGCCGTGCCTTCGTTGAGCAGTTTGAGCCGTGGCGTGACTTCTTTCCAGGTGAACCACTGGAGCTTGAGCCGGAGATCGCGCCGCTGCCGGACGCGACCGAATAGAGCCTGGTCGCCCGAATTGATGAGGTATTTATGGTGTTAGCAAATACAGACCCGGCGGTCCTCAAGACGCTTGGCGAATACGATTCGGCCACGGTGCAGAACGCTGCGATATTGGTGCGCGGGTACACACCCGAGGGTGCTGACTACACGGGACCTGGCATGCGGCGGATGATTGGCGCAGTTGGCTCGGTAGTTGTGGGTTACGCACTGACATCTACATGGATGCCGCTAAATGAGCCTTCGAGGGACACGGCTGACCGCAACGATTTCTGGGACTCGATTGGCGAGGCGGATGCACCGGTGATTGCGGTGCTCAAAGATGTTGATTCACCTGCGCGCCGCGGAGCGATCATCGGCGACGGCATGACTTACACAATGTCAGCGCTTGGGGCTGTCGGCGCGGTTGTCGATGGCAATGCGCGTGATGTTCCGGGCATTGAGAAATGCGGTATTCACCTGTGGGCGACGGGGCAGGTGCCGGGTCACGGCCCGTTCAATATGATTGAGCACGGTGTTCCGGTTGAGGTGGCAGGGCTGACGATCACCCCCGGTGACATTCTTGTTTGCGACGGGGACGGCGTGACGCGGGTGCCTGCTGATATTGCTACCGATGTTGCGAAGGCGTGTGTCGACGTACGCGCTAAAGAGGGCGATATGCACCACTACTTCACGTCGCCAGAATTCAGCTTCGAAAAGTGGCGCAGCGAGCGGTAGGTCAAACTCAGCTCGATGTCCAGTCCGGACTCTTCCTCTA
>JAJCYY010000065.1 GCA_029262735.1 Chloroflexota bacterium | reverse complement strand
CGGGAGATTGCGGCGGCGCATTTGGGACACGGGCGAAGGGCCTTCACAGAACGGGCAAAAGAGTATCACCAAGGCGTGAGTGATCGCGCAGGCTCGGCAATCGTGCGCGCCGGACCTGCGGGGGGCGCAGCGAGAAGCGTGCAGATCAGAACTGGACCTGTCCGCTGAGGGATTCAGGCGCTTCCTGATCCAAGTGGCTCACCTGGTACTGATCCTCGGTCAACCACCCTTCGCAAACACGTGCCACACGGGCGGTCGACACTGGGGCGCATCTTGAGGCCGCTCAAACTGCGGAACGCCGAATCAACCCGTATTCCAACCGATAGCACACGGAGTGGCTCACCACCATGACCGCTGTGTCTCACCACCAGTGTTCGCCATCAGCCAATGATGGAGTCTAGTGAAGAGTCGCGCGGGCGTGACGTGATCAGCCTGGGTGCGGATTCTTCAGCGAGAAAACCGGGACGGAGAGACGGCAGTGCGTCTCGGCCCAATCATCGGTCAATTCCAGGATTGATCAGAATCTATCAGGGCAAAGCATGGAATCAGCGTCTGGAAATAGTTCGTCGGCTGAAGATCAGTGGCATCGAGAGGTTCCGGTGTCAGGCGTTACTGCCAGGACATTGCCAGCCGATTTGAATCGTGTAGCTGTCGCCCTGGCCGCTCTCATGCTGGTGGCGCTCGTCTCAGCCGCATGCTCTACAGGGCTCAAGGTTTCACCAACGGGCGCCCAGGAGCAGGTGAATTCGACTGAGATCACCGTGCCTGACGACATCTCGGACCTGGATGCCGATGAGGTGGAGCGCCGGCTTGGCCGTTTGCTCGGTGGTGATGACCAAGGCGGGCAGGCTGCGCCGAGACTTGAGCCAACCTCTGTCCTGGATGAACCGACGTTGCAGGAGATCCTAGATCTGCTGGACCCGGCAAATCAACAGCCGGGTGCTGACGAGATTGTAATTTCCGTCAGTCCGCAGACATTGAGCGGCCTCATCGAGCCGGTCTTGACCATCAAGTCACAGCCAACGCATGGCTCAGCGACTGTGATCGGTACGAGCCAGATTCTCTATGTGGCGGACGGCTTGAGCGTAGATGGTGACTCATTTGAGTACGAGCTTTTCGATGGGAGCGTGCCGGTGTTCTCTCAGGTGGTGGAGATCAGATGAGAGCCAGAGTGACGGCGAGCGGGCGCGATCCGCTACCGAATCACCGCACGGTCGCAATCCAGATATGAAGCGTTTTCAACTGACCATAGTGTTCGTTCTGTTTAGCGCCATGACCATTGGCGCTGGAGCGGTTGCGGTCAACTCTCTGACGGCCTCATCGGCGGAGAGAAGCCTGTTGAGCCTGACCGAATCTCAGTCAGAGCGAGATGCTCGCTTCATCGCCACTCTTGTCGGCCAACTGCTTGCCGCAGATGCGCCGGGCGAGGCGGTGAGTCCACCGTTGCAGGGAGCGCCAACTGAGCTGCTACCGTCGCCAGCATTCAACGCAACGACACTGTTAATCAATGCCCCGACCGTGCTCAAGGCTCTCGATATCACGGACCTGGCGATCTACGGCACGAGTGGCAGCCGCATCTGGTCTTCGACCTTGCAGGGACCGATGGCCGCGCGTCTGACAGACGACAGTCTTGCGAGGGCGTTGAGCGGCGAGACGGTTTCCGGAATCCTGGATGACGCTGCCCTGCTACCGGGGAATCCGGGTGAGCCGGCAGACCTTGTCGTCACCTTTGTTCCCCTGATCGGTGAGACCTCCGGCAAGCCAGTGCAGGTGCTGGGAGTCTCCCGGCCTGTCCCGCCCGGCGTCGCAGGTCTTCTCAGCGAATCTCGCAACACGGTGATGAAGACGACTCTGATCAGCCTGAGTGGAGTCTTTCTGATTCTCCTTGCGTTCGTGTTGGCAGCCGACCTGCGAATCTGGAAGCGCAACGAGCGGGCGCTGGCCGTTGAGCGCGAGCAACAGGAGGTCCTTGGTCGCAGGAACCTGGAGCTGAACGAGCTCAATGAGTCCAGGACTCGATTTATTTCGGCTATATCTCACGAGCTGTCCAACCCGCTGGCTTCACTTGTCTCGTTCCTGGAACTGGTGCTGCGAAACAGGACCGGAAACCTGACTGAGCGCCAGATTGAGCAGTTGAGCACGGCGCGTCGAAACGGCAGGCAGATGAACCGGCTCGTCAAAGACCTTTCCGACGCGGCGCGTACGAATGTGGATTCCCTGGAAATCGTGTACGACGAGTTTCCGGTGCGCCCGATGCTGGATGAGGTCGCAGAGTCACTTTCACCTGACCTGAACACCCGGCAACAGGTGCTGAAGGTGGAGGCCAATCGTGAACTCGGCAGCATGGAGGGTGATAGAGGCCGCCTGATCCAGGTCTTCTCGAACCTGGTCAGCAACGCATCGAAGTACTCACCGAACGGTTCGACAATTCGTCTTGCCGCTGAGATTGCCCACGAGAGCCTGCACGTTGAGGTTGTTGACGAGGGTATTGGAATTTCGGAAGAAGACCAGGAGCACATATTCGAGATGTTCTGGCGCGCCGAGAACCCTGATGTTCAAGGTGCGGGCATTGGCCTTGTACTGGCGAGGCAGATCGTCGCCGGTCACGGAGGACAGATCAGCGTCAACAGTATTCCGAAAGAGGGTACGACCGTGATGTTCGAGGTGCCGCTGAGACCTGCCGGGACCGGCGAATCTGCCAGTGATGCCAACAGGATTACTAGCGGCGCTGACGACGGTGTTGCAGACGGTACTGATAGCGGAGCGACGGGGCAGGAAGCGTTGTGGGGACAGGCCGCATAGTCAGACAGGTCAGGAGTTGGCGTCGTCATGTTTCAGGATCGCAAGCCTTCGCAGCGATACATAAGGCGAAAAAAATCAAGAAGGTCGTCTTCGATGATGATGTTTGCTATGGCGGCCGCCCTCTTGATTACCGGCGGCGCGCTCGGCACACCGTGGCTAACGGGTGTTTTTGGTGACGCAAATCATGTGTCGTCAGCCGATGAAGCCGGAATCGTCTGCCCCAACACTCTCGTGGGCCTCGAACTGGTTTCAGATGGCGAGGTCAACGCGATTGGCGATCTGTTCGGACTCGATTGCGAATATGTTCTGGCACCGTCAACAACGGTCTCTGCGGATGTGTCGATACTCTGGACAGAGGACGGACCTGCAGCCGTGCTGGAGCGTAACTGCGGGTTGCCTCCTTCGATAACCCCGGGGCCGTTCACCATCAAGGGAAGTTACTTCGGCTTCGTGGGACAGGCGCGGGCTGACTACACCGGGCAGACACGTTATTCGAATGCCATGCAGAAGCTTGCAGCTAACCTGGTTAGCGCAGCGTCGACTGTGTCAGAGCCGTGCCCACCGGAGATCGTGGGAGCGAACCCGGGAACGATCGGTGAGACGGTGGATTCAGGAACCAGTGTGCCCGGCGGCGGCGTTTCTGGCGCAGGCTCACAGGGACAGCCAACCGGACAGGGGCAGGCAAGCCCGGTCAGCAACGGAGGCACAGGCGAGCAGCCGACAGGGATCGGGACTGCTACCGCTACGCTGAATGCCGGTGGATCGCAGGGTGGCTCAAACAGCGAGGACAGCGGCAACGCGGTCTCTCCCGCTGATGTACCGTCCGGCTCCTGCCTTGTGCGGGGCCGAGTCACAGACTCTCGCGGCATCGCCGTGCCGCTTGTACGGGTCTCTCTACATGACAGCTCGCGGTCGCTTGTTGTCTCAGGTGCTACCGGCGAGACCGGATCGTACAGCTTCGGCATCCCCGTAGAGTTTGGCGGCAGAGTCGTTCTGACGCCGACGGACGGAGGGCGCACGGAACCGGTGTTCCGCGTCTTCGCCGAGCAGGCAGCGGTGACACTGGAGAGGGATCTGAGCCAGGTGGCTGCGGAAAACGGTGTCTGCGTGGTTAATTTCGACATCTGGAACCTGGATGAGACGTATCGGGCTCCGGACGGCGACCTGGATCGCTGGCCGTCCATCATCGAGCTTTACCAGAACTTCAACCGAGCAGCTGAATTGGCGACGCAGGTCGGCGCTCCGCTCGACTATGGGCTGCCGGTTCCTGTCTATGGGTGGTGCAGCTCGTCAAGTCTGTTCTGTGACCCGACGGGTACGGCCGAGTTCGCTTTCTATGCGGGAACAACTACAGGACGAACGGTGGAACAGCCTTACATCGCGCTTGGCTTCCCATCCAGCGATATCAACTATCGCGGCACGCCGGACAACCGTGAGTACCACGAGTTCGGCCACGCCTTTATGGCCGATGTGGTTAACAACGAGATCGCTGTGAACGTCGGTGACCGGAACCACGGTGGGTATTTCCGCAACCAGAAGACGACCGACTCGTTGATCGAAGGTTTTTCCGAGTTCTACTCCGTGATGGTCTCGAAGCATATTGACAACGAGGAGAGTGCTCAGCGCTACAAGATTGGCGCCGAATACGACATTGAGGCTGACCGCAAGCCCTGGGAGGCGGTTGGCTGGTGGGAGGAGTTCACGCTGGCAGGGCTGCTGCTGGACTTCGAGGATGGGCCGGAAGACTACTCGGGCACGAGCGTAGATCTCGACGTGGAGTCTGTTTCGGCTCTGACCGCGGTGTCGGGTAATTTCGCAATTGGGCGTGTGAGGAACCTGGGTTCAAAGGTGGCCCGAAGCCCCGAGGTCACGGTCAACCTCATCGACGGGTCGGGTAATTCGGTTTTCACCCAGGTTACGGCGGTCAGGCCTGAGTCACTCGGACCAAGCCAGGTCGGCGTCTTCTACGTGGCGGCGCCTGAGAGTGTGGAGTTCAGTACCGTTGATGCCACACCGGGCCGGCCGGCCGGGTCTGACGATGACGATATCAATCTTGAGTTACCTGACCTGTTGCGAGCGATTACATCGGACTGGGGCGTCGGGGGAGACCGAATAACAACCGTGGAGGAGCTATACGCCAGGCTGTCAGATGCCTTCGCAGGCAAAGACGTGGACGAGGACGGTTCTATCGACGCCACTCAGCAGCAGATCGACGCAATCTTCATCAAGCACGGCTTCTTTGACGATATCGATGGCGACCGGCAGTGGAACCCGGCAATTGACGGTGAGATCGGCGGGTCCGCCCATCCTGCGGCGACTGTAGGCAGAAACCAGTTTACGGCGATCATGCCGCGCTCTTCTGCCATCGGATTCGAGGGCTCTTTCGTTGATATCGATGCCTCTGGCGTCGATGCAGATCTTCTCGTCCAGGTCGAACTGGCCGATGACAGCGGGAGCTATGCCTACTGGGCAACGAGCGGAACTGCGAAGCCTGTCGAGCTGGCCGTGCCTTCCGCATCCGGGGGGCAGGCTTCGATGACGGTGATCGCTGTTTCAGAGGGTCACAATCCTGCCGTTGCGTACCGAACGACCGCTCGGGAGTTCCACGCTGCAATTGACTCGGGTGAGATTCAATCTGAGCCTGTTCGTGCTTCCGTCGAGATGGAGCAGGGAGACCCACTCGCTCTACTTGGCTCGCCGAATGATGACAGTGGAAGCAGCAGCCGCGCCGGCGGGCCACCGTGGACGATGCTGCTGCCAATCCTGCTTGCTCTTCTGATGCTTGCAGCGGGCTTCTACATAATGCGACGTACGGGCAACGTGGGAGAATCTGCCAAAAAGGACTGAGGCGGGGTTCCAGGCCAGTCACGCTGTTAAGGGGAGGACATCTCCGACTCAGCCACCGAGGGAGCCAGTGCACGTCGGTGCTGTGCTCCGCGTCTCAGATGGCGGAAGGTGGCGCTTGAGAGTGGGACGCCCGCGGAGAGCGCCGTTCCTGCCACCACTGCGCCCAGAATTGCCAGCGCTACGATTGTTAGCGGACCGGCCAGCAGCTGAGGCCAGAATCCACCTGCAGGGAGGCTGAACCTCACCACCGCTACGTTGCTGGTCAGATCGACGGGCTCCGGATCAGAGCGAGTATTCGCGTCACCCCTCGTAAATGCGAATGGCCGGCCGTCAATCGTGCCGACTGCGGCAACGCGGTGTACAACACGGCGCTCGTACTGCTCGGAGGCCCAGTCGGCGGTGAATACGATGATATGGCCGGGCTCAACGTTCCGAACGTTGGTTGCCGATGTAACGATCAGGTCGCCGGCACGGTAGTGGGGCTCCATGCTCCCGCCCTGCACCGTGTAGGCACGCCAGTCGGCCCCGATACCGAACACTGTGATCAGTCCAACGACGGTTGCGAGGCCGCCAATGATCACGTTTGCGCTGATCTTGAGGAATCTTCTCATACGCTTTGCCTGGGGGTGCGTCCTGCGGGAAGTCCGGACATCCTGTGGCTATCCGGCCAATCAGAGGCGGGTTGCTGGCATTGAGAAGCCAGGAACGAACGGTTCACAGCAGGTGCAACGGGTGCTGCGGGATTAGTCCGCTGCACGCGGTGCCTCGATCTCTATCTCCAGGAAGTTCGAAATCTTGTCAACGGAGTCGATCAGGTCGAGGATCGCATCCGCGAGCAGATCCGGGTCGTGGCGCACTCGAAGTTCGTTCTCACCAACCGGGATCAGCACCTGGCTCAGCGGTGCGCAGACCTGGCGGCGTGACCAGGAAGCGAGCTGGAACAAGAGGTCGCTATCGGCCGTCACGGGCGTGGCCTTGACCCCGGAGTAGACCTGTTGCACTTCATCCGGGACCGGTTGGTTGTTGATCAGCGTCACATCAACCGGAACGGCTCCAAGGTATGCACTGATCTCGCGGACAAAGTCGGCGGGAGCAAAGCCGTCTGTTTCGCCGTGCTTTGTCATCAGATTGCAGACGTACACAGTCATGGCCTGAGAATCCCGGATAGCCTCTGCGACACCCTCAACGAGCAGGTTCGGGATGATGCTGGTGAAGAGGTCTCCCGGGCCGAGGACGATCACATCCGCATTGCAGATGGCATCCAGGGCTCGCTGGTTAGGCTGGACATCACGGTCAAGATAGACCCGGCTGATCGGCGGTGGATCGAAGCGTCTCAGGTCGATTGTCGCCTCGCCCCTGAGTACGCTGCCGTCAACCAGCTCGGCGCACAGGTCGGCCGGATCAAGTGCGACCGGAACCACGGTGCCGTTGATCCGCAGCATCCGAGCCATCATCTCGACAGCCCGTTCGATGTCCGAGTGCATGATGGTGAGTGCAGACAGGAACAGGTTTCCGAGATTGTGGCCGTTGAGGCTGCTCTCATCGCTGAAGCGGTACTGAGTCGCAAGCCGGAATGCCTCGGTCTCAGGTGAATTCTCGGCGAGCGCCACGAGGCACTGCCTGACATCGCCGAGAGAGAGGTGGCCAAACTCATCACGCAGGCGTCCGGAGCTACCACCGCTGTCAAAGGCCGTGACGATTGCGGTCAGGTTCACATCTCGGTTCCTGAGACCGCTCAGAGCGACAGATGAGCCTGTTCCCCCGCCGATGACCACTATTTCTGGCTTGAGTTCACTCATATATGACTGGCCGGTCTCTGACCGCCGGAAGCTCCCGGCAGGCCGGGGACTCTAGCAGATTGATTGCCAATGTTCTATGAACAGTCGATTTGGGCTGATTTGCCGGTCTTGAGCAAAACCGCACATGGCGAGTTCATGAATCCCTCTGGTTCCCTCTTTGATGGCCGATTCTGGCATGCCGCAATCACGAATGAAGTATCGGAAGGCTTGTCCGGCTGGACCATCAAGGTCACTGTGCCGCGCTCTTTACGACTCCTGGCCCAGCGGGAGCCTGGGTTCGGATTTGAGAGCAGGCGGCCGCAACGGGTTGAACGATCGGAAGAGGAGAAGCAGTTGTCTGACGAATACGCGCATGTCGGAGTTGCGGCTGATGAAGGTGTCGGGTTCAAGTGCAGATAGAGGATGCGGTCCGACCAGTTCGTCGACGACCATGACTGTGTTGACGTGTGGCTGGCGCAGGAGAGGGTTGAGGGCTTCGACCGCGTCCTGGAGCTCGAGCATCGGCCAGCCGCCGTCCAGGACGATCCATGAGCCGCACGGGGCTGATGCGATGTGGGAACCCAGGCTCCTGAGGTCACAGCGTTTGGCTACTATGCCGCGGGCTGAAAGGTTCTGCGCAAGCAGACCTGCCCAGACGTTGTCGTTCGAGCCGACGCATACTGCCGGAAGAAGCGGTTCTTGCGCGTCTTGGTGGGACGCGATCTCCTTGCTCGTTAGAGCGCGCTGTTCTGGGACTGTATTTCGCTGTGCCTGGGAATCCAACGGCCTGCGGTCCGTGTATGAGCGACGCCGGGGTCTTCCTGCTGAAAATTCGAGCAGCAGCAGGCGATTTTTAACGTCTAAACGGAGGTTACGGGAACCCTGGCAGCGTTGGGATCAATCGTGGTCCCGCTGTCATCAATAAACCATAAAAAGACCGCATGGCTCTGGGCGCCGCCTTGCGCAGAATGCACCGTCAGACCGCGTCGGTCCTGAAGGCTTCAAGCTTTCGCAGGAGCACGGCCCGGAGGTGGTGGTTCACTGACGGAGGATTCGGGATGGTCTGGCGCAGGATCAGCGGGGATCGACCTGAACATGTATCCGACACCCGGCATGCTGATGATGTGGTCGCATCCCAGGCTTTCGAGGTTCATCTTCGACCGAAGTCGGTATATGTAGGCTCGGAC
>JAJCYY010000064.1 GCA_029262735.1 Chloroflexota bacterium | reverse complement strand
TGCAGTAGCAACTGCGCCTCTGATTCTTTAGCCCGGTGAAAGGCGAATGCGAGACTGGTCACGTCCTGCCCTGCCTCTTGCTCGAGCCCCCACTCCCTTGCCATCGAACTGAACGTGGCATCCTGGTCCTCGATCAGCGTGCTCACAACGAAGTGGCCGCCCGGCTTCAGCACTCGCTTGACCTCACCGACATCGAACAGGTCCGTCGAGATCACCAGATCGAACATGGCGTCTTCAAACGGCAACTTGTTGACAGGTGCCTCGACAAATGTGCAGAGGCTTGCGATGCGTTCGATCTCGGCAAGATCCCTGGCCACTTCAAGAGCATCTGTGTCGATATCGTTTCCGTAGACGCGGCAGCCGTATAGCGAGCCGAGCCACCGGGCGTTTCCTCCAACTGCACAGGCGGTGTCCAGCACGACGGTTTTCGGGCCTATTTCGAGCTCTTGCAGGACGATGCGGAAGATGGTCTGGTTGGCGCCGACATGCATGAATTCGCCGTACGAGGCGTTGTCCCAGCGGGGCCGGGCTTCGAACCACTGCTGTAGTCGCTGTGTCTTATTGAGCGGTCTGTCTGTCTGACTCATGGTGATGTGATGTCGCTGTGTCTGGTATTTGCGCGCCTGCTTGCATCGGCCGTGGCAGTCGAAGTTTGCCACACTGCAGGCGAAAAGGTGGCATCGTGCGGCAGATTTCTCACACTGAAGGCTCCCATCTGCCCTCACACGGTTCCGCCTCATCTTCGCCCGGCCACGGAGGGATAGTCGCAATCACGATCTCAAGTGACGATTCACCGTCCGACCTGAACTGAAAGCAGGTGCCGGGAGCGATGGAGCACGAAACCCCCGCCTGTAGCTCCAGGATGTCCTCTTTGTCCGTGAGGGAACGCCACAGTGTGCCTGAACCGGCAATGCAGTGCCACATCTCTTCGACGTTTCGATGACGCACCGGTTTCGTTACCTGGCCCGGAGGCAGCGTGCAGAGAACCATGCTGCCCCTAGAGGCCTCAACTGACAGCAATCGTATCTCAGAGCCGTCAGGGGCGATTACGCTGGGCTCGACAGGCAAACGGCGACGCTCAAAGCTCATAGTGGCTTCAGGATAACTGCACGATCAAGTAGAGCGGCGAACGGCCGGTGTCAGGTCGGTAGGCGGGGTGAGACCCCGGAAACGGCGTCAATTACGGATTCGAACCGTCTCTCTCAGGTATACGAGAGTCGCCACCACACGTCGGTCCACTCGCGGCCCTGTATCGATACGCAGATCGCAATAGAGGGATTCGATGAGTTCGTGGGTCTCTGCCATCGTGAGAGCGAGCCGGTGTGCGATTCCGCTGTCGGAGATACCGGCTGCCACCAGTTCCAGCGCGCTGGCCTGTTGAGCGGTCAGGCGTTCAAGCATCGGAATGTATGAATCGTTCGGAGCACGCTCCAGGCCGGGATCGACAACTCCATGGCCGGAGCCTGCGCTTGTGATGGCCTTACGGAGCCTCTGGGGCTCAAGTGAGGCGGCTCTCGTGATGAATGACCACCCGAACGGTGCCTTGCCTGTGAGGTACTGCATGGCCTCCGGACCAAATCCGTGTGCCAGGACGACGATTCCGAGTGATGGTCGGGCCGCCTTGAAGAGGTAACCGCTGCGGATGCCTTCTGCATCGGGCCCGATCTGGGATTCGATCACAACGACGTCAGGCCGCAGCTCCTCAACGGCCTGCATTGCGTCTTCACCCTGCCTGGACTCTCCTATGACGCGGACCTGGTCTACAGATGCGAGGGTGGAGCGCAGCACGTCACGGATCAGTTCTTGCGAGGCTACGATGAGCACTTCGGTGATTCGCTTGAACGGTTGACCGACAAGATCGCGGTCGAAGGGAATTATCTCTGTCATTCGGATCCTGGAGCTACCTGGTGATGATCGAGAAGCGCGATATTGCGCCGCTGCCTGCCGAATGATGATGCGGTACTGAAGGCTGGCGCAGTCTCAGTTGGCTAATGAGCAGATCACCTGATGTCTCATGAGTTGCGACCCAAGTGAGCCGCGCGCATGAATTTCTCATGCACAGGAGTGCGGGGCGAGCGGTGTTGTTTTGTCGTCTCGCCCATAGACGGGCGAGGGATCTTGCCGCACATAGAAACGAGCCCCGGTGCACCATGCATCGAGGCTCGTTCTTGGTCAGATAGGACTCAGGTGGCTGTTTAGATCATGCCCCGGCGCTGGGCTTCGGCCACTGCGTGTGCACGATTGTTCACGCCCATCAGGTCGAATACGTGGCGTAGCTCCCGTTTCACCGTTGCAGGGCTCAGGAACAGGTCTTCTGCGATGCGCTTCGTCGTTTCGCCCCGGGCCACCATCTCCAGCACCTTGGCCTGGCGCTCAGAGAGGCCGAGGGTGTCGGACTTGTTGGACTGCAGCTCTCGGTAACGGTCTACGAGAAGGGCATTCAGCGCAGGTGAGAGAGGAGCGCCGCCGTTGGCAGCATCCTGGACCGCTCGCACCAGTTCATCGCCCGTAGAGCGCTTCAGCAGGTATCCGCAGGCACCTGCCTCGAGAGCGTTTGAGAGATAAGAGTCACCAAATGAGCTCAGCATGACGATGCGCAGGTGCGGGTATTTGCCAAGAACGGCTTTCGTGGTCTCAATGCCGTCCATTCCGGGTAGCATCACGTCGCACAGCACAACCTCGGCCAGACCGAGCGATGGGGAGACCAGTGCGTTCTCACCACTGTCGGCCTCGCCTACCACCGTGGCTCCCTCTTCGAACTCGAGCAGACGGCGGGTGCCTTCTCGCACCACCGGGTGATCCTCGATCAGGAACACCCGCACCGGAGCACTCTCGTCACGGGTTGGCGTGGTGACCACCTCATCCTGACGATGGCTGTCGTATGAGCCGAAATTCTGGGCGTTAGATGTAGTCATGGTTTGGTGTCCTTGTGCAGGATTCTCTACGTTCTGGTCTTCCGGGTAATCCGTGAAATCCCCGCTGTCAGGTCGTGCCTTTTACGTGTTTCTGCCTCTACGCCCCGCTGGTCCTTGAGAGCGGCGAAGTACTGCAGCTTGCCTCTGAGCTCTTCGAGTGAGAAGGGCTTGTGGAGCACGTCAACGTCCTGCTCCTGGAAGAAGACCTGCGTGCTTGGCGAAACGGTGTCCCCGGTGATGAAGAGCACTCGTTCGGCCAGTTCCGGCCTGAAGCCCTCTATGCAGCGCAGGACTTCCAGCCCTCCCAGGCCGGGCATCTTCACATCGAGCAGGATTGCGTCGTAGTCAGACAGGTTGATCATGCGCAGGGCTTCTGCGCCGTCAGAGGCGACGTCAACCTCATGTCCGAGCCCTGTGAGTATCCTGGAGAGCAGGTCCGTGATCACCGGCTCATCGTCAACTGCCAGCACCTTGAGCATTGCGTAGCTTTGCGGCTGCACTGGTTTGCTCGGCTCTGCCTGCTCAGGCTCTTCGATTGGAACGACCGGAATCTCGACCACGAAGGTTGTGCCTCTACTTGCGTGGCTCTCCACCCTGATCTCACCGCCGTGGTCCCTCACTATCTCCTGGCAGATGTGAAGCCCGAGTCCGGTGCCCTTTCCAACCGGCTTCGTTGTGTAGAACTGTTCGAAGATGTGCGGCAGGACCTCTTCTGGGATGCCGGGGCCGTCATCCGTGATGCTGATGCGGATCAGGCCGTCGATGGCCACGAGGCCGAGCGTGATGCTGCCTCGTCCGGAGTTCTCGCTGATGGCGTGGATTGCATTTCCAACCAGGTTCAGAAAAACCTGCTCCATGCGGTGAGCATCCGCCCGGGTTACCGGCGTGTCCGGGTCCAGGTATGTTGCGACTTCGATATTGTTCACCCGGCATTCGTACTCACGGAGGTCGAGCACCTTCTGCAGGGACGCTGCGGCGTCGAAGCGGTCGCCGCGTCCGGAATGCGAACGGGCGAAGCCGAGCAAGTTGTCGACGATGTGGCCCGCGCGTTCTGCTTCATTTGCGATCGATTCGAGGTCTTTGCGAAGCACCGGGTCAACCGTCTGCTTGAGGGCGAGCTGTGAGAACCCAAGGACTGCTGTCAGCGGGTTGTTCAACTCGTGAGCGACACCGGCGGCCATCTCACCGACCGCCACGAGCCTGCTGTTGGCGACCATTCGGTTGCGCTGGTCTGCCTGCTCAGAAATATCGTCGATAACGAGCAACACGCGTGCGCCGCCGGGGTCGCCTTCGGGTATGGGAACCGCCGCCACCCGGTAGGCTGCCGATAGCGGTCCACCTTCATCTGAGATCATCTCAGCGTCACGAACAGATCCTGCGCCAATGGTGGCCTTGATGAGCGCTCGAAGACCCGGCGGGTCGAAGTAACCCGCGAGAGGCTGACCTGCCTGGGGAGCTTCGAATTTGCGAGCGAACGCAGCGTTTGAATGGACAATGTTCGACTTGGCGTCGATGGTCACCGCCGACTCTTTTATCGATTCTGCAAGTGCATCGAGCGCCACACCGGCGATGTGCTCCTGCTGTTCATCGTGCGCCGAGACTCCCCGCAGTGAATTGCGGTCAGGCTCGGCTTGACGTGCTGCACCGGATTCAGTCATTTCCGCCCTGCCTTATCCGCAGTTCTTCGAGTACGGCCTCGACCTCTGATGAAACCTCGATCATGGTCAGGTGCTCGAGGTCGCCAAATGCCTTCAGACGGTCGTCATCGTCTTGCTCTTCAGCAAAGATGTCGTCCATCAGGTCATCAAGCCCACCGCCGCCCTTCTTCTCCTCTTCGGCTGGAGCCTCCTCTTCTTCCTCAGGCTCTTCTTCTGGCTCGTCTTCGTCATCGACGAGGTCGGCGAGGTTAACTGCAACTGCATTGATCTCCGGCTCTTCACCCGGGTTCTGCTCGTCTGGCATATCCAACCTCCTTTCCTCTCGCACCAGTGGCAATGCCAACTGGGCTGGGCGCTAGCTCGTGGCGGGCTCTGTGATGGTTGAGAAGATCGATTGGGCCATTGGCGGGACGAGGGAGATCATTGCTCCGGAGATGATCATCATCACGCCAAGAGAGAACAGGAAGCGGAACCTGTGGCCGCCCGCAGCAGAGTGAGGGGCCAGTGCATTGGCTACGGTCAGCGACAGCACCACAGATACGACCAGGATGTTCAGGAACCCGAAGTCAACGTTTGCAAATGTGTTGAAGCCTGAGACGTTGGCGATGTCCGGGATGGACGCGCCGGTCTCTCCAAGGTCAGGCGCGGTCTGGTCTTTCAGTTCGCCCGCGAACAACTCCATGACGTTCAGGATGAATATGAGCAGCCCCGTCATTGCGAGGTGGAGCGGGATGACGAGGTACGTGAAGGTGTTCGCCACCAGCGCACGCTTCTCTCGCAGCATCGTGATGCTGGATGCGAAGAATGCTGCGTTCTTGCCTGTTTCGAGTGGATTGCCGCCGATGGTCAGGGCGTCCCAGAAAATGTCTACGGTCCGCTCGACCATCTCCGATCCGGTTTCGGAGACGAGACGCTTCCATGCCAGGTCTGGCGAGAGTGACGCCCGGATTCGAACATCCAGCCTTCTGAAGTAGTGATTGAGGGATGCGAGCGACCTGCGATCAACCTTTGTCAGAGCGTCGCCGACCGTTGAACCGATAGCATCGGTCACACCACCGAGCAGCCGTGTTGAGGTGGCGATATCAGCATCAAGTTTGGCTATCCGGGCCTGGTCTCGGTACATCATGAAGCCGCCCGGCAACAGGCCGATCCCGGCGATTATTAGCGCCGGACCAAGACCGATCGTGAGTGTCACGATTGATGCGAGCAGCGCCCCTCCTCCGCCAAAAATGAGCATCATGCGTTTCGCACGGATCTGGTTTTCGGAGGTCAGCCCGGCCTTGCGAGTGAAGCCTTCGACGGGCGCTGCGGCGTTCAGGATGAATGTGCCGACCCCCATGACGCCGACGGTCGAAGCGGCGGTCATCAGGATCATGATCGGCCCAAGGCTCCAGATCATCATCGAGATCATGGTTATGACGACGATCAGGCCGGCGGACACGGTCAAGGCTGCGTAGGCATCTGTCCACTTGCGCAGAGACTCGATCTTCTGTTCGTACTCTGCCTTGTACTGCTCTGCCAGTACGGCGGCTTCACGGGTCAGAAACTCTTCTTCGTCTTCACCTGAAGCGAGCGAACCGGACATGCGGATCAGCAGGCTCGAAACCTCTTCGATATTGCTGCGGTCTGCAACGGCCCTGCAAGCCTCGGAATAGTCGTACTTAAGACGGTTGACGATCGTGTTGATCTCGACGAAGTAGGGCGACGATTCCAGGTTCAACTTTGCGGCGCGTGTGAACATGACCTCGCGTGACGCCTTGGCGGTTGCGAGGGAAGCCATGTAGGAGATATGGGTGAACAGGTCGAAGCGAAGCTGCTTCTTGTCCACCTGCGATGTGCTCTTGACGACCGGAGCGGCCTGATCCCCTCCGCTCTTGGCCGAGGAGCCTATTCCGAGCTTTGCCAGTACTGCGGTAGCCATTAGAAGACACCGTCCGCGGTAGCTTTGGCCAGGACTTCAAACGTCTCGTGGTAGTCCTCGATACCCGTGTTGACGAGCTTGTCCAGGATTCGAGCTCGACGCTTCACGAGTGAGTAGATCTGTCGCCTGCGTGCCGGTGGATAGCCGCGAGCCGGGGCGATGCGCTGTTCAAGCAGGTAGGAGTTGTTCATACCCGTGAACTCAAGAACGTCTGTCACCGGGTCCCAGGTGAACACCTCGACGAACGAGAACGAGTCGCTGAGCGAGTCGTAGTTGACGATCTCCGAGATAGAGGTGCAGCGCCTGCCGTGTGCGCCGCTCGGTAGCCGCACACCTTCCTGAATCACGCACAGGTTCAGGTTGTCGACGTAGTTCTTTGGGACGAGAATCGGGTCTCCAACCAAACGCTGGATCAGCTTCTGGACCGAGGCCGCGTGGAAGGTGGCCATCACCGGGTGACCGGTCTGCATTGCCTGGAACGCAATCAGCCCTTCCTCACCACGAATCTCACCGATGATGATCTCTTCCGGCCTTTGCCGCAGGGCAGCTTTGAGCAGGTCGAACATGCCAACGCCGGAGTCGCCCTCCCCTGGCTTCGCCTTCCTGACGACCTCACGCAGCCAGTTCGGATGCGGGACCTGCACCTCAGCGGTATCTTCGATCGAAACGATCTTGGCATTCGGCTTGATGAAGCAGGTAAGCGCATTCATCAGTGTCGTCTTGCCTGACGCCGTCTCACCAGACACGAACATGTTCATGCCGTCTTCGAGGCACAGAGACAGATAGGCCGAAGCCTCGGAGCTGATGGATTTCCATCGGATCAGGTTCAGGATGCTGATCGGGTCTTCGGCGAACTTACGGATGGTGTAGTTCGACCCTGTCAGCGAGACGTCCCTGCCGAAAACGATGTTGATACGAGAGCCATCGGGGAGCGAAGCGTCCACAACGGGCTGTCTGAACGTCACGGGCTTCTTCATGCGCTCGGACAGGCGGAGGACATGCTCGTCGAGTTCAGCGTCGTCCTTGTAGCCAAACGAGCAGACCATCGAATCGAACACCTTGTGCTCGATGTACATCTTGCCGACACCCGAGCACGAGATGTCCTCAATCCAGTGGTCGTTAATCAGCGGTTGCAGTACTCCGACACCGACCTTCTCTTTCACGAGCTGGTACTTGATGCCCTCAATGTCGATCGGGTTGAGCTTCCATTTACCGGCAAGGTCGACCTTGGAGCCGCCACCACCACCCATGAACTTGGACAAGAGGCCGCCCCGCTTCTTGCCTGATTTCTTGGGACCGGGCGCAGTGGCTACCGCAGTGTCGGCGTCGCCTCCTCCGTCCGCAGATTCGCCGTTCGCAGAGGCAGTCGTCGCAGATTCTGTCGCCAAGTCGCCTTCTTCGGCTGCCGATTGCTTTTCTTCCTCGGGTTCCGGTTCCGCATCGGGGTCGATCACCGGCAGCGCGTAGATCTCGTCCAGCTCCATCGTCGGCTTCTCGTTGAAGAGCTGTGACAGGCACCACTCGAGTACGAGCCCAAGCTGTTCGTCACCGCGCGCGGCCTCAAGCTCGTCCGTATAGTCCAGCATTCCAGATTCGATATCGCCCATGATCTCGCGAATGCGCGGATGTTCGATGGACGGCTCAATGGCGATGTAGTGGTCTCTTCCGCCCTTCGGATCGGGGAATACGTGGGCGTAGGTGCCGCCTTTGAATGTTGCGTATATGAAGTTGGGGTTTTCGGCATCGCCATCCGAGCGGTCAAGTTCCGGCCGGTACACAGGCACACCGATCTCTTCCGACGGCAGCCTGTGGACGTACTTGCGCAGGAACGCGCTGTTAACCACCGCCTCTTTCAGTGCGGTAGGCAGCTGCTGGACGAAATCGCACGACTCCGGCTCATCGCAGGGTTCGGGCTCTTTCAGATCGAATGGGGGAGGAAAGTCGCTCATTTATTCCTGTACCGAAACCTATGCGGAGGTCCTGGAGAATGGAATGATCTTCATTCCGATGTCGGGTTCGATATCGAATGTGATGATGTTCCCTGTGGTCTTCGAGGCACCGCGCACCTTCGCTACTTCGAGGATCTTTACGAGCTGGTCTCCAACCTCTTCCGTGCGGAGCGTCAGGTGGGCGTCGCACATGGAGCGGAGCCTTGCGAGTGTGGTGTCGTCGAAGGCGTATGAAGACGCCACGTTGATGATGGTCCGGTTCTCAGACACCAGTTCCTGGCAGTGCTCGAAGTAGGTTGCCGTCTCCTCCCAGGAGCCTCGTGTGACGAATGTGGTCAGGGAGTCAACGACGACAAGGTCTACTCCCTGCCCGTCTTGCGTTGACTTGACGATGGTGTTGAAGACCTGTTGCGGGCTGAGCTTGCGGCGGCCAAATGCGATCGGGTAGATGCGGAGCCTGCCGAGCAGCAGGAACTCCATGATCTCCAGGTTGAGACTGGACATCTGCCGCAGGAAGCTTTTGGTGGTGCTTTCTGTGGTGAAGAGCACGGCTGTCAGCCCGGCCTGGAGCGAGCCCCAGATGAGCTGCTGGCAGACGACGGACTTCCCGGAGTCCGATTGGCCTTCGAGCAGCGTTAGTGAGCCGAGCGGAATTCCTCCGCCAAGCTTCTTGTCCAGGTCTGGCTGACCGGTGGAAACGGACGCTATTGATCCGGCTTCTGCCACGTTAGTCTCCGAAATCGCATGTTGCGGAATTTGTCGACATATCTGTTTCAGGCCTTGGCGGAAGAAGCGGGCTTCCTGCGACCCTGCTCAACGAACGGCCTGCTCTGGCTCAAAACGGGCTAGTTCAAATTGTGATTGGCGGTCGAGTGGCCCACGAAGGAGAAATGTCAAGTTGGGCCTGAGTGTTCACCATTAGGGTGTAGAAGCAGTGCGCCAGAGGGGTCTTTCCACGCCAGTCAGCACGGTCTTGGAACGGTGTTGGAGACCGGGTTGAGACGGTGGGGATTGAGCAGTTTTCGGCTATCCCTAGTTGACGAACTGGTCCGACACCGTGACCCCGTTCTCGACCGCCAGAGTGACCGAGTTGGTGGTTGGCGTGGCGATGGACGGGCTCAGCTGTGCCCTGATGATGAACTCTTCGCCCGGGTCCACAATTCCGGGGTTGAACACCTCCGCTGTCAGTGTTCCGGCGTCTCTGTAGACACCGGTTACTGTCCATTCACCGGCGGAAGGCGAAGCGTTCGTTGTGTACGTGAGGTACTGGACCTGAAGTCCGGCCCCCGCTGAGTCCTGGTAGACAATCACCACGTCCCAGTCTGTGAACACCCGAAGCTGCGTCTGGCCGATGTTGCCAACTGACCAATCGACGGTCGCACCGGCAGATATGACCGAGACGGTAAGAGAGCTAAGCTCTGTACGGGTTATCTCCCCATAGAGGCCACTCGACCTCTTCACCGTCTCGCCAATCTGGGCCTGGGGTCCGGTGAAACCATTCACGAGGCCGACCATCGCGCCAAGGATCACCATCACCGAAACCAGTGCTATTACTAGACTGGACAATGGATTGCCTTTTCGTTGGCCGCGGCCCGTGTGGTTCGGGTGTGGTTGACTGGTGTGAGCGCGTGCCCTGGTGAGGGCTGAACCATCTGCCAGAGCCGGAGACGCTCTCGGGAACAGGCGTACTGTGGCGGCAGATTACCCATGGAAATGCACCGTTCCGGCTCCGCCCTCAGGCGGCGAGACGGTCACCTGGTTCAGAGTCGGTGTGCCAGGGGTGTTAGCAAGTCTTGCCCGGATCACCATCTCCTCTTCCTGGTTCAGGATGTCCAGTTCGTAGATCTCGACGGTCGATGTGGACTGCTCGAGATAGATCTGCTGGACCGTCCAACTGCCCGCTGTAAGCACGGCCGCGTAGCTCAGGTACTCAACATGCGAGGTTCCGACGGTGTCGTCGTACCGGATCACCACTTCCCAGTTTTCGAGGTCCGGCTCTGCGTACTTGAGACGACCACGGTTGGCGATAACAATGTCGACGTCGGTCCCGCTATTGCTTGCGGAGATCGGAACGACATTGCTGTCCACAACTCGTTCGGCCTCCCGCCATGAGGAGCGGAGGGATGAAGCGCTTGTGACGGTAATGCCAACGACGTCGCCAAGTGCGGTAAACGATGCTGCGAGCACAATTGCGAATGCCATGACTGCTATGACGGCTGTTCCCATTTGAGATCACTCCTGTCAGAGCTCAGGCTGCGCAGCCTCCGTGTCGCCGATCTCCTGGATTGGGCTGGGCCAGGATTGGACCTGTCGCGGGGACAGCGCCGTTTACATGGAGAAGAACGACTCCGTGGCGACCCCGTTCGGTGTGACCACTCGCACGAAATAGGTCCCCGCTGACTTCAGACAGGCGCCGGGGCAGCCATCATCAAACCTGACCTCGAATCTGACGGTCTCCGCCACCTCCCAGTCACCTCCGCCCTCAACGGCAAACGTCCAGTTGGGGTATGTGCTCGGTGAGTCGTCGGTGTGTGGGATTCGTGTCACGCTGCCGGGCTCGCCGAAGAACACATCTATATCTGCCACAGAAGGCACGGTGACGTCGCCAACGTTCTTGACCCAGACGAAGAAGTCGAAGAGCGAATTGGAGTTGCTGTCGACGAACGAGCCACCGGAGTCCAGCTCGCCGACCGATTGGACGACGCTGACATTTGTGCGAATACGCTCGTCAACGGTTGAGCTTGCGGTGGTCAGGGCGCTGGAACTGCGTGTTACAGCAGGAAAGACGGCGTTCATGACTGCAATCGCGGCTATCACGCCGGCGATCGTGAGCAGCATGGTTGTGATGGCTTTATCTATGACAGAACTCCAGTGTCTGCGGTCGCAGATCTATTGCTGCGGGCTACTACGGTCTGCCGGGATAATTGCTCTGTGATCCGCTCGAAGGGCCTTTTCAGGCAGCGAGACGATCCAGCGGGTCATCGTCCATCTCAAGTAGGAGGCCAAGGAGACGGTTACTCTCCCTGTTCTCGTCCGTGTGCAGCACACCCTCCATCCGGACCATCGCAGTAACGACGTCTCGAACCGGGATTCCGTCCGCATCCTCGTCGCCGAGCGTGCTCAGTGTTCGGACCACGTTCTTCATCTGGGGCGAAATCCTGCCCGCCAGTTCATATGCGTCGAGAAGGATGTCGAGCCTGTTTGCCCCTATGCGCTCTCTCGTGACAGCGGTCCAGCGCACCAGGCTTGCCATAGTCAGCAGGTCGACGTCGGCTGCGAGCGCGGCCGCGACAGCGTCTGCAACGCCGTCGCCGGAGCCGGCTGCGCCTTCAATCGCCTCTTCTGGCAGCTCATTTTCTGGGAGCTTGGGCTCCATCAGTTCCTCTTTATCGATATCTGCTTCGAGACCGGGCGTGTCTTCCTCGTCCAGCTCGAATGCTTCGGGCTCTTCCTCCAGCTCTAGCTCTGGCTCGGCCTGGAACATTTCTGCCATGCCTCCGGCACCGCTGCCACCACCGCCGTCGCCGTACATCTCGTCCTCTGGAACCTCTTCGTAGCCGTCGTAGCCATCGCCGCCGTCGCTGAATGACTCTCCGCCATCCAGTACGGCCTCCTCATCGCCTGCGCCGTCGTCGAGCGCTTCGAGGTCTTCGGCGACGTCAGATCCATCACCTTCTTCAATTATCTCGTCTCCTGCACCGTCGCTGTCGACCACATCGCCACCACCGTCTCCGCCGCCACCGGACTCCTCGATGCTCACCTCTTCGTCATCATCGAGATTTTCCGCCGCGACGCTATTGAACGGGTTGGTCACATCAAGGATGTGTTCCCGTATATCCAACAGTGTCTGTTGGATCTGGTTTTTGATGAGGTTAAGCTCGTCTTCTGCGGACTTAAGTCCGGCCTTCAGACGAGCGTCTTCGCCAGCCAAAGTTCAGTGGACCTCACTGGTTGTTTTGCTGTTGCATGAACAGCCTTGAGCGAATGTCGGCCAGCATCGGGAATACGTTGTCCCGAAGCGCTTTCAGCTCATCCTGTATGGCCTGGAGCCTCTCTTCCAGGCTCTGCTCATCGGCCACTTCTGCCTCCATGCGGCATAACCAACAGCACAGGGTCCACTGCTTGTAGCGTGCCATGTGCCTGTGAGAGCCGTGTCAGGGCAAGGTTGTGTGCGTCTTTGTTTATGTGACTCACCTGAGATCCATTACCGGATCTAGCTTTACCGGTACGTCTCGCTGGATGGTTACGACTGAGCCTTTATCTGGCTTGATCTCCAATGTGAACTGGTCATTTGGCGTCAACAGGGTGCCGCCTGTGGTGAGGATGCCGTGTGCGCCCCTGGTGTCAGCGACCCAGGTTGCAGTTGCATTGACCGCGTCGATGTCGGATTGGGCGAAGTTCCGAGCCAGCAGCCACACCGTGATCTCCGCCTTCTCCCCGGTCTCCAGCAAGTTGTCGCTGTTGTTGTTGCCCAGGAATTCGACTGTCCACGGCACATCAGGCAGCTGTTGATTCTGATCGAGATACGAAATTACCGTGCGGTACTCTGCGCCGGTTGAGAAATCGGGATCGACGGCGGAGTCGTTTTTTGTGTAGGGAGGCGTCAAATCAATCGACTCACCGGAGATGGACGGAGCAACGATGAATGAAACTTTGTAGATGGTGTCCACCGGCGTGCTGGAGCCGTTTGCACCGCGGAAGGCGATGAACGAACCGCGTGGTTCTATCGAGCTACGCGCCTCCTGCAGGCCGGCGTAAATGGTCTCTTTCGACCGTTCCGCCGAAAAGACTCCGGTCGATAGCACAGTAAATGCAAATACCGATGCCACGACTACGAAGGCGATCAGGATGATTGCGGTCTCCAGACCGGTGATTCCTTTACTGGCTAATGCTGTGTCATTGAACCTGGACGGCATTCTGACTGTCTCCAACTCAGACTCGACGGCTAGCGTGGTGCTTTGCATTTCGCACTACTTGCCGCGGGGAGGCCTCTTTTCAAGCAACTTGCATGCCGCACGTGGGTGCGAGTGACTCAACCGTACGGGTGGGTACGGATCAGTGCGATTGTGGGCACACCACCTGCACGTGCAGTGGTCACCCCCACCTTTCGCACACATTTCACATAAAAAGCAGCCACCGGCGTGGAAGCCGATGGCTGCTGTGTAACCGTTTTAGCAGTCTGTTGTTGACTGGATTTGGTTAGCGGAGGTCCATGATCGTGTCAAGCCTCGGCGGCAGTGTCCGCTGGAGGGTCATGACCGATCCCGAGTCAGGCTTCACCTCGAGTGTGAACTTGTCGTTCGGCGTCAGCAGCGTGCCGCCAGTCGCCAGGGTGAGGATGCCGTGGGCGCCCGTCGTCGGGTCCGGAACCCACCCTGTGACGGCGTTAGCGGCGGCTACGGACGCTACCGCAAAGTCTCGCTGGAGCAGCCAGACAGTAACCTCGGCCTTTTCACCGGCCTCCAACAGGTTGTCGCTGGATGCTTCACCCACGAAGTCAACCGTCCACGGGACGTCCGGCAGAAACTGGTTCTGGTCCGTGTACGAGATGATGGTCCGGTACTCGGCAGTTGTGTCGACTATCGGGTCTACGAGCGTGTCGTCGGCGACAGAGGGAGGCGTCAGATCGATCGCCTCACCAGCGACCGCTGGGGCGACGATGAAGCTCACCTTGTACACCGTTTCCGTAGGTCCTGCGCCATGACCACCTGAGTAAGCAATCATCGCACCTCGGGGCTCCAGTGAGCTCCGCGCCTCTTGCAGACCTGCGTAGATGGTTTCTTTCGACCTTTCGGCCGAGAACACACCTGTAGACAGGACTGTGAAGGCAAAAACAGAAGCCACCACTACGAAGGCGATCAGGATGATTGCGGTCTCAAGACCGGTAATCCCCTTCTCGTTTCGCATGAAGCCATAGCTGTGCTTATGCATCAAATTTGTCTCCTATAGTTCACTTCGACCTTCGGCCATTACAAATGCTTCAGGTCGCACGACACAGTCCATCTGCAGACTGAGTTCTGATAGGTTCAAAGCTAGTCTCCGTGCCCGGAGCAAGTACGCAGGTGACCACTATGGTCGTGAACCGGTTACCACTACGCGACAATTGGTCTTTTCCGCGAATGAAAACAGCCACCGGTTGTTAAGCCGGTGGCTGTTGTTCAAGCTGTCTTTGCACGTCGTTGCCCAGCGCTGCACGTGGCAGTTTGGAAAACGAGGGCGATCAGCGAAGGTCCATGATCGTGTCAAGCCTCGGCGGCAGTGTCCGCTGGAGGGTCATAACCGATCCCGAGTCAGGCTTCACCTCGAGTGTGAACTTGTCGTTCGGCGTCAGCAGAGTGCCGCCAGTCGCCAGGGTGAGGATGCCGTGGGCGCCCGTCGTCGGGTCCGGAACCCACCCTGTTACGGCGTTAGCGGCGGCAACGGACGCCACATCGTTGTCCCGTTGGAGCAGCCAGACGGTAATCTCGGCCTTCTCACCCGCTTCCAGCAGGTTGTCGCTGGATGATTCACCTATGAAGTCAACCGTCCAGGGGACGTCCGGCAGGAACTGATTCTGGTCCGTGTACGAGACGATGGTCCGGTACTCGGCAGCGGTGTTGACTATCGGGTCTATGAGCGTGTCGTCAGCAACTGCTGGAGGTGTCAGGTCGAGCGACTCACCAGCGACCGCAGGGGCGACGATGAAGCTCACCTTGTAAACCGTTTCCGTCGGTCCAGCGCCGTGGCCGCCTGAGTAGGCGATCATAGCTCCGCGGGGCTCCAGTGAGCTCCGCGCCTCTTGCAGACCTGCGTAGATGGTTTCTTTGGACCTTTCAGCCGAGAACACACCCGTAGACAGGACTGTGAAGGCAAAAACAGACGCTACCACCACGAAGGCGATCAGGATGATTGCGGTCTCAAGACCGGTGATCCCCTTTTCGCTACGCAGAAGGCCGTAGCTGTGCTTATGCATCAAATTGTCTCCTCTAACGCTTCTGGCCACCTGCCCACTCAGGCAGGTCAGCCAATTTCGGCAAGTCCACCGGTTCAGGGGGAGGACCCGGCCGGGCCGCCCACCAGCAGACTGCAGACCAATCACTGCAAAGGTATTCAGCAGACCGAAAGCCGGTAATAAGGTCGGCACCACGGGCGGCTAGCAGTTACTCATAAGTGACATCAGGAAATCCCACCAACGAAAAACAGCCACCTGTAACGACCTGGTGACTGTCTGGGTGCCGAGCAGTTTTTCTGGTGTGCTATTTGAGGTCCATGATGGCGTCTATCCTGACCGGTACCGTTCGCTCGAGTGTCATAATCGAGCCCAGTGCAGGCTTGATCTCCATGGTGAAGATGTCGTTCGCATTGAGCAGCGTCCCGCCGGTGGAGAGTATTCCGTGCGAACCTCTTGGGTCTGCGACCCAGGTGGCCGTGGCATTGGCTGCGGTTACGTCGGCAACCGCATAGTTCCGGGCCAGGAACCAGACCGTGATTTCGGCCTTTTCTCCGACCTCCAACAGGGTGTCATTTGAAGCGCTGCCAAGAAATTTGATCGACCACGGTACATCGGGCAGGTGCTGGTTGCGGTCCGTGAACGAGATGATCGTTCGGTACTCAGCACCTACGTCGAAGTCCGGGTCGATGCTGGACTCATCCGCCGTATATGGAGGCGTCAGGTCGACCTCGGCCCCGGATGCGGAGTTACCCACGACGAATGTGACCTTGTAGATGGTGGAGACCGGAGTTGGCGAACCGTTACCACCGCTATACGCGATGACGGATCCGCGTGGCTCGATAGAAGAGCGCGCCTCTTGCAGTCCGGCGTAAATGGTCTCCTTGGACCTTTCCGCAGAGAACACTCCTGTGGAGAGAACGGTGAAGGCGAAAACAGTGGCGACCACCACAAAGGCGATAAGGATGATTGCGGTCTCAAGACCTGTGATTCCTGTTTCCGCCCCCGGGCGTTCCGGGCCATTCGAACGCATTGCTGGCTCTCCTAAAGTAGGCATACATCCGAGCGCACAGTCCCAATAGTTCGTGCGCCCGCACTCTCCCTGTCCAAAGACAGAGCGGACGGGCCGACGGGCGGCACCATGCGCGTGTCATGCTTGTCTGTTTTAAATCTATTGGCAGATGATGTTGGGGTTGGGGAAGGCGACACCAAACATGCCCTCAGGGAACGCGCCTAATGCGGGAATGGAGGTTCGCCAGTCCACACTTGGTGAGGACACACAGGGGGGGTCACTCAGCGCGTCGCGTAGGCCCGGCGTCGCAAAAACAGCGGGTTGTGCCCGAGTATTTGCATTGTGGGATTCGCCAATGTTCGTCAGCGCTCTTTCCCGGCTGCGCTGGTCCTGTTTCTAAAGAGCAGTAGAGCCCACAGTGACCAAATCAGCCCGGCAGTCAGGGAGATTCGCAAAAATGCACAAGATCAGTGTGCTGATCGCCGACGACCACGAGCTAATGAGAGAGAGCCTGGCGGTTCTGCTCGGACGTGAGCCAACACTGGAGGTCGTGGGTGTAGCGGCGGACGGGCGCTCGGCAATTGCCATGGCCCGGTCCCTCCAGCCCACTGTGGCGATCCTGGACGTCGGTCTGCCGTCTATCAACGGCATTCAGTCATCGCGCCAGATTCGGGTCGACTCACCCCACACCGGTATTGTCATGCTTTCCAGCCATGACCGGGGCGAGTATCTAAAGGACTTCATGAGGGACGATTCCTCAGGCAAGGCGTTCCTGCTGAAGAACACGTTACGAAACACGCGTGACATCGTGAGGACTATCGAGGATGTGTCAGCAGGGCGAACGGTCCTGGACCCGGCGATGGTCTCAAAGTTGACATCCGATGAGGCGGTGCGGGTGAGCGGCGCCCTGAAGAGCCTCAGCCCCAGGGAGTTGCAGGTACTCGGCCTGATGGCGAAGGCGAGCAGCAACCGGGCAATTGCCGATGCTCTCTTCATTCAGCCACGAACTGTGGAGCACCACATTTCCAGCATCCTGGCCAAGCTCGGGTTCAACTCGACTGGCGAACGGCACGGCAGGGTGTTCGCAATCCTGACGTATCTCGAAGCGACAGGTCAGATACCGTCACAGGCAGCAGAGCTGGATTCACAGCTTGACGACTTGATGGCCGCTTAATCCGGCTGTCCGAATACCCCCGGCGAATCAGAAACAGGACTGGCAAATGCCAGTCCTGTTTTTTTTGTGCTTGTTTGGAGCGGTAATTGGCGATGGCAGGAGTCGCTTGCATCGACGCTGGATTGGGGGAAACGTTCGAGGCGATGACTCGGGTTGCCTCGAATGCAGCGATGTGTTCCGCCGCCTGTTCCCGACTCGAGGTGCTCGCTGTGAACGGGACAGGAATTGCCTGACAGTTAGAGATCAGGTTCAAATCGAGCGTACAGCCCACCTTTTATTGTTTCCCGCTCCTTTCGGGGTACAGGAAAATGGAGATCGCGCATGCCAGCTCGGCCGCTTCAACCGTAACCGTCGGACAGCGCACAGGGGAAAGAACATGAGCAGAGACGAGTTCATCACCGTCGTTTCGGAGATGGCGGACCAGGTCTGGGATTTCCATGAGCGCTGGAAGTTCTGGCCTTTCGACGGGCCGGATCGTCCGCCTTCAGAGGCCATCGCCGAGCGACAGGCGATTCTCGACGAGGAGATAGCTGAGCTGGGTGAAGCTGTCGAGGCCGATAACGGTGAAGAGATAGCAGCAGAGGCGGCGGATGTGCTGTTCGTCGCGCTGGGCCATGTTCTGAGTTTGCGCGGGGCTGGCCTGGCAGGACTACGCTCGGTCACGGCAAAGAATGCTGGCAAGACCGAGGCGACGCACCGGGTCAGGGAGGATACGGGTAAGCTGCTGCCGATATCTGGCAAGCCGCACAAGTGGCGCTGATCCGTAAGTCGAACCCCGCGGGCGATAGAGGTGGTGGATCTTACGCGGTACGAGGCTGCGGTAACTACGTAGTGCCGTTGATAATATGATCTAATATCGACTAACATTACCAAACAGTAACCAACAAACACGAAACACGATTAGTGAATGCATGGCCAACTACCTGAACATACGCGAGGCTGCCGAGTACCTTCGCATCAGTCCGCACACGCTCTACAAGCTGGTCGAGCGAAGTGAGGTTCCCGCTGCCAAGGTCGGTGGATCGTGGAGGTTGAGCCCGGCAGCTCTCGACGAGTTCCTGGACGGTAAGAAATCATCGCCTGCAAGATCTCCTGAGCTGTTGATCGTTGAGGCTGATGAGACTGTTCGGAGAGAACTGGCTTCTATCGCAATGTCCCGAGGCGCCCGGCCCCAGCTTGCGAGCGGCACCGAAGATGCCTTGCTACTGCTGTCTGCCGGTTGGGCACCGGACCTCATTCTGTACGGCATGCCGGACGACGTGCAGGTGGCGTTTGATTTTATGAGTCAGGTTCGTGCAGTCGCCGGGGACACTCGGGTTGCAGCGGTGGTGTCGCCCGAGAGAGCGTCTGATTTGAAGGACCTGATGGTGCATGGCTGGCTGATAGTGCTGCCTGCGCCCGTTGAACGGCCCGAAATGGTCAACCTCATCGCAAATCTCTGAGGAGTTCCAATGGAAGGCACAGAGAAAGTATCGTCAAGGTTGCAACTGATCCGGAGAGATCAAGCCGGGTCTGGACCTTCTCAGTCACGCGGCTGCGAGGCGATGCTCAGCGTGCTCGGCGGGAAGCTCCAGGTCCTAATAGACCACGTAGTACAGCTTGAGGACCGAATCCACTACATGGAATCGAGCCCCGTGCAGGAGGCCGCAGCCGAATCGGACGATATCATCATGGCAGGCGCAGTTCGGATAGACCATGCCGCTCGACGGGTATTTGTCAGCAACATGGAAGTGCCACTTTCTCCGACCGAGTATCGGCTGATTTACCAGCTCGCGGTTAACTCCGGGAAGGTGGTCCTGCACCGTGACCTGCTTCGCCGCGCCTCTGTTCACGGAGAGGTGAATCCCGACAACCTGAAGGTGTACATCGGCCGTCTACGCGCCAAGCTAAACCACGGTCGCAAGGCGAAGTGCGATCTGAAGGCCGTGCGAGGCGTCGGATACCGGCTTTCTGCCTGAAATTCGGGGCTGGCAGGGCTGGCACCGCACTTTTCGGTCGAAGGAATCAGCCCAGTTTGAAGGACTTGAAGCCCTCGGCGAAATCAGCGTCGATCTTCGCGCCGATCTCCTTTCGCCGTTGCCGCATCCACTGTGCCGTCTCATCAAGATTGCTGATCTGGCTGGCGTGAGCGTGCAGTGCCCGGATGCTCGCATCGACATCAACCTCTTCCAGGGGGTTGTAGCGAGTGACATCCTCTCCAAACATCATCATCCAGACCTCTTTGACCTTATGCGGCTCAAAGCCCTCTTCCAGGAGTTCCGGGAAGGTCAGGTGATCTCTTGCCGCCGGGTAGACGGCGGAAAGCGCTGCCTCACCAGCTGCAAAGTGGTCCGGGTGGCCGATGTAGCCGCTGCCGATCAGGTCACGACGAGGATTGGTGGTGATTAAGATGTCCGGCTTCCAGCGCCTGATCTCTCTCGATATGTCCTTCCGCAGGTCCAGGGTCGGCTCGAGGTAGCCGTCTGGATAGCCCAGGAACTCAACCTTCTTCAGGCCAAGAATCTCGCCCGCAACGGTCTGCTCCGTTTTCCGGATTTCGATGAGCTGCTCACCGGTGATTTCACGGTCGTCTGTGCCTTTAGAGCCGTCTGTGCAGAGCACGTAGACCACTTCCCAGCCTAGCCTGCACCACTTTGCGACGGTTGCCGAGCAGCCGAACTCGGCATCGTCAGGGTGCGCGACCACAACCATCGCCCGGCTGTACTCGGGCTCTTCGCTCTGCTGTGTCATATTTTCGGGTGCCTCGTTTTTCGCCAAATCCGGGAACAGGTTCAGGCCGCGCCGCGCTACGTGTCGCACAAGCGGTTGGCGTGGGCGACAGGGCAATGGTTGCGGTGAGAACTGATTCTAGCAACGACGCTGGGAGATTGGCTGCGGGGTCAGATGCTGTCGCTGCTCAGAAAATCTTGCACGAGCTTTTTTGCCCTATCAGACGAGTAGAACGAAGCTGCGTGACCGGTCGACGGTAGCTCAGCGAATGTGCTGTTCGGCATGAGACCGGCGGTCTGCCTTGCAAAGTCGAGTAAGCTGTCCTGCACTCCACAGAAAATGAGAGTGGGAGCAGTGAGTTCCGGAAGACGGTCGTCGGCACCGTGCCAGTCAAGCACCGCTTCGGTTGAGAGAGCCAGCGGTTCGGAGTCGTTGTTTCGGCCGTCTGCCGGTTTTGCTCCCACCGCACGTTCCACGAGGCGCCATTTGGCGGATCGAAGCACGGCGATTCTGCGTTCGAGGTTGCGCCGGTCGATGGACGGCTTCAGTCCGTGCATCCCGCCGACGATCAGGCGTTCGACGCGTGACGGATGACTTGCCGCCAGCTCTACGCCAACGCGCCCGCCCATAGAGAATCCGAAGAAGGCGAAGCTGCCCAGTCTTTCCGCGTCTGCGATCTGGAGAACCGCCTCGGCACGCTTTTCGACGCTGTAGGCAACCCGGTCGCTCGGGCGGTCGGACCGGCCATGACCTAGCGCGTCCAGCGCGAAAACCTGGCGGGAGCCGAGGACACCCGGCCAACCGGCATTCGCCCAGTCGTCTCCCCACTGTGCGAGTCCGTGGTGAAGAATCACGGCGGGCGGGCCTGAATTTTCCGTATCGGATTCAGTTTCGGACCGAGAGGCGGTAAGTTCGCCGGGTTTCACCTGCGAATAGAAGATCCTGTTTCCGTTCTGGTCTATCCAGGGCAATGGGCCGCTATTCTTTCGGTTTGTTTCGGATGGATGGCGAAGACTGCCTGTCGGTGATGAGGGCGACGAGATTTGCATCTGCGCGAATCGCCTCAACTGTTTACACTTCACCACTGATAATAACCGCCCGGAACGCAAGGGCCAGATCCGCCAGATTTGCCTGGTCGGCCTTTCGACAGGCGCCCGATGGGAGAAGAAGATGCCTAACCCGATTGTTGCGGTCATTATGGGCAGCAGGACGGACCTTGAGACGATGCAAGGCACGGCCGATGTGCTTGAGGAGCTTGAGATTCCTCATGAGGTACGAATCGTCTCGGCGCACCGCACACCGGACTTCATGTTCGAGTTCGCCGAGCAGGCGGCCGGCCGCGGAATTGAGGTGATAGTCGCCAGCGCAGGGGGTGCGGCTCATCTACCGGGCATGGTCGCCGCCAAGACGGTGCTGCCTGTCATTGGCGTCCCCGGCAATACGACCTCCCTGAACGGCCTTGACTCGCTTCTGTCGATCGTCCAGATGCCGCGGGGCGTGCCGGTCGCCACAGTTGCCATTGGCTCGCACGGAGCGGTGAACGCCGGTCTGCTGGCAGCGCAGATTATTGGCCTGAAGCGTCCCGAGGTACAGGAACGGTTCAGAGTCCGGCGGGAGAAGCAGGCGGCCGAAGTGCTGGCCGGCAGCGAGGTTAAGGTCTGATTTGACTGGAGACCCGTTCAACCCTGCTGAGCCGCTGGAGCCGGGCTCGGTGATCGGCATCATCGGCGGCGGCCAGCTTGGCCGCATGATCGCCATTGCCGCCCGGGAGATGGGTTACCGGATTGCGGTACTTGATCCCGACCCCGATTCGCCGTGCGCGCCGATCGCAGACCATGTCGTGCATGGAGCATATGACGACCGTGACGCAGCGCGTGACCTGGCGCGCATGTCGGACGTCCTAACGTACGAGTTCGAGAACGTTGACTCCGATGCCGCTGAGGCAGCGGGTGAGATTACGCAGCTGTGGCCGTCAGGCAGCGTACTACGCACCGCCCAGAACCGGGTGCTCGAAAAAGGGGCGCTGAACAGGCACGGCCTTCCAACGGCTGACTTCCGGGCGGTTGAGACGCTGGAGCAGTATCTTGCTGCCCTGAAGGAGCTTTCAGGACCGTGGGTGCTGAAAACGGCCACATCCGGCTACGACGGCAAGGGTCAGGTCGTGGTGCATGAGGCCGACGATGGCGCGGCATTTCGAGAGCTCGAGGGTCGCAGCCCGACGTTGATCCTTGAGCGCTTCGTACCGTTCAAGCTGGAGCTTTCCGTGATCTGCGCCCGCGACCGGTCAGACTCTACGGTCACGTTTCCGGCCTCTGAGAACATTCACGTCAACGGGATACTCGACACGTCGATCGTCCCGGCTCGAATTGAGCCGCATGTTGCAGAGCGGGCCGCGGAACTTGCGAAGTCGGTCGCCGAGGCTATCGACGTGCGAGGGCTGATATCGGTCGAGATGTTCCTGACCGGTGATGACGAGATACTGATCAACGAGCTTGCGCCGAGACCGCACAACTCGGGTCACTACACCATCGAGGGTTGCCTGACTTCACAGTTCGGACAGCTGGTGCGCGTGCTGTGCGGCCTGCCGTTGGGGTCTGTTGACATGCCGCAACCGACTGTGATGGTGAACCTGCTTGGCGACGTCTGGGAGGCGACCGGCGGCAGGCCTGACTGGCATACGGCGCTTGAACTTCCAGGCACGAATTTGCACCTGTACGGGAAAGCGGAGGCGAGGCCGGGTCGCAAGATGGGACACATCACGGCGGTGGCGGAGTCGGTGGAACTGGCGCTGGAGCGTGCGAGGGATGCGCGCGAGAGGGCGCGAAGGCGGTAGGGGGTAAGAGCCCTGTTTGCCGCGCCCGGTGCGCTTATTTGACGCACATGTTTGTCATCCCGACCGCAGCGGAGGGATCTTACCGAACATCAACACTAGCCTGCTCTTGCAAGCATTACGCGAACCACCACACAGTCCATGTGAGATCGCCGGGAGATTCTGAATCAGCCTTCGACAAGCTCAGGATGGCAGAAGCTTCACCCTCTCCCTTTGTCCCTCTCCCATCATGGGAGAGGGTTTGATACAGAGCCAATAGAGTTCAGATTGCCATCCTTTGACGGGATCAGGATGGCGATGGGTTCAGCCCTTTGGGCTGCGGGCGCAGCAAGCAGGGCCCAACCTCTAACTCCCTCCCAGCGAATAAGGGCGAACGTTTGTCATTCTGAACTTGATTCAGAATCTCTCAGGTGGCCGTTCAAGATCGGTAAGATCTCTCCACTTCGGTCGAGATGACACACAGTCCGCTCTGCGAGCGCACAGGGCGCAGCAAGCGGCGCCCCCACCAAACAGGAAGACTCCGGCTTACAACCGTTCTCTAGCTCTCCGGTCTCTGGAACAGGTCTGCCGGGTCCGTGCCCTCCAGCGCACGTTGTGTCAGCATGCCGTCTGAGATCTCGTAGATCTCGTCTGCCATGTCCAGCAGAGTGCGGTCGTGGGTCGTCGCCACGATCGTCATCCCGCGGTCGCGTGTCATCTGCTGGAACAGCCCGAAGATGTGGCTGGCGTTCGTCGAATCGAGCTCGCCAGTCGGCTCGTCGGCCAGGATGATGTCGGGTTGAATCGCAACGGCCCGGGCTATCGATATGCGCTGCTGCTCGCCACCTGACAGTTCGAACGGACGGTGCTTCGCCCTCCGCGTCAGTCCGACCATTTCCAGCACCTCCTGCGTCCGGCGACTGCGCTCTCCCGCGCCGACGCCCGCTATCCGTAGCGGCAGTTCTACATTCTCGTAGGCGGAGAGCAGCGGCAGCAGTGCGAACGACTGGAACACCACTCCGATACGATTCCGCCGCAGGTGGATCATCTCTTTTTCGCTGAATGCCGCCAGGTCACGGTCATCGAAAAAGACCTCGCCATCGTTCGGATGGTCAAGTCCGGCGAGCAGGTTGAGGAGCGTCGTCTTGCCGGAGCCTGAGCGGCCGACGAGCGTAATGAAACGGTTCCGGTGTATATCCAGGGACACGTTCCGCACGGCGTAGACGGTCTCGCTTCCGAGTCTGAACGACCGGCTGGCGTTCCGCACCTGTATCAGCGGCGGACTCACTGCCGCGCCCGTTGCCTCAGCGGCATCACTCACCTGACTCAAGAGTCACCCTTCCATCGGTCACATCTAATTTCACCCGGCGTTTGATCGAAAGCTGGTCAAGTACTTCGCGCGGGATCTGGACCGACCCGCTGGAATCGACAAGCAGGAACTCCTCTGTACCTTCGGCCTCACCGCCGATCGTCCTTTCGAAGGAGACTGACCGCATTGTTTCAGTGCTGGTCTTGCCGTCACGGATAGCTACTGCCCGGCCAACGCTTGTCGAGATCGCAGGGTCGTGTGTGACGATGACGATGGTCGTCCCAAGCTCCTGGTTCACATTGTTCAGCAACTCAAGGACCTCGGCCGCGGTCACTTCATCAAGCTCACCCGTCGGCTCATCCGCCAGCAAAAGCGGCGGCCTGTTGGCAAGAGCCACTGCGATGGCGACACGCTGCTGCTCTCCACCGGACAGCTGGGCCGGTTTGTGTTTGTGACGATGACTGAGGCCGACGATGTCGAGAAGCTCGGTTGAGCGCTCCCTGCGGATTTTCGAGGAGACTCCTGTCAGGAGCATCGGCAGTTCAACGTTCTCGTAGGCTGTCAGATAGGGGAACAGGTTGCGAGAGGTCTCCTGCCAGACGAAGCCAACCTCCTGCCTGCGGTACTCAACTACCTCTTTATTTGTCATGTGGAGCAGGTCGAACCGGCCAACACGCACGGTTCCGGCTGATGGCGTGTCGTAGCCTGCCAGGATGTTGAGCATGGTGGACTTACCGGAGCCTGATGCCCCAACGACTGCCATCACTTCGCCGCGGTCGACGCTCAACTCAAGACCGCGCAACGCCACAACCTCAAGGTCCGCAACCTTGTAGATCTTGAAGAGCCCGCTGCAGATCAGGTACGGGCCGTCACTTTCAGAAACTGTCATTCGTGTAAACGACTCCGCCCGGCTAAAGGCGTCTGAATGCTAATCCTGCCTCCCAGGTCTGTTCTCATCTACCCCTCTCCCAACCGCATCACGCGGTGAATCGACATCCGGAACACAGAGACCAGAATTGCGATGATAACTGCTGTGAAGACTATTCCGAGCAGGCCGAAGGTGATCCCGAAGCCAGTCCAGTCGATCTGCAACACCATTGGCGGTACAAGCACCCTGTCCTCACCTGAATTGGCCAGGAAGGGGATGATCGTGTCGCCGAGGCGCGTTCCCATGAAGAGACCGATGCCAAATGCGGCTCCGATCACGATCACCTGCTCAAGAAGTACGAGCACCAGCAGTTGCGGCATGGAGAGGCCGATCGTCCGAAGCAGCGCCAGCTCACCGCGCCGATTGCTGAACGACACACGGACATGGACAAGGAAGCCGATTGCGCTGATCACCAGCACAGTCAGGAACGCTATCCCGAGCAGTGCCTGCCAACCTGCTGAGACCAGTGGATCTACCGCAACCTGGGCAAGCTGGGCTGAGCGGTCGACTATTCGGCCTGTCCGTAGCCCCATGTCATCTGCGCTCTCATCGACAAGCGCGGCAACGGGATCGTCGCCGTCCACCTGAAACAGGAAGCCATCCCGATTTGCGCTTGCCGCATCGCCTGTCACCGTGCGGATCCACAACTCGTTCGGCTGCCTCTCGCCTATCAGCTGAGCGAGATTGAGGCTCTGATGAATTGCATCTCGATCCGCGATGAGAAACGGCTTCTCGTCCGGTTTTAACGTTGGGAACAGATCGATCCTGTCCTGGATCTCCGCCCTGATCCGTGCGGAACCAACTTCCATCAGCACAGGATCACCGACCGAGGCGCCGAACTGCTCCATGAAGGTTTCGCTGGCGAGAACAGGGATCGTCGGCCTTTCACGCCCAACCGAAATTCCCCGTACCTCTCGCGCATTCGCCGCTGTCCAACGGAACCGGGCGATTCCCGGCAGCCGGTTGCCTTCATCGTCGGTAGCGGCGCTAATCGTGTCACCCAGCGAGTTTGCCGAAGGCTCCAGCGTGCGCCAGCGTGTGAGATCGTCGAAGTCATCGACAACAAGCAACTCATCCTCGGAGCGAGTCAGCACAGCGATGTCGTCGATGTCCACCGCCCCCGCCTGGGCGCCGTTCCCGAACTCGACTATTCCGATCGAATGGAGCCGGACGGGCGTCTCAATTATCAGTGGCTGGGAACGGTCAAGCCGGGTGGGTGAAATCCGTGCGCCAACGCGGCACCACTCTGGTTCAGTCGCAGGATCTTGCTCGCCGCACTCGAATCGGCCGCCGCTTGTCGACTCGGGCCGAAGATTGCCCAGCAGAACGGTGTAAAAACGGTCGTTGGCATCAGAAAGGCGCGCACCGAGGACGATGTTCGACTGGCTCGATAAAGGTCGGATGAGTGCGCTGAGCCAGAATCCTTCTTCTGGCAGCACGATTCCTCCGCTGCCGCCGACCTCGATCTTCTGCAGTGCCGTTGAGATATCGCCCGATGAGAAGTCGTCGCGAAACCAGCCAACCTCTGTGATCGTCTCTGAGTCGACCGCCAGTACGTCGAACGTCTCGTTTGCGTTGCCCAGAGGAACGGAGCCCTGGTCTCGATAGACGGCAGATGTGGCGATCACGCCTTCGATCTCTTCAATACGCCTGTCGATGCGGTAGCTCCTGCCGCCTCTGTTCACGGTGATAGACGGCAGACGCAGGTCAGCACCGGTGTTGTAGAGCACCTGCTCAGTTGCGCTGCGTTCGAGCGTGGTGGCAAAGCTGGCTGCGAATACGCCGAGTCCCGCTGTGAGTATGAGCAGCAGGGCGAGGCGAGAGTTACCGGCAGGACTGCGCGCCATCTGCCAGATACTCAGGACGACCGATGGCGGGAATACCCGGCTGCCGAGGTTGGATGACATGGCCCGGCCAGTCAGGTCCATAGCGACGGGAAAGATGCGGAGCAGCGCAATGCCTGCTGCGACTAGGAAGAGTGCGGGAACTGCGAGCACGAGATTGTTGACGCTCTGCTCGCCGAAGACGTCCGTTGCGACGAACGATCCCTGCCGGGTCAGTTGCCAGAAGAGGAACACCACCAGCCCCAGGAAACCGAGGTCGAGGTAGTAGCGCTGTAGCACTGCGAGACGAGGCGGCCGGGCGCGAGTGCGTCGGTCTGTCAGCAGGCCGAGCCGAGCCGCTCTGACGGCGGGGATGAACAGCGCCAGCATGCTCAGGACTCCGCCGATGAGTGCAAGTTGGTAGGCGCTTACGGTCAACTGCACCGGTAGTGAGCCGCCGTTGTTGAGATCTTCGTAGATCGGCAGGAGTCCTATTGCCGAGACTCCCGCCATAGCCAGTAACGGGCCGATGACGACCGCCAGGGCTGAGAGTGCTCCGGCTTCGATCACGAACACGGCGAGAACCTGGCGGGATGTTGCGCCGCGCGAGCGGAGCAGCGCAACCTCGGAGCGCTGCGCGTCGACCAGCAGCGAAGCCAGGGTCACAACGTAGTAGAGCACAACCAGAACGATGAGGATCAGCACGACGAACATCGGCAACCGGTTGAAGAACAGGTCAGATTCGAACTGCTCCAGTACCGTGTCGAGGTCTGTGTCCAGGAAGAAGCTGTCGAGGACGGAGCGCAGTTCGTTGTTGGAGACCTGGAGCGTGCTACGGATACTGGTCGTCTGGTTGGCGTCGATAGCCTGCGGGTTGGTGTCGAGAATCCAGACGAACTCTGATCCCATTCGGGGGAAGTAGCGTGCGATGCCGTCGAGTATCGATTCTTCTGTGACGATGAAGCGGGCAAAGTCGAGCTCTACGCCTCGCAGCCCGAAAGTATCGTCGTAGATGCGCCAGAGCGGGAGATCGGGCTGTGTGCGCTCGTAGATACCGGCGAGCCTCACGGTCACTTTCTCGTTGATGTCGTCCCAGAAGATCTTGCCCTTGAGCTCGCTGCCGATGCCGAGCTGAAAGAGCCGCGCGGTCGGTGCGTCCAGAGCAGCCTCGACAATGTAAGTGCCTCCTTCGACCGGCAGCTCCAGCGCCGGCTTTGGAAACTCACCCTCTGAGATCCTGATATTTTCTGCGATGGCCGGAACGGTTGAGAACGACATGCGCCGGCAGTCGCAGGCAATCGTGCCCGCCTCAACGTCATCATCCGGTCCTGACGGGCTATTCGCCGACCGGCAGGGGCACTCGCCGGGCAGCACCTGCAACGGAGGTTCGTCCAGCAGAAACGTCCACGTCCTGAAGGCGTGCTGCTCGTCGTTCAGAAACGGCCGCATCCGCTCGATCAAGGTGCTGTCCATTGTGTCGAGTGCGATCTCCCGATTTTCGTGCGTGATGGGAGCGACGCCCATCTGCACTTCGAGGTCGATGTCTTCTGGGTCGACCGAAATGAGCGAACGGTCGAGTGCAAGGTTCCGCAGAGAGTCGAAGTAGATCGCCGCGCTCGCCATAACGGTCACTGCAAGCACCACGCCGATGATCACGGCCGACAGTAGCCGCGCGTGTGCTGCGGTGCGGCGGGCGACTAGTAGCAGTGAAGCGGTGAGCAAAACTCAGTCCGTGGTCCTTGTCAGCACATGTAGTGGGAGCCGCGGATAGGCTCGCAGTAGCCCCGCGAGTATCACGATAGCCGTGAATGCTGTCACTGCGAGGAGTATCGCCACCGGGATCCAGTCGATCTGCAGGATGAACGGAGGCAGCAGCCGGTCCCCGGTTTCGGTGAACGCCATTGAGTTCATAGCGATGCGGCTGATGCCGATGCCGGTGAGGATGCCAAGGACGATGCCGACAATGCCGATCAGCGCGTGCTCGATGACGACGATGCGTAAGAACTCTCCGCGGGACAGGCCGATGGCTCTCATATACGCGGAGTCGTGCTGCGTGCTCTTCGAGTGCGCTGACAGGTACGTTATGTAACCGAGTGTCGTGGCGATTCCGGTGAGGATGAGCGCAACCACGCCCATGCCGCGCCACCCTGCAACGGCCAACGGGTCAACCGTTGCGTCGAGCAGCAACTCCTCCCGGTCGATGATGCGAGCTGATCTGAATGTGTTGCGAATATCGGCGCGGATTTCGAGGTGGCGGTCGGTGTCTATCGACATGAACAGTTCGTTTGGACCGACTGTGGTCAGTCCGCGTAGTTCCAGGAACTCCAGCAGTGACGTGACGTGAGCGATGATGAACGGCTCGCGGGCTGAGTCGAGCGTTGGGAAGAAGCGCAGTGTTTCGACGATGACAACCGGAACGAAGTCACCACCAATGCTGACGACGAATGGCGTGTTTAACCGGGAGTTGGTCGACAACGGGAACGTCTCACTGGCGATAACGGGGAGCGGCCCGCCGGTAGCTGTTCGGTAGATCCCGCGAACGCCGTCATTGGTGCCGCGCGCAAGTGAGATGGACGCGACGGTGCGACCGGGCTGGCCGACACCCGCAGGTTCCGCTGCAATCGAGTAGACGGTGTCGAGGCCGTCTGAGGTCGGCAGTCCGGTCCATACTGTCGACTCCTCGAACGAAATGACGGTTTCCTCGAAGCCAGGGCCCGTTGCGACAAGATCGTCGATGCTGAGGACAGTTGGTGTTCCACCGTCACCACCCGCCTGCATGAAGGTCTGTATGGACATCAGCTCGATCGGGTGCTTCAGGTTAGACGGGACATCCACTGACTGCACGGCCCACTCCCCGCTGATCCGGCTCATCGTGGCGGTAGAGGTGCGGTCGTCGGCTCCGCGAAGGATTATCCACAGGAAGTGGTCTTCGACGAACGGCTCTTGCTTTGCCCACATCGACAGCCTCTCGGCACCGATGGGGAGGAAAATCGGCTCGGGTTTTACCGGTACGTCGATCTGCTCTAGCAGCGTGCGTAAATCCTGGTCGGCAAAGTCATCACGCAGCCAGCCAACGTCTGGGAACCCAACTGCGTCGACGGAGAGGACCCGAAACGACGGGCCTGAGCTGGTTGTGCCAAGCGAGGCGTTCTTGCGGTAGGCCGGTGAGGCCACATGCACGCCGTCGATAGCTTCGATGTCGGCGATTCGCTGCGATGAGATGGATTGACTGGATGCCGAAGAGATCAGATGGATATCAGCTCCAGAGTCGTACAGTATCTGTTCCTGGCTGCTCCGCTCAAGCGTTGAGGCCAGTGTTCCGGCGAGCACACCGAGTCCGCCCGTGAGCACGAGGAGAATGACTGGCCACGAGTACCAGTAAGGTCTGCGGCCAAGACGCCAGAAGCCGATTGATATCGCTGCTGAGCCTGAGCGACTGGCGATGGCAGACACGAGCTTCGCAAGGAAGGGGAAGATTCGCAGGAAGATGAGCGCAACTACGATCAGGAAGATTCCCGGAGCGAACAGGAGCGTGAAATCCGCATCTCGGCCACCGTCACGAGACGCTGCGACGACCGAGCCTCGCGAGTTCAGTTCCCACCAGACGAGGCCGCCAAGCACCATGAACAGGACGTCAAGGTAGTAGCGCTGGAAGAGTGGCGACCGGTCTGGTCGCGAACGCGAAGCCTGATCCGAGACAACGCTTCGACTTGCCGCCGCGAGCACCGGCAGGAGGATGATCAGCAGCGCCAGCACTCCGGTGGCAGCCGAGTAGGCCCATGCGAGCCAGGTCAGTTCGACATCGAGCGTTGCCCCGCCGGTCACCTGGTCGAACACCGGCAGGCGGCCCATCTGCGACACACCTGCCGCTGCGATGAGCGGGGCAACCAGGACCGGAATACCAACGAGCAAGAGAGTTTCCAGGGCCTCGAACCGCAGTATCTGGAGCACGCTCAGGCCTCGGCTACGCAGCATGATGGTCTCTGACTCTCGCCGTGTCGATAGCAGCCCTGACACGAGGAGCAGGTAGTAGATGACGATGACGACTGTGAGCGATGCCAGCAGGAACATTGGAATGCGGACAAAGGTGAGCTTCTCTTCCAGGCGCTTGAAGCTCGGATCGAGGCTGCCGCTCACCCTTGGACGGACTATCTGCTTCGCTACATCGTCCTCGAGGCTGGTCAGCCGCTGGATCAGGTCTGCGGTCGAGACGTCGTTTAGCCGGTCGACGTTTGTGAAGTAGACCCAGCTGAAATTGGCAGGAAGTCCGGAGTTAGATGGGCCGACGCCGCGGACGGTCGCTTCCCATGTGGTGTGAAGAACCAGCGGCAGGTCACGTTCAGCGAACTGGTCTGGCGGCAGAGGCCTGAGAATGGCGGAGGGAAAGTTGAGCCAGAACTCCGAACTCTCGTCTATGGCTCGGAAGATGCCGGTGATCCTGACCATCACGGTCCCGATGCCGCGCTGTTCTGAGAACGCCTCGATCACATCTCCGACCTTGAGCGTGATGGTCTGATTACCGTGTCTCCGCACCACACGGTCCCGATTCAACGCTGCCTCAACGATCCGAACACCGTCCACCACTTCGACATCATCAGACGGATGCTGGCCCTCAAGGTAGATGACCTCGGAACGGAGTCCGGTCAGTGCCTGGAAATAAGCGCGAGATGCGAAGGAGCCGGTGAGCGGTGCTTTACCGTTCACGTTCCAGAAATGCGAGCGACTCTTGATTCTGAAAGATGCACTGTCATAAAACGGTTCGATGTGCCGGTCCGCAATTTCCTGGACCGCTTCGGTAGCCCTGTTTGCTTCAAGGGTTTCGAGAGGGACCCAGTTGGAACCGACCGTCACATTCTTGTTGTACGGGCCGATGTTGGTGACGACATCGACGACGCCGATCTTTTCAAGAGCGCGCAGATAGATTGGCCCGCCCGCGACGACTGTCGTGGCGATGAGCACAGCCACAAACGAGCCCGCAAGGAGTCGAGCGTCGCCGCGGCTGCGCCGACTGATGAAGTCGATGAAACTCACGGTCGGATGTCTCTTTCGAGGCGCAGTTTCGGTCGCACGATGCAGTGACCGACTGAGAAAGCGCCGTTAAGTTGCCAAATCGCCAGATCGTAGAAAGCGTAAGCCTACATCGGGTCGATCGGGCCAGCCAGACCAACCGGCGAACGGTGGTGACGCCTTCCACGAATCTGGGATGAATTGCCGGTGAATACGTGCTGCCACTGGCGAATGGGTTTTTCGTTGCTGCGGAAGACTCACCCGGCAGGTAAAGTCTTGACAATTCCGGTACAGAATACGTTGTTGTAACAAGCACGGCCCTGTGAGACCGGTGGGGCGAATCCGGGCGATGTGATGGTTGATCTTAAAAGCGGAATCAGATTTCGCAGTCGATTGCTACTTGCCGCTCTTTCGGCAGGTCTGATTGCTGTCGTCGCCTGCACCTCAGTTCCACCGACTGCAACGCCTTTCACGCTGCCTCCGACACCGACGGCAATCACATTTCCTCCGACGCCAACGGCGATCACATTTCCGCCAACTCCTACACCGGTAACGCTCCCCTCAACTGCTACGCCAACGCCAATCGTCGTCTCGTCGCCGACGGAGCCGACTCCCACTCCGACACGGACGCCGTTCCCGACTCGAACGCCGACCCCAACGCCTTCTCCTGTGCCCTCGCCGGTAGCAACACCAACTCCCGGCGGTCCGACTGTCACCCCAACGGCAGTTCCCTCGGTTCAGCCACCGCTAACAACGGTCGAAATTGCCAGGCGAATTCTGCCTTCCGTCGTCAGGATCGCGGTCGACACCGGAACTACACAGGGAACCGGCACTGGGATCGTATTTGACGAAGAAGGCAAGATCCTCACCAACTGGCATGTTGTCGAAGACGCTGTATCGATCAGTGTGACGAAGCCGGACGAGAGCGTTGTGAGTGCGGAGCTTTTCCGAGGAGATCCTGACGCTGACATTGCGCTCATCGTTGTAAAGGACGTCACCAACCTGGACCCTCCCCTGTTCGGTGATTCGACCGAGCTCGAAGTGGGCGACGATGTGGTAGCGATTGGTCATGCGCTTGGCCTCCCGGGTCCACCGACGATAAGCAAGGGAGTGGTGTCGGCGTTGGACAGGTCGCTGCCGAATGGCCCCGGTGGGGAGTTGACCGGACTGATCCAGACCGATGCCGCGATCAACAGTGGCAACAGCGGTGGGCCGCTTGTGAACGATCTCGGGCAGGTCATAGGCATGAATACAGCCAGGCTCAGTAGCGGGGACCGGATCGGCTTTGCCATCAACATAGAAAACGCGTTGGAGACTGCTGACGAGCTGATACTGCTGGGTCCGATTCCGCCACCGGGATTCCTGGGCATCGTCGGCCGAACTATGTTCCAGCCTGAGGCCATAAACCTCGGGTTGCCCGGAAGCGGTGGACTGGTTGTGCAGGTTGTAGCGGAAGGCTCACCAGCCCACGAAGCAGGCATGCAACCCGCCGATGTGATCGTTCAGATGAACACGACGAGGATTCGCAGTGAGTTCGATTTCACATCTTTCCTCATTCTGAGTCCAGCAGAGTCTGAGGTCCGCATCTTCGGTTGGAGGCTTGTGCTTGGCTCCGGTTGGCAGCCGATAGTGATCGATGCGGTTCTGTCCACACGGCCCTGATCTATGCATCTGCACTGGCCGGGCCCGCCCTTTGTCGGGCAGTCCTGTTATCTTTCCCGGCACGATAGCCAGGTGGGTGAACTATAGCGTCCGGCAAGAAAGGTCACAGGCCAATGAGAGAGACAGGTGCGCCGGAGTTTCAGGGTCCGCCGCGGTCGAAAGAGCTAGCGGGCAAGGTGGCCATCGTCACAGGTGCGGGACGGCGACGCGGCATCGGCAGCGCAACTGCGCTTGTGCTGGCCGAGATGGGCGCTGACGTAGTTGTAACTGGAACAGGCCGAGACCCATCGACATTCCCCGACGACGAGAAAGAGGTTGGCTGGCAGGATGTCGAATCTGTTGCTGAACAGATCAGGGGGACCGGCTCGAACGCGCTGCCACTGGTTGTGGACGTTTCCGACGCCGAGCAGGTCCGCGGGATGGTGCAGCGAACGGTGGCTGAGCTGGGTCGGCTCGACATCATCGTCAACAACGCCGCCGCGCCCAATGGCGCGGACCGAAAGCCGCTCCTCGAGGTCGAACCGGACGTGTTCAAGAGAATAATCGACATCAAGCTGGGTGGAACGTTCCTCTGCTCCCGTGCCGCCGCGGCACAGATGGTGAAGCAGGGCGATGGCGGCCGGATCATCAATCTCTCCTCTATTGCTGGCAAGCGCGGACTGCCGAACACCTCTGCGTACTGCGCGGCCAACTTCGCGGTGGACGGCTTCACACAGTCGATCGCGAAGGAACTTGCCGCAGACGGCATTACGGCCAACTCGGTCGCTCCGGGTCTGATAGGAACGGCGCGCATGGACGTTATGGCGCAGGCGGCGTGGGATGCTCGGATTGCGGTGAACCCGATGGGGCGCGTTGGCTCTGACCGCGAGGTCGCCGAAATGATCGGATTTCTTGCCAGCCCGCGGGCCTCGTACATCAATGGACAGTCGATCAATGTGAACGGCGGGGACGCAACAGACAGGTAAGTTTTCTGCGATTCGTTGCCACTTGAGCGGGAACTTTTCGCCGGGGTGTGCGACATTGTCTGTGACCGGATCGTAGTGGCGTTCGCTGTTGCTTTCCCGGTTGACTTTTCTGCTCAACCAACCTGATCTGACTTACTTCCTCGGCGTGCCAAAGATTCCCGAAAGCTGGAAGAGGCGTCGTGCGCGCAAGTTGCGCCATGTCCGCTACCGCGCGCTCCAAAAAATCGGACTTTCGACGTCAGGCTCGCCTGTTTCTGGCGAGACTTCACTCTGCATCGCATACATGTGTCCTTACGCGCACACCTGTCCGAGCGCATCGTTCAGACCGGCGCTGGTGAATCAACGTGACTGCTTGAGGCTGTATCCATTTGAGATGCGGCCGCGTTCGGGGCTGAGCGAGCATGCGATGGACACCCTTGCGGAGCAGCGCCGGGCAGGGCGCAGGCTGAATCCTGTGACGCTGGCAGTGCTGGATCAGTTCCGTCCTGATGGGCCATCGCAGAGTTTCGGAATGAAGCGCCCGCCACGCCCGATCTACGACGATGCCCCGGTGCAGCCCGCGAGGCCGAGACAGAAGCCAATGCCGGTGAGGATGAGGCAGACGCTCAGAGCCGGTGTTCGGAAGCCGCGGGTTCATGTTTCATCTGCAAGGTCTGCGTGAATAGTTGGGGAGAGCGGCGTTGGTGGGGACCGGTTCTGGTAAGGGCGAGCAAAGATGCTGCACCCCGGCCGCGGAGCGAACATCCGCTTGTGTCATCCCGCGCCGAGAGGGCACCCGGCGGAGGGATCTTACTGGTCAACGTGAGAGCGCCTGAGAGATTCTGAATCAAGTTCAGAATGACAAACAAGTGGGCTTGCAGAGTCAACCAGGCGCAGCATTGTTGCCCGCCCCTACCAGAAAACGGACGCCGTTAAACCTGGCCGATCAGTCTGCTGCGAAGATGTCGGATTCTGAGTCGGAGCCTGACTGTGGCTTAACGAACTCCGACATGAAGCTGTTCACCACTTTGTAGTAGTGATCCTCATCAACGAGGTCAGGCCGGTTGTGCGTGCCGCCTTCTATGACGTGCAGCCTCTTCGGTTCCTTCACAGAGTCGAAAACTCGCTGCCCTGATTCCAGAGGCACGATGTCGTCACTGTCGCCATGAACCACCAGTGTCGGCACATCCACCCTGCTCACATGAGACCTGGTGTCGTACCGGAACTGCATGATCTTTGAGATCGGGAGAAGCCGCGTCCACGGGTAGTGCAACGGCGCAAGGTCAGGGAACGACGACGGCGGCGATTCCAGCAGGAGGGCGTCCGGGCGCATGTCGACCGCAACTCGCGTCGCAACCGCCGCGCCCATTGAGATGCCAAAGAGCACAAGCGGCCCGGGAGTTCCCGCCTGTGCCGCGTGGCGTTGCACCGCTTCGCCCATTGCGGCCCGACCGTCCGTGTAGGTTCCAAGCTCAGAGGGTTTGCCGGGGCTCAGGCCGAAGCCGCGATAGTCGATGGCAAGGACATTCGCACCGGTGCGTAGATGAATGGCGCGGTAACCGTCGAGGCGGGCGCTGATGTTGCCGCCGTTGCCGTGGAAGTAGACCCACGTCGGCCGCGGGGCGCTATGGCTGTCGGGACCGGGAATCCACCATGCGTGCACATGGTTTCCGTCCTCTGTCTTCAGCCAGAGTTCTTCGTAGCGCAGGCCGACGTGCTCTGGGGTTCCCTTCAGGGTCAGTTCCGGGAAGTACGCCAGCGAACGCTCAATGCGAATGAGAGCGCGCCTGAACATCTTTCTAGCCTACCGGAAGAGGCCGCTTGTCGCCTCAGTGTCTGCCCGGAAAGACGCGCCCCAGCGTAGCGCGATCAACCCCCTGTGCAAGCCTGTAGATGCGGCCGCCGGGTTGCGACATCGGGTGCCTGTCCAGCCATATCAAGATCAGTAAGAACGGAATTGACAGTAGGTAGGAGCCCACGGTGTCAGCAGGCCAGTGATCCAGTTCGATGACGCGTGATGGGCCCATCAGGACGGCGATTGCGGTCAAGAAGACGATCAGAGAGGTCCGGCCCACGCCCGGTCTCATGTGCTTGTATGCGAGGTAGGCGAGCATGCCGAACACCAGCACGCCGTACACAACGTGGCCGCTCGGGTAGATGCCCGCCTCGGTCACGATCTCCTCGAATCTCAGGTCTTCTGTCGGCCGGGCGCGGTCGGCGAGGTTGATCACTCTCGTGACCCCGGTCAGGCTTCCGGAGATGCCGAACAGGATGACGGCGGGGCGACCCCATAGAAACCAGACGACCGGCACCAGGATGGCAAATAGTACCGGCGCAACCTCGAAGTTCGAGATGACATCGAGAAATTCTGAGATTGCGAGAACGACAGCCGAATCGAGGGAGCTCAACCAGCGTGTTGTCGCCAGCTCTCCGGGAAGCAGAGACTGACCGCGCACGTAGGCTGTGAGAACGGCCCCGAGTGCAAGGATTACGACCGCTGAGCCGAGCAGCAGCAACGACTCGGTCCGGATACGCTGAGTCGATACCTGCGGGACTACCGGCTGAGTCTGTGTTTCAGCGATGGACAACCTGATTCACCGTTGTGTCGTTTTTGATGCAACTATGGTGAATTCTAAACGCGGCTGATGCGCCGTTCGGTGCTAATCGGGCGTGGCAACGGGTTAAACGATGGCCGGTCAGGCCAGATCGTCCGCTGTGAGACCAACGCTGCGCAGCACATCGTCCGTGTGCTCGCCGAGCGCGGGTGATGGCCGCATCTCAGGCATGCCGTTTTCGAACTGCACAACGGGCCCGGATGACCGGTACGTGAAGCCTGCCGAGTGCTTGAGCTCGATCACGTAGCTATTGGCAAGCGCCTGCTCATCATTCACCAGTTCCTCGATGAACCGGACAGGCTCGCACGGAACATCGTGACTGCGGAGAAACTTGAACCAATCGCCGGTTGTCCGCTCGGCGAATTTTGCCTCCATCTTCTCGACCAGGTCCCGGCCGATGATGTCGGCCTCGGGTGAGGACGAATCGAACGAAGGATCCTGGAAGCGAGGATCTTCCAGCCCAAGGCATTCAAGAAGCCGCAATCTGGCGTGAACGGCGAGCGTACCGAGCGCGAGGCCGCCGTCTTTAGTCCGGTAGGCGCGGTAGTAGCAGTGGTATTCGAGCGGCCGGAGCTTGTTCTGGTACTCCTTCTGCACCTCGGGATAGGTTGCGCCGTTTGCTTTCAGCGACGGGTACTCCTCGTCGAACCAACTCTGGGACGGCGACGGAAATTCGTTGATTCTAACCAGCCGCATGGACTGCATGGAGAGCGCATTTGCGAGCAGGCTGGTCGTGGCCTTCTGCCCTTTGCCGGTCCTGGCACGCTCAAGAAGCCCGGCCATGACCGCGCCGGCCGCACTGTAGGCGGTTGCGAAATCGATGTAGGAGGATGACCAGACCGGCTCCGGGTGGCCGTTTGTCAGCTTGCCCTCATTCGCAATGGCGCCTGTGTAGCCCTGCACGATGAGGTCGAACCCTGGCATGCCAGCACGCGGACCCTTTGGTCCGTATGCGGTTATCTCGATGAAAACCAGACCGGGATTGGTGGCTGACAGAGATTCGTAGTCGATACCGAGCCTTACCGCCGTGTCTGTCCTGGTGTTCGATATGACGGCATCGGAGGACGCGATTATCTTCTTCAGCGCTGCGCGCGCGTTGTCTGATTTCAGGTCGAGGCAGATGCTACGCACGCCACGGTTTAGTGGCAGGAAGACGCGGCTTTCGTTCTCGGCAACCGGGTTCTGGTGCCGCCAGGGATCACCGGTCGGCGGCTCGACTTTGATAACGTCGGCGCCCATGTCAGCCAGCATCTGACCGGCAAACGGCCCGGCGATGAAGCTGCCGAAGATGACGACCCTGATTCCGTCGAGAGGGCCGTTGCCACTCATGCGCGTGAATTCTCCTGCAACTTGTCTGCCTGAAGCCGGAACGTAGCATGCTGGCGTGATGGGCGCAATTTACTCACACCGGAGTTGTACAGGGCACGATTGGCGACTGAGCTATGCTGCCAGGCTCAAGACCCTGAATCCGCCAGACGTTCACCGGGAGGTCCGAGATGCGCTACAAGCAGAAGATCGTGGTCGATGCGTCGGTCGAACGGGTGGCGGAGCTTTTCGACAGCCCAAGCAACATGATGAAGTGGTTTCCAGATTTTAAGTCGTTCGAGCACATCAGCGGCGAACCGGGCCAGCCGGGAGCGAAGTCTCGGATGCTGTTCAAGACGAAGCGCGGCGATTTCGAGATGATCGAGACGATCACTGTCAGTAATCTGCCGGATGAGTTCAGCGGAGAGTACGACACCCTGGGAACGGGCATTTCGAACACGATGACGCACTGGTTCAAGCCGCATACGGACAACTCCACCCGATACGAGACGGAGATCGACTACGTGTTCAGCGGGTTCAAGTGGAAGCTGATTTCGCTGTTCATGGGGCCGGTCTTCAGGCGACAGTCGTTCAAGGTGATGAAGCAGTTCAAGGAGTTCGCTGAGAGCCAGCCTGCGGAAGGTGATGCCGGGACGGCGGGAACGGGGGTTGAGTAGGCTGGAGAAGGGCCGGATGAAGTGACGGGAAGGTTGTTCTTGACCCGCGAGCGGGTCACTCGTTCTGGCTCAGGACGAAGGCGTGCTCCCTCACTCGTTCCTGTGCTTCAGCACCAGCACCGGGTGGTGAGAGGCTCGTACGATCTTGTCCGCGACGCCTCCGAGGACCATGCGCCGGAAGCCACCGCGTCCGTGTGAGCTGATGACGATCATCGCATCGGGCACGCTTTTGGACTCTTCAACAATCCGCGCCGCCGCGTTGCCCAGCGCAGCGTGTGAACTTGCCGAAATACCTTCTGACTCGGCCATCTCCACAAACTGCTGGAGGTATTCGTGCGCTCCCTCACGCTGCGCAGCGACGCCATAGTCCAGGCCGTAGAACTCGGCGCCGGGACCTGCGACGGCAAATGAAGGAACGTGCACCGCCTGCATGAAGATTACGTTTGCGTCGCAGGCCTTAGCGATCTCAAGGGCGATCGCGACGCTTTCGCCTGCCAGGTCTGAGCCGTCAAGAGGTACGATCACCGTGGATGGCGTCCAGTTCGGCTTCGGGGACACGTGTTCACTGTCCGGATTGATCGCCAGCACTGGAACGGCGGAAGTGCGCAGGACCGCATCGGTCACGCTGCCCAGGATGCCCCGGGCGAGCACATTTTCCCGGTGAGTAGCCATTGCAATGAGGTCAGCGCCCGTGCTGTCGGCGACGGCCAGGACGGTGTCGGCTGGAATACCGGGCTCAACGGCCTCGGTGACGATCAGTCCTCGTGCCCTGAGCGGGGCCGCTTTCAGGTCGAGATACTTTTCGGCCGCTCGCCTCTGGTCGCCAATCGCTTCCTGTTCCCTGTCACGTTCGAAGTGAGCATGGGATCCCGTTACCGCAAGCAGCAGTAGCTCGGCGTTCAGGCTGCTTGCCAGCCCGGCGACCAGTTCCAGCACCTGCTCGGAGTTTTCCGAGCCATCGAGCGCCACCAGTACTTTCTTGAATGCCATCTGCTCTCCGTGCCGCCGTCTTTTCGCGAGGCCGTTGGACTCTGTCTTTTCCGGTTGTTTGGACGATATCAGTCTTCTTGCTCGATATCGCCGTCCGTCTCGCTCTGCTTCGATTCCCGTTCCGACGCCTTCTTGAGGTGTGGGTCCTGCCAGCTGACAGGAAAGGTGATGTTGAGACGCGCACGCGCCTGCCTTGCGGCGTTGCTTGAAGAAGCGGGGGGCAGCTTATCGGCAGGCAGCCCTTCAAGCTCACTGCGGTCGTGTGCTGCGTGTTTGTGCAGCTTTTTCAGTTTTAGCCGCTTTGATTGCAACTGCTTGGGGTTGCCACTTTGACCGGAAATCTTCTTGACCATGTTCCTCTAAGATCGGCGAAGTTCGCCTTCAGTGACCCTGGATGTCCACTCCCCGAGCCTTCGCAACAGTATCGAGGTCTTTGTCGCCGCGGCCGCTCAGCAGCAGCAGCACAGTTTGGTCGGCCGAAAGACCGGGCGCCATCTTCTGGATGTGGGCGATGGCGTGCGATGGCTCGAGCGCGGGAATGATTCCTTCTGTCCGAGTGAGCAGCCTGAATCCTTCGAGCGCTTCGTCGTCGGTGACGGCAACATACTGCGCCTGCTCCGCGTCTTTCAGGAACGAGTGCTCGGGGCCGACACCCGGGTAGTCGAGACCGGCGGAGATGCTGTGCGCCTCCATGATCTGGCCCCAGCGGTCTTGCAGCACGTAGCTCATTGCGCCGTGCAGCACGCCGGGCGCGCCGCGGCTCATCGTGGCAGCATGATGTCCGTCCAATCCTTCGCCTGCAGCTTCGACTCCGATGAGAATGACCGATGGGTCGTCGAGGAAGCCGGAGAACATGCCGATCGCATTGCTACCGCCGCCGACGCAGGCGATCACATAGTCGGGCAGTTTTCCGGTCTTGTCTGTGAACTGCTGTCGCGCCTCGGTGCCGATCACCGACTGAAAGTCCCGCACGAGCATCGGGTACGGATGCGGTCCGACTGCACTGCCGATCAGATAGTGCGTTGTCTCGACATTCGTCACCCAGTCCCGAATGGCCTCGTTGATGGCGTCTTTGAGCGTGCGGCTGCCGGAGGTTACGGGCACGACTTCTGCGCCGAGCTCGTTCATGCGATAGACGTTTGGCGCCTGTCGCTTAACGTCCTCTTCGCCCATGTAGACGATGCATTCGAGGTCCATCTGGGCGCAGACGGTGGCGGTGGCTACGCCGTGCTGCCCAGCGCCGGTCTCTGCGACAATCCGCTTCTTGCCGAGCCGCTTCGCCAGCAGGATCTGGCCCAGCGCGTTGTTGATCTTGTGCGCGCCGGTGTGGGCAAGGTCTTCCCGCTTGATGTATATCTGCGGGCCGCCGAGCTTTGCGGTCAGGTTGCGGGCGAAGTAGATGGGCGTCGGCCTGCCGACGTAGTCTGCCAGCAGCCCGTTCAGCTCGTCCCAGAATGACTGGTCTGCGCGGGCCTCTTCGTACGCTCCTTCAAGTTCGTCCAACGCTGCCATGAGCGTCTCAGGCACGAACTTGCCACCGAACTTGCCAAAGCGGCCTGAAGAATCGGGCAGGGACGTTCGTTTTGGTGTGGTCGATGTCATGGATAGATGCGATTTGCCGTGTGTATCAGTTCTCTCTCCGATCTGGGAGAGGCGAACGCAATTCCACTTTGTTCCAACTCAGGCTAGGATATCAGTCGAGGGCGGCAAACAAGCGAACCCGGGGTGAGATGTGAGCCCGCAAAGTAACGGAGCCCGGCAAATGCCCGAGACGAAAGCCAGACCAGACGTTGATGACTACATGATGGGGATCGCAATGGCGGTCCGGGCGAGGGCGAACTGCACCGGCAACAGAGTCGGGGCAGTTATTGTGAAAGACGGCCGCATCGTTTCGACCGGATACAACGGTACGCCTTATGACATGCCGAACTGCGATGAGGGCGGCTGCGAGCGTTGTGCGAACAAAGACCGGTATGAGTCGGGCACCGCTTACGACCTGTGCATCTGCGTGCATGGCGAGCAGAACGCTCTACTGGCAGCGGCTCGCTTTGGAATTGCGTGCGAAGGCGGGATCATCTACACAACCATGCGTCCTTGCTTTGGGTGCACAAAAGAGCTGCTCCAGGCGAAGATCAAGGGCGTCCGCTTTCTGCACGGATGGGCACATCCGGACGGCGATATTCAGGCGCAGTACGACCGTTTGCAGGCGCGGTTCACGGACGGAGTGAAGCAGATTCGCATGGAGGACCCGGAAGCGAGCTGGGCTAATTCGAACCTGCGCAATCAGCCCGGAAGCACGAAGCAGCAGGCCACGTAGCGGCTCAGCGCTACCGTGAATGCCAGGCGCGAAAGAGAGCTAATTGAGCGGTCTATTCAGTGTCGGTTACGCAGATCACACTCCCGAGTCTCTCGTCGGGCTGCTAATAGATGCCGGCGTCGAGGTCGTCACAGACGTCAGGGCGAATCCGGTTTCTCGCAAAAAGGGCTTTTCAAAGCGGCAACTGGCCGAAAGCTTTGGCGCGGCCGGAATCGAGTACCGGTCAGTGAGGGAACTGGGCATTCCAACCGCGGACCGGAAGGCGGCAACGGGCGGCGCAGCCGGTTGGGAAGGGCTGATTTCGGAGTACGCCGCAAGCCTGGATGTTGAGTTGCAACGAGGAGCTCCGGCGCAGGTACTGGCTGAGGACTGCCAGAGATCGATCATGGCCGTGATGTGCCTGGAAAGCGACCTAAACCACTGTCACCGGAAGCCACTTACGGAGTGGATTGCGGCGAGGACGGGGCTGGAGCTGGTGCATCTTTAAGGTGGGGCCGCCGTTCTCCCTCCCTAGCAGGGAGGGAGTTAGAGGGTGGGTCGTTTGTGCACTGGCGTCAACCTGATCACTTAAGACGAAATGACCCTCACCCTAACCCTCTCCCGCTTGCGGGAGAGGGTATTCACACAGAGTCAATGCCATCCTGAGCTTGTCGAAGGATCAAGTTCGGAATGACTGGAATCACCAGACCGCTGAATCGCCGTCCCTGCGCGGGTCTGATGCTGCCATCAGCGCCCTGCTCTCCGGGTGAACCTGAATTGCTCCCTCGCTACCGTTACCCTCGAACGGACCGACGAGGCTCAGGTCGTGGCCCCGGCTTCGTAGACTCTCAACCGTCTCCGATTCGAAGCGGTCTTCGATCATCAGTTCGTTCCGCTCTGTATGGGGATAGGTAGCGTCCGTCTGCCCCTGGAAATGCGTCCAGCGCGGGCCTTCGATCGCCTCGGCAACGGTTAGGCCATAGTCGAAAACACCCGTCACTATCTGCATATTCGTCTGCACCTGCGTGTCGCCGCCCGGCGTTCCGCACACAAGCTCAAGCTCGCCGCCGTCCTCGACTGGGCCGTCGAACACCATCACCGGGTTCATCGTGTGGCGCACTCGCTGTCCCGGGCGCAGCTGGTTGATGTGACCGGCTTCAAGGTGCCAGTAGGTCATGCGGTTGTTCATGAGGATTCCCGTTGACCCTGCGATGAGGCACGAGCCGAACATGGTCTGGATGGACTGCAGCTCCCCAACGGAGTTGCCCCAGCGGTCCACGACGCAGAAATGGGTGGTCTCGCTGCCGCCAGTGGGAACCGGCTGGCCAGCGCCCGAGCGTGTTTCGGGTCGGAAGAACCGCTTCGACTCATCCGGGGCGCGATCCTGGAACGACCATGCATCTCCCGGCTCAGGATCAGACATCGCTCGCCCAGGGTCGATCAGGCCGAAGCGGCTCGCCGCATACTCCCTCGACAGCAGGCCTTCTACAGGTATGTCCACAAACTCGGGATCTGCGATATACGCCTCGCGGTCGGCGAAGGCCAGCCGTTTTGCCTCGACCATTGTGTGGATGGATTCGGCCGACAGGTACGGCATCCTGACCGGATCAACATGCTCGAACAGGCCCAGTTCTTGCAGCAGGACGTGACCGGTCGAGTTTGGCGGGGCCTCATACACCGTACGGCCGCGATACGTGATCGAGATCGGATCGTTCCAACGAACCCTGTGGCGCTTGAAGTCCTCAAGAGACAGCAGGCCGTCATTGGCGTCCGAGAAGCGCACGATCTCCCGGGCGATATCACCCTCGTAGAAGGCGTCACGGCCCTCCGCTGCAATCAGGCGATATGTGCGTGCGAGGTCAGGGTTGCGACGCAGTTCGCCGGGAGCGAGCGGCCGTCCGCCTGGCGCGAATACTGCTGAAGAAGTCGGCGCGGTGATCAGAACGTCGTGTTGCGCTGCTGATGTGCTCTGGAAGTGGGACACAGGCACGCCGTCTTCGCATAACTCGATCGCAGGTTCGAGGCAGGTTTCGAGCGGCAGGCTGCCGTATTTTTCGTGCGCTGAGAGCAGTGCATCGACAATTCCCGGCACAGAGATTGCCCTGACTGTTGTGAGAGGGATTCCGTTTCCGTAGCGTTCCGGGGTTGCCGCCAGCGGTGCCGCGCCGGTCCCGTTTGCCACCTTGATCAGCTTCCTGTCACGCATGTGGACCATCACGAAGCCATCGCCACCGATGCTCGAACCCTGCGGTTCCGCTGCTCCGAGCGCAAAGCCGACTGTGACTGCGGCGTCCACGGCATTGCCGCCTCGCATGAGAGTCTGCAGACCGGCCTGCGCAGCGAGCGGATGGTTGGCGACGACCGCGCCTTTCGAGCCCATGCGAACGGGGCGATATGACTGGCCGCGCTCACCGTGGGGCGTGCGATTGGTCATGTTGTGGTCTGAGTCAGAGCTAGAGCTAACGGGCATGGGGCGAGTCTCCGGCGCGGTGGCGGTCAGGATTTAGGTGCAAGAATGGTTCGCGGCAGTCTAGCAGCGGGGGGAGGGAGAAGAGGGCGAATGTTATTTGTCATCCCGACCGCAGCGGAGGGATCTTACCGTCTATGAGAGGTCTCCGAGAGATTCTGAATCAAGTTCAGAATGACAAACTACAAGAACGGTCAACCTGAATCAGTACGACACACATCGTCCATAGGCCACCGAACCAACCCGCAATCGCCTCAAGTCAGCCGAACTCTACTTCCGGCCGAAGCGCAGGCGTTCGCGCATCGACTCTACGATTCCCAGTGCCGGGCGGATCATGCGGGATTCGTATGCTGCCAGGATCGTGCTCAATCCTTCGTTGTACTTCAACAGGCTACTTCCGGATGGGGACGCGTTGCCCGGAGCGGTTACAACGGAGCCGTAGTTGTAAGTGGTCAGAGTGAAGTAAAGGTCGTCGGCCAGGTCCGTCTCGAAGCCGGACTGCGTAAGGACGGTCGTGATCGAGTTGGCAAACCGAAGCAGGCCGGGACCGGGGTCACCGGAAGCGGCTGCAAGGTGCGGCGTGATCTCGGGATGCTTCAGGACAAGGTCTCGATGGGCGCGCAGCAGCGTGCGGATGCGGTCCTGCCACGTCAGCGCGCCGAGAGTGCGGCTGTCGATACTGCCTATGAGCGCGTCTGCCACGTGTTCTGCCAACTCGTCCTTGTTCTTGACGTGGGTATAGAGCGCCATTGGCGCAACGCCGAGCACCTTTGCAACATTCCGGATAGAGAGGGCGCCAAATCCTTCGGAGCGCGCTAGCGCGACGGCGGCTCGCTCAACCCGCTCTCGTGATAGCTTCTGGCGGCCCAGTGCGCGTGACCGTCGTGACTCTGAACCGGCGATCGCTGCTGTCGCCATTTGTGAAGATCTCCTGTTTGCCGTCGGCCTGTTCAAATCCCGCCCTGGCGCTGGGTTGTGGTCGACGAATGCTGTTTGCCAATCACAAACTTTATACGCCGTATACGGGATCCAATGCCCGATGTGAGATTGCGCGCAGTTTGGCGATTTTTGGCGCGCGTGAGCCGGTGAAGAGTTGGGATACACGGAAACGGGTGCACGGAACCGGATAAACCGCGACCTGCTACCGGATAACGCACAGCGTTGGAATATCACGGCGCAGATGCGGTGCCTGGCGGCATTCGGCTATAGAATCGCCGCTCAACCACAAAGACTTACGGTGAACGCTTTTCAACGACCGGCAGGAACAGGAACAGCAACATGAAGTACAGGCGGCTTGGCGCTTCGGGCCTTGAAGTGTCCGAGACTGGGATCGGCACGAACAACTTTGGCGGTCGCCTGGACGCCGGAAAATCGGCGGCGGTTGTGCACGCGGCGCTGGACAACGGGATCAACCTGTTCGACACGGCGAATATATATACACACGGAGTCTCAGAGGAATTTCTCGGCAAGGCACTCGAGGGACGTCGAGCCGAGGCGCTGATCGCCACGAAGTTTGGCATGCTCTGGGAGGAAGGGCCGCACGGCAAGGGCGGTTCTCGCAAGCACATCATCGACTCACTTGACGGCTCGCTACGGCGGCTCGGAACCGACTATGTCGACCTGTACCAGATCCACATGCAGGACCCTGATACGCCGATAGACGAGACACTTCGGGCGTTGGACGACGCTGTTCGTGCGGGCAAGGTGCGTTACATCGGCTGCTCAAACTTCGATGGTTGGCGCATTGCGGATGCGATGTGGACGTCGGAGCACTACGGACTGGCGAGATTCGTGAGCTCGCAGCCGGAGTATTCGATGGTTGTCCGGGAGATCGAGGCGGAGATCATGCCGGCCTGCGAGAACTATGGCATCGGCATCTTGCCGTACTTTCCACTGGCGCACGGGCTGCTGACGGGAAAATACCGGCGCGGTGAAGATGTTCCTGTTGGGACGAGGCTGGCGCTGACTCCGTCTGCCCAGGAAAAGCGATTAACTGCCCGCAATTTTGATGTGCTGGACAAGATGCAGGCGTTTGTTGATGAACGCGGCAAGACTCTGGTCAAGCTGGCCTTCGCATGGCTGCTGGCGCACGGAGCGGTGAGTTCAGTGATCGCAGGAGCGAGCAATCCGGAGCAGGTTTCACAGAACGCGGCAGCGCCGGAGTGGGTGCTGACGGGCGAGGAGATGTCGAAGTTGAACGAGATGCTGGATGCGTGACGGATTATTGGGCAGGGGCCCTACTCCACCACCGTTATCGTGCCGAAGTCCTGTGTGACTGTCTTGCCGGCCACCGTAGTGTTGCGCAGGAATACCGTGCCGGTCCTGCGGGCGAAGACGTTTCCGCCTGAGAGGCCGTCATCACCGTGGTCCGTACCGCGCACCTCGGAGTCGATCAGTTCTATAAACGTGCTGTCGTTGGCGATCACATCTCCGGTGATCACCGTGTTGGTCACCTTCATCGTCACCCGTTCATTCGCCGAGAGCAGGTTCACCGTGCTGTCAGAGATCTCGTACCGTCCATCGCCGCTGTTCACGGCGGACGCTGTGTAGTTGCTGTTGCTGATGACGAGTGTGTTGTCAGCAAAGACGTTCGGCTCCCAGCCGTAGACATTGGTATTCACGAGTGTCAGAGAGGCGTCCGGACCGATCTGCCATGTCTTTTCGCCATATCGAGTCTTTTCAAGTCCGTCCAGCATTACGGTCTCATCTGTCCACGGCCGACCCACGATCACGCCGATGGTGATGGCGTCGGAGTCTCGGATAGTTATATCTGAACCGGGCAGCACGTTGATGCCCCAGCCGTCCATCGTTACGTTCTGCATGTTGAGCGAGAACTCGACACCGTTTGCCGGGTCCGGACCAAAGCTGAATGTATCTACCTCGGTAGGCAGTGAAGTATCGATAACCGAGTCTTGCGGGAAGCAGAACTCCACTTCCAGCGTCTCCGAGTTGTCGATCTGCACTGCCGAGCCATCACAGACGGTTCCGCCGAAAAAATTCCAATTGTCGATCTCTACCGCAACTTCGCCCCCCATGAACACCCAGACATTGCAGCTGCCCCGCCCGATATCCACGGTGTCTGCCTCCAGGGAGGCGTTATCGGTGAGCGAGTAGTTGAACGAGCCGTTGCAGTTGGAGCCGACGGCCGAGTTCTCGATGACGATGCCGCTGTCGTCCCGGGCATTTACGCCGTATTGGAAGGCGAAGTCCTGGAAGTGCCACACGAACGAGTTGCGGATGACCAGCTTCGCGTTGCCGCTGAGGTTGATATTTCCGTCATGCACGAACATCGTATCTTCGATGACCAACTCCTGGGTGCCGGTCAGATCAATATTTCCCGATCTCTCGACGAGGCGGCCGAAGATGCGGAAGTCGGCGCTTGTGACCTCTGAGTCGATCATTCCCGGGCGCACGTTCACGGCCCTGAGAGTCAAGGTCTCGGAGATAGTCAGCGGATCGCCGTACACAAGCCCGTTTGTTGCAGACGGTGTCGTGCTGTCCAGTGTGTAGTAGACGGCGGCGCCCGGTTCACCGCTCCAGAATGTCACCGTTTGGGGCGCTCCGAATACCCCGCCGTTAAGGTCGTCGCCACCAATTCTGACGCGCGGTGGGTCGAGCCGATGAAGGATGATCGTATAGGTTGCAGACGACTCAGCAGAAGCTTTGCCGCCGGCGCTCAGTGCGACCGCTCGAATGGTTGCGGATTCCAGGAGCGTGATGTTGTTGTCAAATTTGAGGGCGGAATCACTCGAAGGATCAGAGCCGTCGATGGTGTAGCGGATGATCGAAGAGTCGTCCGAGAAGAGCTCGATATTAAGCGGGCCGTCGTGTTGACCGGAACCGTGGGAGAATCTGACTTGTTCCGGCGCAGGCTGAGATTCTTGAGGTCGAGAAGTGACCGAGGTCGGAGGTGAGGTTGGAGCGGGTTGCTGTGAGGCGCGAACGGCGGCTGTCGGTGCGGGTTCCGAACGGTCTGGCCCGGGTGATCCGGCAGGCGGTTCGGCGGCGGTGGCACCGCAGGCTACGGCAAATGCTGATGCGCCAACTAACAGGCTCAGCAATGTTCTTGAGTTGAACATGACCACTCAATGGTGAGTTAGTCATCAGTCGTTTGATTGAGTGCAAGCCGAACATGGACGCGTGTGCCCCGCCTTCGCGCCCGCTGATCGCTTGTTTCCTGTCACCTTTGTCTGTGTCGCCCGCGATTGCGGTACTCTGGCCTCCCCGCTCGCAAAGTTCAGCAGAAATCGGAGTCGCTCGTTGACCGGAAAGACCAGGATCCTGGCTATCGACCAGGGCACAACCTCCACCCGGGCCGTCATCTTCGATGGAAACGGTCAGCCGGTCGCATCGGAGCAGGTCGAGCTGAGCCAGCACTTCCCGCAGCCGGGATGGGTTGAGCACGACCCGCTTGAGATCTTCGATGCAACACTGGATGTGTGCCGGGGCGCCATTGCGAAGGCAGAGATTGAGATGTCCGATGTGACCAGCATCGGCATCTCTAACCAGCGTGAGACGACTGTTCTGTGGGACCGCGCTTCGGGCAGGCCACTTGCCAACGCCATCGTGTGGCAGGACAGGCGCACCGCAGAGGTGTGCGAGTCGCTTGAGCTACGCGGAGTTGGCGAAGAGGTGCGGCAGATCACCGGCCTGGTGCTGGACCCGTATTTTTCGGCGACGAAGCTCAGGTGGCTCCTGGATGCTGTTCAGGATGGCCAGCAGAGGGCCGAGGACGGCGAGATCTGCTTCGGGACGGTGGATTCCTGGCTCATGTACCGGCTGACGGGAGGCGAGTCGCATGTCACGGATGTGACTAACGCTTCGCGGACGATGCTGCTCAATCTGCATGACCTGCAGTGGGACCCGGACATGCTCTCGCTCTTCGATGTGCCGATTGAGATGTTGCCGGATGTGCTGCCATCTGCGAGCGATTTCGGTGTGACGAGTGGCGACGTATTTGGCGCTGAGCTGCCTGTGACGGGCATCGCAGGGGACCAGCATGCGGCGCTGTACGGGCAGGCGTGTTTCGAGCCGGGGATGACGAAGTGCACCTTCGGCACGGGCGCGTTTGTGCTGACGAATACGGGTAACCGAGTTGCAGGTTCAAAAGAGGGCGGACTGCTGGCGACCCTGGGCTACCAGGTCGGAGCGAAACGGGTCTATGCGCTCGAGGGATCAGTCTTTTCTACTGGTGCAACCGTGCAGTGGTTGCGAGATGGGCTTGGCTTGATCGATCACGCGGTTGATACGGAGTTACTGGTGATGGAGACGAGCGGGAACGATGGCGTGTACTTGGTGCCGGCTTTCGTTGGGCTGGGTGCGCCGCACTGGGACGCTTCGGCACGAGGTGTGATCGTCGGTCTTACCCGCGGCACCGGCAAGGCGCACATCGCCCGCGCCGCACTCGAATCGACGGCTTACCAGGTGAAGGATGTTGTCGATGTCATGGACCGTGTAGTCGGGAGGCGGCGGACCGATCGACCGGTGCGTGCGAACGGCGGCCAGACCGCAAACAGCTTCCTGATGCAGTTTCAAGCGGACATCCTGGACCGTCCTGTCGAGGTGGCGGCCGTGCAGGAGACGACGGCGCTGGGAGCTGCATTTCTTGCGGGGAGAGGCGCCGGTGTGTGGCGCAGTGATGCCGAGGTTGCCGCTCTGTGGCAGGCGGCGGAGACCTATGAGCCGCGGATGGGCGACGGCGAGCGGCTGAGCTTGCAAGCGGGCTGGATGGACGCAGTACGGAAGGCGATGACGCGTTAGGCGAGCCTTGCTGCTACCGGCTGCGGTTGGCGGTTTTCGGGAGAGATGGCCCGCCGTTCCTGCTCAACCTGCTCGAACCATGAGTCCAGTCTGTCGCGCATGATTTTGGCTCGCTCAGGCTCCTGTGCCGACAGGTCGTGCTGCTCGCCGGGGTCGTCTTTCAGGTTGAAAAGAATCGGCTCAGGCACATCGGAGGGCAATCGGCGCACTGGCTCCGGCCAATCGGCGATCTGTGTCACATTCTCCCGGTCGTACTTGTACTGGATGTCCAATGCGGTGTATTGCCGTTCAAGTTCGCTGTCTGCTTCGGACGCGTATGCGATGTCGATCGTCGGGCGCACCAGCTTCCAGTCACCGTCGCGCATTGCGGCGTTCGTCTGACCGATGGGCGCGTAGTTGTTGAACTGCCAGAAGGCGGCTTGCCTTTCGACAGCCTCGCCGCTGAGAGTGGAGAGCGCGTTTACGCCGTCCAGCGGTTTCTCGCCCACCCTGTCTGCGCCCGTGGCCGCCAGTAGAGTCGGCAGCCAGTCTGTGAAGTGAACCAGCGAAGACAGGTCCTGGTTCTTCGGTAGGCCGCTGGGCCAGCTCATCAGCATGGGAACACGGATGCCGCCCTCGTAGACCGAGCCCTTGGCGCCGTTCATGCCGCAGTTGAAGCGCCGTGTTTCGATGCTCACACCTTCCGGCACCTGGTCATCTCGCAGCATGAAAGCGGGTCCGTTGTCTGACGTGAACATGAAGATGGTGTCGTCTTCGATACCGGCGTCTCGCACCGACTGCTGGATTGAGGCGATGCCGCGGTCCATGACTTCGATCATTGCGTAGGTGATTGCGACGCCGCGGGAGTGTCCCTGCGAGATGTACTTCTGCGTGACATTTTCGGGGGCCTGCAGGGGACTGTGCGGGGCGTTGTACGGGACCATCAGGAAGAACGGCTCAGATGCATGGCGGTTTACGAACCCGACGGCTTCTTCGGTGAGCACGTCTGTCAGGTAGCGGCCGTCGCCGGGTGTTATGACGCCGTTTCGGTCGAGCCACCAGTCGTAGTAGTCCATCCAGCCGCCACGGAACCCGGCGAACTCATCGAACCCTCTGGCGTTCGGGTGATACGCAGGGTCGAGCGCGCCGTTGTGCCACTTCCCAACAAGCCCGGTTGCGTATCCGGACGCTTTCAACGAGTCGGCGATTGTCGCTTCATCGAGCGCGATGCGGTCGTAGCCAAGGGTTTCCTGCGGTGTAGTCGCTCCTGTGCGAATCGGATAGCGACCGGTGAGGAGAGCGGCGCGGGACGGTGAGCATACGGCTGAGCCAGCATAGTGCTGTGTAAGCCGCAGCGACTGGCTGGCAAGGCTGTCGAGCGCGGGGGTGTGGACGCGGCCTTCCGAATACAGGCCGAAGTCGCCGTAGCCCATGTCATCGGCAACGATGAGGATTATGTTGGGTTGGTCTGGCATGGTCGAGGTCCGTGATTTGTTGTCGTATTGAACTTGATTCAGAATCTCCCGGTGACCTTATCCGAACGATGATGTGGTTCGGCTGACGCCCGGGTGAGCGGCCTAAGATCCGTGCCCGGTAAAATCCCTCACCCGTTTACCGGCGAGGGATGACACCCTGGGCCCGCAAGCGGGCACCCCGGCTCAAGATGGCAGTTACGACCGGATTTCTCCGTTCAAGTCGCTATATATATCACCCTGCTCGCTGTTTTCAGGGTTTGTAGACGACCGTGAAGTGGTGAGGATGTGGCAAAGATATATATGTACCGGTAGGTGAACCGGCTGAACACGCACTGTACACCGGACAGTCGTGCCTATGAAACGATCATGAAGATGTGGGGCAGGTCGTCGAGGCTATCGTCGTGAGAAATCTGCTCCACGCTCTCCACCACAGCCCCGTCTGGGCCGATTCGAAGCTTCTCATAGAGCTGATCCAGTACCTCGTACGGTCCGGTGGCGACCACGTCTACCCCACCCTCGCTCGTGTTGCGCACTGTGCCGCGCAGACCCAGCCGTTTCGCCTCTCGCACAACGAACATCCTGAAGCCGACGCGCTGCACAACGCCGCGTACTGCCCAGCGGCGTATCTCGTCAGATGCTGTCAAAGGGCATCGTCGCCAGGAGGCTTTTGTAGCGTCCCTCCGCGGGTCGGCCGAGGACCTCTTTTTCGACGCCTCGGTACCGGTGATGCCGTGATCGCGTTTTCCGACTCCTTCGACGCCCATGTGAAGAAGATTGCTGTCAGACCGGCGAGGTAGAGGGTGTTGCCGGGGATCCAGAGGATGAGGCCGCCCATCGTCTGGTCTTCAAGCGCGGTCAAGCCCCAGTGCGCGGGAGTGGTGAGGTAGTCATCATAAATGACACTGCGCGACATGGTGAGAATGGAGGCGAGGACGGCGGTCGGTGTGACGACGGACAGCAGGTAGAGCAGTCGTTGCGGATAGGAGAGTTTTGAACGCACCGGGGCGGGGCCAATGATGGGCCACCAGAAAAGCGCTGCTGTTAGAAAGAATGTGAAGTGCTGCAGGTAGTGAACGAGGTCGTTGTCCAGGGCAGCAGAGAACATCGCCGGCGCGTGCCAGCCGTAGAGGGTCCCCATGAACAGCGGAACGGTGATTCGTGGATCGATAACCCAGCGCAGCGTCCGCTTGATGGGCGCATCGTTGCGGAGTAGCTCACCCGCTCCAAGCCGAACCGTTTCCGGCATCGCCCAGAGATACGCAGGTAGAGGACTTGCGAGCAGCAGCAGGGGCGCGGCGACCAGGGAGATTACGAGGTGCTGGATCATGTGGAGCCAGAACACCTCGGTCGCGAAGGCATCGAACGGGCCAGCAAGAGCGACGTAGAGCGCGGCGAATCCTGCGATGCCCGCGTAGACGCGCTTCGAATCGAGCGGTGAGATGTGTGAGCGTCCGGCCAATCGGATGAGGCCGAACATGTACGCCGTCGCTATGATGAGAACCAGGATTGACAGCGGATCACCGAAGTCCCAGCGGCTTACCAGGTCGCCGAACGTACGCGCAGAGTCCGTGTCTGCAAGCGTCGACTGTGTTTCGGGCATTTGCGAGCTGTGCTCCGGCGATCGAACGGGTGACGTCTAGTGGGGCACGAAGAGTTTACGTGCCGGTGGCCGCCGCCGTGCCGGGTGCGGGGTGAAGTTCTAGCCGACGCCGTGGTGCCTCTGCAACAGCAGTAGTGCGAGGAACACACCTATTCCGAGCGCCATCGAGGCGCCGAATATCCAGGAGTAGTACTTGCGCTCGAAACGCAGGTGCATGAAGAAGGCGACGACCATCGTGAATTTGACTGCCGAAAGAGCGAGCATGATGGCGTTGAGGCCGGACGGGCCGAACGCGTCGATGGAGAACAGCCGCCACTCCAGGAAGGTGAAGATCGACAGGATTACGGCAATGATGAGGTAGCCGCGGACCGATGCATGCGATACGCCCGCGTAGGTGACGAAGTCCCAGACCTGTCTGAGCCAGGGGCCGCCGACAGGACCCTCAAACGGAGGATTCTCCTGCTGCTGCGGCGTCTGCGGAAGGTTCCACCAGCCTTTGCCCTGATGGGTCAGGAGTTTTTTCGGTGCGTTGTCTTCAGGCATTCGTTACGCGTTTCTCAGTTCGTTTTTCGTTAAGCCGCTAGCCGTGAATGAACGGTGGAGCACCAGGCGGCGCTCCATCTTTTGCCGTCACGAGGTAGACGACCGTGAAGATGACGATCCATACGATATCGACAAAGTGCCAGTAGAGGCCGGCGATCTCAAGGTCCAGCGCATTGTCTGAACGCAGCGTTCCCTTGAAGTGGCCGAACAACAGGATGAGCAGCCACAGCACGCCAATAGTTACGTGTGTTCCATGAATGCCGGTGAGTATGAAGAATGTGGTGCCAAACAGGTTCGTGCGAGGCGTCAAACCTTCGTTCACGAAGGTTGAGAACTCGATTACCTGGAAGACCAGGAACACAATGCCGAAGGCGGCTGTGGCGAAGATCCAGAACCGCCCCGGGTTCTTTGCTCCTTCTCTCACGTAGTGCAGCGCAAGGACCATGGTCAGACTGGACATCAGCAGCACGAAAGTCGAGATGGTCGTGATCGGGATGTCCAGCACGTCCTCAGGATACGGGCCGACGAGGCTGCGATTCCTGTAGACGAGGTACGTTGCGATGAACGTGCCGAAGAACATCACGTCTGAGGCGAGGAATGCCCACATCAGGAGCTTGCGGCTGCTGAGGCCCGTCGACGTGTTATACGTCGTGTCGTGGACCTCTCCGTGATATTCGGTTATTGCCTGCTGAGCCAATTTAGCCGTTCCAGTCAATCGAGCGGTGCGAGTTTCTTATTTCTCAGTGATCTACGTCAGGGTCGGGGTCGTTCACAGGCTCAAGCGACCAGCCCATGATGCCCCACATTCCGATGATTCCGCCAACGACGATGAGCCAGTATCCGGTCATGAGACCGCCCATCCCGAGTGTGATTCCTGCTGCGGCGAGGATCGGGTAGTAAGACATGTCTGGCAGGTGAATGCCCTGGCCGCCACCGTGGCCGTCGCCATGATCCTCTTCTTCGTCGCCTGCACCGCCTGCGGGTGCAGCCTGCGCGTGCTCCGAGTCGCCGTCCTCGTGCTCCAGTAGTTCCGGGTACTTCTGGTACCAGAAGTCGTCACGGTACTCCACTTCCGGTATGTGCTCGAAGTTGTAGTGAGGCGGCGGTGACGGGATGGACCACTCGAGCGTTCGGGCGTTCCACGGGTCGTTGCCTGCCATCACCTTGTTGCGCCTGCTGTACCAGACGTTGAACAGGAAGACGAGGATTCCGAGAGCGATGATGAATCCGCCAAGAGATGCAAGTGCGTTCAGGCTCTCCCATCCCTGGTCCGATGAGTAGGTGTAGATGCGGCGAGGCATGCCGTCCATGCCGAGCCAGTGCAACGGTGCGAACTGCAGGTTGAATCCGAGCAGCAGCAGGAACCAGACGACGAGCCCGATCTTGTCGTTGAGCATGTAGCCGTTCATCTTCGGCCACCAGTAGTAGATACCGCTGAAGATAGCCATCAGCGCACCACCGAACAGCACGTAGTGGAAGTGAGCCACGACGAAGTACGTGTCCTGTTGCTGTGCATCACTCGGAGCCGCTGCGTGCATGACGCCGCTCAGTCCGCCGATCGTGAACATCGCGATGAACGAGATCGAGAACAGCATCGGCGTGTTGATCTGGATGGAGCCGCGGACCATCGTCGCCATCCAGTTCAGGATCTTGATTCCTGTAGGAATGGCGATCGCCATAGTCGAGATGGCGAATGCCGATGTCGCCGCAGGGCCGAGTCCGACGGTGAACATGTGGTGGGACCAGACGAACCAGCCAAGGAACGCGATTCCAATGCCGGAGAATATGACGAACGGATATCCGAAAAGCGGTTTCTTAGAGAACGTTGGGAGAACCTCAGAGACGATTCCCATAGCAGGCAGGATGAGGATGTAGACCTCGGGGTGGCCGAAGAGCCAGAACATGTGCTGCCACAGAACAGGGTCGCCACCGTTCAGCGAGTTGTAGAAGTTGGTGCCGTACAGACGGTCCGTACCAATCTGAATCAGCGCAACTCCGATGACCGGGATGGCCAGCACCAGCAAAATGGATGTGATCAGGGTCATCCACGTGAACACAGGCATCTTGAACAGCGACATTCCGGGTGCGCGCATATTGAAGATGGTGACGACGAAGTTCAGTCCGGCTGCGATGGAGGCGACGCCGAGGATGCTCAGACCGATTGCCCAGAACGTCATGCCTGAACCGGCGTTGAATGTAATGCCTGAGTTTGGTGCATAGCCGAACCAGCCACCATTCGGAGAGTCGCCTGTGAACCAGCCAACGTTCAGCAGCAATCCGCCAAAGAGGAACAGCCAGAAGCTCAGGGCGTTCATGCGCGGGAAGGCAACGTCACGAGCGCCGATCTGAAGCGGTATCAGCCAGTTGAAGAAGGCTGCGCTAAGCGGCATGACAACCAGGAAGACCATGGTTGTGCCATGCATCGTGAACAGCTGGTTGAAGGTTTCGGGCGCGATCAGGGTGCTGTCGGCAGTTGCCAACTGAGTGCGGATGAGCAGCGCTTCGATGCCGCCGACGAGAAACCAGAGGAATGCGGTGATGCCATACAGCGTGCCGATGCGCTTGTGGTCGACGGTGCCGATCCAGCTCCAGATGCCACTGTCGCTCTTGGGCCGTTCAAATATTCGCGGTATTGTCAGCGTCGTTGTTGTCACTGGTATCTCCGCTAGTTGAGCGTCTTCAGGTAGGCAACCAGGCCGTCGATCTCTGAATCATCAAGCCATCCGAAGTTCGGCATCGAAGGGTTGAATCCCTCGACATAGAACGCGTCCGGGTCGGCGATTGACTGCCTGATGTATTCATCTGCGCCCAGGCCAGGCACTCGTGATCCCGCTCTCTCACCAAGGCCGGCCAGGCCGGGGCCGATGAGCGTCTGTGCGGATGTAGTGTGGCAACCCGAACAGCTGGCGGTAAATGTAGCCTGCCCCGCTGCGACGAGGTCGCCATCGCCGCCGTCACCCGATCCACCGTTCCCGGCTCCTGCGTCCGTTGCGCTCTGCGGCACCAGCGCCAGCAAGTAGTCGGCAATATCCGAAATCTCTGAGCTGCTGAGACTGGCGGTTCCGTCACCGCCCTGGTAGACCGCAGCGTGCTCCTGCATACGTGTGCCCGGCTTGATGCCGCCCGGATCGTCAATCCACTCGGTCAGTTTCGCCCGATTTTCTGCCGGTGTTTCCGGCGGGAGATCACGAATGCCCGCAGCCAGCGTTGTTCTCGTACCGAAGTGAGTCAAGTTTGGTGCGGAGACGATTCGGGAGTTCTCAATATCTGCGAGCCAGCCGGACCACCTGCCGTCCTGGATTGTCACTTCTCTTTCGTACGAGCCGGCGCGGTAGCTGTCGATGCTGTGGCAGGAGCTGCAGTTGGCGGCGAAGAGGTTCTGTCCCCTTGCTGCGCCGCTGCCCGCCGCAGGGGAAACCGGGGCGCGACGCATACCGGCCACCCATTCGTTGTACTCATCCTCGGGCTGTGCGATCACGCGAAACCGCATGAGCGCGTGGGCAATGCCACAGAACTCTGCGCACTGGCCATAGAAATCACCGGCTTCATCGGCCCTGAACCAGAGCTGATTTTCCCTGGTCGGGACCATGTCCACCTTGCCGAAAAGCTTCGGGACCCAGAAAGAATGGATCACGTCCTGGGATGTGAGATTGACGACGACGTTCTTACCAACGGGAACTCGAAGCTCGTTGGCTGTAACGATCTCTTCCCCGGGGTAACGGAACTCAAACCACCACTGGTGACCGATCGCGTCGACCGTCATGAAGGGCTCATCATCCGGCGGGGCGGACAGATCCCAGATGCTGGCCACAGTTGGAATTGCGATGGCGACGATGATCAGGGCCGGGATAAGGGTCCACGTCAGCTCCAGCTTGGTGTTGCCGTGCGTCTGTGCAGGCATCTCGGAGTCGCTGCGCCTGCGGTACTTGAGGGTGATCCAGATGATCCCGCCTTCGACGATGACGAAGACGACTACGGCGATCCAGAAGATGAGCTTGAACAGGTTCGCCTGGTCTTCGGCGACTGGACCAGCGGTGTCGAAAGTATCCTGGGGATTATTCGTCGCGCAGGCGGAGATGAGGGCTGCCGCAGCCGGAATCAGAAATAGAAGGATTCGGCGACGCGGGAAACGTTGCAGGAGATTGGGAAGCATCTAGTCGGCGTACGGCCTGTTTTTGTATTGAATGCTGGTAGGCTGCTGGCGCACAGTTTACTTTGTGCACAATTTCTCAAGCGCCGGTGAGCATAGCACTCTGCCCTACTCAAACGCAACGGGTATCGAGTGCGTTGACATCGCCCTTCAGAGACCTTTCGGCGGGTGATACCGAGCGGTTTAGAGGAGCCTGAATTCGAAATGCGTAATCGTTTGGTGCTAGCCACGCGGAATGCCGGAAAATTGCGAGAGTTCCAGAGATTGTTGGAACTGCAGAACCTGGAGCTTGTCGGTCTCGACGAGCTGGGCGTGACGGATGAGATCGAAGAGACCGGAGCGACGTTCGAGGCGAATGCCCGGCTCAAGGCGGAGGGATACGCGCGATTGACCGGCGAGACTGTGCTTGCCGACGACTCCGGGCTTGAGGTGGACATCCTGGATGGACGGCCGGGAGTGCAGTCGGCTCGTTACGGCGGACCAGGTTTGAGCGATGAGGACAGGGTGTCGAGGCTGCTCGCTGAGCTAGAGGACGTGCGCGGATGGAACCGTACCGCAAGGTTCAGGTCGGTACTGGCACTGGCTGGCAACGATGTTATGGATGGCGTAATCACTGAAGAAGGCACCGTAGAAGGTGCGATTGCCCACCAGCCAATTGGTGCAGGCGGATTCGGATATGACCCGGTTTTCTGGCTGGCGACTCACGCGAAGACGGTTGCAGAGTTGAGTGGTGAGGAGAAGGATGCGATCAGCCATCGTGGCGCTGCGATGAGGAAGATGTTGTCACATATCGAGCGCTGGGCGGAGTGATAAGAAGTATTTCGTTCTGAGCGTCCCGAGCCAGACCGAATGAGTTTGCGGTGATCGGCTCATTTTGAGCTTTCGGGCAGTTCTCTCTCCCTCGACTGGCGGTAGACTTGCGATGGCGGCATCTTTAAACACCGTGACCAGTATTCATGAGCCAGAGCACCCCTTTACAGCTCCCGGACGCTACTACCGACAAGTTCGGCAGGCCCATGCGCGACCTGCGAATATCCGTCACTGACCGCTGCAATTTCCGCTGCACCTACTGCATGCCCGCCGAGATCTTCGGTGAGCGCTACGAGTTCTTGCCAAAGCCGGAGATTCTCAACTTTGAGGAGATCGAGCGCCTGGCACGCATCTTCGTTGGCCTTGGCGTCAACAAGCTGCGCATCACCGGTGGCGAGCCGCTCGTTCGTGCTCAGCTCCCTGCACTCATCGAACGGCTGGTGACGATAGTTGGTGTCGAAGACGTTGCTCTCACGACAAATGGCTTCCTGCTGGCGAAGATGGCTGCTGATCTAAAGCAGGCAGGTTTGCAACGGATCACCGTGAGCCTGGACAGCCTGGACGAGGAAGTCGCCAAAAAGATGAGTGGCCGTCCGTACGGACCGGAGAAAACTCTCGAAGGCATTGAGGAAGCGGCGAGAGTCGGGCTTGCGCCGATCAAGATCGATGCCGTCGTTCAGAGAGGCGAGAACGAACACACGATTGTCGACATGGCGCGCCGTTTCAGAGGAACGGGTCACATCGTGCGGTTCATCGAGTACATGGACGTTGGAAACCGCAACGGCTGGAAGCTGGACCAAGTCGTCACGGCGATGGAGATTATTGAGAGGATTGGCGAGGAGTTTCCGCTGGAGCCGGTTGAGCCGAACTACCGCGGCGAGGTTGCGACGAGATATCGATACAAGGACGGCAGCGGCGAGATTGGCGTTATCGCATCTGTTTCAATGCCATTTTGCGGAGACTGCACGCGGGCGCGGCTCACTACGGATGGGCGACTCGTAACCTGTCTGTTCGCCAGCGGTGGCAAGGATCTGAAGAGTTTGCTTCGCGGTGGTGCGAGCGACGAGGAGATAGCGGCGGCGATCAGCGCTGTCTGGTCCAACAGGTCAGATCGTTACTCCGAACTGCGAGAGTCGAACACAGACTGGTCGGGCGGCGATGCAGGCGGCAGCGAGGGCGAGAAGCGCAAGAAGATCGAGATGTACCAGATTGGCGGATAGCAGGATGCGGCAGGTGGCCGAGCGAGGGACAGTTTGAGCACAGACGAAACGGTCCACGCCTACTCAGACGGCTCAGCTATCGGCAACCCCGGACCGGGCGGTTACGGCGCACTGCTCATCTGGAACGGGCAGGAGAAGGAGCTTTCCGCAGGGTTTCGCAACACCACGAACAATCGCATGGAACTGCTCGGGGCAATCATCGCTCTCGAGGCGCTCAAGCGGCCAAGCAGCGTTTTGCTCAGCACCGATTCGCAGTACGTGGTCAATGGCATCGAAAAGGGCTGGGCGAAGAAGTGGCGCGCGAACGGCTGGCGTCGCAATAAGAAGGAGATGGCGCTGAATCCTGACCTGTGGGAGCGGCTCTTGAAGGTTGTCGAACGGCACGGAGTTACGTTCGAGTGGGTGCGCGGGCACTCCGGCCATCCAGAGAATGAACGCTGCGACGTGCTGGCGAATACTGCGGCGAGAACGAATGCCGTGCTGGTGGACGAGCCGTTTGAGAAGGTACAGAGCCAGGCGAGCAAGGCATGAGCGAAGCTAAGAAACTCTCACATATCGATGAGTCCGGCGAGGCGCGCATGGTGGATGTTGGCGCCAAGGAAATAACGGAGCGTGTCGCCGTGGCGAAGGGGCGCGTGCTGATGAAGCCGGAGACGCTGCAGCTGATTCGAGACGGCGGTTTCGAGAAAGGGGATGTGCTTGGCGTGGCGCGTCTCGCAGGGGTGATGGCTGCAAAACGCACTTCGGACCTTGTTCCACTATGTCACCCGATTCCGCTGACACAGGTGATTGTGGAGCTTGCTGAGCTTGAGTCTGGCGAAGGGATCGAGATCACAGCCACGGCGCGGGCGACATGGAAAACCGGTGTTGAGATGGAGGCGCTAACTGCTGCGTCCGTTGCCGGGCTTACGGTGTACGACATGTGCAAGGCGGTTGACCGCGGGATGCGAATCGACGCCGTGCGGGTGGTGAAGAAGAGCGGTGGCAAGAGCGGCGATTTCATAGCGGAGTAGCGAATATTTGTCGGTGTTCTCGCGTTGACCGCGCGGAGCACGGATGGCTACTATTGAAGATGAGGGAGATGTTCGCCCGGAGCCCGTCGAAGAGGGGTGTTGTCATTCTGAACTTGATTCAAAATCTCTCGGGCGATCTCGCTCAACCGGTCAGATCCCTTGACCCGCAAGCGGGTACCCCCGGTCCGGATGACTGCTCGATATTAATGGCGATGTAGCTCAGTTGGTTAGAGCGAACGCTTCATAAGCGTTAGGTCGGAGGTTCAAGTCCTCTCATCGCCACCATTTTTTTTGTTTTCTTCGCCGGACTCTGTTGGTTCATGCTGGATTGTCGAACTTCCGCCGAAGGCCGGTTCGGACATTCAGCTCTCAACCCTTCAAATCGCACAAGGCCAGTCGATGAAATGGCAAGCGGTTCTCTTCGATCTGGATGACACGCTTTACTCCCGCGCAGAGGCGTTCAGTCAGGCGGTCGAACGATTGGCAGAGGTCTACATCACGCCTGTAGTCGAAGAACCGGTCTCGCTGATCGCGGACAAGATCACCAGGTTTTCCGCGAGCAGTCAGCCAGGATCTCGAAAACCGCCTGAGTTGATAGCTGAGCAGGTGAAGCTCAACTATCCGCAGATCTCAGAGCCTGAACCGTTTCTGAGCAAATGGTTTCAGGACGAACTCATCGCTCAGATCAAGCCAGATTCGGCGCTGGAGAGCGTTGTTGCTCATCTCGCCCGGCACGAGGTTCCGTGGGCCGTTGTCACCAACGCCGACGAATTCCAGCTCAGAAAGATCGATGTGCTGGGCCTCGAAATTGACCGAGACCGAATCGTCATGTCGGATGTCGAGGGCTGGGCGAAACCGGATGTGAGACTGTTCAACGTGGCAATTGAGCGGCTCGGCGTTCGAGTCGGCGAGGAGATACTGATGGTTGGCGACAATCCAGCTGCAGATATCCAGGGAGCCAAGAACGCCGGGTTAACAGCTGCCTGGATGAGTCTTGGACGAAGGTGGAGGGAAGCCGACTATCAGCCGGACATTCGACTCGAATCGCTGTCAGATCTGTTGAGCCATTTGGACTGAGCAGAGCAAACGGTCATCACTTCTGGCGATCCGACTGTTGGAACCTCCTTGCGCCGCGCATCCCATCTGCGGGTACAATTGAGCGCTCGGGCGGTTAGCTCAGCTGGTTAGAGCGCTTGCTTCACACGCAAGAGGTCGAGGGTTCGAGTCCCCCATCGCCCACCAGCTCAGTCCGTTCGAACTGATCCAGTGTTTGAACGGCCTTCGAACTGGACGTGCCGAGGTGGCGAAACGGTAGACGCGCTACGTTCAGGGCGTAGTGTCCTTACGGACGTGAGAGTTCGAATCTCTCCCTCGGCACCACAAAACAGGTTCCGGCGCTTGTAGCTCAGCTGGATAGAGCGCAGCCCTGCGAAGGCTGAGGTCGTGGGTTCGAATCCCGCCAAGCGCACCATTTCATCCTGGTTCTGTTGGTCGGCGTCCTGCCCGAACGCCCGGGCAGATTCACGGCACAATCTCGACCGCGAAAATTCGATAGTATTCATTGACCCATCTGGGACCGGCCCGCACCTGGCCGGAACAATTCCGTGCCTGCTTTCGTCTCATAGACGGATAACGAGTCTCCTGTAGAATTCGCTTTGTTGTGGAGTTGAACGGCGGTCGAGGAAGACTCAAACTGTCAGTTACGGCGCCATTTGAA
>JAJCYY010000063.1 GCA_029262735.1 Chloroflexota bacterium | reverse complement strand
CTTCAGATGGTACGTGCAGAGTCGGCAGGAGCATTCGATGAGGCAGCGTTCGCCCCGACGCCAATCCAGAGCGGCGACGTGAGCCTAACGACAACAATTCAGGCGGCGTTTGCGATAGTCCCGTAAGCCCCCGGGGCGACGACGTCGCATACTTAGACCCTCCTCCCGTTGCTGCTGGGAGGAGGGTCTCTTTTTGTTTGGGAGCTAACCGATGGCGGTATGGACATTGATTCTGTTTCGTCACCTTCCGATAGGGCTGCCGCTTGCCGGAATCAGGGCGTTATCCCGACCACGCACTTTGCCATCCTGAGCTTGTCGAAGGGTGTCATCCGACGGCGGCGGGAGCATCTGACCGGTCAATGGGTCGATCATGAGAGGTTGTGAATCGCAGATCTCTACTTACGGCCGGTTCGGGATGGCGATACATTCTTCTTCCCAACCGCTGTCCTCAAACTCAATGAGTCAGAGGTTGAGCGTTTATGGCGGGCTCCGCGGCGCTCAGCGCCGTCCTCAGTCGCTCACACAGATAAACTTGTCGACAGTGCCTGCACTATCAGTCCGATGCGTCCAATCAATTCGCTCGCTCCTGTAAGCCTCTCACGGCCGCGGGCTCGTCATTACTTATGTCTCAACCCGAAACGGAAAAATACCTCGCACGTGCACTGAAGCTGGCTGTCGAAGCCAGGGGCGGCGTTTCGCCGCGGCCTGCGGTCGGCGCGGTCATCGTGAAAGATGGGAAGATCATTGGTGAGGGAACGACCGAGCCTCGCCCCGGAGCCCACGCCGAAGTCGCAGCAATCCGCGCCGCAGGCCGAAAAGCCAGCGGGGCAACCATGTATTGCACGCTCGAGCCGCACGCGCACCAGGGTGTGGCGCCACCGTGTACCGAGGAGATCATCGAGGCCGGGATCAAGGCGCTCGTCTGTCCAATCGAAGATCCGAACCCGCAGGTCAACGGCAACGGCTTCCGAAGACTGCGGTCCGCTGGCGTCGAGGTGATCACAGACGCTTCGTCCGAACAACGCCGGGCAGCCGAGGAGCTCGTTGCCGGCTTCAAGATGCTTGTCACGACTGGGCGGCCACAGTTCACGCTCAAATACGCGATGAGCATCGATGGGCGAATCGCAACATCGAGCGGCGAGTCGCAATGGATAACCGGCGAAAAAGCACGGACAGAAGCACACCGGCTCAGGTACTCGTCGGACGCCCTCATCACGGGCATCGGCACCGTACTTGCTGACGATCCCCGTCTGACGGCGCGCAATGCAGATGGCACTGCAACCGGTAGACCGCGCATGCGGGTTGTGATGGATACTCACGGTCGTATGCCGGTTGACGCAGCGCTGCTGAAGGAGCCGGGCGATGTGCTGTGGGTGCTGGGCGAAGGCTCTGACATGCAGCCACCTGCCGACAACATTTCTGGCAATTTAGAGGTGGTTGTCCTTCCGACCACAGAAGGGCGACCGGACCTGACGGTGCTGGTGAAGCTGCTTGGCGATCGCGGATGCTGTGATGTGCTTTTGGAAGCAGGCGGAAGCCTTGCAGGCGCTTTCATCGAATCGGGACTTGTTGACCGAGTAGCAGCCTTCATTGGTCCGGTCATCGTCGGTGGTGAAAGCGCGCCAGGGCCGGTCGGCGGTAACGGATTTGTCAGTCTTGCAGACGCTCTCAGGCTCGATCAGGTCACTCAGGTAGCCCTTGGCGAAGATATTCTGATCACCGGGCGAGTGGTCAGGTCAGACAGTTAGCGGCCAGACCGTCCGGTCAAAGAGTTGCCGATTCTCCCGCACGGTCGGCGAGCGAGTGCTCTGTCCCTGTCATGAGCGAAGCCGAACGGCCCTTCGACAAGCTCAGGGTGGAAAAATTCAGAATCTCTCAGCCGCCCCCGGTGACACCAGTAAGATCTCGACGCTGCGGTCGAGATGACCCGGCTATCGGTCTCCCGTACGCCGTATTTCAATCCGCCTGAACCGGATGCGGCCCACGGTGCCGGTCGCTCAAGATCTCCACTGCGTGGCTCAGCACAGGCATCACAACCACAAGGTTGTCCCTAACTCCGCCCGGGCTTCCCGGTAGATTGACGATCAGCGTGTTGCCTCTGACACCGACGACTGCTCTGGAGATCATCGCCATCGGCGTCACGTTGAGCGACTCTGCGCGCATAGCCTCAGCCATCCCCGGCACCTCGTACTCGATCACCTCTCTGGTGGCCTCAGGTGTCACGTCTCGCGGTCCGAGTCCCGTCCCACCCGTCGTCAGGATCACGTCTATCTCGCTGGAGAACGACCAGTTACGGAGATGCTCAACGATGCGCGGCTTTTCGTCCGGCGTAATCGCGCGCTCAACCAGCGTGTGCCCGGCTTCGTTCATGGCCTGAACCGCCATATCCCCGCTTGTGTCCTCCCGTTTCCCTGCCGCGCCCATATCGCTTGAGGTGAGGACCGCATACCTGACCATCTCTAACTCCTACTCAATCGTCAGTAAATCTCAACCGATTCTGACCGGTAACCACGGCCCGCCTGCTCCGGCTTGGCAGGCGCGACCAGCGTAATGTCCCAGGCGCTCCCAGTCGCGACTCCTAATCGCGTCGCGCCTGCGTGCGCGCTCTTTCCAAACACCGCCGCACCTGTGCATCGACCGCACCAATTCGAAGCCAGCTAAACCGGGCTGCACAACTCGACCTCATCAAAAAATTCGCCGCGTACCTCGTAATCGCGTGTCTAACCCCCTTGCTCCCATATGTGGATATCTGGCATGATTTGGCATGAATTGGGACGAAATGGCGTGTCACCCACTTCATTCGCCATCCACAGCGCCGGGGCAGGCCGTGTTCAGGTGCGCCAGCAGGTCACGCACCAGGCCGGTCAGAGTTAACGCTTGATATTTGCCGGTGAATTTGAGCATCGAATCGACCCCCAGGGCAGGATATCTATCCCTGCTCGCTTCAGGTCGGCATTTGAGGACGGAATCGTGCTAGGCAAAGCCTACGACCACTGCGTACTCATATACTCGCCAGAAGAGTGGCAGAATGCTGCCGACTCTCTTGCCAACCAGCCAGCGACCCTGGGCGCATCTCGCCGCCTGAACCGCCTGCACTTCTCCGGCGCCTACCCATCATCGCTTGACCGCAGCGGCCGCGTCCTCATCCCGCCGCAGTTACGCGAGTATGCGGGACTTGGCGAAAACATTGTTCTCGTTGGCACAGGCCGCTTTTTCGAGATATGGGACCGCTCTGCGTGGGAGCAGGAGCGAGAGCTTCTCGACGCACGGGCTTCAGAGATCGCAGAGGCAGCACCCGGCTCTGGACCTGCGACCTATGGGGCAAACCCTACTGGTGCCACCGGCGGGGACGGCGTTAGATGATTTTCATGGGTCTTGAAACACGCCACGTTCCAGTCATGGTCCCCGAATGCCTCGATGCGCTCAATGTGCACCCGGGTGGACGGTACATCGATGCCACCGCAGGCGAGGGCGGGCACTCCAACGCGATTCTCAAGGCGTCTGAACCGGGTGGTCAGGTGCTTGCGCTGGACGCCGACCCGGAAGCGGTCGCTGTTGCGAGCGCAAGGCTTTCGAAATACGGCGAGTCGTTCATGGCGGTCAACGCAAACTTCAGGGATCTGCGAATAACGGCGCTACGGCACGACTTCGTGCCAGTACACGGCGTCCTGTTAGACCTCGGCGTCTCTTCCCTGCAGCTGGACCGCGAGGCTCGGGGATTCAGCTTCCGAAGGGCAGACCCGCTGGATATGCGCTTCAGCATTGACCAGCGCGTTACCGCTGCCGATGTGGTCAATACCTATTCGCAGAACGAGCTCGCAGACCTCATCTTCCATCTTGGTGAAGACCGGGCGGCAAGGCGCATCGCCTCGGCAATAGTCCGTAACAGACCACTTGAGACCTCTCTCGAATTGGCAGCGGTCATCGAGAAAGCATCGCCACGGCGTGGCTCGAAGATCCACCCGGCAACCCGCACGTTCCAGGCGATCCGCATTGCCGTAAACGATGAACTTTCGGCACTGGAAACAGCACTTCAGCAGGCAGCATCTCTGATCGGACTCGGTGGCCGGATGGTGGTGATCTCATACCACTCCCTGGAAGACCGCATCGTGAAGAGGTTCTTCCGGCAGGAATCAGCCGATTGCATCTGCCCTCCCGAAACGCCAGTCTGCATCTGCGATCACAAGGCCACGCTGAAGATGCTCACTAAGAAACCGGGGACTCCGAGTGAAGCGGAGATCGAGTCAAATCCGCGCTCACGCAGCGCAAAGCTCAGAAGCGCAGAGAGGATATGAGCCGTGACCATTTCGCCAGAGTTGGCGCCCAGAGTTGGCGCAAGAACGGGTGTCGAGATAGGCGCCGAAACCGGTCACGGAGATGTAACTAACCGACGGCAGGAGTTCGAAGCAACAAGAGGCAATGGCGAAGGCCAGGCCACAGTCACAGCAGGGAGAGCGGCATGATCCAGGACGACTACAGGGCCGCGATTGACATCGGCACGACGAAGGTGTGCGCATTTCTTACGCGTAAGCGGCAGGACCGGCGGGTGGAGCTACTCGGCATCGGCGTGGCCCCGAACAAGGGAATGGTGCGCGGCGCGGTTAACAACGCTGACGCGGTGAGCGAGGCAGTTAAGGAAGCGGTCACCCGGGCTGCCTCAGAATCCGGTGTCGCTATCTCACGAGCGTACATCGGCCTTACGGGGACGCATCTCGATTCGACGCACCGTTGGAACAACGTCCCGCGGGACACCGGTGTTCGCGCAGTCACTGAAACAGACATCAACGCAGCCCTGCGCACCGCGTCAAGGCTCGAGATGAACGCCGACCGCAGACTGCTCCATGTGATCCCACGCAGCTACTCGCTCGACGGTATTCACGGCGTCCGAAACCCTCTCGGGATGCACTCCTCCCAGCTGCATATCGAAAGCCTGGTCATCACAGGCTCCAATGACCACATCTTCGCCATCCAGGATGCGGTGCGTAAGGCCGGCGTCGAACCGATGAACATGGTCGTCGAGCCGCTTTCAACTGCGGAATCGGTGCTCACATCTGACGAACAAGAAGACGGCGTCGTTCTGATCGATGTCGGCGGCGGGTCGACTGACATCTCGGTGTTCAACGAGGGCACGATCATCCACACGGCTGCGATTCCCGTTGGCGGACACCACTTCACAAACGACCTCAGCATTGCGTTCTCGATCGAGTTCGAGGACGCGGAGCGGTTGAAGCTTGAAAAGGGCACCTGCGCACCGGAGGCCTCCTCCATGAAGGAGCAGGTGACGATCAAGCCGGTCAATTTGCCCGATCCGCTGACGATCACGAAGCGTGAGGTTGGACAGGTGCTGAGAGATCGGGCACAGGAGTTGTTCCGAATGGTTCTGCTCAGGCTGGACTCGGAGCACCTGCGAGAGCTTCCGCTGGAGCGGATTGTCTTCACGGGCGGAGGTTCAAAGTTGCAGGGATTCGAGCCCCTTGCCCGGTACATGCTGCAACGCAAGATCAGGCTGGGCGTTCCACGAGGCATCGACGGTCTGCCCGAGGTGAATCGCGATCCAGCGTACGCAGCGGCGGCAGGAATAACTCTCTGGGGCTACAAGAACCTGCCGCACGAAAGCCACGTGACTGGATCGCGGAGGTCTTCCAACCAGCAGGCATATGTGGGTGCTGAAGACAGGCAGGGAAAGATCTCATCACTCACCGGGTGGATTCCGGGCCGCAAATAGTGAACGCTCGCAGAAAGCGGTGTTGGACGAGTTAGCGAAAAAAGGCCGCGCACCAGGTACGGCCAGGGGTTACAGCCCCGCCTCAATACGGCGGGTGGGCACAGGACAGGAATAGAACATGGTTGATCAGATACACCGTGCGGGTGAAGGACTTATTGGAACAGCCAGCATCAAGGTGATCGGCTGCGGCGGTGGCGGCTCCAATGCTGTTTCGCGCATGTACAGAGACCGGATCCCTGAAGTGGAATACATTTCAGTCAACACAGATTCGCAGGCCCTCTCGCGCTCAGACGTCCCGGTGCGGCTAAGGGTCGGCGACGCAACGGCCCGCGGCCTCGGCGTCGGCGGCGACCCCGAAAAGGGACGAGCCTGCCATGAAGAGGATCGCGACGAGATTCGGGAAGTGCTCAAGGGCGCAGACCTCGTCTTCATCGCAGCCGGCATGGGCGGCGGCTCAGGCACTGGCGGTGCGCCCGTCATCGCAGAGGTCGCAAAAGAGCTCGGCGCGTTGACCATCGGCGTAGTCACCAAGCCATTTGGATTCGAAGGCTCACGCAGGCGTCGGCAGGCAGAGAGCGGCATCAAGAAGATGACAGCAGTCGTCGACACACTGATCGTCATCCCTAACGACCGCCTGCTCGCCATGTCCGACGAGAAGCTGTCCATGGAGATGGCATTCCGCCTGGCGGACGATGTGCTGCGCCAGGGTGTCCAGGCAATCGCAGAGCTGATCCTTGTGCCGGGTGAGATCAACCTTGACTTCGCAGACGTGAAAGCTGTCATGACCAACGCCGGTCACGCGTGGATGGCAATTGGCCACGGAACCGGCCCAGACAGGGCGATCATCGCCGCCGAAGAGGCCATCGATTCACCTCTGCTTGAGGTCTCGATCGAGGGCGCAAAAGGCGTCATCTTCAACGTCACAGGTGGCACCGACCTTACGCTGAACGAAGTCCACACCGCGTCAGAGGTCGTCTCCCGGATGGTTGACCCAGACGCCAACATCATCTTCGGAACGGTCACCGACCCGAAGATGGAGAACGAGGTCAAGATGACCATCATCGCAACGGGCTTCCCGGGCGCAGACGGCTCATCAGACCAGCAGGCAGCGCTCGCCGAGCAGCTGAAGGATGTGCTCGGAGACGAAGATGCGCTGGACCTGCCTCCTTTCCTGAGAAATCGAAGAGCCGCCTATGCGCGGAGTCGTGGCGGAGCAGGCTAAAGGGAAACAAAACACTTCCGAACATACCTGCCCGTAAACAGCTCGCCAGCGCTCTGATCCCACCCGCTTCACCCACCCACAGCGCGCATCCCTGCAAAGTCTTGCAGGCGGCGAGTCAGGCTAAGGCCCCGACGATACCCGGTCATCGTCGGGGCCTATTGATTTGAAGACGGGGTCCAGTACCCGGTAAATCAACCTGAGCCAGTCGCAGGTGCAAACTCAACGGGCGGAACATCGACGCGGCTCGCCCTTCTCGAAATCCGGAACAACCCGATCGCTATGGCTATCACCGGAATCGAACCTGCCAGCGAGAAGAACGCGGACGCCCAGCGTATTAGATCAAACGCAAGGTTGCCCGGGCTGAGCCAGCCGATCAGTGGCATGGTGATCATCGGTGCGATCGTTACGACCAGCCCGGCCAGAAACGCGAGATAGAGCAGCCGTGCCTCGGGCCACTGCCAGCGCTTGAAAGCACGCCGCGCCAGCACGGCGCCAACTATCCCCGGCATAATAGCCAGCAATACTAGGCCGATCACCAGAATCACCACCAGAGCGACGTTCATTCTCGATCAATCTCCGGGAAATGGATCGAGCTCGCGCTGGCTTCGCATGCGGCCCGAATGAGCCGGCGCATCGCCACGATCAAAAGTATGCCGCCGATAGCACTGAACAGGCCGATTACCAGGAAGATCACTGAGACATCCGTGGCCTTCAGGCCGGAGTCACCTTGCAGCATCTGTCTGACCATGAGCCCCGTGACAGGTCCGATCAGCATCAAGGAAAAGGCGGCGACTGCGAGGGATATCCCGGGAGCGCGGTACCTGCGCCACGCAACGAAACTGATGGCTAAGCCGACCAGCGGTGTGAGCCACCCGAAGAGATCGGACGCGATGCCCGGAATGTCGTTCACGGTCATCCTCAGGAGAGTTACCGGCAGGAAATTGCGGCAGGTGAGTCTGACTCTCCAAAACAGGATAGCAGACCCGTTTCTACGTATCGGTAATCGACGCCTCGAAGCAGCGTGAGTAACCGATTGCGCGCACTCTTTGCACGTCCAGTCCACCGCACGTACACTCCGCCCACTTCAGTCATCCCTCATATCTCGTCGTCGGGTGCAACTCGTCCACAGAACTTGATCGCGCACACCCGATCTGGCGAATCCATCAACCACCATCTACAGCGAGAATAAAACGAGAAAAATAAATGCAACGAGCCATTAAAGACGTCCTCTACTACACACACTCCGGCGCAAATCCGCCGACCATGACTGTTCAGCCCGGTGAGTGGTTCGAGGTCGAGACGCAGATGAACCGCGGGCCGGATGCGGAGCTTGTGCCGGACGACATCCGCGACCTCTACAACAAGCACCGCTCAGACGGCCTGCCAAGCGACCGTGGTAACGCATCAACCGGAGCCATCGTCGTCGAAGGCGCCCTGCCCGGGCAGATCGTCACCGTTCATGTCGGTGAGATAAAGACTCATCCCGTCGGCTGGACCCGTTATGCAGGCAGCACCGGCGCCATGCCCGGCTATCTCGGGCCGAGCAACATCGGCCCGCAGTTCAGGATTGTCCGCATCGAAGGCGACAAGATCATCTGGAACGACCGTCTGTCGCTGCCTGTCGAGCCGATGATGGGCGTCATCGGCGTCGCACCTGCCAAAGATGAAGCGCGTCATAACGGATGGGCTGGTGAATGGGGCGGCAACTTCGACATCCAGGAAGTCACGGCCGGGGCGAAGGTCTCAATAGCCGTCAACGTGCCCGGAGCGCTGCTCCACGTAGGAGACATGCATGCCCGCCAGGGCGACGGAGAGATCTGTGGTGGCGGCGGTATCGAGACGGGTGGCGTCGTCAAGCTGATGGCGGAGATCGGTCCGAAGCCAGCCGAGATGACGTGGCCGCGCATCGAAAACGAGACCCACATCATGACGACTGCGCAGGGCAAGCCGGCCGAAGACGCCTTCCGCATTGCCCTGTCAGAGATGATCCTGTGGCTGGAGGCTGACTACGACATGACCCAGGGAGAAGCGTTCATGTTCCTCGCACAGGTGCTCGAAGCGCGAGTGACGCAGTTCGTCAACCCAAGCTACAGCTACGTCTGCAAGGTGAACAAGAGGTACCTGGTATGACACTGGAAATCGGCGGAATCACGTTCGATGCGCACAACCCGAAGGCCCTGGCGAATTTCTGGTCGGAGGCGACAGGAGTTCCGGTGGGTTCTGCCGGTGACGAGTTCGCCCGCCTCACGCCAGATGCATCGATCGGCAGCTTTTTCTTCATCAAAGTGCCTGAAGGCAAAATCGCAAAAAACCGATGCCACGTTGATTTCAAGGTTGAGGGAGACCGAGCGGCGGAGGTCGAGCGACTCATCACGCTTGGCGCTTCCGAGGTGATGACGCACCAGCACAATGACTTCTTCTGGACGGTAATGCAAGACCCGGAAGGCAACGAGTTCTGCGTTTCGGAAAAGGACTGATCATGAGAACAGATCAATGCCAGTGACCTCAGCCGTTATCGACAACCGTGAAGCTGTTCGTACCGGACTGGTTGCGGAACTGGCTCGCAGGAAGAAAGAATCCTCGGGCTTCCGCGTGATCGACATTGGCGGGCGCCACAACCCGTGGGCGGACGAAGTGACCGATGCCTACATCGACGTCTTCCAGTTCGAGACTGAAAAGCAGCTCTACGTCGGCGACATAAATGACGAAGACGTGTGGCGAGAAGTGGAGAAAGACGGCCCGTACGACTTCGCAATCATCTCGCACGTTCTCGAAGACATCAGCTATCCCATGACCGCGCTCAGGTGGATGCCCCGGATCGCAAAGGCTGGCTTTTTCGGGCTGCCAAACCGCCACGCCGAGTTCGCCAACCGCGTGTCCGACTACTGGGTTGGCCAGTCGCACCACAGGTGGATATTTACGGTCGTTGACGAAAATGGATCGAATTTACTGCGAGCCGTTCCAAAGTTCGCATGCGTCGAGTATTTCAACGAGGGTCGACCGGGACCGACAGGCAGTAACGGATCAAACGGGTCGAACGGTGACTTCGGACCACGCGATCTTCCGTGGCTCAGACCGGAACTGGGCGACGTTGACCACGAATTCGCAGTCCGGTGGGAGGGTCCCATCCCTTTCGAGGTTCCGGACTACACACTGGACCTCAGCCAGCAGGTTGACATGTACCGCACGCTACTTGCAGGCGGTATCGAAGATCCGGCATGACCTCTCTCGAAACCGGTTTCACCATGGACGCCTCGTCCATCAAGTTCGGCCCTGGCATGACCAGCGAGACAGGCTTCGAAGCCAAACGCCTCGGATGCAGGCGGGTCATGGTCGTTACTGACCCGCGTGTTGCCAAGCTTCAGCCGGTTGCAAACGTCATGGGCTCACTGAAAGCGGCTGGCATCGACGCCGTCCTCTACGATCAGGCGCGTACGGAGCCGACAGACGCCTCGTTCCAGCACGCCATAGACTTTGCAAAACAGGGCAACTTCGACGGCTACGTCGGGGTCGGCGGCGGTTCCAGCATCGACACCGCCAAAGCCGCCAATCTCTACGCAACCTATGCCGCCGATCTACTCGCCTACGTCAACGCACCCATCGGTCGCGGCGAACCGGTGCCGGGACCGCTGAAACCCCTGATCGCCGTTCCTACTACCGCAGGCACCGGCAGCGAGACCACAGGCGTCGCCATCTTCGACCTCGTCGAGATGGGCGCAAAGACCGGCATCGCCCATCGCTCACTTCGCCCTGTCGTGGGCATCGTCGACCCGGAAAACACCCGAACGCTCCCGCCCATGGTCGCCGCCTGCAGCGGATTTGATGTCCTCTGTCATGGCCTCGAGAGCTACACCGCCCTGCCCTTCAGCGAACGAGAGACCGCAGACTCTCCCGCCATGCGGCCTGCCTACCAGGGCTCGAATCCCATAAGCGACATCTGGTCGCTGCGGGCCGTCGAGATGGTGGCGCAGAACATGGTCCGAGCGGTCACGGACCCTGCAGACGAAGAGGCGCGCACCAACATGCTGCTTGCGGCCACCTTTGCCGGTGTCGGGTTCGGCAACGCGGGTGTCCACCTGTGTCACGGAATGTCGTATCCGGTCTCGGGCCGCGTCAGGGAGTTTTGCCCGGACGGCTATCCGCAGGACGAGCCGCTGGTCCCTCACGGCATGTCGGTCGTCCTGAATGCACCCGCGGTGTTCAGGTGGACGGCGCAGGCGAACACAGAGCGACACATGCGTATGGCGCAGGCGATGGGCGCCGACGTGAGCGACCAGGACCCGGAAGACGCCGGAGACCTGTTAGCGGAACGTGTGATCGGCCTGATGAGGGCGACGGGGATGCCGAACGGCCTCTCCGCGATCGGCTATGGCGAAGACGACATCGAGAAGCTGGTCGAAGGAACCCTGCCGCAGCACCGCGTAACGAAGATTTCGCCGAGACCGGTGGACGGCGAGTCGCTGAGTGAACTGTTCTTGGACTCGATGACGCTCTGGTAGGATCACGGCTATTCCCGCGTCGCCGGACCGTCCCGATGCTGGGGGAGATCGCCGCTTCCCTGGCTTATGTCGAGAGATGGAACAGCAGACCGACAGTGTCTGCCAGAAGCTGGTGGCTCCTATCCACTTGCAAGCGTCAAACCGGCTATCTCGCCCAACCCTGGGACCTAGGTTTCTAAAGACCATGCACCTGCCGCCCCACTACCTGTCCCGCCCGGAAATGGACCTGAAAACGGCTATCTGCGACGAGTTTGAAGAGCTTTTCGCTCGATACATCCGCAACGGCGTAGGCAACTTGATCGAATATTCGTGTCCGGCACCGAAATGGCAGTTCCTTTGCTACCTGGGGGATTCCAGGGATGTGGTGTTACACGGCTCAGGAGACCCTGCGATTGCCGAATTTGAACCTCGACAGTCAAACGACAGCAGTGAATTCGGCAACCAGAAGGCTGTTTATGCTGCCTCGGACGGGATCTGGGCGACATACTTCGCCGTCGTGGACCGTGAGCGATACGTACGGTCTCTCGTCAACTCATGCTTCCGGTTTACCGAGCCCGTCAGAAAGCGGGTGCCGTTCTACTACTTCTCGATAAACGCAGATGCGCTGGCCCACAAGCCGTGGCGAACGGGCACGGTCTACGTGCTGCCGCGGGACAGTTTTGAGCAACAGCCGTCGCAAAGATCCAAATCCACAGGACGGGATATCGAATTTGCGCAGTGGCGGAGTTTCATCGCAGTGAAACCACTGGCGAAGGTGACTGTTGGACCGCCGGATTTCCCTTTCCTCGACCAGATACGCGGTCATGACCCTGCCGTCGTTCAAAAGCGAGCGCTGGAAGACCCGGATGGGTTCCCGTGGCAGGACGAACGACCGTAAACCAATGCCGAAGGGTCTGGAATCGCCATCCTGAACTCGTCGACATTCCCCTCACTTACACGGAACCGCACTTATTGCGACCCCAACATCTTGTGGCTCTGTTGGCCGCAAAAAGGCCGAAAACCGGTCCGTTTCATGGGTAAAAAAACCGCCCGGTTCGGACCATGAAACACACTATCCCAACCGGCAGGGAACTGGCCGACCTGAACTGACCCCACAGACCCTCCAAACTGGACCGTGAAACGGTTCACAAAACCCGCCGTAACCCTCGAAAAAGGCGTATAATTGTCTCTCAACACAAACTGAAATAGCCCAATATCTTGTGGCATGTGCTTGACATGCGCACCACAGGTAGTGGATAGTCAGGTACATCCGCCCGGCCAATTCCCCAGAGGATGAAACGGCGGATCCGGGCCGTGTCCGCGGCCCACCAGCTTACTTTCTGGGCCCTGCTAAACGGAGGCGTCAGGGCGTATGAACTGCCCCTTTTGCGGTCATGAAGAATCGCGCGTCATCGACTCGCGAGAATCACCTGACGGCATCCGCAGGCGCAGGGAGTGCGCAAGGTGCGTGCTCAGGTTCACAACCTACGAGCGAGTGCACACGATGCCGCTGCTCGTGGCGAAGCGGGACGGACGGAACGAACCGTTCTCCAGGGACAAGCTGGAGGGCAGCCTGCGAATCGCCTGTGCCAAAAGGCCGTTGGAGGTTGGAGCCATTTCTAAGATGGTTACCGACATAGAAAACGAGTTGCACAAGCTGGCGAAGGCGGAAGTGGAGAGCCGGATAGTGGGCGAGATGGCGATGGAGCGTCTGCGGTCGCTTGACCGGGTCGCATACATCCGCTTCGCATCGGTCTATCGGGACTTCCAGGACGAGGACGAGTTCGAGAAGGCAATCGCATCGCTAAGAGACGGACAGGAAGACGAAGAGAACGGGGACCGCAGCCAGCTACCGCTAATACCGGACGATGTGCCAAGGCTGGCAGACAGAGGACGCAAGGGCAGACGAACAAGGGTTAAGAAGTAAATGAAGTCAGGTCCTCTCTCCCCTCCGTGGGAGAGGGAGAACGCACGAGTGAAGCATCGAACTAGCACATGACAACGACGCAAACTCCAACGGCCATGTTCGGCCATCAGCAGAGACGAAGACCAGCGCACATTCGGGGGCAAAATGAACGCAACAGATACATCCATGTACAACGCAACTCCAGACTTCAAACCGGCGATCGTCACTGACAACGCGCAGGTCGTGCTCAAGAAGCGCTACTTCACGAAGGACGAGCATGGCAAGCACACGGAAGACGCTTCCGGCATGTTCCGCCGCGTCGCTGAGTCGCTTGCCGCTCCCGACGCCACATACGGCGCATCCCACGCCGAAGTCGCCCAGATATCCGAAGAGTTCTACCAGGCGATGTCCGCGCTGGAATACGTGCCAAACTCGCCAACTCTAATGAACGCTGGAACCGGCCAGGGAACGCTCTCCGCATGCTTCGTGCTCCCGCTCGAAGACACGTTGGAAGGCATCATGAAGGCAGCGCACGACGCCGCCATGGTCCAGAAATTCGGCGGCGGCACAGGCTTTGCCCTCTCCGAGATCCGCCCCTCAGGCTCCACCATCTCGACAACGCACGGCACTGCCTGCGGCCCGATCAACGTTCTGCGCCACCTCTCATCCGTCTCCAGCCTCGTCACCCAGGGCGGCAAGCGAGACGGCGCAAACATGGCCGTCATGGACGTTCACCATCCGAACATCCTTGAGTTCATCGAATGCAAGCAGGTTGAAGGTGAGATCCACAACTTCAACATCTCCGTCGGCGCTTCCGACGAGTTCATGGAGGCCGTCCGCAACGGCACCAACTACAACCTGTATTTCCGTGAGACGCCGTCCGATCAGAACTCACCTCGCAAGAAGGTTGGTGAGCTGGACGCCCGGGAAGTGTTCGACAGGATCGTCAGCGGCGCATGGCGCAACGGCGAACCGGGCATGATCTTCCTTGACCACGTAAACCGCCACAGCCCTGTGCGGCACCTCGGCCGCATCACCGCAACCAACCCGTGCGGCGAGCAGCCACTGCTGCCAAACGAGTCTTGCAACCTCGGCTCGATCGACGTTGGCAAGTTCGTCATTGACCCTGCGACAGACTCAGGACAGGGTGATGGCAAGCCGGAACTCGACTGGGACCGCCTCGGTCGCATGACGCGCCTCGCAGTCCACTTCCTCGAAAACACCATCGATGCCAACCAGTACGCCATCCCGGAGATCGAGGAGATGAACCTCCAGACCCGGAAGGTCGGCCTTGGTGTCATGGGCTTCGCAGACATGCTGGTCCAGCTCGGCATCCCATACGACTCCGAAGAGGGAGTCGAGATGGGTCGCAGGCTCATGCGCTTCATCATGGAGCAGTCGGACGACGAGTCTGCTGCGCTGGCCGAAAAGCGCGGTCCGTACCCGGCATTCGTCGGCAGTGAGGAGGAAAAGGCCGGTCAGCGTCCGATGCGGAACGCATGCCGCCTGACCGTTGCGCCAACTGGCACGATCTCCATGATCGCCGGTGCTTCCTCGGGAATCGAGCCGATCTTCTCGCTCGCCTTCCGCAAGCACAACATCCTCGGCGGCCAGACTCTCTACTACGTGGACAAGAACCTGGAGCGCATCGCCAAAGAAGGCGGCTTCTACTCCGAAGACCTGATGGCCCACCTTGCAGACGGCGGGTCGTTGCAGGACCGTGACGAGGTTCCCGCCGCCGTGAAGCGGCTGTTCCACGTTGCGTCCGACATTGATCCGCGCGACCACGTGCTCATGCAAGCCGCGTTCCAGGAGAGCACGGACGCTGCAATCTCAAAGACGATCAACTTCCCGAACGAAGCGACTGTCGAGGACGTAAAGGACTCGTACATACTGGCGTGGGAAACCGCCTGCAAGGGCATCACCGTCTACCGCGCAGGCAGCCGAGAGGTCGAGGTGCTGACTTCGGGCCACGACTCCACGAAGGACAAGCGGCCCGAGGACCTGAAGGCTGAGGCTGCCGGGGCCGACGAGCCGGTGGTTCAAGAGGAGTTGCGGCTTGATGAGGCGGTTCCCGCAACCAGCGCAAGACCCGCAGGCATCCCGCAGTACGTGACGCCTATGGACCGGCCGACCGACCTCTACGGCATCACGAAACGGGTGATCACCGGCCAGGGCAAGATGTACGTGACGGTGAACATGTCACCGGAAGGCAGGCCGTTCGAGGTTTTTGCGACTCTCGGAAAAGGCGGTCGCACCCACGCCGCGATGGCAGAAGGCGTGACGAGGCTGGCTTCGCTTGCCCTCCGATCGGGCGTCGATCCGCAGGAGGTGATCAAGTCGCTGCGCGGCATCTCGTCGGACCAGCCCGCGTTCGACAATGGCGAGGTGATCTTCTCCGGTCCCGATGCCATTGCGGTTGCGCTGGAGCGGATCCTGAAGGAGCACGGTGACTGGCCGCGGCCGAGGCTCGGAAGCGCAGACCACGGACAACCGTCGATGTTCGGCGCGCCATCCGCAAAGGAGCTTGGTATGCCGACCGCGGTGCCGGTGGAGCGGTTCGGAGCGGATGCCGAGGTACCGGTAACTGTGTCGGTCTCTGGAGCAGGCGATATGTCTGAGGCCGCGATGGCCGCATACGTGTCCGCAGACCTCTGCCCGGACTGCTCTGGTCCGCTGGCTCACGAAGAAGGCTGCCAGAAGTGCTACAACTGCGGCTTCAGCAAGTGCTAGGGCGGCAGATCAAGTCCTTGACGAGTAAATGCCCCGGATTTTCCGGGGCTTTTGCTTATGTGAAGAGAAACGCTGTCTGCATCCTAGTAAACTCTCCGCCACTTGCCGCACTCACCGCCTGCCGCCCATCAACCTCAAGTTAGATAGCAGCCACAACACCCCCGCATCGTCCACTCCTCACCCAACGAGAAAAAGAATGAAAATCACCGGCGTCACCACCTTTCGCACTTCCACACCCGTCCACAAGACCGCGGGGACCAACTGGCTGTTCGTGCGCATCGACACCGATACGGGCATCTCCGGGTGGGGCGAAGGTAGCCTTCAGTACAAGGACGCCGCGCTAGAAGCCGAGATCAACGATTTCGGACGCTATCTCGAAGGCAAGGACCCGCGTCGCATCGAACACATCTGGACATCGCTCTACAGACGTGTCACATGGTCCGGTGGCGCAGTCACCATGTCCGCCATCGCGGCGATCGACCTCGCACTGTGGGACATTAAGGCCAAAGAACTCGGCATCCCCGTCTACGAACTCGCAGGCGGTCCCACCCGAGACTCCATCCGCGTCTACGCCAACGGCTGGTTTGAAGATCTGACCGATGCCGACCCAGGTGTCCCCGCTGAGTCTGTAGCACGCCGAGCATCACCAGAAAAACACGCCAAAGCCGCTGCCGCATTGCAGGAACGGGGCTGGCCGGCGCTCAAGTTCTACCCGTTCGGCGGCCCGCAAGTCATAACCCCGGAGCGCATCGCCCACGGCGTCGAGCTTGTGCGAGCCGTCCGCAACGCCGTCGGCCCTGAAATTGAGATCGGCATCGACGTTCGCGCCCGGCTCGATCCCTGGAGCGCGGGCCGCGTTGCAAAGCGCCTGGAAGAGTTCGACATTGCGTGGCTCGAAGAGCCGATTCTCTACGACAACGCCAAAGCCTTCGGCGCCTTCGCCCGCTCGGTTAACGTGCCAGTCTCGACAGGCGAGCAGCTCTACAGCCGCTGGGAGTTCGAGCCGCTGTTGGAGGAGAACGCGGTCCGTATCATTCAGCCAGACATCTGCCACTGCGGCGGCTTCTCTGAGATCCTCAAGATCGCCCACGCCGCCGAAACGCACTACGTTTCGGTCGCTCCGCACAACTCGAACGGGCCGATCTCCACTCTTGCCAGCATCCACTTCGACATGTCGATTTCGAACGCCTTCATGCAGGAGATCTTCGTCAGCTTCTTCGACCGCTACAACCAGATCCTGACGAAGCCGCTGGTGATCGAAAACGGCACTACCCGGCCACCGGAAGGTCCCGGATGGGGCGCGGACATTAACGTTGAGGCACTAGCGGAGTTCCCACCGGGCGACTTCAAGCAGGTTGAGTCCGAGCCGTACCTGGCGTTCTGAGCGTTAACACGATGACCGTCGAAATTCCTCAACTCGAGTTCCGTGAAGTGACCCCGGACACATGGCCGGAGTTCGAGCGGCTATTCGAGAGCCGAGGAAGCCCAAAGTATTGCTGGTGCATGGTGTGGCGAGACGGACCGGTCGGAATCTCTGACAAAACGAGGCCTGCTAAGAAAGCAGCCATTGAGTCGATCATCAAATCAGGAACCCGGGTCGGAATCCTCGGCTACCTTGACGGCGAGCCTGTTGCATAGTGCTCCATCGCACCGCGCCCGACCTATCGAAAGGGTCTCGCTGGCAAGAACGCGAAAGGCGACGAGTCAGGCAACATCTGGTCGATCGTCTGCTTCTTCATCCCCCGTCGACTGCGCGGCTCAGACATAGGACGGCAACTGCTCGCTGCGGCAATCGACCACGCCCGTGCCAGCGCGGCGAAATCCATCGAAGCCTACCCAGTAGACCCGGATTCTCCAAGCTATCTGTTCATGGGGTTCGTGCCGATGTTCGAAAGGGCGGGTTTTCAGGAAGTTGGCCGGGTAGGAACACGGCGGCACGTCATGCGTCTCGATCTTTGATCCGCACCTGCGTGACCGACTCGGGCCAAAAAGAAAGAGGCCGGGCTGTACGGAAGCCCGGCCTCTAACATCAGCTTTTAACAGTCAGGCTATGCAGCCTTCTTGCTGGACTTGCGACCAGAGGAGCGCTTTGCTGACGACTTCTTCGCAACAATCTTCAGCGCTGCGGGCTTGCGAGCTGCAGACTTCTTCGCTGCGGGCTTGCGGCTCACTGCCTTCTTCGCTGCGGGCTTGCGGCTCACGGCCTTCTTGGCAGCAGGCTTGCGGCTCACGGCCTTCTTGGCAGCAGGCTTGCGGCTCACGGCCTTCTTGGCAGCAGGCTTGCGGCTCACGGCCTTCTTGGCAGCAG
>JAJCYY010000062.1 GCA_029262735.1 Chloroflexota bacterium | reverse complement strand
GTGCTGGACCTGACACGAGTACGGTCAGGACCAACCTGCGTGCGCCAGCTGGCGGACTGGGGCGCTGACGTGCTCAAGATCGAAGCCCCGCCAGATGGCAGAGAGGCGCTCGGTGGAGACCGGGACGGCTTTGATTTTCAGAACCTTCACCGGAACAAGAGATCACTCACACTCAACCTCAAAGCAGCGGAAGGCAAAGAGGTCTTCTTCAAACTGGTTGAACAGGCCGACGTCGTCGTCGAAAACTTTCGGCCCGGGGTGAAGTTCAGGCTCGGCATCGACTACGACTCGTTGGCGAAAGTGAACCGGCGCATCGTACTCGGGAGCATCTCAGGATTTGGCCAGGACGGCCCGTACGCCAACCGTCCAGGCTTCGACCAGATTGCGCAGGGCATGGGTGGCCTGATGTCCATAACCGGGGAGCCAGGCGGAGGGCCTCTGCGCGTCGGAATCCCCGTCGCAGACCTCTGCGCCGGAATGTTCTGCGCCCAGGGAATACTGCTCGCCCTCCTGGAACGGGAAAAGTCGGGCAGCGGCCAATGGGTGAAGACCTCGCTGCTCGAAGCGCAGATCCAGATGCTCGACTTCCAGGCCGCTCGCTACCTGAAGATCGGTGAAGTGCCCGTCAGTGCAGGCAATGACCACCCAACCAACATCCCAACAGGCGTCTTCCCAACCTCGGACGGTCACATAAACATCGCCGTCGCCGGGCAGGAAATCTATGATCGGTTTTGCCGGGCCATCGACGCTGAGCACCTGATAACGGACGAACGATTCGCCACCGGCGCGGCGCGCTCAGACAACCGCAAAGAGATGAACGCCGCCATCGGCGAAATCACCTTTAAGCAGCCATCCGGCTACTGGATTGATCTGCTGAATGCCGCCGGATGCCCGTGCGGTCCGATCAACTCAATGGACACTGTGTTCGCAGATCCCCAGGTGCAGCACCTCGGAATGGCCGTTCCCGTCGATCACCCGCGCATGGGCAAATTCGAGATCGTCAACCAGGCGATAAAGATGAGCCGTACACCGTCCTCGGTGAGAAGCGCCACGCCTGAGCAAGGCGAGCACACAGACGCAGTCCTGGCAGAACTGGGCTACGACGCCGGTTCGATCGAAGAGTTCCACGAGAAAGGGGTGGTGTGAATTCTGTCAGCCCGAGCCCCGGCCGTTGTCATCCCGAGCGAAGCCGAGGGATCTTACGAGTCTCACAGTTAAACTCCATCTCCGTCTCTCGAACTCGGAAATGCCACAGGCCCATGCAGATGCCGGGGAAGTTCCGTCCGCTGCAGTCGAGATGACAAAATGAACAGCCGGTACTGCAAAATCGGACGGTTTCGATGCCAACGCCGGTAGCCACAAGCACCTGAATTCAACAACATGACAAACCTTCAACTCAAAACAGACCGGATGCTTGCCAGTGTCGAAAACGGCGTTGGCTGGATCACCTTCAACCAGCCCGAGAAGCGCAACGCAGTCTCCTACGACATGTGGACGGCCATCCCCGAAATCGTCTCGGCATTTGCGGCCAATCCCGCAGTGCGCGTAGTCGTCATGAAAGGCGCGGGCGACAGGGCGTTCGTCTCCGGCGCCGACATCTCCGAGTTCGAGGAGAAGCGCAACACGCCAGAGGCCATCGAGATCTACGAACAGGCGACGGGTGCGGCCAATCGTGCGTTACGCACCCTCGAAAAGCCGCTCGTCGCCATGATCCGCGGCTACTGCATCGGAGGCGGGCTGGCGATTGCCTTGAGCGCCGATCTCCGCATCACCGCCGAAGACGGCCAGTTTGCTGTGCCAGCAGCGAAACTCGGTCTCGGCTACGGCTACAGCGGCATCAAGGAACTAATGAACCTTGTCGGACCGTCTTACGCCAAGGAGATCTTCTTCACAGGCCGCCGCTTCACCGCAGACGAGGCGAAGTCGATGGGTCTCGTCAACAAAATCGTCCCCATAGCCGAGCTGGAATCAGCGACTGCTTCGTACGCCGAGATCATCGCAGGTAACGCACCACTCACCGTGAAGGCCGCCAAAGCAGCCGTCAACGAGGGCACCAAAGAGGCATCAGAACGTGATCTCGCCGCGGTCGACGCAATGGTCAAGGCCTGCTTCGACAGCGACGACTACATCGAGGGCCGCCGTGCATTCATGGAGAAGCGAAAGCCGCAGTTCCAGGGCCGGTGATTCGCGCCGGTTAACCGAGACGCAAATGGCGGCGCGGCCCCGATCTCCCGGACAACTCATGAGGAGAAACCCATGACTGCCGATATCCGACAGTGGCAACCAGCGGATGAAGCACGGTGTAACGCCGCGTTCAGGGCGTCATACCTCCCAGTGATCGAAGAGTGTGCCGAGGACTATCGACAAGTTGCTCACGGAATAGTCAGTCGTTCGGCCGATTCGGCATTCAAGAACATGCCAGACTACTTTCGGAACCAGGAGCTGCCGTCCGCCTGGGTAGCAGAAACAGGTAGTGAGCTCGTCGGATATGTGGACACCTGGTTTACTACTCCTGACACCGCCTACATCGGGAACATATTCGTGATCCCGGATGTGAGGAGGAGGGGTCTGGCGAACAGGTTGATGGATGTCGCCGAGAACTACGCTATCGGCAACGGTGCAAAAAAGATCACACTCCGATCAGCCCACGTCCTGTTGGAGGCACATGCGTTGTACCTGCGTCGTGGGTATCAACTAACCGGCACAGGCCCAACGGAGGCTCGGAGAGAGATCACATTCCTGTACTTCGCGAAGGATGTCGGTTCTTAGCACCGCATCTCGTACCGCTCAACCGCCAGTCAGCCAGCGCCACCAGTGCTCAACTAAATCCGTCGCCACCCAGCGGTCGAAGTACTGGCCGCCGTGCAGTGACCACTCCTGTCCCATCTTCAGAGCCAGCGCAACCAGGAACAGCATCGCAACTCGCCGTCCGGTGAGCCGGAACTCCGGCCACCAGTGCCGCTGCGCCGCTATGCCGACAAACCAGAACTCGAACACGTTCGGGAAAAACAGCAACACTGTGCGTGAGTCAATGAACACAAACACGCCGACTCCCACGATGCGGTAGGCAAACAGCACAATCGCCACGTTCCTTGCCGGACCGTTCCAGCGGAGAGCGACAACGAGAAACGTCGCCATGTACACGAGATCGAGCCACTTATCGAACGACTGGTAGTCGCCAAGCCCGCCAAGGTCCAGCCAGCCGCGCCAGAACAGGTCCGAGAAGTCGACGAGAATGGCGATCAGCGCGCCCGCGAACGCCCAACGCAGTACGGGAAGCGACCCGCCAATGCGGATCAGCCCGATGACAAGCTGCTCAGCAGTCACGCGACACCGTTTTCGCCCCTCAAGCGCACACCAGTAGGTCTGCCAGCGAGTGTAGTTCGAACGATCAGACAATCCCCGGTTGCAAGTTCAGTTGACGCTGCGAAGTTTAGCTGTACACTCGTTTCGAATAGTTGCAGGGACAACAAAAATAAGGTGGTTGAGAATGGCGAAAACTGTGTTGGTAACTGGCGCTACCGGAAACATAGGCAGTGAGCTGGTAGGCAGGCTGGCAACCCGGGATGACATCAACGTACGTGCATTCGTACGTGACGCGGCGAAGGCAGACCCTCTGAAAGAGGTTGGTGCTGAGATTGCGGTCGGTACATTTGAGTCCTCAGATTCTGTCCAGGCTGCGCTGGACGGTGTCGATACCGTTGTCCTCATAACAGCGCCAAATGCCGATGCTGCAGATCAGGCTCAAGCGGTGCTTGCTGCTGCCGGGAAAGCCGGTACGCGAAAAGTCGTCCGGATCTCGGCTCTGAACGCCGACCCCCAGGGGCCAACGGACAACACCCGGCAGCATGGGCGAACCGACAAGGCGGTGCTGGACTCCGGTCTCACACACGTGATTCTCCGACCACACTTCTTCATGCAGAACCTGTTCATGGCGGCTCCGACGATCGGCAGCGATGGAAACATCTACTTCGGGATGGGTGATGGAAAACTGGGACTGATAGACGTGCGGGATATCGTCGACAGCGCAGAGAAAAGTGTTCTGAGCGACGAGTTCGATAACCAGGTCATCTCACTGACCGGTCCGTCGAGCATCACGTTCCATCAGGTTGCCGAGTCGATCTCAAAGGGAATAGGCAAGCCAGTTACCTACGTCGCAGTGCCGCCTGAAGCCGTGGAGACCTCGATCAAGGAGATGGGCATGGGCGACTGGTTCGCCGAGGTGTTCAAGGACTATTCCAGGGCATACAGCGAAAACTGGGGTGACTTCACTACCGACGATGTGCAGAAGATCACCGGTCATCCCGCCCGCTCGATCGACGATTTCGTGAGTGAGGTCCTGGCTCCGGCGATGTCCCAGGGAGGCTAGTGGCTTCAGTAAGCCAGCAACGAAGACGAGTAAACACGGTCTGTCGTGTATGGCCGTTCTCGTCTCTGGTGGCAGTCGTAATTGGTAATGGGGCGCTCGCACACTCGTGCGGCGCCCCGTAACTTTTCGGAAAAGTCTCAGTTCAGCAGAAGCCGGGCTTCGGCAAAAACCGATCTTTAGAGCATCACGGTCGCACGCGCATCTCAGCAGTCGTGTCCGCAGTTGGCTCCGGTCATCCGCCCGCTCGCACACTCCTGCCAAGAAGGTTCACCTGCTCGATGATGTCGTTCGGGTGAACCTGGTGCGTATAGCTTTCGCCGATGCTGCGCCAGGCGATCTCGTTGCCTTCTGTAATCACCCAGACGGACGCCGAAGCCAGTCCATCGCTATGCAGGTTGAAAACACCGTACGATTTCGGGATGGTTGAATCCTTAGCTGTGTACAGAATCGGGAAGTGCACCCCAAATCTGGCGACTGATTGCTCGGCTCCGGCCAGACTGTCCGTGCTCACCGCAATAACCTCTGCTCCGGCGGCGCGAATCTCCTCGTATCGTCTCTGCAACTCAACTAGCTGCCTGCGGCACTGCGTTCACCAGAAAGCCCGATAGAACACCAGCACAACCGGTTTTTCAGCGGTCAGTTTCGAAAGCGTGACCGGTGATCCGTTCGCGCTGGGGAGCGTGAAATCGGGAGCGACAGTTAGCTCGAACTCTGACGACTGCTCAGCAGTCGATGTTGGAGCTGGTGCCGACGTCTGTGTTGGAGCCAGTGTTGGAGAAGCTATTCGAGTCGGCGCTGTCGAAACAGGCGATTCTGTCGACTGTTCCGGTTGGATCGGTGGCTCGCTTGGCGCATCGCTCGTCCCGCAGGCGGCCAGCGAGGCAGCTGTTAGAAAACCAACTAGCAGTAAAAATTTTCCGGCAGCAGGCAATACGATGTCCCTCTCGCGTGGTCGAACCGAACTCCCTCGATCAATCAACTTACCTGATGGAACTCACTTTCATCCACTGGATACGCAACAAAAGCGAAGTGCGCTCTTCGCTTATCCGGCAATACGGCTTTCAAACGCTTCCCACTCCGAAATTCAGCGGGTGTTCAGCACGGCTGGCCTAGCCTGCGAGCATGAAGGCAGAACAGGGCAACCTGACCGGCCGCCTGAAGCGTTCCATCGTACCGGTATCGCTATCTGTCATCGCGTTGACGCTGATCGCAGCGGTTTCCGGTGCCTTCATTCATCCAGAAGCAAGACGATTTCTGACGCTCTGGACAGGCTCGCCGGGTGAGAGCGCTTATCGGGTCAGTGCCGATTCGGGACCGCCGCTGGTGCGCCTTACAGTGGCCGGTGACGTTGGGACAGGAGACGACGAGGAGTACGAGACCGCCGCTGCAATGACGAGGCTGTTGCGCGACGGCCCTGTGGACGGCCTGATCCTTCTCGGCGACAACGTATATCCGGACGGCGACCCCGAACTGCTCGATGACACAGTCTTCGTTCCGTTCGGTTCGCTCCTGTACTCAGGCACCGAGCTTCTTCCTGTGCTTGGCAATCACGATATTCGAGACGGCAACGGTCCGGGGCATCTCGCTGCTCTCGGAATGCCGGGACGCTGGTACGCAAAGGAGTTTGAGGATCTGCTGTTCATTGGCCTCGACTCGAACATCCCGTCCGATCCTGAGCAGTTGCGGTGGCTCGACGAGACACTAAGCAACTCGAACGCAGGGTGGAAAATAGTGGCGATGCACCACCCGCCGTACTCCGCTGGATGGCACGGCTCACACGAGCCGTCGCTCGAGAGCCTGACACCTCTGTTCGAGCAGCACGGCGTCGACCTCGTTCTCAGCGGTCACGATCACGATTACCAGCGTTCCAAACTGGTGAACGGCGTGACGTACGTTGTCTCAGGAGGCGGCGGCAAGATCCGCCCGACAGGTGCCAACGAGTTCACAGCGGTCAGCTGGTCCGTCCATCACTTCGTTGAACTCAGAGTCTACGAGGAGCAGCTCATCGGGCAGGCTTACGCCCAGGACGGCCGGGTCTTCGATATGTTCGAGCTATACGCCGGGGAGTAGCGCTACCCGGGTCGATGTCACCTGTACTGCACGCCGGTTCGCACCGCGTCCGTCAGAGTCTCCAACCCGTCGTCCGTGACCAGGACGGTGTCGCTGCAACCGATAGCTCCGATATCGGGAACTCGCATCGTCGTGATGAGATGAAACGTCATCCCGGCCTGAAGCGGTCTCGGCTCATCGCTGTTGATGGAAAAGGCATCGCCCTCATCCCATCCCGGAGGGAACGCAATCCCGATGCCGTAGGCGATGCGTCGTCCCTGCCTGTAACCAAGATCGGCGTCATCGACAACCGAGCGCGCAACCTCGAACACCTCGCTAGCGGGAACTCCGGGCAGCATCGCAGCCTTCGCCGCAGCCAGGGCAGCCTGTGATGTTTCGTCAGCCCGCATCAGTGTTTCAGAAGGCTCTCCTGTGAAAACGCTTCGAGAATGAGCCGCGTGATAGCGGTTGACGCAGCCCGGAATCTCGAGAAACACCACTTCGCCGGTCGCAATACGTTTTGACGACCATGTGGCATGTACCAGCTTCGACCGTTCTCCCGACGTGATAAACGCCGGTAAGCCGGTGTATTCGGACCCTGCCAGATCTAGCGCCGAATGCACAGACGCCGCAACCTCCAGCTCCGTTGTGCCATCCGCTACCGTGGCTATTCCCGCCGCCATGCCAATGCTTGAGATTCGTGCGGCCTCCCTCATATACCCGATCTCCCGAGGCGATTTAATCAGACGACACGACTCGATCAATCCACTCCCGTTGCCCAGGCGAGCACTCGGTAGTTGACCGGCGATGCGGTCACGCAGCTCCACCGTCAGGAACCAGGAAGCCTCCTCAACTCCGATGCGCGCCGCGCCGAGACCCTTATCTCGCAGCACATCCGCTGTCACTTCAGCCCAGTTGGAGGTGTCAGGGAACATGCGGACGTCTTCAACCCAACAGTACTCCGGGACCAGCGACGCCTCATGAGGCGGCGGAATAAACACGGGTTTCGAGTCGGCCGGGACGATCAGTGCCTGGTGCCAGTAGTATCCGGGCGTCTGGTAGCCGGTCAGGTAGTAGATGTTCTCCGGACGGTGAACCAGCAGAGCGTCGAACTCCCTGTCCTGCACGAGAGTCCGCACAGCCTCGAGGCGTTGCTGGTATTCGGTCTCTGGGAACAGTTTTACGCGGGGAGGTTTCATTCGCTCTTTCGCTCTGCTGGAACTGCGCAGCCAACTTCCTTGCATAGATACCTGGGAAGATCGCATCGAGAATGGAACTTCGGCAACCAGGTGCGAGTTTACGGAAGCACGGCTGCCCCCACAATGCGCCACTCCTGCGGAATCGTTCCAGGGAGATTGCGTCAACGCGCAGGACGTTCAAGGCAATCACAGCCTGAGCCCGCCGCTCTGGGAACGGACATCGACTAGACTGGTTAGCAGGTTTCGTACTCAGCCCAACCAGCGTTCCGGAGTGATTCACTTGGTCTTCTCATTCATGCGGCGGGCGAAGGCGGACGTGGCCCTGGAGATCGACGGAGAACAGTTCTCTCCCGGTGAAGAGGTGAAAGTACGGACCACAATCGCCGCCGATGAAGACATCAACGTTCGAGAAGTTGTCATCTCGCTCATTTGCGTGGAAACGTTCTGGAGAATGGAGAGCAACGGCAAGACAAGCTCGTTGAGAAAGAAGACTCAGACACTCATCGAAGTCCCATTGCAGTTCGCAACGGACAGCCGGTTTCACAGGGGAATTCCGTACCGGGAAGAGCACAGATTGACCTTACCGGCAGATAGCCCGCTGACCCTTGCTGGAAAGATAGCGAACATATCGTGGCAAGCGAAGGTCTCACTCGATGTGGCAGGCGCAAGAGACATACACGTCGAAAAGCCGGTAACGGTCGTCTCTGCCCAAACAATCTCCGAAGACGCGGCATCAGAGTATCCACAACCAGTAATCACAGAGCAGTCACATGACGAGTGCCGCGTGCGGCTGGAACTACCTTCAGAAAGCTGGCAAATCGGCGATTCGATGAGTGGAAGACTGCGGCTCGACGCCGTGGAGGACTGCGATTTCTCGGAAGTACGAGTGGAGCTGGTTCTCAGTGAGAAGGCCGGTGACAAGAAGAGTCAGGTTGCTGCGGACAGCATGGTCCTTGAACAGGACGTTTCATTGTCAGCTAACCGCAGCCAGGAGTGGCGATTTTCACTGGATCTCCCAACGGAGCCATCCCGAAGCACCGTCATCAGCAAGACATCCCTGCAGTGGAGCGTAAAGGGCGTACTCGCCCGGAAACGGCGTCGTGACCTGTCAGTCGAAAAAGAGATCACCGTGAGCTAGCTGGTTGATCGACAGGATGGTCAACAGCCGGTCTGAGACGAAACCTGACCTGATGCGACCCACTCGTAGGAGCACTTCGCAGGATTTTGTTGCAGGTATGTTATCCCGGTGGCAGCGTACAGAGTAACCGTGCCGGCGCCGGGGTCAAAGTCAAACGCCGAAAAGTCGCTTGTTGGGGCCGTGCTTGGTGCAATCGCAAGGATGGCGTTGTCCGCCATCAGAACCTCGATAGCGGTCGTTATTGCCCGAAACTCTGCAGTGTTCGCTTCGTCGTCGCCTGATCCATAGAAACCGGTCACGTTCGTGACGACGACGCCAAAGAGGGCGGCAAGAATCCCGATGACAACCAGCAACTCAACCAGGGTGAATCCCTGCTGTTTAGTTCCAGAAACCATGAAATCACCACCGTTTTCCATCAGCAAACTGAATCAAAGAGCCATTGGATTGACAGGACATCTGCTCGCATCACAAGCAGTTCAGGCTTCAACGTAAAGCCGACCGCCAATTCAAAAGCTTTTTACCAGTGTGTTACCAGTGTGCTGGAAGTAGGTAGGTCAACAGCAGGGCAGAGGTTTGCGATAGGTTGGCAAGACGCTCGTCAACGAGAGTGAGCGTGCCCTGGGAGTTGCGAGCGTACGGGCCGAATTAAGTTGCCCGCTACCGGTCTGATCTCAGACATAACGCTACAAAACCACTCGCCTGATCTGGGACGAAACGGCCTCGCTCACGAAAATCCCGCACCCACTCTGATGATCTGGACGACGAATGTCCGCGCTGCGGCATGAGCCTGCTCAGCGCAAATATTCGCGAGTCTGTCCTGAATCCGGCACGAGGCGCAATCGCGAGAGCGCCTTGCGTTCAATCTGGCGAATACGCTCACGCGTAAGGTCAAACTCGCTGCCGATCTGCTCGAGAGTGTGAGCTGATCCGTCGATCAGTCCGAACCGGAGCCTGAGAATGCGCTGTTCTCGCGAGCTGAGGTTTCCGAGCAGCTTGTCGACCTGTTCGCGGCACGAAAGATTGATGGCCGTTTCTTCGACCGGAACCGTCTTGTCATCGGGAATCAGATCACCGAGTTCAGCCGTCCCATCCTCGCCAATCGGGGTTTCGAGTGAAACGGGCGTGCGGCCCGCCGTTATCGTCTCAATGACCTGCGTCAAGGGCAGGCCAACTCGCTCGGATATCTCAAGGTTCGTTGGCACACGGCCAAGCTCTTGCCCGAGAGTCTTTTGGACCATGACAATCTTGTTCAAACGCTCGGAAGCGTGAACCGGCAGGCGGATAGTCCGCGATTTTTCAGCCGCACCTCTGCTGATTCCCTGTCTGATCCACCATGTGGCGTATGTGCTGAACTTGTAGCCTCGACGAAAATCGAACTTTTCGATAGCTCGCATCAGGCCAATATTGCCCTCCTGGATAAGATCGAGGAAGGAGAGGCCACGGTTGGTGTATTTCTTCGCAACGCTGACTACGAGCCGCAAATTGGCTTCACCCATGTGCAGCCGGGCTTTGGCAGCGTCGCTCCTGACGCGGCGAGTGTGCGTTTCCAGCATGTGGGAGACGTCAGCCAGCCGACCCTGTAAGTCGGATTGCCCCTGCAGCAGCTTTGGCACATCTGCGAGGTGGAGGTCGTCGCCTATCAACTGTGCAAGGTCCGGTGGCATCAGCCGGGGCAAAACCGACAGTTCAACTAACGATTTCTGTGCCTCGTCTGGCTCGACACCGATGGCATCCGACAGATAGTTGACCAGCTCCTCGTGACGTGCGCCGTCGACAATGTTTCGAAACTCAGGATCTGCCATGATCGTCGATAGACGGAGTGGCAGTGGAAGACCGAGATAGCGAGCTACACATGTGGCAGTTTCGGCACTGGCTCCAAGGCGGCGCAGCACCTCGGCGGCCAACGCATCAGCCGGGACATATGCCAATGGATCTGCCGTTGAGCCAGGCACGACACGCTCTTCATCGCTCGTGCTCCCGCCTCTGACGTCCTGCTCAATCCGCTCCAGCCAGAAGGCAAGCTCAATCGCCCGCGCCAGTGTCGCCTCCTCACCCGCCGTGAGGAGAGTCACGCGTCCGATATCTCGTAGATACATGCGGACCGAGTCGTCGCCGAGTTCGCCGCCACTGGCTTTCTCCGCCGCAGTGTTGCGAACTTCAGCCTGATCGAGCGAGCGGTCGTTCTCCCAGATCTCAATAGATGTTCGGTCAACAGGGATCGCGCCGATGTCCCCGCTGATGTCACCGTCTTCGGTAAGCACCGAACTGTCGCTGTGCCGCATGGTGTCGATGTTGAGTACTTCTCCGTCTGGGTCTCTAAATATGGTCTTGCGATCTGATCGATCTGTTGGCACGGAACGTTTGCTATTCGGAACAGCTCAACAACTCTGGTCTTCTGTTGAGCTGTAAATCCCGACTTAATTCCGGGGGGTGCAAAAAGCCCTCTGGCACTCAACACCAGAGGGCTAATTATCACAAGTTCAGTACGCTGCCTGGACTACCAGCGCCTGCCACCACCACCGCCGCCGCCATTTCCGCGTGGTGCACGAGGCCTGGCCTCGTTAACCGTCAGCGGGCGACCGCCGAGGTCGGAACCGTTGAGGGCCGCAATGGCCGCATTCGCTTCGCCAGCGTCCGGCATCTCTACGAAGCCGAACCCGCGTGATCGACCGGTGTCCCGATCCATCACGACCTGGGATGTGTCAACTGCGCCGTAGGCAGCAAATGCCTCACGCAGCCCGTCATCACGGGTATCAAAACTGAGGTTTCCTACAAAGATATTCACGTTGCGCTCCTAAAAGCACTAAAGGTAAGCCTGGATTGGACAGAGAAAGGCCCGTTCAGGCTGTTAGGAATGAAGCGGGAGCGCAAACTTGGTCAACCAAGATCAATATGCCAATTGTAACATTAATACCTACATCACACCGCGAACATTGAACATTCACACAGGCGTTCCGCGGCGTCATCGTCTGCCAGCTGAATCGTTCCGTTCAACGCATCTCGGGTCAGTCGGCGAGCGTCGCATTGGCTTCCGGGCTGCGCTTCATGCCCTGCTTGCTTTTGACGAGGTTCTTGAGCGCGGCCCCATCGGACACCATCTTGCCGGCCATCACGTCCTCCTCGCGGAAGTGGGCGAACAGAATCTCCGCATCTGTATTGCGGTTGTGGTCATAGTTAACGTAGACCTCGCCGTTCGGAGGCTGGGCGATGTCAGGGTACGAAACGCCAGTCGTGGTCCAGGTGCCGTCTGCGCCGACCTCACGAAAGCGCTCATCGAGCAGCAGACCGGACGACCAGGTCTCGCCATCGTCGGCGGAGAGGAACGCAGAAAGTTCACGGCGATCTCCCGTCGCCTTCGTCATGTCCTGTCCGTGGCGAATGAGCAGGATGTTCCCTGAGCGCAGCTTTCGGAACACCGCCTTGCTGTTGACGTGCGGGAACAAGGTCGACTGCGCCTGCCAACTCCGGCCGCCGTCGTCGGAGAAACTTTGCGCGGTCTCTGTCTTGCAGCGCGATAGCATCCAGAGTCGGCCGTCACGCAGTTCGACCACCGAGTGCTCGTTGAAGCAGCTGTCGCTGAATTTGATGCCGCCGCGGTAGCGCCAGTGCCCGCCCTCGTCGTCCGAGACGAACACGTTCGAACCGCGCACGGCATCGAGTTCGCGGTAGCAGTCGGCGTAAGGCTTGTCGATGTGCCAGCGTTCCCACAACGAGACCGGCAGAATCCATTCGCCGTTCCCGCGCACAATCGGTTTGTTCAGCGATGCTCCGAAGCCGATGTAGACAGGTTCCGTCCAGGCTGGGCTCTCTGCGTCAGGCTCGTCGCAACGTACGAACCAGTTCGAGCAACTGCCGTCGAACATCCCGACCGATTGGTGGAAGAAGAGCCAGAGCCGGCCTACTGGATCCAGCCAGAAGGCACCGAGTCGGGTTCCCATTGGCAGACCGTGTGCCCGCGGGTCGATCACGAACACCGGGTCGCGCCACGATTCGCCCCGGTCATCGCTGTATGAGGCCAGCAAATAGGCGTTGGGACCGTCCTCGCCACCCGCCCAGCAGGTCCACAGTCTTCCTCCGAGCGTCGCTTCCATGCTCGATGCCATAGCGAAGGGCAGATACTTTCCGGCATAGGCCGGGAACGGATTGAAGATCAGCTTCGGGGTGACGTGAATGGAGTTAAGAAGCTCCTGGGTGACAGTTTCCGGATCAGGGTTTTCAGCAGGCGGTACAGCCACGGATCTTTTCTCTTCTCACTGCGATGACGAGGTCCGGTGACATCATTCGAGTTCTATCGGTGTTTCAACGCCGATTCCGGCCGATTGCAAATGACCGGTCCCGCGACCGGGCGGCTATCCCCCAGCCTGCGCCACCCACGTCTTCAGCAACTTCGTTGCTTCCGCTTCGATATCCTCGCCGGTGTGACGAGGATGGCCGAGGTGCTCCGGGTGAAGAAATCCGGAGTAGCCCGCGGAGTTGAGTGCGCCAAGAATGGCGGCGAAATCCAGGTCTCCAGTGCCGGGGAACACCTCTCGAGCCGCGGGCCATCTTCCGTCAAGATCACGAATCTGCACGAAGTTTATCTTCCCTCGAAACCGATCGATCTCGGCTATGGGATCACCGCCGGTGATGTACAGCCCTGTGCACAACGCGTAGCCGTGAAACTCACTCGGGACCGCATCCACAATTCTGTGGACGTGATCGGCTGTGCGGACCAGGTAAGGTCCGGCCCATCCATCCTCCCTGTATGCGCGATATCCCGCCTCGGTCACGCCGTCTGCCAGCGCCTGTTCGCGTAGATCATCCGTCAGGCAACGCCAAATACCGTGATTTGCGATCTTCACCTTGGAGTTTTCAGCCTGCGCGACGGTCTCGCGGTAGATCGACAACATACCTTCCCAGTACGCCTCGTCCTCGGCCTCGTCGGCAGGCTCAGGGACATCGACGTAGTGGAGTTGCCTCGCTATCCCGAGCTCGCCCTGCACCTCGAGCGTCCTCAGCATCCCGTCCACATCGCGCCGGTGGGCGGCGGGGTTCAGCACGAGATCTGCGTCGCTGCCAAACCACTGGATCAGTGCGGCGACGGTGATCCCGGCATCGGCGAGCTGACCGTGCATCTCACGCAGCGCCGCAAGCTCAGGAGCGTGGTGCTCCTCGTACCCCGGCAGCGACTGCGCCCGCAGGGTTACCAGTGCTACGTCAAGCTCCCGGCACCGAGCGATGATCTGCTCAACATCTGACATTCCCGTGGCGAGGCCGACCTGAAGCGTCAAGACGCCACCCCCAGCACCCGCACAAGGTTTGCTCCCAGGATCGCCGCCTTCGCTTCGTCGTTCAGCGACCCCATGTAGTCACGAAACATCATCGGACCCATCTCGATAGGCGAGTACGGTCCGTTCGTCCCCATCAAGATCCGCTCGACGCCAACGGCATCGACCGTCTCCTGGATAACGACGCGCCTGAACACGGATGCGGTCTCTGCCACCGTGTTCGGCGCACGGTTCATCGCGTCTATCAGCATGTGGTCGCCGCCGGGATAACCCATGTGACCGATGATGAAGGTGATGTCCGGAAAGTCGACAGCGATATCGGCGACCATGTTCGGCGTGCACGTCTCGCCGTGCGAGTCGCCGGTGTGGAAAAGGACCGGAATCCCCAGTTCTGAAACCACCTCCATGACCGGGTCCATCAGCGCACGGTCGTCAAACCGATAGTCATCGTCAAGCGAGTTCATCTTGACCGCGTGTAAGCCGCGTTCCTCTATCCAGTAACGCAGATCGTCCAGTGCAGCCTGACCGCGGCGAGGCTTTACCCGCGTGTAGCCGAAGAACCTGTCGGGATGCGACTTCACCGCCTGTGCAATCAACTCCATGTCCGGCTTGAAGTCGTCGACTGTGCCCACTCCCGGTGGTGCCACCAGCGCTCCCTGCATCCCGCAGCTATCCATGATGCGCAGCCACTCGTCCTGGCTCAGATATTCAGGCACACCGTAGGTTGCGAACTGGGCGTTGTGTCCAAGATAGCCGTGAGCGTCGTATATCACTTGTTCTCCTCGAGGATTAAGCCTGTCCCGGGCTGCCTGCAAGCACGGAGGCGATTCGATCACCAACGATGGCGTCCTCACAGGGCGCAAGGCAGTTTACGGCTAATAGCATCGTACCGCCGACCACTCGTGTCCAGATCGAAGGGCTGCCTTCCTTCAGTCGGTCCACCAGTTCTTGCAGAGTCACTCCCGCCACGTCCGAATCCAGCTCCAGGATCAAGCCATAGGACGAGCCTCCGACGGTTGACCGCACGGCAGTCGTCGTAACACCCCGCAACGAGCCCAGTCGGTCCTGCAATACGCCTATTCGTTGGTCGTATTCAGCGAACCGCTCCTCATGGTTAGCGGTCACCCATTCCCGCACAGCGGCAACCACGCCGACCATCTCCTGTCTGTCGACCTTGTGCGGTCGGCCCCAGGAACGCATTCCAAGCGACTCGAACGCCACGAAACTGTGCAGCTTCAGCCTGTCGACCCACACTTTCTTGCCGACGACGAACCCGGTCGAGTGTGGCGCTCCGATGTATTTCGCTCCGTAGCAGACGAAGTCGGCCCCGGCGCGAGCGTACTTCGAGAGGTTGTCGGTAGGAAAGACCTGACCGGCGGCATCGACTATCAGCGGAATATCGTGCTCGTGGGCCACCTTCAGGATCTCGTCGAAGCCGAGAATCGTGTCGTCCCTGGCGCGTTCGTCTGCAACGTAGTGAATCGCCGCGGTGTTTTCACCAATGGCGGCAGCAAGCGACTCGGCAGTTGTGCCCGGCACACTGTCCGCGTCAGCCTTGTGCGCCGGTCCAAGAGCGGGCTTGTACTCTCCCTCTTCAGGAACTCTGCCCCCGGTAACCTCCACCAGCACGCCGCCAGCCAGCTCCAGGCAACGGTCGTACGAATATCGCTGGCGCTTCTGGATCAGAATCTCGTTTGGCATGCCGGTAGTGTCCGGGATTTTGGCGACGGCCCCGACATCGTCACGAGCAATGCACGCTGCGGCAGCGAGGCTGATCGCCGAACCAGCGCCCGAGGTGATCCAGGCCGCTTCGACACCCAGCATCTCGGCAACCGCCCGGGACGCGTTTTCCGCCACTGCCAGCATGGGAGCGAACGAATCGCTTGCACTTTCCATCGCAGCGCGAACAGCGGGACTTGCGGTTGAGCCGCCAAGCACCGACACGTTGCCAATGGCGTTGACGACCGGCTCTACGCCGAGATCTCGATACATCGAGCCCCAGTCAGCTTCTTTGCCGGTTCTTTCGATGGTAGACAACTCTTATCTGCTCGAATTCGAGGATGCTGTTGGTCGTTCGCCGGAGTCTGAGCGCGTTGTGCCGGTCAATTGAGTTTGAAGATGCGCTCGAAGTCGCCGCCGGTTACGAGCGCTTTCTCACCGTCGGACAGTCGGTTCATGTTTTTTTGGATCATGATCCGGACTATCTCGACCGGCATATACGGCCCGTTAGATCCCATCAAGACTCGTTCGGCGCCGACACTATCGATCACCGTCTGGATGAACTCTGGCTTGAACACGCCTGCTGTTTCCGTAACGGTGTTTGGCGCCCGTTGCATCGCTGGCACAAGCTCCTCCGGAGCCCCCGGGAATCCGTTCACTCCACCAAAGCCCATGTGGCCAATGATGAAGGTGGTCTCCGGGTAATCGACAGCAATGTCAGCGACCATATTCGGAGTGCAGGACTGATAGCTCGTATCGCCCGTGTGAAAAAACACCACGATGCCCAGCTTGGCAGCAGCATCGATAACCGGGTCGATCAACTTGCGGTCGTCAAGTCGATAGTCGTCGTCCATCGTGTTCAGCTTCAATGCACGGAAACCCTGGTCGGTAACTCGCTTCCGCAACTCTTCAATGGCCACACTCCCCTGGCGCGGTTTCACGCGTGCGAAGCCAAACAGTCGCTTCGGATACTTCGCCACGGCAGAGCCGATTCGGTCCATGTCAGGCTTAAAATCCTCTGCGGCACCGTTGCCGGGCGGCGCCACCAGCGCGCCATCGACGCCAGCTTCGTCCAGCATCTCAATCCAGGCATCGGCTTCCAGCGGGACCGGAAGTCCGTGCTGTTTCCATATCGGGTTGTTCCCGAGGTATGCGTGCGTGTCGTAGATCATGTATTGGCGTCCAGTTCTGAACTCCGAACTCGATAACTCAGTTCAATCCAAGGACTCGCTCGAAGTTCCCGCCCGTTATCAACGCTTTTTCCGGAGCGGTCAGCTTATTCATGTGCCTGTTGATCATGATGTGAGGAAGCTCAATCGGCGTGTTCGGTCCGTTCGTTCCCATCAAGACGCGCTCCGCCCCGACCTCGTCGACGATTCCCTGGATCTTCGATGGCGACATAACGCCTGCGGTCTCGCACACTGTGTTGCTGGCCGATTTCAACGCAGGCACCGTCTGGTCGTCCCAGCCAACGTAGCCGCAGTGGCCGATGATGAACGTGGTATCTGGAAAGTCGGCGGCGATCTTCGCCACCATGGACGGCTGGCAAGTCTCGCCGTGCGTATCGCCGGTGTGGAAGAAAATGACCAGCCCGAGGTCGGCCGCTGACTGGATCACCGGATCGAGGAGCCTTCGATCATCGAGCCGGTAGTTGTCATCCAGGGTGTTCATTTTCATTGCGCGGAAACCCTGTTCTTCAACCCGGAAGCGCATCTCGTCCAGCGCCACGGCACCGCGGCGCGGCTTGACCCGATAGAAGCCGAACAGCCGGTCAGGGAAGTCCTTCATACCCTGCGCTATCCGGTCCATATCGGGCTTGTAGTCCTCACCTGCCCCAACACCTGGAGGAGCGACAAGCGCCCGGTCCACTCCCGACCTGTCCATCATCTCAACCCAGGCCGGAGCGTCGAGCGGGACCGGCAGGCCCATCTGGCCCCAGCCGGGACTGTTTCCAAGGTATGCGTGTGCATCGCAGATCATGTCAATCTCAACCAGTTTCGCCAGTTTTGAAAGTAGTAGGAATCAAAACCGGCGGGCTCACAGAACTCGGTTCCGTCGGCCCGCCGGCTTAATCGATCAATTTGGGTCAGCAGAGTGGTCAATCACCGGAATGTTCAGAGTCCTCTACCTGTTTACAAGCTCAATAAGTTCGGGTCCCTGGAAGTTCGGCGCTTCGAATCCATCCCTCATCTCCCAGGCCGCTATGGACCGGGGGTTGTACACCATGCCGTTGGGAACAACTGCTATCCCTGACTGCGGCATCCAGAAGTGCATCTGGTCGGCCACTTCGGTGTTGATGGCAATTCGTTCGGCCGCGTCATCGTGCAGGTTGGCTTCGAGGAACGCCTCGGCAATCCACGGCATCTCGATACCGCATCCGAAGCCGCCCCTGGTGAGGCTGGTGTTCTGCGGACCTCTTGGCCAGTCGAACGGCAGGCCGTTGTGGTGCCGGCAACCCTGGATGTAAACAAGCGAGTTGCTGCGGTCCACTACCGTGGGCCTGAACACACCGCCGTAGTCAACTATCTGGGACTCGGTCTCAATGCCGATGTTCTCCCAGAACCCGGCGATGCCCTGAAGAATCTCCTCGCCAAATCCTGCGAACGTAATGAACCGGTGAGAGAAGCGAATGCCCCCGGATCCCTTCGGGTAACCCGCCATGTCCAGGTACTCTTCGGCCTTGTCGGGATCGAACGGTACCTCCCACTTGTCCTGGAACTCGGGCAGTGAAGGGATGAACATCGAGATGTGATCCGGCTCGGCCTGTCCAGCGAAAATCGTCTCGTTGATCAGGTCTCGGTCGTAAGCCATCGCCATCGCCCATCGCACCAGCCGTGCCTGCTCCATGTCCGTCATTCCGGGGGGATTGTCAGTGTCTGTGTATCCGCACTTGTCTTCCCACGGGCAACCGACCCAGGGCAGATCCTCGCCGTAGCCCTCAAGATCCCAGGGATTGAGGGCTTCTCCACTGTCCGCGTGGTTCTCCTCCCAGTAGTTCCCGCCGAATATCACCACCTGCTCTTTACCCGAGTGAGCGCCCGCCCATGCGAAGCCGCGCTCCCGCAGGTCCTTGCGGTCTGGAAGCGTCAACTCGGCAGCGTCTGCGTCACCGTTGAGCATCATCGCTTTACGAGTCGCTGCCTCTGGAACCTCCAGGTATGTGATCCGCTCGGCCTCCGGCGTCTTGCGCCAGTGCCCCTGGACCGCATCGACAACGATTCTCTCGTCGTCTCGGAACTCAACCACTTCAAGCGGTCCGGTTCCGATGATGTTCCGAATCATCCAGTCCCGTCCCATGTCATCAAACGCCTTCTTGGAGAACACCTCCATCGTCTGACCCTGGTTGTTCAACTGGTTAGCGTTCCAGCGAACGTCCCAGTTGTTGACCGTGATTTTGACCGTCGTGTCATCGATAGCCTGATGAGAGGTGAACAGGGCCGCGTAGTCACCGGCGTTGAATGAGATCGACTCCTCGTTAGTGCTGGCATTGGTGTCGGTCAGGTTCCAGGCCAGGTCCTGTGCCGTGAACGGTCCCCAGCCATCGTGGAACTCGATTCCGTCCCTCACGTGCAAAAGCAACTCATCGCCGTTTCGCTCCCATGACTCGACCAGCATCCCCACGATGTCGTCAGGGAAGTTGGTCATGAAAGGCGTCTCGGTAATGCCCCAACGGTAGTTGGTCGAACCTGCGCTGTTGATTCCAACACCCTTGCCGACATCCAACATCGCAAATGTCAGTGTCTTCGCCGGACTGTTTGGAGACGGCACATCGCCGGAAGGAGGCACATTCGTTGCCGTTGCCGTTGGCGCCGCCGTAGTCGCAGTAGCGGATGTTGGCGGAGTTGCGGATGTCGGCGAAGTCGCCGTCGGCTGCACAGTCGGCGGGGCACTGGTGCTTGTCGCAGCCGGGTCGTCACTTGATCCGCAGGCTACGGCAACTGCAGCCAATGCAGTCGCAGCGAATAAAAATAAGAGACGTAGTTTCAGCCAGCCGTGCGATCGATCATTCATCATTTTTGTTCTCCGATATAGGCCCGGCAAGCCACGCCACCCGGGTGCGTGCGTCAAGCGGTGTCGGCGCTGGTCCGCTGCGGTATCTCGTAACTGACTGGCGGATGATATGCGAATAAGTGTGCAGTGACAACTCAGAAAACGATAACCAAGAGAATCTCGATGTCTCTTGATGAAAGACGCCATCAGGAGTGTGATTTCGGTCACAAGACGTGAATGCAGGAAGTATCCGGGTTACACGGGACCAAAGAGGCGATCGGGACGTTGTTTCGCAGCTAAATCTGGCGAAGACGTGGGTCGAGGCGGTCTCTGAGCCAGTCACCTATGAAGTTGAACGACAGCACCGTCAGAAGGATGGCGATTCCGGGGAACGTCGAGACCCACCACGCGCTATCAAGATAGTTGCGACCGTCCGAGACCATGAGGCCCCATGCGGGGATCGGCGCCGGTATTCCCGCCCCGAGGAAACTGAGCGAGGCTTCAGCGAGAATGAGCTGACCCACCCTGAGACTCGCAATCACCATGATTGTGTTGAACACACCGGGCAGCAGGTGACGAATCATGAGGCGCAGAGTTGACGCGCCTGAGACGCGTGCCGAGGCCACGTAGTCCGTTGTCTTCAACAGCAAAATCTCGGCGCGGACATTCCTCACGAACGCGCTCCAGGCCAGAATCGCAAGAAGCGCCAGGATCACAGTCAGGCTCGGATCAAAAGCCAGTACGACAACCAGCGCGAACAATATGAACGGAATAGAGAACCAGATGTCGACGAGTCGCATCAGGGCCTCGTCGAATATTCCGCCGTAGTAGCCCGCCACCAGGCCGATCGCAGTTCCGACCACTGCGCCTGAAGTGAGTGAGATCACCGCCACCATGATCGAGATCCGCGCCCCGTGAATCAGGCGGCTCAGGATGTCCCGGCCAACAACATCGCCGCCGAGAATACGCTCGCTGCTACCGCCGTCCAACCAGATTGGCGGAGCATTACGCTGGCGCAGATCTGTCTGTCGAAAGTTGTGCGGAGCTATCTGGCTGGCAAAGATGGCGCAGATGATCAGGACAGACAGGATCACTCCCGGTATCACTGGCCAGCGGCGAAGGAAATCCCAGAACGCCAGGACTTGCCGAAGTGGCGCGGCGTTGCGTCTTCCCGGGATGGTCTCTGCTTGTGTTGTTACTACTGCCAAACTTGTGCCAACCGCTACTTCGAGTACCTGATTCGTGGATCCACCAGCGCATATAGCGTGTCAGCGAGGAATGCCATGGTCGCGAACAGCGCGGCGAAGAACAGGACGGCCGTGCTCAAGGTGTTGAAGTCGTTCTGAAATACGGACTCTGTCGCCAACCTGCCGAGGCCGGGCCACCCGAACACCACCTCGATCACGACCTGCCCGTTCAGAAAAAATGCCAGCAAAAGTGCGGAGAATGTGATTGGCGGTATCAGGGCGTTACGAAAAGCGTGTTTCCAGATCGTCGCTCTCGACGAAACCCCTTTTGCCCGCGCAAGTTTGATGAACTCTGAGTCAAGAACTTCGAGCATCGCCGAGCGCGTCAGGCGTGTGTATCCGGCCGCGCCACCCCAGCCAAGCACGAGCGCCGGGAGCACAAAAAACTTCGCCTGCTCAACAAAGCTCGCACCAAGCGGCCCCTTTGTGCCGGCCGGAAACCACCCCAGTTGGACAGAAAAAATCAGGATGGCCATGATGCCCAGCCAGAACACCGGAATTGCCTGTCCAAAGAGCGCGAACCCACGCGCTGAATAGTCCAGGAAACCGCCGCGGCTGACCGCTGACAAAACGCCCAGTGGCACACCGATGAGCGTCGCAATGATCCAGCTCACGGCGGACAGCTGGATCGTGGCCGGCGCTTTCTCCAGGAAGAGATCGATAACCGGCCGTTCCGTGAGTAGCGTGTTGCCGAAATCGCCGCGAACGACCTTGGAAACCCAGGACAGGTACTGAACAATCAGCGGCTTATCGAGGCCAAGCTTCTTGCCGATCGCCTCGTAGGACTCCTCCGAGATGCCGTACCCCTCGGGCCTGATCAGGAACTGCCTCGGATCGCCCACCAGCCTCGAAGTCGTGAACACGATCAACGTCGCTGCGAGGACGGTGATGATTGCGAACATGAAGCGGAGTGCCAGGAACCGGGCCATTCAAACAGTCCTTCGGAGAAACAGACCTGACGAGTACCTGCAGACGACAACACAGAACCATATACGCACTAGAAATCAGTGTCAAAATGGTCGTGTGCGACGAATATCGACGGACCACAGACGCCAACTGTTGTGAAGCGGAAGAACACTCAACTGACGGTCAGTGGCGGACTGCCAGTCAAGCATCCTTACGGGCGGGTGCCGTGAGCTGGAAATCCCGGGCAACGTTTTGCGCTTCACGCGCCGTTCATAATCTCTTGCAGCCGCCTGCCGATCGCCTCTATCTCGGAGTCTTCCAGAAGTCGCACATCCAGCCGGACAACACTCGGATCAGACGGGTGTGTCATAGCTGCGATCGCCGGTTCTCCCTCACGCAGCAGCTTGATCAACTGAGCGCCGTCAAGGTCACCACCAACCGGAACAGTAACGTGAACCGTCGGATATGGCCTCTGATAGTGATCGGGAAAAACGACTTCCGTTGTGCAATCGGGCAATGCGTCGAGCCGGCCCGCAAGCAGCTGACTCTTCCTGTGGTGTTCGGTAATACGATCTTCATCGTCCTGCTCGGCCCACCAGATCAGGGACGAGATCTGAGCCACAACCTCTTCTTTGCTCACCTTCGCAACCCGCCCAATGCCGTGATTGGGCGCAGACTGCATCGCCACCGCGTCGATTAGATCAGCTCGCCCGGCGACAATCCCGGCCCCCTGCGGACCCTGGAGGCCCTTGCCTCCAGAGAAGCAAACGAGGTCCGCACCCATGTCAATGAAGTGGTGCAGATTCTCACGCGGAGGCAGCGAATTCGACGCATCGACGAGCACCGGGACATCGTGGGCGTGGGCAATCTCGATCACGTCCTGGAGTGCGATATCTCCGGGCGGCGCGTAGCCAACCCAGTACACCATTGCCACGTTCTCGTTGAACGCAGAATCGAACTCCTCGGCAGTCACTACTTCATCTTGTCCGACCTCGACGAACTTCACGCCAGCCGTCTGCACCGCTAACGCGTATCCGTGGTCGACGTACTCGGTCCCGTCGTTAAGGTCGATCTTCCTGGCAAACCGCTTGGCGATGCACAGGTTCTTGCCGTCCTCGAGGTACGGCAACTGCTCCATCTTCGCCCGGGACGAGCCTGTCAGTATCGCCGCGGTGCCAACGAGCATTCCCGCCGCGCATCCCGAAACGATGAATCCGTCGTCTGCGTGCGTGTACTGCGAGATGACACGGCCCGTCGCCTTCTGAAGCTCCATCATGTCAACGGCGTGGTCCGCAGCGGCGCGCATCGCTCTCAGCGAAGGCTCCGGAATCAACGTACCGCCGAACATCGTGTGATGACACGTCGCGTTGATGAACTTCCGTACGCCAAGAGCGGCGTACGGGTCGGTCTCCAACTGTTCAAGAGTGATCATCTATTCAGCCTCATATAGGTCGTATCGCGACGAAACTCGCCTGACGAATAAGTGTTGGTGTGCGAACCGTTCATGCGCGCCGGGACGATACCGGCGATTCGACTTGTACCTGTGCAAACCATAGCTTAGGATACCGGCCCGTGGGCACTACTCGGCCCGGATTATTCGGTCCACGTTTTTCAGCAGGAAGCACGTAAATGATCAAACTGGCCGCCAACCTGACCCTCATGTTCAACGAGGTCGATTTTCTCGACCGCTTTCGAGCGGCCGCGGAGGCGGGATTCAAGGGTGTCGAATACCTCTTCCCATACGATTTTCACAAAGATGAGATCGCAGATCGGCTCCAAAGCTACGGGCTTGAGCAGGTCCTGTTCGATTTTCCGGCCGGAGACTGGGCCGCAGGTGATCGCGGAATTGCTGTCGACCCGAACAGGATTGGCGAGTTCCAGGATGGGGTCGAAACGGCGCTCGAATACGCAGACGTACTGAAGTGCAAACGGCTCACATGCCTCGCAGGGCTGACTCCGCAAAACGTTCCCCGTGACACCGTGCAGCAGACATTCGTCGACAACCTGAAATTCGCAGCTGCGAAGGCCAAAGACAACGGAATCACCGTGCTCGTGGAACCTCTCAACACGAGGGATGTCGCCGGAACATTCGTATCCGATTCAGCCCACGGCCGCGCAGCCGTCGAGGCGACGAACGATCCCGCTGTGAGGCTGCAGTACGACATCTACCACATGCAGATCATGGAAGGAGACCTGGCGCCGACCTTCGAGTCAAACCTGGATGTGATAGGGCATGTCCAGATGGCAGACACACCCGGACGACATGAGCCGGGCACAGGTGAGATCAACTTCGACTACCTGCTGCCCCATATCGACGGACTGGGCTACGAAGGGTGGATCGGGTGCGAGTACGTTCCTGCCGGAAAGACCGAAGACGGGCTCGGCTGGGCGACCAGGTATCTGCGCTGAACCCGCTCAGGTCGGGTCTACCCGAACTATTGAACGGTCATGTGTCAGGCGAAATCATTCGAAAACGAGCGCGCTGATTGCGCGGTAACCGGAGGCAGGCTTTGAGACTAATCAGACTGGAACATATGGACCTGATGGTCAACGATGTCGAGAAATCGGTCGAGTTCTACAGGAAGCTGGGCTTCTTCCCGGACGGGACCAATGACAATGGCGACGGGGTCTACATGTCAACGCATCACGGCGGCGTGCCGCTGGGAGTGGAGATACACAAGGCCGCTCCGGGACAGCCCACGGGCATAGACCACATCTCGCTCGAAGTGGAGGACGTTCAGGCGGCATATCGTGAAGGGCTCTACGCGGGAATCGACTTCCACGTCACCCCTCAGGAAGGCACCCGGTCAGGCCGAACGATAGCCAGCTTCTACGATCCCGATGGCGTGCACCTCCAGTTCTCAAGGAAGACAAGACGCGCCGACTACGAGGACTGGAATTAGTAGCGCGGCGGTGTATGCGCAGTGCAGGTGACTGGCGTCCAGGTGACTTAACAAAGGAACGCGCTGATGAACGCCGGAAATCGTGGCCGGGTTGGAGCGAGCACGGTAAACATCACTCCCGACGATGCCCTGGACTGGGGCGGAAAGTCGCTGCGCCGGAACCAGGTCGAGGAGAGTGATCTTTTAGCGCATGCAGTCGTCATGACAGACGGTAACGAGATTGGCGCTGTCGTCTCGACGGACTTGACGATGATCGCTCGCAACTACTTCCTGGGCATGCAGGAACTGGCGGCGCTCAAGAGCGGCATCCCGGCTGACCACATCACAATCGCCGCAAACCACGTCCACGTGGCGCCGTCTGTATCTCCCGGCTGGCGATACCTGCACAACGACGGACCCGACCCGATGTACGTTGACATGCTGGCGGTCAAGATCGCCAGCGCCGTGGTCGAGGCAAAAGAAGGGATGAAGCCGGCCACGGTTGCGGCAGGCAACGCGCCGACAACGGGGATCTCTTTCAACCGACGCTACCTGCGTCCCGACGGGTCGGTCGAAATGTCGTTCTCCAACTCACTTGACCCGTCGTGGCCTCCCGCCGGCCCGGCAGACAATGATCTCGGCTACATCCTGTTCGAAGAGCCGGATGGCACTCCGATCGCAGTGATCACAAGCTTTTCAGCACACAATCACGTGTGTGGCGGGAGCCCGGTCCCCGGCCGTCCGGAGCCGACGGTCTTCCATCGGGACTTCGGTGGTCGCTTCGGCGACGTTCTGCGCCGGGAGCTCGGAGTACCAATACCGACCGCCTATCTTGCCGGTGCATCCGGCAATACCGCCTGGCAGGACCCGAATGAGCCTCCACCGGTCGATGGTCCCGCGGCAGCATGGCGTATTGGCACGAAGCTGGCCGACGCCTGGCTCGACCACTACAAGAGCGTGCCGCGGAAGCCAGTAATAGATCTTCGGTTTACGTCGGAACTGATCGAGATCCCGGACCGTCCACTGGCCGAATCCCACTTCTGTGGCGATATGTGCCGGGGGACCGATACCGGGATCCAGGCGGTGGACGAGGCACGGTGGACTGCTGAGAGAGCGGCTGTCGAAAGTAGAGGCGACAGCACCTCCTGCATGGTCGAGATCGGCGCGATGTCGTTCTCAGACACCGCGATATCCGCCAACCCGGCAGAACTGTTCGTTGAGTTCGGTCTGGAGATAAAAGAAAGGTCTCCGTTCGACGTGACACTCGTTTCGGAGTTGAGCAACGGATACTGCGGCTATGTGCCGACGGAGCACGCGTTCGACGAGGGCGGCTACGAAACCCACCGCTCAGTGTTCTCAAGCCGTTTAGCCAAGAACGCCGGCCGAATAATCACAGACAAATCTGTCGAGATGTTGGAACGCTGCCGAACCGGCGGCGAGTGATCGTGCGTACATGAGTAGTCGTCCACAAGGGGAGAAGCGCGCACAATCATGACGCATTGGCTAGTCCAGTCCGGCCGCCACCGTCACCGGTCGAGCGCCGCGTCCAGGATTCTTCCACACGCAGCGCCGTCCAGTTGCGTGCCGTTCTGAACGTCACCCATCTCGTGCGAGGACCGGTGCAGTAGTTCATCTACACGATCGTTCAACTGCCCGCTGTCAAGTACCGGCTCCACACTGATCATGTTTGCCATGCTCCTGGTCGAAGACAGTTGAGCGAAACCGATCAGTACGATCGGGATTCCCAGCAGCCACGCCCAGCGGGTTGTGGATGAGCCCTGCGAAAGGTACAGATCACTGGCAGCAATGAGCGACTTGAGATCGGTTGGTCCGTCAACGATCACAGAAGGGAACTCGTCTCTAATCCATTCATACAGGCTGACTGGATCCCTGGGATGCGGTCGAAAAACGATTCGAGCGGTGCTGGTCGCGGATAACGCCTTCAAGACCTGCCGGATGATGCTCTGATCTGTATCAACAGGAATCAGGTCAAAATGATGGATTGCCTCTCTTGCGTAGACGATCAACTTTTCGTCTTTGCCAATCCCGAGCTCAGTACGGAGCTGGTTTCGCTCCGAGCTCGATTCGCTCAACCAGCTTTTATAACTGAACAAACCATCATCCTCGGGATGGCCTGTCACGATGATTTTTGATTCTCGTATGCCCTGGTGCCTGAACATTGCGGCGTAGTTTTCGTTTATCACCGCAAAGCGCGTGGAATCGCCATCGCCAAGAAAGCGAGGAATCCTGGACCCATTGAGTCTCGCCCACAGGCTGAGCGCAGTTCCCGCTAACTTGCGCCGGATCAGATAGACGCTTGCAAATCTTCGCCGGTTTTGCGAAAGCGCAGTGGAGTACTGGTTCGCGTGGACTTCATCGATGAATTCTCTGTGCGGTGTGTGAGCCCACTGAACCAGCAACCCTGGAATGTTGTTAGAGCGTGCTTTACGAAGCAAAAGGGCCTCCAGTTCGGGGGCCTCGCTAACACAGATCACTCCGGACGGCTGGTGTTTTTCGAACAGACCGTCGGCGACCCGTCGCCCTTCCTTAATGCGTTTTCTGAACTGAAAAAGCCACCTGAAAGCGCCTGTGAAGTCCAAAACGTGAACGTTCGCGGACGTTTCGTTAGGGGGAGGTAGTGAGACAACTTCAACATCCAGGTTGAGCTCGTTTGCAGCGCTTAGAGAGTTGGTATCTCCGTCTCGCAGGACAAACACCGGTTTGATGTTTCGCGCCCTGGCGCCAGCAGCAAGTGGGGCCAACGTTGATCGCAGAGATTCGCTGTAGTTTGGAACCAGGAGAAGGGTGCCCGCGAAAGCTTCAGTCAATTCGCCTGCCAAGATCTGCTCTGAATTGCATCAGAACGGTCATTTTTTTGATTTGTTCAAGAGCAAGCATCGCCGCAGTAGGACGCGATCAAGCTCACATAGTTGAGTAGGTACGGAGACTACGACTCGTCGACATTCGTTGCATCGAGATCCGCGATATCTGCAGCGACCATGATTCTGACAAGTTCACCGATCTTCGTAGACGCCTTCCACTGTAGTTTTCTCTCAGCCTTCGCCGGATTTGCCTGCAGATAGTTCACTTCAGTTGGGCGGAAGTAGTAGGGATCGATCGCAACCAGCAACTCACCCGATGAAGCGTCGACACCTTGTTCGTCAACACCTGCGCCGGTCCACTCGATCTGTCTACCGACAGCCTCGAATGCAAGTTCTGTGAACGTGCGAACCGACTGTGTTTCGCCGGTGCCAATCACGTAGTCATCCGGAATTTCCTGCTGAAGTATCGTCCACATCACCTCGACATATTCCGGGGCATGACCCCAATCACGCCGCGCCTCCAGGTTTCCTAACTTCAATGTCTGCCCGCGGTCTGCCTGGTAGCGCGCCACCGCTCGGGTTATCTTGCGAGTGACGAAGGTAGGACTCCGTCTGGCCGATTCGTGGTTGAAAAGTATCCCGCACGAGGCGTGCAGACCATACCCGTTTCGGAAATTCACCGTGGACCAGTGTGCGTTCAACTTGGAAACCGCATACGGACTCTGCGGCTCAAATGGAGTCTGCTCATCCTGGGGGATGCGGCCAGCATTTCCGAACATTTCGCTCGAAGATGCTTGATAAAACCGTGTCTTATCAACTACTCGCGCATTTCTCAGAGCATCCAATATACGCATCGTGCCAGTTGCATTGACATTATTCGTATACTCAGCAGTATCGAACGAAACTCTTACGTGACTCTGGGCCGCCAGATTGTATATTTCGTGCGGTCGAACCTCGGAGATTATTCGGTTAATGCTGGACGAATCGGTCATGTCTCCATAATGCAGTACTATTCCTCCGGAGGCTCCTTCGTCCCTCAACCCGTAACTGGCCAACCTCTCAATGTGGGGCTGGCTGACCCGGCGTCTCAGGCCATGAACTTCATACCCTTTGTCTAACAGGAATTTGGCAAGGTATGACCCATCCTGGCCGGTAATGCCAGTGATTAATGCAGAGCGTGCAGTCATTAAAAGTCTCGCGTCTGTAGCAATGAGGTAAACGTATCGCAAACATAGCTTATATCTTCGTCACAAAGTGTGACCGAGCTCGGGAGGCTGATGCCCCGGCTCCCCAGGTCTTCGCAAACCGGGAGACTTGGACCAGAGGCATCTTCATACATCGCCATCTTATGGATCGGGAAAAAGAAGGGACGTGACTCTATGCCGAGAGAGTTGAGCCGTGATATCAGCCTGTCTCGGCTGGCTCGATCCATATCGTCGATCAACATAGACGTCATCCACTGCGCATGCGTCGTGCCGTCATTAATCTCGGCAAACCGCACCGGTTGATCCCCAAAACGAGATTTATAAATGCCTGCAATACGCTGTTTGGTCGCAATAAACTTTTCAACTCTCTCCATTTGAGCGGTGCCAACCGCCGCCTGTAGATTAGTAATTCTGTAGTTATATCCAATTACATCGTGTTGATACTTGTTGACTGGCGATTGCCCCTGGTCCATTAACAGGCGAAATCGATCCGCGAGACGCTGATCGTGAGTAACGACCATTCCACCTTCGCCGGTTGTCACAGTCTTGTTGGCGAAAAAACTGAACGACCCGCTGGTGCCGTGTAGTCCCGCGTGCACGTCACCGATGTAGGTCCCAAGGGCTTCGGCAGCATCCTCAATAACCGCAATGCCACGCTTTTCGCAGATGGCATTGATCTCCTTCATGTCCGCCGCCGCCCCGTACAGGTGAACCGGAATAACCGCTCGAGTTTTGTCGGTGATAGCCCGTGCGATAGCTTCCGGATCTATGTTCCAGGTTGCCGGATCGCTATCGACGAATACGGGAGTGGCTCCCACGTACTTGACTGCGTTTGCAGTAGCGATATAGGTCAGGGAAGGCACAATGACCTCATCGCCGGGACCCACTCCGAGGCCCAGCAAGATCAAGTGGAGCGCAACAGTGCCGTTGCTGACCGCGATCGCGTGTTCGATTCCCACAAAATCGGCGAATGCCTTTTCGAATTTTTCGACGTACGGTCCCCTGGCCGAAATCCAGGTCGAGTCGACACAGTCGGTCAGGTACTCAAGTTCGTTCCCTGACAGATCAGGGACTGCCATTGGGATGTGTTTGATCGACATATCTGGTTATCCGAGGGCCCGCGCTGGAACTCCGGCGACGATCACATTGTGAGGCACGTCCTTGGTGACGACCGCCCCGGCCCCAACGGTGCAGTTGTCGCCAACGCTCACGCCCGGCAGCACGCTGGCTCCGGCGCCGATAAATGTCAGGCTACCTACTTTTGCTCCGCCGAGGATCAACGCTCCGGGGCCGATATGGGAATGTTCGCCAACCGCTGCGTCGTGCTCTACAACTGACGACGTGTTAAGCACCGTATTCCGTCCAACTTTAGCAGCCGCGTTGACCACAACGTTGTGTGCCACGAAACATCCGGCGGACACCTTGGCATGGTTCGAAATCTGAGCTCGTGGTGATGCAATCGTCAGCAGGTTAAACCCGAATCCGGCAGAAACCTCGGCCAGCCGCTTCCTGAGTTTCAGGTTGTCGGCATGGGTCACATGGGCGTTTTGACAGTCATCGAAAACGGATGGTAATTCGCTGTCGGTAAGAGAAACGGCGTACTTATTCAGAATGCGTCGGCCCTTCTCTTCCTCCGTCCCGCTAATGCCGATGATTTGAAGATCGGCGAGCGTCTCAATTACGTCAATGACACTGCGGAGATGGCCGCCGGCTCCCAGGAGGACGACCGAGTTCATATCACTAGCCAGGTGATCGGATCCCCGGCCGCTAACTCGGACTTGACCTCCCGTCCGACGACCAGATCCTTGAGCCAGGGATCAATTCCTTCATCTGGTCGCAGCGCAACAACATCGTCACTGCCGATCACGGCGCCGACTTTTAGCGCGGACCGAGCATGAAGACTACGCCGCATGTGCGAGATGTTGGCCAGGTCAGATTCAGTTCGTCCGAAAGGTAGCGTGCCAATGGACTGCTCAGTTTCTCGAATCCCGTTCACCATGGCCGCAAATCCGTCCGGTTCAAGCGATGCCGCGTGATCTGGACCGTTTAGCGTTTTCGACAGGGTGAAGTGCTTCTCGATCATAGTTGCCCCCCTCGCCACAGCCGCTACCGGCACGCTGATACCAGTTGTGTGGTCTGAGTATCCGACCGGGAGGCCGAATGCCGCACGAAGTGCATCCATCCACTGCAAATTAACCTGGGACGCTTCGAGGGGATACGCAGTAACACAATGGAGAAGCGTAAGGCTTCCCGCTCCTACCGCATCGAACAGTTCGACAGCCCGAGCCACTTCCGTCATCGTCGCCATGCCCGTCGATTGAACTACCGGCAGACCCGTCTCGCGGGCCGCTTCAAGCAAGGGGCGGTTCACGATGTCTGCGGACGCGATCTTCAGTTTTAAAACCCCGACATCTGCCAGAAAGTTCACTGCCTGTTCGTCATAGGGAGTAGAAAAACAGTCGATCCCGATGTCTTCACAGTGTGAGAAGATCTCGCGGAAAGCGGAGTCGGAAAGTTCAAGTTCCTCGAGCATCTCATACTGGGAGGATTTTCCTGCTCGAAGTTGATAGGGTGCCCTTGGAGTCTCAGCTTTTACCAGTACATCGGCGTGGAAAGTCTGGAACTTGACCGCGTCTGCGTTTGCCTTCTTGGCCTCGTCACAAAGGCGGTGCGCTAATTCGATATCGCCATTGTGGTTCACTCCAATTTCGGCAACAACAACAACCGGATCAGACTGCTTGTCTCGCCAGGAACTCATCCGTCACCTCGGTTCATCAGGGCATCGATCAACATCAGGTCAAGCTCGTCATCCAGCTCTATGCTTCTCTCAGGAGGCATCTCGTAGCCGTAGATGTCACCCTCGTACAATTTCCTGGTAAGCATGAGTGTTGAGATTTTAAAGACGTCGACGGCGCCTGTGATTCGAAACACAGGTGGCAGACTCTGTCGCTGGTAGTAGGTTCGCTCATCCTTGCCCGGAATGAATGCTGTTAGCTTCTTCCCGTCAAACTGCTTTAACCAGTAAGGGTGCTCTTTTGCCCTGGTTACCGACCGAACATAGTCAGCACCGTTTTCAATCGCAATCTGAACAGCAGCATTGACGTCTTCGGGTAATCTGAGCGGTGACGTCGGCCTTAGCCACACCACGTAGTCTGGCATTGCGCCTTCGTTCTCGTACAGCGTCTCCAGGACATGCAGACAGACAGGCGTGTCCGGAGTGTCGTCTTGGGCGAGTTCAGCAGGGCGAATGAACGGCACCTCCGCGCCAGCCCCGACGGCCACCGCTGCGATCTCCTCATCATCGGTCGAGACGATTATCCGATCGCAAACCTTTGAATCAACGGCCGACTTCACGGCATTTGCGACCAGCGAACTGCCACCAAATTCCAGAAGATTTTTCCGTTGAACCGTTTTCGAGCCGCCTCGAGCGGGAATAATTGCAATAACACTCATCGTTTTTGCACGGATTCGCGGTGAGACAGCTGTTGGCTTTGAGACCTCCACCCTTCCACATAGGCCGACATCTGTTTCGCCTCAGCAGTACTTTCAAATTCGCTTTCGATCACGCAATCTACGTTTTGCAGACCGGATACCACCGTCGAGAACCAGGCGTTCTCGTCATAAGCCTTTGTCTCGTCAGAAAGCCCATCGTTGTCAGACAGGTGCAGGGCTTTGATCCAGGGACGCACAGTATCAACGTACTCACCCCGGTCAAACTCCAGCGTCGTTGCGCTGACGTTCAGATGCCCAACATCCACCAGCAATCCGGCATTGGGCTGATCAAGCTGCTCGAAGAAGTCGACGGCCTCATTTGCGTCAACAAGTAACAGCGGTGATCTTCCATCGCTCGACAGGTTGAACGCTGCAAGCACGTGGTTCTCGAAATACACCGGCATGTCATATCCGTTGGCGTACTCACACAACTCGGCCGCAGACTCAAGCATGTTGGAGAAGCCGGTAGACCTCTCAGCCAGAGTTTCGTATTGAAGAGGTTTGCCCAGTGACTCTGACTTCACGTCCGAGAGGAACCCGGCATGTATTCCATAGAAGTGGGCTCCGACGGCCACTCCGATATCTATCGCAAGCTTTGCCGCTGTCAGCGTCGCCGAACGCACATCATCGTTCGCTGAAGCAAGGTTAAGAACCAGCTCGGGATCGGTTAAGGGGAAATAGTTGTGAACCGAGTAGTCGAAATCGAAACTCCGCAGCAACGTTTCCATGTCTTTTTCGGGCGGATGAGACGTGCCCAGTTCAACTGCCGAAATACCGGCTTTTGCGAACGCCGCGAGTATTGATGGCAAGCTTCTGCCACTTGAGTATCCGGTTGTGGAAACGAACGTGAGTGGCTTGTCTCGCTGGCGCGTAACGCTGGGCATGCCGAACTGCTACCAATAGCTAAATGGAGAACTAACTGGGCCGGATACCGACCCGCTGGAGGTGCTGACGTGGGCCGGGTTCACAGTGGCTGCACATCGAGTGAAGACCCATGCTCCGAAATGCTATCACGGTGCAGGTTTGCATCGCCGTATGATACCGAACAGATTCGGTGGGCACTCAATTTTGCGGAACGCGCCAGGAAGACCGGGCCAGGACAACCAATAAGACGAGGACAGAGATCGTACTTCGAGGGAAAGACTGGAGTCAGGCGGTCATAAAACATTCACGCGTGCGGGCAAGCGAGATCCTTCGAGGCACCGTCGGCCACGACAGAGCAATGAAACTACACCATGGTTTCAACTTAAATAGATAATTGGCTTTTTGGGCTGACTTCATGGTGGTTGGCAGCATATCTGAACTAGAAAAGATGAAGTGGTGCCGAGGGGCGGACTCGAACCGCCGACACATGGATTTTCAGTCCATTGCTCTACCAACTGAGCTACCTCGGCCCAGAACCGTTGGGAGCGGGATCCGTCGCTGATAAACGGTGCTCCAGTGCGTTCGGCGGGGCGATAAACCATCGTATTCGCTGCATCGCACGCAGGCAAGCAGCACTCGATACGGTCGGCGGAAATCTCAGACTCCGTTCGTAGGTCTCTGGACCATCCCTTCCCGGCAATTCCCCGCATCGCCGAACCGCAACGTCCAACGTCACTGTGATTCGCCTTCTCCTCGCTGAAAGTCTGCACCTGCCGTTTCCCCGCGGTGTCCGTTATCAAGCAACGATGACTCCGACCGCCTCGACCGCCTCGACCGCCTCGACCGCCTCGACCGCCTCGACCGCCTCGACCGCCTATTGCCTCGCCCCCATCGCCCCCATCGCCCCCCAACGCCCGCCCGGCCCATTGCTATAATTCTGCTCGCACATATCAACTTGCATGAACGAGGTCGCACGAGCGCGGCGAATCCGTCCAACGCCAAACGGCAATGACGCCCATCTACAGCATTAGCATTCGCCAGCCCTCCGCCCCCGCACCCCACCAGGAAAACCGCACCCACCATGCCGACACTCATAGTCGCAGCAGCCTCTCCCGGCGCAGGCAAGACCGCTCTCACAGCCGCAATTGCAGATCACATGTCTGGCGGTGAGCAGGCCACAGGAACCGAAAAGCAACGAAAAGTCATCGCTGCGACCGCCTGGCAAACGGACCGTGACACCGGCCTGCGCGCCACCCTGGGAGACACCGCCTCGAGCCAATCGCTCGGAAGTGGCACCAGCTCCGCGGCCGAGATCGCCCGCAAGGCGAATGAGCTCACCGGGGATGGGAAACTTCTAATCATCGAAGGTAAAACCGGGTTCCACGCCGACAACCTTGCGCTTGCAGACGAGACCGATGGCCTCGTCCTCCTCGTCGCAACTCCTGCCGACGACATCCTGCACTCCGCCAGCTCCTATGGCTCACGGCTCGCCGGGGTAGTCATTAACGCCGTTCCTCTCTACCAGTCGCATGACGTTGAGACCCGTATCATCCCGGAACTCAAACAGGCCAACATCAATGTCATTGGCTGGCTACCCGAAGACCGCCGACTGCTGGCGCCAACTCTCGGTCTCGTCGCCGAACACCTCTCCGCAGAAATCATCCTCAACGAAGAACAAGCAGACCGCCTCATCGACAACTTTCTCATTGGCGGCATGGTGCTTGACTGGGGACCGTTCTACTTCGGCTCGCAGGAAAACGTCGGGGTAGTCGTCCGGGGCGACAGGCCAGACATCCAGCTTTCGGCCCTGCAGACCGACACGGTGCGAGCGATGGTCCTCACGAAAGGCGCTCGGCCCGTTGAGTACGTGATCTACGAGGCTGGCCAGCGCGGCGTTCCGCTGGTGATGACTGACGGCTCGACAGAAGAGACGGCTGCAAAGTTGGAAGGTTTGCAGGCAAAAGTGCGCTTCGACCATCCGGAAAAGCTCGCCCGCATACGTGAACTGGCCAGCGAACGGCTAAACCTCGATGCTCTGGATTCAGCATTGTCGGAACCCGTGACGCGGTAGGTTCGGTGCCGGGGCTTCAAGGACATCGATGAGCACACAGCAGTACACGCACGGCCATCACCCGTCGGTCGTTTTAGCACACTCAGCCCGACGCGCCAGCGAAGCTGCTGCGTTCTTGATTCCCCGGCTCAACTCGCCAATGCGGCTGCTCGACTTCGGCTGCGGTCCCGGCACCATCACAGTTGACCTCGGTGAAATCCTGCAGCCAGGCGGCTCAGTGGTCGGCATCGACTTTTCCGAAGATGTCATCGCGGAGGCACGTGCCAACGCCGAAAAATCCGGCTCAACAAATGTCACCTTTGATACCCGCTCCATCTACGAAACGGGCTTCGAAGATGCTGAATTCGACGTTGCATTCGCGCACCAGGTCCTGCAGCACCTCTCGGACCCCGTCGCTGCGCTGGTGGAGGTGAAACGGGTGATAAAGCCCGGCGGCATCTGCGCCGTTCGAGAGGTCGACTGGGGAACGTCTGCCATCTACCCGTCGAACCCGGCGTTAGACCGCTTTATGGAGGTCTACTTCGCAGTGTCTGAGTCCAACGGGAGCAAGGCGGATGCCGGGCGATATCTCAAGGGCTGGTTCGTCGACGCCGGGTATGAAGACCTGGAGGTCACGACCTCGACATGGTCGTTCGCCGACGAAGCCGGTCTCCAGTGGTGGGGCGACCAGTGGTCGGAACGCATTCTGCACTCGAACATTGCGAGCCGCGCGCTAGAACAGAACATCGCAACGCAGAACGAGTTGGAAGAGATTTCGACAGCCTGGAAGAGCTGGATCACCGAGCCACACGCCTTCTTCGCCTTCACGCAAGTAGAGGTGATAGGGAAGAACCGGGGCTGAACAACTCTCTTCTGGTAGGGGCGCCGCTTGCTGCGCCCGGCGCGCTCGCAAAGTGCACATGCATGTCATCTCGACCGCAGCGTTGTCATCCCGAGCGAAGCCGAGGGATCTTACTGGACACGGGACTGAGCCTGCTCATTCGAGCACTACACCGACCATCACACCGTCCATCTGAGATCACCGGAGAGATTCTGAATCAAGTTCAGATTGACAACTCTGGCACTCTTGTCGGTGCTCAGACGCCCACCCTTCGACAACGCGCCTACGCTGGTGCAGAATGCGCTCCTTACTCTCACCCTCGACCGATCACCGGAGCGACCACTTGCAAATCTACCTCGGCGTCGGCAACGACTTCTCAGAAGACAGGCTTCGTTTCGCAGCGCAGATCGGCGCCGACGGCGTCAACGGCATGCCAACGCCCACTCCCGCCGAAAAAGACAATGGCCACTACGATCTCCAGACGCTCAAAGAGCTGCGCACCCGCGTCGAATCCTACGGCATCAAGCTCTACTCGATCAGGCTGCTGCCCTGGGAGTGGACCTTCAAGTGGATGCTCGGCCTTCCCGGCCGCGACGAGCAGATCGAAAACTTCCAGAAGCACATCCGCAACATGGGCGCCGCTGGCATTCCCATCCTCACCTACAACATGCACACCATGCGCTTCTATCGCACATCCCGAGAAGCGCCTGCCCGAGCCGGATCACGCGCCACAGCGTTCGACTTCAACATAGTCAAGGACTACGGACCCATGACTGCGGAGTCCAGCAAGGTTGACATCTCACTGATCCCAGAAGAGCACCGCAGGCCGGTCTCGGACGAGCAGCTCTGGGACAACCTGGCCTACTTCCTGAAAGCCGTCGTCCCGGTCGCCGAGGAGTCGGGTGTGCGGCTGGCGCTCCACCCGGACGATCCGCCGATTCCTCAGATTGGCCAGGTCTGCCGCATTATGCGCAGCCCGGAAGCCTTCAGGCGAGCCACCGAGATCGTCGACAGCGACGCCAACGGCATTCACTTCTGCCAGGGCTGCTTCACCGAGATGGGAGTGGACCTCGTCAAGGAGATCACCTACTTCGGCTCCCGCAACAAGATTGTCGCAGTCGACTTCCGCAACATCCTCGGCGAAGTGAACGACTTCCGGGAGGCGTGGCCGGACGAGGGCCAGGGAGACATGGCTGCCACACTGAAGGCTTACAAAGACACAGGGTTCGACGGTCCGTTCTGCCCTGACCACATCATCCGCATGGACGGCGACACACCCTGGGGCCACCGCTACTGGTCATACGCAGTCGGCCACATGCGAGGGCTGGAGGCGGGGATAGATCTGGTCAAGTAGAGGGCTGGTTGGTTTTGTCATTCCGGACTTGATCCTTCGACAAGCTCAGGATGGCATTGGCTCTGTTGACATAATCGCCAAATCCCCTCTCCCGCCTGCGGGAGAGGGTTAGGGTGAAGGCCGGTGTGAGGGTCGTTTCGGGTACCTGTCATTCCGAAATCGATCAGGAATCTCTCGTTGTCTGGTTTCCTGGGCGATGCTGGATCAATCCGTTCGGATTCGCTCAGGAAGGGGACAGCGTGACAAAACCTGTCTGCTGGCACCGTCCCCACTTACTAGCTCTCTTTCGCGAAGAGAAAGAGAATCGGCACACCGGCTCCCGCTGACAAAGTTTATGGTGCGTGGAACAAATGTCACCACACATGCGTCGGTACCGAACACGCCAAATCATGCAGCACCGGCACGGAGTTTCCTGATGTTTCGTTATCTGTTTCTAGTCGGCCTTTCAGTTTTCTTATTCTCGGCCTGCGCCACCAGTGACTCTGGAGCGGCGCAGGAGCCCATCGTTTCGCCGCCGCTCTCAGCCAGCGATGCCGGTCAGGCCGCAATCTCGAACAAGACAGTCGATCCGCGAACATGCGAAGGAGTACTCGGGAGGCCACCTGTCGGCCACATGCTGGGAACCCAGTCGTTGACAAACACTGCGCAGGATGACGCCCAGCAGGTCAGTTCTATGTGCTCGGCCGTATACGAAACGTCAAACCCCGGTGACCCTTTCCTTACGGTGGCGTTGATCAAGTTCAACTCAGATGACCCGGCCATTGCTCACTACGATCTGCTCAAGGATGCGTTCGTCGTACTGAGCCACCCAATTTCCGAGATCAATAACGCCGACGAGGATCTGACGGACAGGTTCTCCGCGCTCATGGACACCGATGGAATCGGGCGGACCACGGTCATGCGGCAAAACAACTGGGTCCTGACCGTCAGCATCGGCCCAACAACCGCCGACTCACTGTGGACGGCAGATGATCTTCAACTGATCGGAGAATCGATCATTCGCCGGACAAAGGCGTGAGCTCTTCGAAAACTCGCTGGGAACGCGCAATTGCGGTGGCACAGGAGGTAGTTGTGTGACAGTGCGTATTGGCCAAACACCCGCCTGATCCCGCCAGTTTTCGTCCTCACTCTCCCCGGTCATTGGTAGCATGGACGGATGACCTCATCCTCTAAGGCATCTGGCAAGGAATCCGGCGCGTCCGGTTCTGAAAATAAGCGTTCAGCGCCCCGAAATTCCGGCACACCAGCTCTTGCAGACACCATTCTCGACGGCCTCTCTGACCGCCAGAAAGAGGCCGCGTCATACACAGACGGTCCGCTGCTCATCGTCGCCGGACCCGGCTCTGGCAAGACCCGCGTCATGGCCCACCGCCTCGCCTACCTCACCGGCTCAGAAGGCGTTCCGCCGTACCGCATCCTCGCAGTCACCTTCACCAACAAAGCCGCCCGCGAACTGCGCGAACGCTGCCAGCGACTCGTGCCAACTGCCGCCGACCAGCTGCGCGTCTTCACATTCCACAGCTTCTGCGCGCTCATGCTGCGCTTCGATGGCGAATACGTTGGCCTTAAGCAGGGATTCACCATCTACGACGACGATGACCAGGCGCGCGTCATTCGCCGCATCCTGCAGGAGATGGACATCGACCCAAAGCAGTTCCCGGTCGGCCAACTGCGCTCCATAATCTCCTCATCCAAGAACAAGAACATCCTGCCGCCGGCGTTCCAGCAAAACGCAGAGACCTACCGCGAAGAGGTCGCAGGCCGCGTCTACGAGAAGTACCAGGAAGCGCTATCACGCTCCAACGCAGCCGACTTTGACGACCTGCTCCTGAAAGCGTTCCAACTTCTCGAGAATCAGCCCGAGATTCTCGACAAGTACCAGCGACGCTACGAGCACATCCTCGTCGACGAGTTCCAGGACACGAACCCGCTGCAGTTCAACATTGCACGCCTGCTTGCGGCAAAACACAAGAACATCTGCGTCGTCGGCGACCCTGACCAATCGATCTATTCGTGGCGTCACGCCGACCCGACGAACCTCACCGACTTCCGTGCGACCTTCCCCGATGCGAAGATCGTCACGCTGGACCAGAGCTACCGCTCAACGCAGGTGATCCTGGAAGCGGCCGATGCGGTGATCGCCAACAACGAGGACCGCATGGAGAAGACGCTCTGGACCGAGAACCCGCGCGGCGACCGCGTGTCAGTGGCCGAGGTGTATGACGAGGAGGGCGAAGCGCGGGCGGTCATCAACGAGGTCGACCGGCTGGTGAAGCAGCATGATCTGAGCCGTGACCAGATTGCGGTCATGTATCGCATCAACGCCCAATCCCGGTCGCTTGAGGTCGCATGCAACCGCAGCGGCGTTCCATATCGCCTCGTCGGTGGTGTGAAGTTCTACGAGCGCCGCGAGGTCAAGGACATTCTCAGCTTCCTGCGCCTCGTGCTCAACCCTGCCGATGACGCCGCTCTCGAACGCATCATCAACGTGCCGGCACGCGGCATATCCGACCGCTCGGTCACCGAATTACGGCGTGCGGCGGCAACGCACGAAACGCCACTGCTTGACGCCGTCCTCTCGGTGCAGGACGAGAAAAATCCGCTCGGCGTCAGCCTGAGCAAACGCGCTGCTAACTCCGTGGTCGCATTTGCCGAACTTGTCGAGAGACTGGTCGAACAGAGCCTCTCGCTGCAGCCGCAGGAGCTGATCGATCTCGCAATGGAACGGTCCGGCTACGTGCGCTGGCTGCAAGAGGACAAAGAGACCGGCGAGGAGCGCATGGAGAATTTGCGTGAGTTGCGCGGATCGGCAGAACAGTATTCTGGAGGCGACCCGAGAGAGCAACTGGCCGAATTCCTGGAGAACGTCGCACTCGTGTCCGATGTCGACGGCGTGCGCACCGGAAACCCGTTCGCCGCAACGCAGGCAGACGTGGGCCAGGAAGCGATCACGCTGATCACTCTCCACCAGGCGAAAGGCCTGGAGTTTGAGGCGGTGTTCATGGTCGGGATGGAGGAAGGGCTGCTGCCACACTCCCGTTCAGTCGAAGATCCGGCGCAGATGGAGGAGGAGCGGCGGCTCTGTTACGTGGGCATGACGCGTGCGAAGCGATGGCTCTACATGCTGCATACATTTCAGCGTCGCTTCCGGGGGAGTCTCTCGCCCAGCATGCCATCCCGCTTCCTGATGGAGCTGCCCGAGCCGCTCGTCAACGCCCAGACCGTTCGCTCTCGCGCCAGCCAGACCGAGACACGCAAAGACGAAATGTGGTCTCGTCGCGCTGCCATGGCCCCGGCAGCCGCAAGGTCCGCATCGCAGCCAGGACTGGAGTTCGCAGCAGGCGACCGCGTGCGCCATTCGCATTTTGGTGAAGGAGTCGTGGTCAGCGTGAAGGCCGTGCCCGGTGATGTCGAGGCCACGGTCGCTTTCTCCGGCAACGGGGTAAAGCGGCTCATGCTCGGCTTCGCAAAGCTCGAACGTTCCGGCGCCGGTGTCGGCGCAGATAGCGGCAGCTCATCGACATCGGAAAAAGGTGGCGAGTGACCACCGTCGCCTACAGCACAGCCCGCACCAACTGGCTCAAATGATTCTCAACGCACTGAGGTGGTTCAGCCGCCTCGACAGGTCCTACTTCTTTGCGATCTCAGCACTGATCTCTGCTCTGATAGTGAGCATTGCGCTGACGTTCGCACCGATCGCCCAGCGCGTGGACGGCAGCGATGTGTCGCTGATCGAACGCGATGGCGCCATCATTCTCATCCTGCTCATTCTGCCGGTGTTTGTGCTCGCCACGCCCCTGATCGCGCTGCCGCAGGCACCCGGACCGCGGCTGCGCAGCCACAAAATCAACTCGGCAGCTGCAACCGTCGTGCTGGTGGGCTTCGCCGCAGTATCGTTGCCTACGTTCGGCCTCTTCTACGGTCCCTCGCTCATCTTCTCAATGGCCTCATCTGTTTCACTCTTCTTCGGCCGTGACCGCAAGCCAGGCTGGACTGCTGGTACTGCGAAACGAAACGCAGGCTCAGACGGCACGCGCTCGGGCCGCAACGCCCGCAAGCGTTTCAAGAAACAGGAAGAGCCAGTTGCAAACGGGGCCGTAAAGTCGAAGAAGGGTGAATCCCCGCTGGTGAGCAGCCGTCGCAGAAGAGGCCGCAACCGCAGGAAAAAGTAGGCTTCCTACTTTCAACAGAGTTCGCGTTAAACTGGCGGTCGCGTCAGGATTGTCCTCACCGAACCCTGCCGCGTGAAACCGGCTTCCGCCAGCACTGACCAATCCATCGATCACCACTCAAGTCGGGCGAAGAAAAAATCGGGCGAAGAAAAGCATGACAGACTCCACGACAATCACAGATGAGATGCGGTCCCACATCGGAGTCTCGTCTGAACCGATCACCTACGAGATCACCCGGTTCGACGTCGCCCGCTTCGTCTGCGCGATCGTCGATGCGAATCCACTCTACTCAGACGAAGTCGCCGCACGAGACTCCGCGTTCGGCGGTCTCATCGCACCGCCAACGTTCCTCCGGTCGCTCCTCCCCGGCAGCACCACAAAAGCATTCCCTGAGCCGTTCGCCCACATCCTCGACGCAGGCAGCAACTACCGCTTCTATCAACCAGTGCGGGTCGGTGACTCCGTAACCGTTACTCGGTTGCTGAAGGACCTGTTCACCAAGACCGGCCGGATTGGCGAGATGCTGTTCAAGGTGCAGGAGATTACCTACACCAACCAGCTTGGGCAGACGGTTGCGGTGCAAGAGACGACGACGATCACGTTTGGTGAGCCTGATCCGGAAACGGGCAGCACGCTCGTGGGAACGGTATGAGCATGTCACAACACGTTCCATCTCCCGGCAAACTAAAAACCCTGTGGTACGAGGACATCAGCGAGGGCGATGAGATTCCGCCGCTTGAGGTCAATCCGGACACACGCCAGCTGGTCATGTATGCAGGCGCATCCGGTGACTTCCAGCCGATTCACTACGACAAGGACGTGGCGCAAAAAGCGGGCCACGACGCCGTAATCATCCACGGAGCGCTCAAGAGCGCGTGGCTGGCGCAACTGATCACCGACTGGCTCGGCGACTCCGGCTGGATGCGAGAGTTTTCGGTGCAGTACCGCGGCATTGACTACATCGGCAAGAAGACCTGTCGCGGCCGCGTGATCGGCAAACGAGTCGAAGCAGACGCTGGCCTGGTAGAGCTAGAGCTGAGCCTGGAGGACGAAGCAGGCACAGTCACAACACCGGGAACAGCGCTGGTGGAGCTGCCGCGGCGTTGAGCGAATACGTGATGTCACCGCTCTCTCCCTTCTCTTGCGAAGGGAAGTACAGAACGGATTTTTTCTCTTTCTCTTCGCCCGACTTGTGTCGCATCTGATCGATTGCCTCGTTCTGGCGGAAGGCGGCTTTCTTTCCGGAATAGCGCCAACGCCTTCGCTCCTCCCATCACGAAGGTAAACTGCGTCTTCGTATCCCTCCATCGCTCATCCCAACTTCCTTGCACCCACAGGACCACACACAATGCCAGAACCCAACGCCGCACTCTCAGGAAAAGTCGCCGTCGTCACCGGCGCAGGCCGCGGCATCGGCCGTGCCGTCGCTGAAGAACTCGCCCGTAACGGAGCGAAGGTCATCGTCAACGACGCCGGAGTCGCCATCGACGGAAGCGCGGCCTCGGGAGCACCTGCAGATGAAACGGTCGCCGCCATCAAAGCCGCCGGTGGCGAAGCTGCGCCCGTGCTCGAATCCGTCGCAACGTGGGACGGCGGACAGCGCATCGTCGAAGCCGCCGTCGACACCTTCGGCCGCATCGACATCGTCGTCACCGCCGCAGGAATCCTGCGCGACCGAATGATCTACAACATGACCGAGCAGGAGTGGGACGACGTTATCGCCGTTCACCTCAAGGGCACCGCATCCGTCGCCCGTCACGCCGCGCCCATCTTCCGCAAGCAGCGAGGCGGCCGCATCATCACCTTCTCCTCCGAATCCGGCCTCGTCGGCTTTGCAGGGCAGGCCAACTACGGCGCGGCCAAATCCGGCATCGCAGGCTTCACCAAGGTTCTCGCCAAAGACCTCGGCAAGTACGGCGTCACCTCGAACTCCATCGCTCCACGCGCCGCAACCCGCATGATCGAATCGATACCTGACAAAGCGAAAGACGCACTGCGAGAGCAAGGTCTGATGCCTGCAAAGGGCGAGATGGCATGGGAGCCGGAAGACGTTGCACCATTCGTTGCTTTTCTCGCTTCTGACTACTCTGCGCCGATAAACGGGCAGGTCTTTCTCGTCTACGGCGGCACAGTCACGCACCTCTCGCTCCCGCGCCGGGTCAAGACCATCTACAACCCGAACCCGCCCGGCCGCTGGGAACTGCCTGAGCTCGACCGCCTCACGCCCCGCTATCTCGTTCCGGAAAAAGATCTCGGCCAGAAACCCGGCCCTGCGAAGCGGCTGACCGGCAAAGTAGCAGTGGTTACCGGTGCGGGGCGCGGAATTGGCCGCGGCGTTGCGAAAAAGCTGGCTGCCGAAGGCGCATCGGTAGTTGTCGCTGATATCGGCGCTGCGCTCGACGGCGCGGGCAACGACACATCGCCCGCAGCGATGGTCGTCGAGGAGATCAGCGAGCTCGGTGGAAATGCCGTCGCCTGTTACGAGAGCGTCGCCGAGATGGAAGGCGGCGCAAACATCGTCAAGACCGCCATCGACACCTTCGGACGGCTGGATATCGTCGTCACCGCGGCAGGCATCCTGCGGGACCGAATGATCTTCAACATGACCGAACAGGAGTGGGACGACGTGATCGCCGTTCACCTCAAGGGCACTTTCTCGGTCGTGCAACCGGCGTCGCAGGTCTTCAAGGAGCAGGGCACAGGCCGCATCATCACCTTTAGCTCGGTCTCTGGTCTCTATGGGTACGGCGGGCAGGCGAACTACGGCGCGGCGAAGGACGGCATCGCAGGATTTACGAGAGTTGTTGCAAAGGACCTCGCCCGTTTCGGGGTCACCGCAAACGCCATCTCGCCCGGAGCGGCGACGCGCATGACGGACAGTGTGCCGGATACGGCAAGGGCGCGCAGAGGTGGTGAATTCTTGCCGCCGCCCGAGGGCACACTGACCAACGACCCCGACGACGTTGCGCCGATGATCGCCTGGCTCGCCTCGGACGAAGCCGCCGACGTGACCGGCATGATCTTCCATACCGTCGGCAACCGGGTCAGCGTCATGAACCACCCGGAGCCGCAGCGCTCAATCCACAAAGACGGCCGCTGGACAGTGGAGGAACTCGCCGGAATAATCCCCGAGACAATAGGCCTCGACCTGGTAAACCCGGCGCCTCCGCAGGACGGGTGAGGGTTATTGCCCGAGTCGTTAGTTGTCTGATACGAATGTCGACCCGGCCAGTGGTCCCAGAACGTCGGCAGCTTCCACGTTTCGAGAGGCAAGAAATGACTAACGAACGAAAAGCCCCTGTCTACACCCACGGTTACAAGAATCCCGCGTTCGCTGGACTGAACGAACGTTCCGCCCAGAGCCATGCCAACTGGCTGCTACCGCACCTCAAGCCGGGAATGCGTGTGCTGGATGCGGGACCCGGACCAGGAACAATCACCCTCGGTATCGCCGAGGCCGTTGCTCCCGGAAAAGTGACCGGTGTCGAAATCGGTCAACCGTACGTCGAACTGGCGAACAGCGCGGCGCTGGAGGCTGGAATTGCAAACGTCGAGTTCCTGCAGGGTGACGCGCTGCACCTCGACTACGACGACAGCACATTCGACGTTGTCTTCTCGTTTGCAGTGCTCGAACACATCCCGAATCCGATTCAAGCCCTAAAAGAGTGGCATCGAGTCCTGAAATCCGGCGGCATCATAGCGGTTGGCAGCAGCGCCGTGTCATGGCATGCGTACCCGCCACAATCGCCGTTGGGCGGGGAGGGGTTGGACTTTTACATGAAGGTGTGGGAGCAGAACGGTGGCCACCCGGACATGGCGAAGACACAACCGCAACTTGTGCGGCAGGCAGGTTTTTCAGACATAGAAATCGGCGGATTCTATGTCTCGTCGGATCCGGCCCAACAGGCTGCAACGTGGCCTGATCGAATCCGTGAGCCTGATTTCGTTAGACAGGCTGTCGATAGCGGCTTTGCGACTGCCGAAAAAATCGAAACGATCGCGCAGGATATCGAAGCATGGGCAGACAATCCCGATGCCTGGTACCTGCTGGCGTGGTTCTGGGCACTCGGCAGAAAGCCGTAGTTGCATCCTGCAATCGCCCCGCTCAATGAGCGAAGACCGCCTCCTGCCATGGAAGTGTTAGCCCGGTTGCCTGACCATCGCCCACGTCTTGAGGTGGTCGTCGATCATGAACTCTTCCACGACCTTGAAGTCACGCTTCGTGTAGTACTCAACATTGCTCTCGGTCATGGTCTCCAGGTAAGCAGGCAGTCCGGCTTGTGCCGCCTTTCCGGCTCCTATCTCGATTCCAGCCGATCCGACTCCACTTCCCTGGTGCTCGGGGGGTGTCCCGAGCAAAAGCAAGTACCAGTGTTCTCCGGGCACATGTTTCTTGTGGACCTTGCTGGTCGCGCTATCGAGTTTGTTAAACCTTGAGAATGCTCCGAGACCCAGCCGGAATGGCATCTGCCACAGTCCGACCCGGAGAATCCGCATCGTTGACATCGTGGTGTTACCCGGCATTAGCCAGGCCGCGCCACCCCTGAATTCATCGTCAGTATGGACTTCACCCCATCTCGCACAGTAGCCAATGCCCTTCGACATGAACCAGTTGCCCTTTTTGAGCCGCTTTGTCTCATCGGGCTCCATGTACTGCATCAGCGGGTCGTTGAAAAATGCCGCTGACATGGTCTGGCCAAGGCGGTCGGCTTCGTGGTTTTCCAAAAGTCTGAGTTTCTGGGTGGTCATGAAATATTTCCCTGCTGAGATCCGTCATGCTGGCACATGATACCAAGGCCGGATGGTGGGGTACGCTACCGTGGGATTGGTGTCCGTGATTGAGAACGACTCGGCGAATTGAGACTCAAATGCCACCTCCCACATACCTCGGTATAGACGTCGGCACCTCCTCGGTGAAGGCCGTTGCGGTCTCCGCTGACGGCGTCGTCCTCGCCTCCGCTGACTCACCGCAATCCGTCTCAGTGCCCGCGCCCGGCTGGGCGGAACAGAACCCTGAAGACTGGTGGCAGGCGACCATCGCCGCCGTCACCGCGACAGTCAACCAACTCGAATCCCCGTCCCAGATCCGCGCCATCGGCCTCTCCGGCCAGATGCACTCACTCGTCGCACTCGACCGCTCCCAGCAGGTCGTCCGCCCTGCAATCCTCTGGAACGACGTCCGCACAACCGAACAGTGCGAGTTCATCTTCGACCGCGTCGGCCCGGAGATGCTCATGGAGGTCGCAGGTAACCCACCGCTCGAAGGCTTCACCGCAACCAAGCTCCTCTGGCTCAAGCAGCACGAGCCCGAAAACTTTGCCCGCATCGCCGGTGCCATGCTCGCCAAGGACTACATCAGGTTCCGCATGACCGGCGAGCTTGCCACCGAGCCATCGGACGCCGCGGGCACGCTTCTGTTCGACATCCGACGCCTTGGCTGGTCGACCGAGATCTGCAGCAAGATCGGCATTGATCCCTGGATCCTGCCTCCCGTTGTCCGATCCTCAGAAGTTGCCGGGCAGATCACCGTCGAATCGGCAACGCTGTTACACGTCCCCGAAGGCACGCCGGTGGTCGGTGGAGGCGCAGACAACGCATGCGCCGCGGCCGGGTCCGGGGTGGTGGCTCCACGCACCATGCTCGTCACCATCGGAACTTCCGGCGCGGTCGTCGCACCAACCGCCGAGCCTTCCGCCGATCCAGGCATGCGAATTCACTCCATGAACCACGCCGAGCAGAACACCTGGTATTTGATGGGAGTCGTGCTGTCAGCGGGGGCCGCGCTCGCATGGTGGCGAAGCACACTTGCGGACAGTGGCGATTCACCTGGCTTCGACGAGATCGTGACCGCTGCCTCCGACGTGCAGCCCGGCAGCGACGGCCTGACGTTCCTGCCGTATCTCACAGGCGAGCGAACGCCGCACGGCGACGCCAATGCACGTGGCGTTTTCGCAGGGATGAACGCTGCCCACACACAGGCGCACATGACACGAGCCGTTCTCGAAGGTGTTGCCTTCGCAATGCGTGACTCGGTCGAGCTGATGCGGCCGCTTGGCGCGGTGCCGGATAGCGCAGTCGCTGTCGGCGGTGGAGCGCGCAGCGACACATGGCGCCAGATCCTTGCCGACGCGCTTGGCCTGCCGCTGAAGACGGTCGGTCCGGCTGAGGGCGCACCGCTGGGAGCTGCGATGCTGGCAGCGGTGGGAGCCGGGGCCTTCGGATCGGTCACAGAGGCCGGAGCGGCGTGGCTGACAACAGACGGGCAGACCGATCCTGACACCGAAAAAGCCTCAGCCTACGACGACGCATATCACCGATACACCTCGCTCTACCCGGCGCTAGCCGACTGGTTCGAGGCAGGGCAGCAGCAGTAGACGAATATTTCGACACCTCTTCTTGACCATGCAGCGTTCGGAGTCCGTTGAAGAGTGCCTCCTGGTAGGGGCGGGCAAAGATGCTGCGCCCGGTGACGGCGGAGCCGTCGGAACAACCAACCCTCTTGCTCGCTCCCTTGAAAAGGGAGCGGGAAGAAAGGCGGCTTCCGTCAGTGCTGGGCAATCCCCCTGGTCACCACATAAGTCGGGCGAAGAAAGAAATCAAACGCCGCCCGCGAACGCTGGCTTGTTTCCGGGCGCAACGCCAGACCGCATCGTGCCGCCGCTGGTTATTCCGATCCCGTTCGCCTCGGTAAACGGCCACAGCAGGTAGTGCTCAGGCGGCAGAGCAACCGTGTGACCGCGCCTGTCGAGGTCACCGATCACATCCGGGCTGACCCGCCGGTCGATCATTGGGTCGTCCGACTCAACATGCATCCTCGGCACCTCGATAGCCTCCTGAAGACTCATCCCGTAGTCGATCAGGCTCGAAACAATCTGGGCAATCGCCGGCCAGATTCGCCGACCGCCCGAGCCGCCGACAACGGCCCTGATCTCACCGTTGCGGCTGACAATCGTCGGGCACATATTGTTCAGGGCACGCCCCAGCGGGACGATGGAGTTCACCGTTCCCGGCGCAGGACACGCCCACCCCATGGCATTGTTGAGCATCACGCCCACACCCGGATTCACGACGCCCGAGTAGCCCATGTTCGTCTGCGTGATCGCCACCGCATTCTGATTGGCGTCGACCACCGACAGATGGATAGTCCCACGATCACGCATCTGGCCCGCAGGCTGCGGGAAGTCGTCTGGCCGAGTCATACCTGTGAACGGCCACGGATCACCGAACTCATGCTCTCTGCGGGCTTTCATGTCGATCTCTGCAGCACGTGTCTTCGCGTACTCCGCATTGGTCAATGACGAGATTGGAAAGCCGGTGTTCTTCGATGCGCCCATGTAGCTGAATCGGTCGATTGCCGCCAGCCGCGTCGCCTCGATCTGCAGGTGAAGCTGCTCCGCCGACCCGCGTTCGAGGCTACCGACATCGAACTGCTCAAGAATTCCCAGGATCTCCAACACCGTCGGTCCGCCACACGGCCCCGGCATCGTGCTCACATCGTGGCCGCGATAGCTGATCGTTTCAGCTTCTGAGTGGACAATTGGCTCGTACTGCTCGAAGTCAGAAGGCCGAAGATATCCGCCGTTCGCCTCCATGTCCTCACTGATCAGGGCAGCGATGTCACCTTTGTAGAACGCATCAGGTCCGCCCGCCGCGATCTTGCGCAACGACTCTGCATGTTGCTTCTGAACGAGGCTCTGGCCGATCTTGAGCGGCCGTCCTTTCGGCCCATTCGGTAAATAAATCTGCTGCGTCTCAGGGAACTCAAGCAGCAACTCGCTCCCGTTGACAGTCGCCAGGATGAAGTTGCCTTCCACGGCAAAGCCTTCGTCCGCGAAACGAATCGCCGGTTGCAGCGCCTGGTCGAGGCTGATCGTCCCCCACATCTCCAGCGCCTTCGCAAGTCCGGCCACGTTGCCGGGAATTGAGACAGACCGATAGCCCTGCTCGTTCGCCTTGTCCTTGACGCCCGGCACGGAAAAACTGCGAGAGTAGCCCTGGATGGAGAAATCGTCCTCGAGCTCGTACATGTCGGGTGTGGCGACGCCGGGTAGCTGCATCCCGTAGTCGATCGCCTGCGGCCCGTCATTTTTCAGTTGGACGACTATCAGACCGCCGCCGCCTATGCCGTTCCACAGCGGCTGCAGGACGCCAATCGCGAACGCCATCGTCACCGCAGCGTCCACGGCATTCCCGCCTCGTTCCAGCACCTCGACACCAGCCTGCACCGCTAGCGGATGCTGAGTGGTGACCATGCCCCTGGCAGACTCAATCACCTCATGCCCGGGAATCCTGCGGCTAATTTGCATTTTTGTCTCTCACAATTCGGTAGGGCGCTGCTCATTGCGGACGGCCCGCTGAGCAGATGGTGTTTGCTGAGCGAAGTGAAACGAAGTCGAAGGATCTCTCGCCGAGTTACTTGCCCTGTCAGGTTCAGTCGTCTCCCAAAGTACCGGTCACCTCAAGACGACTCGGCTTCTTTGCAAACCGTTGAGACAGGACAACTCGTCTCCAACAGAGATCCTTCGATATGGCTCAGGGAACAGGTTTCAGCCCTCGACCGGACCGGGCGCAGCATCTCTGCCCGCCCCTGCCAGAAGTCCCTTCAGCCCCCGCCCTCTAACCCGTCACGTACTCCACGCTGTTTAGGATCAGTTTCTGAAAATTCGGCTGCAGCTGGCTTGAGCCGGCATGCCCCAGTGCGATGTTCGCAACTTTGCCGCTGCCGTAGGAATGCGACCAGCCGAGCGGCTTGTCTTCGCCCTCGACGACACCGTGCATGAACACGTCGATCCCCGGCTGAATGTCGAGCCCGCAGTAGCACTCATCGTACGTCCAGAACTTCTCATCGACGCCCTTTGCAAGCGGGTGGTCGGGGTTATGGACAATCGCTTCGAACCAGCCGAACGGCGGGTGCCAGCTTTCCCCCTCTATCCAGCCGCCTCCGGTGATCTTCTTCATCTCAGGCCAATTGGGACATGAGGCGGCTGAGATGTGCACCGAAACCAGCCCGCCGCCGTTCTCAACGTAACCCTTCAAACCATTTCGCTGCTCGTCCGAAAGATCGTTGTCCGCGGCCGGGTTTCGTCGAGTGTTCAGAACGATCGCGTTGAAGCCCTCCAGCGAGCCGGCAAGCTCGTTCGCCGACTCGGATACCGTAACCTCGTGTCCGGCTCCTTGCAGGAACTCGGTCAAAACGGGCGTCGTCTCTTCGTAAGGGTGGCTTCCGCCGGTCAATAGCAGGAGTTTCATCGTCGTCCTCCGGGACATCGTGGCTTCAGAGGCGTGCGTCAAGGCGACAGCAGTGCAGAGACCGCATCGTATCAGCGTTGAAGGCGCCCCTGTCCTGAGCCTGCTCGAGGGACCGGGATCGCCGGTAAGAAGCCTGCGGTGATTTCACCGGGACGATAAAGAAACAACGATTTGCAGCGGCCGCGACCTGAAGCTACCTACTCGAAGTAACTGCCGGACGCTGATGCTCAGCCAGCAGGCTGGGAACGCAGAGTGTTCGCAGGCTCCGGCTCTTCTCCGGCCTCAACCCGCCGATCCGCCTCCAGCTTCTCCCAGCGATCACGAGTGATCTCCATTCGAAGGAAATCGAACCCGTCCTTACGAACTTCGCGGTCCACCATGAACCCCGCCTTCGTAAACGACCGCTGCGCTCGCTCGTTCGCAATAAGCGTGTGAAGGTATATGTAGCGCAGCCAGGTGCTCGTAAACACATATTTCAGCATGGAACGGACCGCATCAGTGCCGTAGCCGCCGTTCCAGTAGCGGGTGTCGCCGATCATGATCCCAAACTCGGCCTTCCCGAGTTCGGTATCGATGTCGTAGTACATGCAGTTGCCAATGTGGAAGCCATCGTTCGTGTCGATAGCCAGCCGCACTGAGCGATGCGAAGGAAACTGGAGATCATCGCGGTGATACCGCATGTACTCCTTGAGAGTGATCGTGATCGGCCGCGTGGCATCCAGCTTCGCCAGCTCCGGGTCCACGCGCCAGTGGTAATCGGCCTCGGCGTCTTCCATCCGCTTCGAACGAAGGACGACCTTCTCGCCCTCCAGCCGAATGTTCCGGCCGTCAGCCGCCGGATCCTTCAGGAACGGCCACAGTTTTTTCCAGGATTCTCGTCGCATCTGCCTGCGTAAGCTCGTAATAAGATTCCGGCCTGTGTTCACACCGAAAGTCAACAAAGTGAAGCCGTACGGTACCGCGAAACGGCTCCACCTGTTCTCGACGCACCCTGCCGAATTAATGAAGAGTACCGTAACGCATGCACGTAGCGGAGGACAAATGGCTACTGGCGGCTGTCCAAAAGTACAGCCAGCGCAGGCAATCTGCATTCGGATTACGAACGAGAGGTCGGTGCGGCCTTGCCCGACCCGCCGGGGCACGCGCCGCATCTAAAGGAAACACCAGATACCGCATTTCGACCATGAAGTGTGCCTACCACGCGCAAAAAGCGTAAAAACGCGAATTACCGTGCTTCAGCAGACTCTGTGCCGTAGACCGTCTCAAAGAGGTAGAATCACCTATTGCGTGCCATCGCTAACCCGGCACTTCCACACGACAAAAAACTCGATACAGACCAACGGCAGGACCATAATTGCAGAGAGAAGACTTCGTAATCAGATTCGCGGGTGAGGGTGGACAGGGTCTCGTAACCTCTGCAGACGCCCTCGCAAGAGCCGCCGTACACGCCGGCTACTACGTTCAGACCTTCTCGACCTTCCCCTCCCAGATCATGGGAGGACCCGCCTCTTCGCAGGTTCGCATCTCCACCAAACCCGTACTCAGCAACGGCGACAACGTCGATATCCTCGTCGCACTCAACCAGTACGCCTACGATCATGGGATCGAAGACCTCGCCGCAGACGGTGTGGCCATCTACAACGCCGAGGAGTTCGACCTGCCGGAGGGCGGCCACCTCTTCGGCATCAAGGCGGACGAGCTGGCAAAGTCCACCGGCAACACTCGGGCCGCAAACATGGTGACCATCGGCGCGGTTGCTTCGCTCATGGACTTCCCCCTGACGGAGATCGACGCGTACATCACCGAGCGCTTCACCCGAGGCCGTGCCGGTGACGACGAGACGATCAAGGCGAACATCGAGGCTGTACGGCTTGGCGCAGGAGTAGCAGAGCAGTCAGGCCAGAAGGTCGGTCAGCTTGCTCCGTCAATCGCCCCTGACTACAAGCAGATCATGATCACCGGCAACGCGGCTCTCTCACTCGGAGCGGTCGCTGCAGGGCTCGACTTCTATGTCGGATATCCAATATCACCGGCAACTACCGTCCTTGTGTGGATGGAAAACAACCTTGTAGGCAAAGATCGGTTCACCTACCAGGTAGCCTCCGAACTCGAAGCCATCGCCACAATCGTCGGTGCTGGCTACGCGGGCAAGAAGGCGATGACAGCCACCGCCGGTCCCGGCGTTTCCCTCATGAGCGAAGGACTTGGCCTTGCATGGATGGCCGAGATACCGCTTGTTGTTGTCGATGTGCAGCGCGGCGGTCCCGCGACCGGTCTGCCAACGAAGTCAGAACAGTCTGACCTGCTTGCATGCCTTCACCCCGCACATGGCGACGTGAAGATGCCGGTTCTCGCCCCCGGCTCAGTTGAAGAGTGCTTCTATGCAGGGGCGCTGGCAGTCAGCTGGGCCGAACGGTACCAGGGACCGGTGATGCTCATGTCTGAGTTCGGCCAGGCAGAGCGCGGTGAGAACATTCGCAAGCCTGATCTGTCCAAGATCAAGCAGGAGACTCGCTCGATCTTCAACGGTGAGAACGGTTACAAGCGATACATCTCATGGGACGGTTCCGAGCCGCTGCCTGCGATGCCGATTCCAGGCGGTGCAGGCGCCTACGTCGCAAACGGCAGTGAGCACGACGAAATTGGCGACACAACTCATCTCCCGGGACACCACATCCGCCTTACTGAACGCCGCTTCAAGAAGCTGGACCTGCTCAAAGACGCCCACCGCGAAATCGAAGGCACAGGCAGCGTCGCACTCATGACATGGGGCTCGTCGAAGGGTCCGGCACGAGAAGCTTACGAGCGGCTCCGGGCAGAAGACGTGGACATCAGCTGGATCTACTCGGTTGCCCTGAATCCGCTTCCAGACGACGTTCTCGAAGAACTCAGGAAAAAAGAGCTCGTCATCGTCCCTGAACTCAACTACCAGGGCCAGTGGTCCGGGTTGCTGCGGCAGGAAGGCATCAAAGCGGTGTCGATAACCCAGTACACCGGTATGCCGTTCAGACCCGGCGACCTGGTTGACGAGATCAAAAAGAGGATTGCAGTCACAGAGAAGGCAGGTGTAGCAGGATGAGCGCAAGAAATCCCGAATACGACTTTGCATGGTGCCCTGGCTGCGGTGACTTTGGCGTACGCCGTGCGCTGGAGTGGGCGCTTGCCGACTACACCACAGAGAACGAAATCCCTCACAGCAATAACGTCATCGTCGCCGGTATCGGCTGCTCGGGCAACATGGTCCACCTGCTCGAAGGCGATCAGCCATTTGGCATCCACGGCATCCACGGCCGCACACTCCCAATCGCCTTTGGCATCCAGGGTGGCAGGCCGGATCTGAACACCGTAGTCGTCGCCGGAGACGGAGACTTTCTCAGCATTGGCGCAGAGCACATCGGCCCGGCTGCCCACCGCAACCTCGATATCACCTGCGTCATCATGGATAACGGTGTCTACGGCCTGACCAAAGGCCAGAGCTCGCCAACTACGAACTTCGGAGCGACCACCACATCGACCCCTTTCGGCAAGATCGAGGTCCCGCTCCACCCGCTGAAGTCATACATGACGATGGGCGTCTCCTTCATCGCATCTCACTACTCCAGCAAGCCCCGCGACCTGGCGAAGTTCATCAAGATGGGCATGGATCACAGAGGCTTCTCGATAGTCCACGTGCAGTCTCCCTGCACCACGTACAACGATACGTACGACATTCTGAAGGGCGACCGCAAGAAGGGTATTCCCGGCACCGCATGGATAGTGCCGGAGGACCACGACCCGACGAGCCGCCAGTCTGCGGACGACCTGATCGACCGCCCCGGCGTGCCGCTCGGCCTCATCTACCAGGACGACTCGCCGACGCTGGAAGATCGCCAGGAAGAGGTCCGCCAAAAGCACCCGGGAATGTCGGTTAAAGACATGCTGGAGACCTACTCGGTCTAGCTTTTTTCTGAATTCGTTACGGTGAACGCAGTCGTGCGAAGGGCGGTATGCGCCAGTCTCACTGTTCCCACCCCCCTGGTAGGGGCGCTGCTTCCAGCGCCCGGTCCGCGCAGAGGACGGTTTTGTCATTCTGAACTTGATTCAGATTCTCTCGGAGACCTATCGCGGGGGGTAAGATCTCTCCGCTGCGGTCGAGATGACAACGTAGCCAGCCGCTGTCCGAGCTGCCGCCTCCTTCGTCCCGAAACAGCGTGAGGGATCCGGGGTGGATGAGGCAACGCACCAGAACCGCTCTCTGCAATGGCGTAGACCATTACTGTGGCATTGCTTATGCCGTAAACAAGACGACCGACTGTGCGCGCCACCCCTCATCCACGACCCGCGCCCGTAAGCGGGCACCCGCGTTTCGGGACGAAGGTATCTCACCTGGCCCTTCTAGTCGCGACCAAACACACCGTGCGCCAGCAATCGGCTGCGGTCTGTATCCGTCAGGTGCGGCTCGATCTTGCGCTCGAACTCGGCCATTGTTTCGTCCAACGGGCCGCTGTTATCGATGGTGATTTTCCGTCCGAGCAGCGACCACTCAACCAGCTCGCTGAACCGTGACTTCACCGCTTCGATATCGCCATCCCCAATCACCTGGTGCACATGCCGGTCGTCGCGCATCCGCTTCTCAATGACATCGGTGGCGGCCGTGATGTGCACGATGACGGTGCTATTCGTGAAGCGCGTCATCGAACGCTCAACCTGGTGCATCACCAACTCGCGGTCATGCGCCGCGCCCTTCGCTCCATAGCCGAAGTACATCGGTCCATAGACCGCGTCCTCGATATGAGCTCCGATCATCATGTGGTCGGCGTTGAAACTGCCCGGCTGCACGTGGTAATAAAGGCTGTGCCGCTGGTGCATCTCCTTGATCTTCGGACTCGCCTGCAGCAGCAAGTCCTGCTCCTCGGGAGTCGTGTCGTCCGGGTGCCCGGATGTGTGCGGGATCTTCCAGTGATCGTGGATGAGCGTAAAACGAGCGCCCATCTTCGCAGCCATCCAATCGTCAATAGCGTGGGCGATCGTCGTCGTCCCAACGTACTCGCAGCCAGCGAGAATCAATTGCATAGCTGTATTCCTTTAGTTTTCATTGTTATTGGCTCTCGTTCGCAGATTGGCAAGCACAAACACCCGGCATTCAGCCCGTCGTGCCGATTCTAGCTGCCTGTTCCGCGGAAAGTAGCTCGCCGGTCACGCAGGTGAATCATGGCACAGACAGTCACCCAGAATTCGGTAGACTGACGCCAAATCCCCTCTCCCGCTTGCGGGAGAGGGTTAGGGTGAGGGCCGTTTCGGCTTGACCGATCAACTTGACTCTCCCGCACGAACGACACACCCTCAAAACCGCACTCGAAAACGGGCACCCAGCGGTCAAGATGACAAAAAAAGCGCACTTCAAATAGAAAGAACAACCCACAGACAGGAGCAGATATGGTCCAGATTCCGATAGCGATAGTCGGCGCCGGCGGCATGGGCGGCCGGCATCTCAGGGCACTCGGCGCCCTCTACGAAAGCGGCATGGCCAACGTGAAGCTGGAGGCCGTCTGCGACACTCGGGAAGAGAATGCAATCTTCCTCGCAGACTTCGCTGAGGAGTTGCTCGGCTCACGACCGCAGGTCTTCACCTCCATGGAGGACATGAGAAACCAGCGGCCGGACATCGAAGCCGTCGATATCACAACCGACTCCGGCTCGCACCACCTCGTCGCTGAAATGGCATTCGATCTCGGCTACCACGTCCTGTGTGAAAAGCCTCTGTCGCTAACCGTCCGAGGCTGCAACCGCGTGATCGACGCGTGGAAGAAAAGCGGCAAGGTACTCAGCGTCGCCGAGCAGGAGCGGCGTGACCCGATCTGCCGCCTCAACAAGGCGGTTATCGACTCCGGCGCGATCGGCAAGCCCTATTCGTTCCTGCTCGGTTCCGCCACCGGAGGCGACACGATCATCATCCTGCCCTGGAGGCACTACAAAAACATCGGCGGCATCTTCGTCGATGCCGGCGTTCACGTCGTGGACCAGATGATGTACTACCTCGGGGACATCGAGGAGGTTTTTGCGGTCTCGAAGGTCTGGGAGCCGAAGAGGTACAAGGGCGACCGCATAGGAGTTCACGACTTCTACGACCGCTGGGCCAAAGAGGTGCCGGACGAGATCGACGCCGACGCCGAAGACATGGTGATCTCGACGCTGAAGTTCAAGAGCGGCGCAGTAGGGCAGTGGACCTCCTTCTTCGCGGCCCACGGCGAGCCTATCAACTACTCGATGATCTACGGCTCGAAAGGCTCGATGGTGCCTGCCCGCCAGCGCCGAGGCGATCCTCTTACCCTGACCATCGACGGTGTAGGAGCGGTCAGCGGGGACGAAGTCCTGGAGCTTGTCCCGGACTTCCACCTGGATGAACTGACCGCCCGCCTGTTCGGCAGCGACCGCCTCGGCTCCTACTCGCTACCGCTGAAGGACCCGGACCGGTTCCTGGTGGCGCTCGAGTACTACGAGCTGGGGCAGTGCATAGCAGACGGCACGAAGCCCGAAGTCGACGCGTACATCGGCCGGAAGGACCTGGCAGTCTGCAACGCAGCACTGGAATCATCGGTCCTCGGACGCCCGGTGACGGTAGAAGAGATAGAGAATGAGCAGACCGCACAGTACGAAGCAAGCATCAACTCACACTGGGGGATTTAGGGGAATGGAAGACGAGCCTGGCAACGCTTCGAGGTGAGTCGGTTCGTTCAAATCCTCTCTCCCCTCGTGGGAGAAAGTTAGAGAGAGGGGGCGGTCGGCCGGGACGGCCGACGAATTGTCATTCTGAACTTGATTCAGAATCTCCCGGTGACTTCATGTGGCTGGTCAGATCCCTCCGCTGCGGTCGGGATGACAAAACATCATCCTCTCCCCTTAGTCCCGCGCCCACGGGGCACCCGATCAAGGGAGAGGGTTTCGCATGGAGCCAGATAAAAAATGAAGATTGAAAAGATCGAGACGTTCTTTGTATCCCGCTACCTCGTTGTGCGCATCACCACGGATGACGGCACCCAGGGCGTTGGCGAGTCCTGCTACTGGTCGTATCCGAAGGCTGCTGAGCAGACGATTCACGGCTTTGCCGATGCGCTGATCGGCATGGACCCGGCTGACATCGAGCACATCTGGCACTACGTTTGGCGCTACAACTCCGCCTTCCGCGGCAACAGCATCGGCGGCGCAGTGAGCGCTATCGACATGGCGCTGTGGGACATTAAAGGGAAGCGGTTGCAGGCTCCGGTCTGGGACCTGCTCGGCGGCAAGGTCAGGCAGCGCGTGCGCGCCATTGCGCAGGGAATCAGCGGAGAATCTGCCGACGCCGCTGTCCGGGATGCCAAAAAGGCAAAAGAGGCAGGCTTCACCGCGCTCAAGTTCACGCCGATGCCGAAAAACTGGGCAGAGCTGCGCTACACGAAACTGATCGGAAATGCCGTCGATCTCGTGGCAGCGGTGCGAGAGGAGGTCGGCTGGGACTTCGATATCGGCATCGAGATTCACCGCAACATGCAGCCCTCCGAGGCCATCGCATTCTGTGAAGAGGTCGCCAGTTTACGGCCGTACTTCATCGAGGACCCGATCGTGCCGGACTCGGTGCTCGCCATGTCGGAAGTCGCTTCCAAGATGCGGCTTCCTCTCGCGGTCGGCGAGCGAAATATGGGTGTCTGGGAGTTCCGCGAATACGCACAGCTAACGAACTGCGCCTTCTTCAAGCCGGATATCGCGGTGGCAGGCGGCATCACCGGCGTGCGGAAGATCGCAACCATCGCCGAAGCGCATCACGTAAAGATCTGCCCGCACAACTTCCAGGGACCGATCGCCACCGCAGCATGCATCGCGTTGGCAACATCCTGTCTCGCATGGGACGTGCAGGAGTCCGTTGATGAACACCTTTCGCCACGCCGTGACATGGTGGACGAAATCATGAAGCTGGAGAACGGCTGGTATATGCCGTCAGAACGCCCGGGTCTGGGTGTGGAGTTCAACGAAGCTGCCGTGGCGATGCACCCGTTTGACCCTGCACAGGTGCCACCGCCAATACGCGACGACGGCAGCGTCGCACTGCGCTAGCCGATCCGTGCCGAAAACCGCTCCAGCCGCACTTGATATGACAAAGTTGTCTGGTTTACCGCGCAAACTTCACCCACTCGGTTTACGATGAGCCTGAAAAATCGGTTATCACCCACACACGACTCACGCACGAAAGAGACAACATGACGCTGCAACTCGCGTTGGTAGGCTGCGGAGGCATGGGCCTCCGGCATATTCGCGGCTTTATCGAGATGGCAAAGAAGTTCGACACCTTCCGTATGGCCGCCGTCTGCGACCTGCACGAAGAGGCGGCAAATCACATCGCGGGCGAGATCGAAACCGCGCTCGGCTATCGCCCAAAGGTATATACCGACTTCAACCGCATGCTGAATGAAGAGCGGCCGCTCGACGCAGTTGAGATCACGACCGACACGAGGATGCACCACACCTTCGGGCTTGCCGCGCTGCGGGTCGGGTTTCACGTGATGACCGAAAAGCCGATGGCGATCACGTTGAAGACTTCGCGGGCCATGCGGGATGTCGCAGTGGCGTCCGGGCTGACGCTGGCAGTCGCAGAAAACTTTCGCCGAGACCCGATGAACCGGTTGACAAAGGCTTTGATCGACAACGGAGCGATCGGAACTCCGAAATTCGTGGTGAAGCTATCTGTTGGCGGCGGCACGACCCTGATGCACAACACGGGCTGGCGCGCTCTCAAAAGCCGTGCTGGCAGCCACATCCTGGAGAATGGCATCCACGACTGCGACCTGCTGCTCTATTTCCTGGGCGACGTCGATTCGATCTCAGCACAGACCGGAATCCTCACCGAAGTCAGACGGCGGGCCGGAATCGCCGGTCAACTGTCGCAGTTCTACCAGCACAGGGTGGAAGATGAGTTCACAGGCGATGAGGAGATCAAGGTCGACACCGAAGACTCTGCACTGGCAGTGGTGCGTTTTGAATCCGGTGTCATCGGCCAGGTGACCCTGACCAGCGCATCGCTCGGCTACAGCGCAGATGTCAACTCGGTCCACGGCACCACCGGCACGTTGCTGCTGCCCCAAAGTAGGTCAGGCCGCGGCCCGAAAATTCTGCGGGAGGGGAGCGACACCCCGATTGAAGGTGACGAGCTGCTTGAGCTGGTTCCTGACTTCCAGCTCGATGACATGACGGCGAAGCTCTGGGACGACCGAAGGCGAATAGCCTCCTACGAGATGTCATTCCCTGAGATCGACGCAAAACTGATCGCAATCGAGTACCAGGACTTTGGCGAGGCGATTCTTTCCAAACGTGAGCCGGAGGTTGGCGCCGAGGCTGGAATGAAGGCGCTTGCCTTTGCGTACGGTCTACTCGAATCGGGGCAACTGAGGAAACCTGTGAGGCTGGCGGATGTGGTGGACGGAACCGTCTCCGGCTATCAGCAGGAGATCGATGACGAGCTGGAGGACGTTGGTGGCGACCAGGATCGGTAACTCACAGCGGCCGGCCAGATAGCGTCTTCACCGGTCTGAGCTTGACCGTGCGCTCTGGCTAGCCCGAGGCCGGAAAGCGTGTTGTATCAAGGGGTACCTGCGCATGGCTCAGCACGTTCCATCCTCTTACAAGCCGAATGCGGAAGATATTCAGCGTCGAATCCGCACCAGGCGGACGAGAACCTCGTCCTGACTCGAGCGAGCGAGAAAAGACGGTGTTGTACCGGTTGGCGTGATTACGAATTCACTTTATTCGTTCGTTTCCGCAGTTGACAATGTATATGCACGGAGATAGCCTCTCCGAGTTCCGGCAGCACGCGTGCCCGGAACGTTAGTTCATGCCGAATAATTTTGTACGGCCACGAGTGTCAGGCGTCACAGGGTCAGGAGTGACTGAATATGACGAATTGGAATTTAGGGTTTCTACATCGGAAACCATCCGCGGCAGCATTGGGTCTGCTGTTTGCGCTGATCGCTGCTACTGCGATCGCCTGCGGATCAAGCGATGAGGACCCAACTACAGCTCCGGCGACGGCTGTGCCGACGGCACCAGGTCAGGCATCTACTGCCACCTCGGTTCCGTCGACTCCGACCGCTATGGCGCCTGCGGGTGGCGGAACGCTGATTGTGGCTAACGACCTGATCGGCCCGCGTGCCTTCAGGCCGTCTCTGCTCACAGGTGGAGCACACTCAGCCTTCGGTCTCCAGGACTGGGGCTTCTACGACTTCCTGCTCAGGGCTGACTACTCGGCCCCGCCGGACTTCGGCGCAGTCGGAAACGGTGGAATTGCTACAGCCTGGGATCTTGATTCCGGCCGCACAAAGATCACCTTTACGATCCGGACCGATGCCGAGTTCAATTGTGATCAGGCCGGAACGGTGACGGCACACGACGCCGCCTACTCGTTCACCGAAGCAATGGGCGAAGGCACGAAGAGCACGCGCGGACCTGGCATCAAACAGTGGGTCAACCGCTGGGAGGCCGTGGACGACACGACCTTGATCGCCCACCTGGAGCCCGGAAAACTGGAATCCAGCTGGCAGCTCGCCCTGGGCAACCACGGTGGCGGCAGCGTCCCGATCGTAAGCAAAGCCCTTGCAGACTCGGGCGGCGATGCCGACATCACGACGCCTTGCGGTTCCGGACCGTTCCACATCACGAAGTGGACGTCTGAAGAAGAGGTAGTTTCCGAGCCGGTTCCAGGTAACTGGCGGGCAAAGCCGGACATGATTGATGAGTTCCGCGTCGTCCAGATTGCGGAAACCAACGCCAAGATCGCCGCACTCAAGACGGGTGAGGCGCACATGGCCAACATCCCGTTGAAGTTCATCGGTGACGCCAATGACGACATCGATGGCAGCTGGCTGCAGTTGACTGGTAAGTACCAGCCGCAGACGGTCTACTTCTCCGGAAACTTCTGGGCCAAGCGTGCCTACCAGTTCGAGGACGAAGCCGACATATTCCCACGTGAGGGACTGAAGGCTGACTCTGACCACCCGTGGATCGGTAACCCGGACGACGCGACTTCGATGGAGAACGCCAGGAAAGTGCGCTGGGCGCTTTCGATGGCAATCGACCGCGAGTCGGTAAACCGGAACGTGTTCAATGGCCTTGGCGTACTCACGTACACCTACACGGACATTCTGCCGACCAACCCGCTGTTCAAGTCTGAATGGGAAGTTCCGTACGACGTCGAGGGCGCGAAGGCGCTGTTGGCTGAAGCGGGAGTAGCGGACGGGTTTGACATGGACTTCTGGGTTTCACCTGACAACACCGCTGCGGTGGACCCCGAGGCATTCGAGGCGATGGCGCAGATGTGGCAGGACATCGGGGTTAACGCCTCGATTGAAAAGACTGTCTACGCTGCCCGGCGACCAACGCTGGTAGCCCGGTCCATCGACATTCCGTTCGCCCACCACACGTTCTTCCTGACGGATGACGAGACCAAGGGAGCAACCCTTGTGCCGACCGGTGGGTTCAACCACGGAATCGAGTTGCCGGAAGAGATCGGTGTGCTTCGGTACGCGAACATCACTGAGCCGGATCTCGGGAAGCGCATAGAAAACAACATCGAACTTCAGGACTACCTGAGCCACTGGCAGCTGATGGCATCAACCGTCACGCTGCAGCCGCACTGGCTGGTCCGGCCTGAAGTTGCCGAGTGGTTGCCTCACCAGCAGGCATGGGCCGTATTCAACTCACCCGAAACGGTGAAAATGGCGCACTAGGCGAAACGGAAGTTACGTTTTCGGGACAGCGGTGCTCACGGTCGTCCGTGAGCACCGCAGCCCGTATGCCTTAAAAAACACGGTCTGTTCAACTGGAGCCACTTTGTACGCCAGCAAATAGGTGTAGAGTTGCTCGGATTCATCGAGGCTGTTGACCCGGGTGCCGTGCCATCCAATGCAGCGCCGGGGCAACACTGGAGCGACGGAAGTTGACCAAGTTCATAGCCCGCCGGTTGATCTACTCGGTTGCGGTTCTGTTTGTGACAAGCATGATCGTGTTCGGGCTTTCGAGAGCGGCTGGTGATCCTCGGCTCATATTCCTCACCGAGTACAGCACGCAGGCTGACTGGGAGAAATGGGGCGAGGAGTACGGGCTGGACAAGCCTTTCGTCGTGCAGTACGGAATCTGGATGGGCAAGGCACTTCGAGGCGACTTCGGCAGATCGCTGCGTGACCACGTCAACGCCCGCCTTGTTATCCAGGAACGAATCCCCGCCACACTGCAACTTACGGTCGGATCGTTCGTAATAGCGATCGTCGTGGGCTTACCACTTGGTGTTCTATCCGCAGTCAAACGCGGCTCAGTTTGGGACTACCTGGGGAGGAGCTGGGCCCTTTTAGGACAGGCACTGCCGCCATACTGGCTTGGCGTCATGCTGGTCCTTGTATTTGCCGTCCTGCTCGACTGGCTGCCGTCCGGAAGAAAGGGGGACTGGACACATTTCGTGCTACCAGCCGTTACCTTGGGCTGGGGCGCCGCATCCGGAATGCTGCGCCTGACCCGCTCCTCAATGCTTGAAGTCCTCGACTCCGAGTACATCAAGATGGCGCGGGCAAAAGGCGTCGGTGCGAACTGGATAGTCTGGAAACACGCCCTGAAAAACGCCGTCATCGGACCCCTCACCTATTCCGGGCTCCTGCTCGGGGGACTTCTGACGGGGACTGTTATCACGGAGACTGTGTTCTCGTGGCCTGGATTGGGCAGGCTGGCCGTCACGGCGGTATTTAACAACGACTTCCCGGTTTTGACCGGAGTCGTCCTCCTTGTCACAGTCATATACCTGGCAGTGAATCTCATGACAGACATCCTCTACGCCGTTATAGATCCGCGCATTCGACTCAGTTGACGAGGCCCCATGACACTGACCGTAGAAAAGCGAACCTTCGTCACCAATACCTCCATGCCGTGGCTTAGAACCAGCTGGCGATGGTTTCGGCGGTATCCCGTTTTGCCGATTCTGATCATCCTGATCTTGACCGTTGCGGCTGTATTCGCAGAGTTCCTCACCGCGCACGACCCCGAACGTGCGTTGACCCTCGACGACAACGAGATAGCCCCCTTCTGGACCGATGAAGGCAGCACCAAGTACATCCTCGGTACCGACCACATCGGCAGAGACGTTCTGGCCCGCATAATCTTCGGTACACGCGTCTCACTCCTCGTCGCCGGAGCCGTCCTGATCCTTGGCGGGATAATAGGCACGTCGATTGGAATCATCTCCGGCTTCTTCGGAGGAAACATCGATGAGCTGTTGATGCGCCTCGTGGACATCACGCTCGCGGTCCCATTTATTCTCGTCGCGCTCGTCGTCGCTATCATCCTTGAAAACTCTCTCAACATCATCGTCATGTTGCTCGTCATGTTCTTCTGGACTGCATTCGCGCGCCAGGTTCGCGCTGAAACACTCCAGCTAAAGACGATGGATTACGTCGCGTTTGCGAAAATCTCCGGCGCTTCCAACATTCGCATTATGTACAAACACATCTTGCCGGGTGTTTTCTCGACGATAGTCGTCATCGCCACTCTGACCATCGGAACCGTGATCCTCGTCGAGTCGATCCTGAGTTTCCTCGGTGTGGGAGTTCCCGGCCCGACCCCAACGTGGGGTGCGATGATCTCAGACGGCAGGAACTATCTGACCACCGGATGGTGGATGGCATTCTTCCCGGGAATCGCGCTGTTGCTAACGGTGCTGGCCTTCAACTTCCTGGGTGACTGGCTCCGAGACACGCTTGATCCCAAGCTACGTCAACTGGACCGCTGAGCCGCCGGACATAACTGGCGAGAAGGACCCGGCAGCATGAGGCTGGAAAACAAGGTCGCTCTGATTTCCGGCGGCGCACGGGGCATCGGCGGCGCCACGGCGACCCTGTTCGCCCGAGAAGGCTGCAAGGTCGTGATCGGCGATGTTCTGACCGATCTCTGTGAAGAGAAAGCCGCTGCAATCCGAGCTGACGGCGGCGACGCCACTGCGCTCAAGCTGGATGTCACGAATCCTGGCGACTGGCGGGATGTGGTCGCCGCCACGCTGGATGCACACGGCCAGATCGACATCCTTGTCAACAACGCAGGTATTCAGCGAAGCCGGGCTTCGTTTGAAGATGTCACGCTGGATGACTGGGAAGCCATCATGGCAGTGAACGCCACCGGAGTGTTCCTGGGCGCCAAGGCCGTTGTCGAAGCCATGAAGTCCCGTCGCACCGGATCCATCGTCAACATGTCATCAACGTCTGCACTCGTTGGCAACTCGTCAAACGCCGCCTACGCAGGGTCGAAAGGCGTGGTCCGCATATTCTCGAAATACCTGGCGTTGCAGCTGGGGAGCTACGGCGTCAGGTCCAACTCGATACACCCCGGCGGAGTGGAGTCCGATCTGACAGCGGCAACAATGTCTGATCCCGATTCTCGCAAGAAGGCAGACGAATCGTACCCAATCGGCAGAGTGGGCCAGCCGGAGGACATCGCATTCGCAGCCCTCTACCTGGCATCGGACGAATCGTCCTGGGTCACAGGTTCAGAACTGGTGATAGACGGCGGGTTCACCGCCCGGTAGCGAACCGACGCGTAGGCGGGTCAGTCGATTCTCGGTTCGGAAAGCTCCACCGTGATGCCGTCTGGGTCGCTTATGTAGACACCGCGCACCCTCGGCGACGGCAGTGTTGCAGGTGTGCCGTACAGTTTCACCCCGTTGCGAACCAGGCGCTCGCACAGACCGTCAACATCCTCCACCTGGAAAGCGATGTGCGCCGCACCCGCATTGTTGATAACCGGGTTGAGAACTTCGCCGGCTCCGCCCACGTACTGGATCAGCTCGAGCTGAAAATCACCCAGCATGACCAGCGCCATCGACAGTCGGGCACCGACCACACCGGTCAGAGCCTCGATCTCCGGGCCGACGCGCTCCCACCGCCGCGACAACGTGAGGCCAAGTTGATCAACATAGAACGCTATCGAGGCATCGATATCGCTAACTGTGAAACTTGTGTGGTTGTAACTGGTTACCATATCTATCTAGTCTCCCGTCTAATGGGACCGCCGTGCAGTTTCAGACGTACAGTGTGCCAGCGACCCGGCCAGGGCGGCGAGCACAGAATAGCCAAAAACGACCAGACCCGGTGACCGAACGACCGGCTGGTCCGCCGGGCAAGCCAGCGCCGCGTCGGTCCGCCCGTTGTGAGGCGGAATTAACCCAACGTCGATAGCAGGTCGTAACAGTTGATCAATACAGTAACTCGTTATCCGCTACTTACAGTGCTCGTCATCATTGTTGGCGGATTCCTCATCTACTCGGCTGTGTTCGTCCTCAGCCGCGTCTTCACCGACCCCGACCACGTCGTCGTGACCTTCTACGGAACGTTCGGCGAACTCGATGACGGCACCGTGGCGATGACAATCGACCGCGTCACCTATCATCCCGCAACAAATGTGCGTGGGATCTTTTCCCGGCAATCGGACGTGGTGGCGCGGCCGGAGTATGTTCAGATTGACGGCACCATTGCGCTAAGCAGCAGGTCGACGACCGGCAGGGTGATGGTCGGACCGGCGATGGTTCTGACTGATTCCGACGAGACTATCGAACGGAGTATTCGGACGCGCGGGAACGAATGCCTCGCCTCAGGCTGGCCCACGATGACGTTCCAGCTCAGCGACAGCCCCGGTGATTTCACGATACGAATCCCGATGCGCGACAACCCGCATGCTGGCAGTTTGCTGGACTCGATCAAGAAAGGGACGTTGCCGCCGGTCACGATTGGCGGTCTCTACCCGACGGCCAGCGATTGCGAGTCGTTAGAGAGCCTGGAGGCCGGCACGCCGCACACAGTAACTCTTGGTCCACTCGACACCGATGTCGGGGCCAAACAGGACTTCTACCCGTACGGAGAACCGAGATTTGAGGAGCCGGGTGACTCCGACCGTGAGCTCTGGAGCGAGTGGGCAAGAGGCTGGGTGCCAGGAGAGTTCTGAACCAGCGCTGTCCCTTCGTCCCGAAACGGAGTGAGGGACCCGGGGCGGATGAGGCAACGCACCAGAACCCCCGTCTGCGTCAGCTAAAGCCATCACAGCATCCCGGTCCATCCAGCGAACAAGACCACTAAACCGCGCATGCCGCCCCTCATCCAGGTCCCTCGCGCTGTTTCGGGACGAAAACGATGCCGCCCCTCATCCCACTCCACCCACCAGTTACATCCCCAATCACCCGCCCGGACTCACTCCCCATATAACTCGGTCAGCGGGAAAAACGCCGACCAGCCGAGCCAGAACAGCTCCCTTGATGGCAGCCGATCGAGAGTACGAGTGCCATCCACCGTCACCAGGGCATCTCCTGTGACCCGCCAGCGCGTGCCGTCGCTATCGATAATTTCATCCGCGCCGTCCGCAACAGAGAAAGTCAGGCCGTCCCGCTCGAACGCACTGGCGCCACCTGATCCCAGCCCGGTGATTATCACCACGTCCTGGCCACCAACTGTATCGTTCACAACAACCTTCTCGGCCAGCGTCGTAACCTGGTAGGCCTTCGCACTGCTTTCGAAATGCAGGCCCAGGACCACCTCTTTGTCTCCCAGCCGTTCATCCTCTGTGAACGTCGGGAACAGGCGATTCGGTGAGTTGAAGTATTCGAAGTACGCCGAGTCAGGATCGCTGGGCGGCAGATACGGTCGACGGAATCCGGTCTCAGTCGATAGCACCGTCGTGTCCGGATGCGCAGCCACCCAGTTGCTCCACGTAACGACATCGACAGGCAGGCTCGTCAGCTCGATACCGGAGTTTGCCAGCCTTCCGATCACCGGCTCCCCCGTCAGCGAATGCCACAGGGTGTCGGTCGCCCTGTCGTACATAAGCTTGTTGCTCTGGTACAGGAAGCCAGATGTGCCAAACGTGGTCACCTCGCCGTTAACCTCGGCGTCGTACACGACGCCCGATCCGCAAAGCGTTCAAAACACCACCGAGATCGGCTTGCCGCCCAGTATGTCGTTGGCCATCTCGTGCCAACCCATGATTCGGTGCGGGTAGGCCCTCGCCTCACCGTTTACGACAACGCCAAAGACCGGCTCGTCAGGTAGCAGGTAGGTTGCGACATCGGCATGCAGGACCTGGGGCATCTCAAGAGGCGGTATGCCGTCCTTCGCAACCCCACCCCACTGCACGGTCCAGAGTGGAACCGTTCTTGGAACACCCTCATAGAAGAAGTCCTTGAACGCAGGGTCTATCCCGCCGTAGAGACTGCCCTTCCAGGCATCGAAGCCCGGTAGCTCATTGAAATCGGGCTGGTTGCCGAGCCACTCGTACCACGGTGCCACCAGTACGAAATCGCCGCCCACTCTCTCACCGGTCAGCCTGTCCAGCGCATCGGCGATCTCAAGTGCAATATCGGTATCGAAAGTACGGCTGGCGGCCTCCACGAGAACCGGGACCAGGGCGGCATTTCCGTTGTGCCCCGCCGAGATAATCGAACCCCGGTTCAACTCGCGGCTGCTGAAGAAGATCGAATTCATGATGCGCACTGCATCTTCGACGTTGGTCATCGTGGGCTCAAGCTCCGGAGTCACGGTTGGCAGCGTTGCGGTTGCGCTGGCGATCGCCGCCGACGGTGTCGCAGTTGCCGTAGTCTCAGGAGTTCTTGTGGCCTCGGCCGTAGGCGCCGATGAGTCCGGGTTTTCAGTGTTGCTCCCACACGCGACGAGAGTTGCAGATGTCACCAGGACACCAGCAACGACCAGGGGACGGAGTTTCCACATAAGTTCAATTCATCCAGGGAACGGGAATCGTATTCGGCTCATCAGACCACTTGCCGCCAGAGCGTTCGCATCTCTGGGGCGTCTGTACGGGATTTGATGATCTGGCATGTTGATAGGCGCGTCAGCCAGGATCGACTATGCAATGCACGACCTGTCGCAAGCGGCCAATTCACCGGGCTGAACCTTCCAGCCTGATCAGCAATACGTACGTATGAGCAGGCTCGTTCTTAACAATTCCGGCACAGATCTGTAGGAAGTGTCGGGCCGAATTTCGCTAGTCGGCCACTGTAAACTCAGGTCTGTCCACCATCGGGAGAACTTAGGCAAGCAGGTCCTCGCGCAACGCGCTCGCCACAATGTGCTCTTCGCCCTCCTTGAGGGTGACCGGAGTGATGAACAGCTCATTGTCGTAGTTGCCTGAACCGGCTCTTATCGAGGGCTTCCTGGCTGCAAGCCGCTCCAGGATAGCCTCCGCGTCAGGCCCATCCCAACCGTCACGGAAGTAGACCGCAACAGCGGGGCCAGCCCGGTTCGGGTCGTTGTCCTCGATCTTCACCTCGAGTCCCGGAATGTCGTTCACCGCTGAAGCGATCACCGCCGACCGCGCCCGCCACACCGCCCACTCAGCCTCGTGATCCGTCCTCACAAATAGGTTGAGAGCTGCGATCAGCCCGGCAATCTCCTCTTTGCAGACCTTTGCCGGTCGGCCAATGCCGTGGTTCGGCGCGTTGTTTAGACGAGCGGCTTCGATCAGATCGGACCTGCCACAGAGTATTCCCGTCGACTGCGGCCCCCGTAGCCCTTTGCCGCCGGAAAAGGTCACCATGTCCGCGCCCTGCTCAATGTAGGTCGTCAAGCTGCTGGCGGGAGGCAACATGACCGCTGCGTCAACAACCACAGGCAGATCGCGGGCGTGCGCTATCGTGACGGTCTGTTCGAGCGTTAAGGGAGAGGAGTTCCAGGGGTGAAAGACATATGCGATTGCCGCAGTGTCCGGACCGATAGCGGTCTCAAGCTGCTCATCGGCCGGTCCATCTCCATCGCCCCAGGTGACAACCTTCGCACCGGCGGACCGATAGCATCCGGTGTAGTTGGTGACATGCCCGCTGTGGATCAGGATTTCGTTTGGCACGCCATCCGTGTCCGGCAAGCGCTGTCTCAACTCAGGGTCAGAGCCGGTGATGCAAGCGGCGGCTTGCAACATCAACCCTGCGCCTGCGCCAGCGACGACGAGGCCGGCTTCGGCACCGGTATAACCGGCGATCGCACGCCCTGCGGCAAGATTCAGCTCGTTCAGATCGACGTAGCTGTCGGTGGCCTCGCTCATTGCTGTCGCCACTTCAGGCGGCATGATGCTACCGCCAACGACGGTGATCCAGCCGCGGCCGTTGATCACGCGGTTTACGCCAAGGCTGTCGAATATCGCCGATCCCGTGCTCAAATCCATATCAGGCATACCTTTCTGTGTTTGGCTCTCTACCAATCCTCTCTCCCTTCGTCGGGTGCCCGTTCACGGGCGCGAGTCAGAGAGAGGGGGTGCCGGCCAGAGGCCGACAGTTTGTCATTCTGAACTCGATTCAGAATCTCTCTGTGACTGTTGTTGGTCGGTCAGATCCCTGCGACCCGCGCGAGCGGGTACCCCGGGTTGGGATGACAAAAAAATCACCCTTTCCTTTCGATCAACGACAGCACATTGTCGCCACAGATTCGGTCCAGCGCCGACTGCGGTATGAAATCGCAGTATCTCGTCAGGTACTGGAGTGACTGTGTATAGGTGCAGTGGCGTTCGACATTCGGCATGTCCGATCCCCAGATCAGCTTCTCCGCGCCCAGCCGGTCATAGTATTCACGAATGAGCGCAGTGGCCTCCGTAAACGGATAGTCCCACAGACCTCCCATCAGGATGGGAATCAGCACCTCGGTGGACACGTTTGGCGCTTCCAGGGCGGGCCATATTTCGGAAGGAATCGAAAGTTTGCCGTCCGACCAGAAGCGATAGAGCGGTACGCCGTGCGTGTAGACGCAGGGAATGTCCGGGTAGCGTTCGAGCCACTTCTCGAAGGCGGCATGCTCCTCCATCCAGTTGGCAAGATCGGGAGAAGCCGAAGTGATGTTCCAGAACACCGGGATTCCCAGCTCCCTGATCACGCTCCAGAACTCCTCGTACGACGGGTCGTTCACGGTCTTACCCGCTTTCGAGACTCCCGCCGTGTCGAAAAACAGACCGTGCAGGCCGTGACGTTCTATTGCAGACCTCAACTCGGCAACTCCCGCCGGGCCGTCCGCCGTGCCTTCGATGATCGAGGCCAGCGCATACAGCCTGTCCGGGTACTGCTTGACCACTCCACCGAGGTAGTCATTGAGCCTGCCATAGGTGTGGCCGCCCTGTATGACGCCCTTGCTGGCGCCCAGGTAGTCCAACTGAGCGATGATCTGCTCGGGCGGTGAATCGAGATGCCGTGCTGTCGGCGGCAGATAGTACCGAGCGTAATCGACATCGCCTACAGTCCACAGGAACCTGCCGAAGTCGCCACCGCGAAAGTTCAGGTCATCCGGGTTTTCTCCGCTGTGCCAATCGCGGCCAACCACCGGAGCGCCGTCGCTGAGACGGCGGCCGACAGAGCGATGGAACATCAGGCTCCGGGCGTAGCTCATGTGCTCTTCGACAGTGTCGAAGCCGTTGGCCTGGCCCAGGTCTGGAAATACGTGGACATGAGAATCGACAAGCAATTTTTTAGTTCTCCGCTTTGACTGATCGTTAGATAGCTGGTGGCGCGTTCGCTGATCAAGCAGATGCGATCTTGCACGGTCAAAGCAACCGGCGCAACTGCTGAACGAGCGCAGGATGAGAGAGGAGTTTTGTCATTCTGAATTTGATTGGCTTTGCTGACATCATTCGAAATGCATTGCCCAGGTAGCTGTTCTCCCTTCCTGATAGGGAGGGAGCTTGAGGGTGGGTTGTTCGTGCAAATGAGTCAAGTTGATCTCCCATGCCGAAACGACCCTCACCCTGACCCGCGCCCGTATACGGGCACCCGAATCTGGGAGAGAGGACTTGGCGATCGTGTCAACAGAGCTAACTACATTCTGAGCCTGTCGGAGGGTTGATTCAGAATCTCTCGGGCAACCGTTCAAGATCAGTAAGATCCCCGCGACCCACTAACGGGTACCCCGTGGTCGGGATGACGCACCTCGCCCCACGAAGTCATCCTCACCGCTCTAAATACCACGCTAGATTGCGGTTCCAGCGATAACAGCTTCCAATCTGCTTCCAATCAACGAGCAGGAGCACTTCTTGAACGGCAACACATGCCACCCAATCTCGATAGACGGCCTCAACACCTCCGCCTGGGGTTCGCCCAATGGCTCGCGAGGCGTGCTGGAAGACCTTGTCGCCAGTGACGGACTTACGCAGGCCTAGTTTTTTTGGGATGCCTCTCATATCCGGTAGGATGTCGTCTTAGTCATTGAGCCGAGGAGTAGGTACTCGTGCGCGAGGGGCTGAGTTGAATATTGCAGTGATGATAGTAGGTGGACTCTTCGCGTTTGCGGGGTTGATACTGTTCGCTGCGAAGCGGGATCAACAGCACAACAACAAGATCAACGTCGGTCCTATATCTGCTGAAGTGGGATCGGTAGCCGCGTTTCTCGCAGTTGTCGGCCTCATCGTGTTCATCGTCCCCTTTCTCGCCGAGATTGACGTGATAGGGGATGATGGGGAGGCTACAGTGCCAACGACCGAGGCCGACTCGACTGCCACAGCTGGAGTACCTGCGACTTCAACGAATACGCGCGTCTCCACGGCCACAGTCACGACGGCCATTCCAACAGCATTGCCAGATTCTGAGTGTGCCGATTCCGGGCGCTACATTGTTGACTGTGGAGATCTGGTAGCTGAAGGCAT
>JAJCYY010000061.1 GCA_029262735.1 Chloroflexota bacterium | reverse complement strand
CGGCCGACAAAGAACCGCCCGGCGACATTTACTTTGAGGGCGTCAACGTCAAGTCCCTCACCAAGGCCGGCCGCAAGGAGTTCCGGACCTCTATCCAGGCGGTGTTCCAAGACCCGTGGTCCTCTCTGAACCCCAGGATGCGGGTCAATTCGATCGTTGCGGAACCGCTAGAAATCGCCACTACGATGACGAGAGGGCAGACCCGCACTCGTGTTGGTGAACTGCTAACCGAGGTCGGTCTCAACGCCTACCAGGGAAACCTCTATCCGCATGAATTCTCGGGTGGACAGAGACAGCGAATCGGCATCGCACGCGCGCTGGCTCTCAACCCGAAGATCATCACACTCGATGAGCCAGTCTCGGCACTTGACGTTTCCATTCGTGCCCAGATCATGAACCTGCTGGTTGACCTGCAGGAAGAGCACGGCCTGGCGTACCTCATGGTCGCTCACAACCTGGCAACCGTCCGTTACATGTGCCACCGCACTGCGGTCATGTACCTTGGTGTCGTCCAGGAAATGGGTGACACAGAGTTGATCTTCAAGAGGCCGACGCATCTATACACGAACGCACTGCTTTCGGCTGCTCTCCCTTCACACCCTGACATTGATCGTGAGGAGATCATCCTCCCCGGAGAGGTGGTCTCGCCAGTCGACCCGCCTCCTGGTGATGTGTTCATGTCTCGGACGCCGCTGCCGGTCGACCCGGACCACGAATACGCCAAGACGCGACCACAACTCACCGAGATCGAACCCGACCACTGGGTATCGGTCACGCCGTGGAGCACGATCGATGCGGCGAACGAGGCCGGAGTCAACCTGTCTCTGTCCGTCGACGAAGAGGTCCAGAGCGATTCGTTCACCGGGGCATAGACCGGGCCAGTTCTGAAACTAAAAAGGGCCGTGGCAGTTGTTGCCACGGCCCTTTTGTTTGTTCGTACCTGAACGGGTAGACGAAAATGAACTGGTTCCCGGGCTTGGATTCGAACCAAGATTGGAGGATTCAAAGTCCTCAGTCCTACCATTGAACGACCCGGGATCATCAGGACTCAAGGATACCGGAACGCGCGACGCTGACCTCTGCTGGTTGGCTGAGTCAAACTGAGTAATTCACAGCCACAGCAGCTATTGCGGCAGTGAAGTCGAGCCTTGTTCCCCGACTCCCTGGAGAACCGTCAGGCTGCCTGCTCGCGTGAGGTCGCTCGCAACGCCACCGAAAAGGTCGATCCCTTACCGGGCGCGCTCTCCACGGAAACGTGACCTCCGTGGAGCTCTGCGATGTTCTTCACGAGCGCCAGGCCAAGTCCGGTCCCAGGCTCCGTTCGGGTCAACTCGCTGTTCGCTCTGAAAAATGGCACAAAAAGCTGTCGCAGATCATCTTCCGAAATACCGATCCCCTCATCCGCAACCGTGATCAGGACCTCGTTACCGCTGCGATGAACGCTGACGGTCACAACGGTGTTGGCAGCCGAGTACTTGGACGCGTTCTCAACAAGATTGCTGACCACCTGCATGATGCGAGACCGATCGGCATACAGCCGGATGCTCTCGCTTGCAATGTGTGCATCAAACCTCTGGTCTTTTTCCGCAAGCACCGGCTCGAACTGGTCGACGACGTCCCTGACAGTTTCACCGAGTTCAAAGGTGGACATGTCCAACGAGAGATTGCCAGACTCAATCCGGGACACATCAAGTAGGTCGCTGATCAGGAACCTGAGATGCATGGCGCTCTTGTTGATGATTGCCGCCTGCTTGATCTGCTTCTCGCTCATGTTTTTGCCAACGTTGCGTTCGAGCAGCTCCGCGTAGGCGATGATGCTGGTCAACGGCGTTCGCAGTTCGTGCGACACAATGCTCAGGAACCGGCTCTTCGCATCATTGATCTTCTCCAGCTCAAGGCTCCGAGCCTCAGCGCGAGCCTCAGACATCCTGGCCTCAGCCAGGGCAACGGCCTGTTCATGGGCAGTGGCGTTTTGAATTGCCGGTGTCACCTGCGCTGCCACCTGCGCCAGCATCTGCAACTCCCGCTCTGTGAACGCGGTAACGTCGCTCGCGCCGACCAGCAGATATCCCGTTGCCCCGCTCTCCTTTGTTCCCAGCGAGACTTCGATAAGTGAGTTGATGCCCTGCCTAGCTAAATTGGAGAACCTGGCGGATCTGGACGCTGTACGGATCACCGTCTCGCGCCACTCGGCCATGTCAGTTGTAGCCGCTGGTCCGGATTCCTGGTAAAGCTTCAGCACCTCGTCGTTACCGATATGAAACCGCACATTCAGGCCAGATCGGTCAGGTGTTTGTAATGCGATCGCGAACAGGTCATATTCGATCAGCTCAGCCACTTCATTGGCGATTCGTTCAAAAACGCTGTTCGGCGCCAGGTCCCGGCTTGCTGCGAGGCTGATCTGGGCAAGAGACCGTCTCAGGTTCGACTCGCGTTGCTGGTTGCGGTATACCCTCGCGGTGTGGACTGCACCTGCGATCTGGCTGGCCACCAGCGAAGTGAATGTTGCCTCTCGTACCGCATATGTTTCATCACCCGCCGATATTGCCGTAAGAGTTCCGATCACTTCACCACCGAACCGCAACGGGGAAGTGACAGACGCTGAGGTCAGATCAACATTTGCCAGTCTGACAGTTGATACGACGGTGCTCGCTCCACCGAATATGGTCTCTCGATCCGCAGACGCCTCATCCAGACTCTCAGCGTCCAGATCGGCCTCTCTGCCTGAGTCTGTCCAGATATAAGCGCGTGCCAACTCACCCGACACATCGTCCGGCTCGTACACACACAGCTCCGAGATCGGCATGAACCGTTTGACCTCAGAAGCGATTCCCGGCATTGCTCCTGCGAAATCGGTCACAGCGCTCCCGAGGCGGGCAATGTTGGCCAATACATCTCGTTCCAACGCCCCTTCAGCCAGTTGCTCGTGAAGCATCAGGTTCGAGATTGCGCCCGCCACCTGGCTGCTGGCGTGCTCAAGCAGCTCCAGGTCTTCAGGCGTGAAAGCGCTGCCAAGTGCCGATGCCAGCAGAGCAACACCGATGCACTCACCGCTAGCGATCAGCGGTACGCAACATGCGGTCAACACGCCGGTGCCAATTTCGTCAGGCCATGCCGCCGCAGTCCCGGTCTTCCGGATTCCTTCAATTTCTTGCTCGTTTATCAGCACAGCGGTACCGGACTGAATGGCACGGGACACAGGTCCATGATCGGTCGGCTGAATCGAGGGTCCGAAAACTCCGTGGCCGGTCGAAAAAATGAGCTGCAACGACTCGCCTTCGTCGGCCACCAGGTGAATCGCCACGTGCTCCGCAGGGACCACATGCATCAAGGCGATCGCAAACCGCTGGCTTACCGCCTCAAGATCGAGCGAAGATCCAACAATCCTGCCGATATCACTCATAAGCCCGAGCAAAATATCGTCGGCCTGGCCGGTTCCAGACTTCCCAACGTCGTCTGGCTCCTCCAGCGTCAACAGGACATGCCCACCAGAACCGTCGAGCGGGCCGATATGGGCACCTAAGCGAACTGGTGTTGCACCCGGACTCTCGACGAGTATGTCGATGGAAAGGCCAGCCGACTGGCCGCCGGCCGCCTCTTCAACCCACTGAGAGACGACCTCAGGCGGTGGCAGCAGGTAGTCAGGGAGGAGCAGGGACGAGGGCTTTCCTTCGAGTTCGGTGCCAGATCTACCCAGGAGCGCAGACGCCTCGCTGTTGAGCGTCACGATCTGGCGCTCATTCAGGTTCAACACGATCAGTGGAACGTTCACCGCTTCGGTCCACAGCCACCGTGCAGTCTCAGCGTTCATATTTCTGTCGTAATGCAATGAAATTGGATCGCTTATCTCGGTATTGAGGCGTTTAGTGCCAGAATCGAGTCGAGCAGCCCCACGCGAGGCGAGCGCGCATGTAGTGCGAGCGCCCTTCAGTACGGCTTAACTCACAAGTCCCATCGAATCATCGTCGTTGAGTTCAGGTCTCTTCGCAGCGGCGAGATCACTCACTAAGTTGCGGAAGTACGCAAGGAACCAGATACGAATAGCCCCAGGCGGTCCTCGGCAAGGCGGTCATCTACTGCGAATTGCCCGAATCAACGTGTGCGTTTTACCGGTTCCGGCACAGGTTGACCGGTTGTAGATTCAGTTCAGAGGCGCGCCTGTACCAAATTGACACATACACGAACACAGGCGGGTATTCGAGAAACCCTCGGAGCTTCAGTTGCGTGATCCTCGAATAGAACGGCTCCTGCTCAGGCGGGATGAGACCACCCCAAGGGGCATCCCTACCCGCGTGGCGGACCTTTCCGGCAAGGTCTCCAGCATCCTGGTGGAGATCGAAAAGCTGCGGGCTGAGATCGAAGTGGCGAGCCGCCAGGTCATGACGCTTGCGGCCAGGGAAGCGTCGCTCAAAAAAGGTCTTGAGAAGCGGCCCGCTGGCGCATCTGTGATGATCGACGGATCCAGTGCTCTTGCACTGGACGCCCAGAGCGATCAGCGGCTCGGCGATGAGCCTGATTTTGAGTTCCAGCAAGAACGGCTGGAGACTGTCACATCAAACCTCAAGGCCAGGCGGCTTTTCGTCCAACGCACCCAGGACCTGCTCGCAGCGCGTATTTCGACCGTCCAGCGAATGCTCGATCTCTTCACTCGCATTGAGGACGGTGTGCCGAAGAAGAGAGTGCGAAAGCGGCGGATTCGCCGAGTGCGACGTCGCAGGTAAATCCCCGAGTCGGTCCTTTCAAGGCTCAGCACAGATCACCGGCCGTTGTTCGGGTGGTCTCACGGTGCAAGAAGCAATGAGACGGGGAATCCGCCAGACACTCTCATAGATTGTCAGGAAGGAGATTCCCGAGTCGTTCAGCGCCTCCATTCACAGCCCTACTCTGAAGAAAATCTTCGATAAGCGTCCTCTATCCGATTATCTTTGTGGCTGAGGCCTCATCAGGCTTATTCGGTGGCCAAAATAGCAGCCTCCGACCCTGATTTGGCGGAGTTTGCGGGGTAACCGTGCTTCTCAGAGCGTTACAATTACACCCTCAGCGAAAATCGGACATTATCGCCAGCGTCCTTCAGTCGTTTCTGGCAACCGGTGGACCACCAGCACAGGATGTGTTTCCGCCCACTTCGCTGAACGCCATCAAACGGGGCTGTAGCTCAATTGGGAGAGCGCCTGCTTTGCAAGCAGGAGGTAGAGGGTTCGAATCCCTCCAGCTCCACCAAAAGGTACTAAAGACAGAACCGCCGTCTCCTCTTCTGGGGCGGCGTCCTAATTTTGGCGAAGCGGTCGTGAGCCGCAGAATCCTAAAGCCAGCCCAACAGAGCCGTCTGCGGGCATCACCGTTGGCCGGTTGCGGCCAATAGAGCTATCCTCCTTCACCACTGCAACACAAGTCTGAGGAAGCGCACTATGCCCGCGGCATCTCATCGACCTCTGGATCCCGAAAACCCGGACATCCTTTACGGCTCCACCAGCTCCCTGTGGGACGCCCGTCACCCGATCGAGTGGGGGATTAAGCGGATTGCCGCACTTGGCCTGCAAGGTATTGAGCCTTATGCGAAGCAGATTGAGGACCACCGTTCCGACCCGCTGGCACTCAAGGAGAAGTTCGCTGAGTCGGGCGTGACGCTGATCGATGTCTCGAACGGGGCGAAGGGGCAGTCGACCAACTTCATCGATCCTGAGGAGACATCGAAGACCATCGCCGACCATGTGGCATTTGCCCGTGACTTCCTTCAGCCGTTCGGTTGCGACCTATGGAAGTGCAACATGGGCGTTCGCCCGGTCGGCGGCACATCGGAAGACCAGCTAAAGAGGGTTGCCGATACGCTGAACGAGATAGGTCGCCAGACGATCGAAATGGGGATTCGCCTGGCGCCGCACCCGCACATCTGGGGTCCGATAGAGCGTGAGCACGAGGTCCGTGCCATGCTCGACCTGACCGATCCTGAGTACGTGTGGTTCACCCCTGACACCGGGCACCTGACCCTGGGCGGCATGGATGCAGTCCGGGTCATGAGCGACTACCTGCCGCGCATTGCTGAGGTGCACCTGAAGGACACTTATGCGAAGTACCGCGGCATCAAGACGACCCCGACCCGGGAACAGCATGCCGAAGCCAGCGTGTATCACAACATGGGTGGTGGGGGCGTGGACTTCCCGGCCGTGATGAAGCTGTTGCGAGACCGGCACTACAAGGGATGGGTCGTGTTCGACATGGACGGCCCGCGAGAGGGCGACGATGGCTTCGACGCGATCGGCGGAAATCTCGACCTTGCCGTCGACGACTACCTGGCCCACAACGTCAACTACCTGCGGGTGATCCTGGGCGTGAACTTGCCGCCTCTCGACTGAGTTCAAGAGGGATTGGACGATAGTTCGGACAGCTCGATCCGAGTTTCACCATTCATCCCTCCAGCTTCAGTAAAGACTGTATCGAGTAAGCCGCTTGGCGATTGTGATCTGTGCTCACTTCGGGTTTTGTGGGGTGACCCGGTCAACCCGGCAGTACTTCATGATGCAGGAACCCGCTGACTGCCGACGCACTTGTAGCTAGTCACCATGTGTTCGAGTAGCATGAATCGTTCGTCAACTCTCCGCTGACACAGCCAATCAGCAACGGTTCAGAGACAGCATTTGCACATAATTTTCTTTGATCAGCCAGGTGCCGATGACATCAGCCTCTGTGGAGGCAAAGCCGCAAGCCTGGGCAGACTGGCCTCAACCAACAAAGTACCACCCGGTTTCTGTCTTACGGTGAACGCCTACCAAAAGTGGCTCGCAACAGGCTCGAATGAGATGCCCGATGAGATTGCGAGCAAGATTCGAGATGCATACGCGGGTCTTGAAGAGGTTTGTGGCGAACCGAATGTGCCTGTGGCGGTCCGCTCGTCGGCCGTTGACGAGGATGGCTCCGGCGAATCATTCGCCGGCCTCCATGACACCTACCTGAACATCATCGGCGCAGAGTCTGTGACCGGAGCGGTCATTGAGTGCTGGAGATCGCTCAGGATCCAGCGAGCACTGGATTACCGCACTGCAAGAGGGCTTAAAACCAGCACCCCCATGATGGGCGTAGCTGTCCAGCAACTCGTACTCGCAGATGTGTCTGCCGTCGCCTTTTCCGCTAATCCCATTAGTGGAGACTGGACCGAAGTTGTGATCAACGCGAACTACGGGCTTGGCGAGGCGGTTGTCAGCGGGGCGACGACCCCTGACACGATCGTAGTCAAGAAAGACGACCCTTCCCAACAGGAGGTTACGATCGGATCGAAGGAGATCATGACGGTCAGAACTGATAGTGGGACGACCGAAAAGAGCGTCCCCAGCACTATGCGTGGGCAACCGGCACTAACGTCCGAGCAGGCGAGGGAGATAGCGGCGCTGGCCCAACGACTGGAAGAACAACACGGTTGGCCGATCGACCTGGAGTGCGCCATTCACGGTTCACAACTTTACCTGTTGCAGTGCAGGCCGATAACCACACTGTAGCGATTGTCTGGGTTAACTTCGCATCGATACCCTGAGTGAACCTGTAGAGAAAGAAAATGATCGATAAGCCACAGCCCTCCAGGACCCCGTGCGAACCCAATTCCCGATGACTTCAAGTTTGAATGGGATAGTCCGGAAGACGCGACGCTGCCGCTGGTCCAGGACAGGCAGCACCTCGCTACGCCAGTGACACCGCTTTCTGCCTGGGCGCATGAAAACTTCTGGGCTCGTGGAGCCAGCGCAAGCCATGCCGCGGAAGCGCAGCCCGTCGCGATGACAGTCCGCCGAATCAACACCTACTACCGCATGGCGGTCTTTCCAGTCGTGCCCCCTGAGAAAATGGAAGAAGCGGGACACGCTGCCGAAGAAGACCTGAAGTCAGCGATGCCAGTATTCGTCGAACGCTGGAGCAACAGATAGGAGCCGGAGATCAAGGTCTACCACGACACACCAGCTGTATTCGACCTGGAAGGCGCAAGCGACGCTGAGGGCGAAAGAAGTGCGACAATCAAGGCATGAATCCAGAGTTTCTCAAAGTCCTCGTGAACACCGTTGTGGTCAAGATGCCCCGGCTGGATATCGAAACCTTTGGCACAACAATCGTGACCTACAACATGATCACCAGGCCGCTGTACGAGGCTCTCGAGACGGACAAGCGTAAAGAGGAGTCTGTTCTCAGACGGGGAACCGTGAAGGCCGAACGGCCCCAAATTGTCACGCCCGGATACATGGCGAGGTCCACCGGTTTCAGAACAGAGGCCGAGGAATTCATGCGAGACCTCATTCGTAGAGGGCATGCAGACGACCCCGGGATTCTTTACACCTACTCGAACGAACCGGCGAGCATGGAAATCATTTCGGCGCGACCAGAGGATCTCGCAGAACGAATCGGCGCCGAAGTAGACCGGGAATCTCGTCCGCGAGAGGCGGTAATACTGGGCGTGGACGAGTTGTGGGATGTTTCGCTGATGAAGTTCATCTTCGATCTCACGAATAAATCGGCGCCTGCCAATGTCGCTGATTTCCAGAATACCGGTCGCCTGAGTGTCGAGAACGGAGTGCCGATGGATGCACGAATCAAGATCGACAGAATGTTTGTGCAGATGCGAAACGGCGAACTAGATCCTTCGACACTGCATCAGGAACTTGAGGCCTGGCAACTGTTCGATCAGTACGAGGACAGATTCTTTCAGGCCCTGAGAGGCCGATCTCTCTAACATTCTCGCAGCCGTGTGGCAGGCGAACTCACATGGCGTGAGTTTCACGGAGGCTGCGGTGATGCAGGGCGTGGCTATGTCCAACCACCCAGTTTGCGCCCGCGCTACACAGCCATCTTCAGCGACTCGCCGCGCTCTAGCTCCGACAGTTGTGACGTAACGTCCTCCCCGGCGCGCGCCAGCTCCACGATATCCCCGGCCAACTCCGGTTCTCCGAGAAAGATCGCCCCGACGATTTTCCCGTCGCGGATCACTATCTTTCTGTACTTTCGATCGTCCACATTGGCGTGGCTAATTATCGTGTCCTCATCTGTGCCATTGATCTCCCCGAAAGACACGAAATCCACCCCGAACACCTTTAGCTGTGCAGTATTGATGCCGGTCGTGAAGGTCCTGTCTCCACCGGCCATGTTCATGGCCGCAATCTTCGCCTGCTCCGCAGACGCTCCCCAGAGGCCGTAAACAGCGCCGCGATGTTGAGCGATGTCACCCGCGGCGAATATCGCAGGATCGGAAGAACTCATGTGGTCGTCTATGAGAATTCCGCGTTCAACCTCAAGGCCTGCTTCGGTTGCGAGGCTGATGCTTGGCTTGATTCCAGTGGAAGCAAGGAGCAGGTCTGTCGCAACCGTTTGTCCGTCTTCCAGCTCCGCTTCGATCAGACGTTCGGTGCCGGTTACCGTGGCGATGTTGTTTCCGGTCAGATACTGGATGTCCAGGTCATCAAGGATCTTGTGCAGGATCTCGCCGCACTCGGCGTCCACCTGCCTGTGCATGATCCACTCGTTTCGGTCGATGACCGTTGTGCGGAGGCCGCGCTTCCGGAGCGAGTAGGCTGCTTCGAGTCCGAGCAGCCCACCGCCAAGAACGAGCGCCTGCTTCGCCGAGTAGTGCTTCACGAAATCCCTGACCGCCATCGCATCATCGATATCGCGGAGTGTGAAACATCCTGCCAGTCCCCAGCCCTCGATGGGTGGAACGGCGGATTCACTTCCGCCGGCCAGCAAAACCCGGTCATACTCCAGGTACCTCCCGCGGTCGGTGACAACGACCTTTTCCGAGGTGTCGATTCGAACCGCCTCGGCTCCAAGGAGGCACTCGATGTTGCGCTGGTGGTACCACTCTTCAGAGGAAAGAACAAGTTCGTCCGGACTGCCATCTTCTTCGATCAGTTTTGCGATTGCCATCCGGTTGTAGAAGTGTCGAGGTTCACGCGAAATGATCGTGATTTCGCTTTCAGGAAGGTACTTGCGAATCTGATCGGCAGCGGTCGTACCGGCGACGCCGTTGCCGATGATGACGACCTTCTTCACGCTCTCGTCAACTGTGAAATCCGGTCCAACGGCAACAGGTTGATCTCCGTCAACGGACATCTCTTCCTGGCTGACCGAAACGTTACCGCAAACTCCTGCCGAGCATGCCAGCCTCCACCCCTCCGACAGTCCAAGCCTTGAGAGGGTCGCCTTCTCGTCACCTCGGGCCGGAGTCAGGCTGTCCGCTCCTGAGACAACGAACACGGGATCGAGGCCGCATGTACCGGCACGGCAACCGATGGGAATGCTCACCCCGGAATTCTCGGCCACGTCCAGCAGCAGACTGCCGGAGCGGACGTTCGCAACCGTTCCCTCGGGCAGGAATGTCACCTGTGCCGTGTCTCCGCCCGCTCCGTTTGCGCTGGCAGACACGTTGGAACCGGCACCGCTCCGGACAGTCGTTACGGCAAGGATGCGGTAGAACAGCATGAAGGCCGTCGCTCCACCCGTGACGATGTAGAGCAATGTGACGGAGGTGTTTTCAGTGTCGGTGCCAACCAGGAATCCATGCGCTAGTGCCATCGTGAACATGCCGAACGTCAGGTAGTGCATACGTCGCCACAGCGAGTAGCCGATTCGGAAGCGGGCATACCAGCTGATCGCAGTGAACAAGCCGATGTAAAACGCTGTTTGGCCAACTCCGACCCAGAAAGGCTCGTACTGCGTGCCTGCGAACGGGATAAGCACGTCCGCAAACGAATAGCTTATGAAGGCGTCACCGATGAGTATCAGAGCATGGACTGCGACCAGTGCGAGACCGAAAAGACTGGCGAACTGGTGGACTGAGATCGCAGCAGGTCCTCCGGGCCAGACCGTTGCGGTTCGACTTGTGATCAACAGTCCCATGAATACGGACGACCAGAGCAAGAAGTAGGCGGCTATGCCAGAAGAGCGGGAGATGTACCAGTAGATATGATCGGTCGAATCCAGTGTTGTGGAGATGACAGATGGGAGCAGGACGAGTGAAAGCGCTCCGGCCGCTACGCCGAACAGGACGCCAAAGACGACTATGTAGCTCGACCGTGCTTCGACACTGCTATTCACATCTCCCCTCCAACGGGTGCCAGCAAGGTGCTGAACCGTGATGTATGGAGACGACGCCCATCTACAAGAACCAGCAACGCTTCTGTTGCGCACTCGTTCTCTGTCAGATCCAGCGCTCTTTGTGAACCAAGTACCATCGCGGTGAGCGCCAACCTCTCGGCGATGAGCACATCAGGTGCGATGACCGTGACGGAAAGCAGATCGGTTTCAGCGGGGCGACCTGTGCGAGGATCGATGATGTGATGTGCTGTCACGCCGTTCCGGGTCCATCTGCGGCGGTCGATCCCGGATGTGGCGACTCCGGAGGTCGATACTTCGAGGTTTGCGATCTGCCGTTCGGGGCACAGCGGGTCTTTGATCGCAACGAACCAGCCCTCACCGGGATATGCCTCACCACGAACTGTGACATCACCGCCCGCACTCACGATGCAGGGGCCGGTATGCTCGAGGATGTCGGCGGCTCTGTGGGCTGCCCACGCCTTGCCAATGCCTCCGAGGTCTATCTGAACGCCGGCTGGCAGAGTGATCGCATGGTCCGACTCATCGAGTTCGATTAAGTTCCACGCCTGGTCTGCGACCGCCTGTGGTGCGGCTTCTGCGGCAGCGAACGGGGCATCATCGTTTTGCAGGTCGACAAAGCTGCGGTCGTATCCCGCGGCTACCAGCGCAGGCAAAACCGTGGGGTCATAGATTCCTTTGCTACGCGACGCGGCTTCGAGGGCAACCTGAATGACCTTGAACAGCATCGGAACCACTTCCGCTCGCTGTCCTGCTTTTCGGTTCAACGCCGACAGATCGCTATCTTCCCTGAACCGGCTCATCACCTGTTCAGCGTCATCGACAAATCGTCGAGCATCTGACAGTGCCATCCGGGCAGCCTCGCCGGATTTGCAGGCTACCCAGAGATCGAAGCTGCTCCCCATTGCGTGAAACGCTAGCTGGTGGAGTTCTTCGTACTCAATATCCGCATCCAGACCTGTCGCCTCATCAAGCATGACCGAATTGAATTCTCTTTCTTGTGACTAAGAGCTGCCCGTCACGATGGTTGGCCTTGGCCGCGGCGTGGCGTTGGCCGCCGGTGGTACTGGCGTGGGAGGAACCGCCGTCGGTGGGGCAACTATTGCAGTTGGAGGCACAGCCGTTGGAGTTGGTGGTGTTCGTGTAGGCCTTGGCGGTCTTGCCGTCGGCGTGGGTCGTGGCGGCACCGGAGTCCTGGTTGGCGGCACCTGCGTCGGAACTGGTGTTGCCGGTGTCGAAGGTGTGGGAGGGGAAACGGGAGCCTGCACAGACTGAGCCGGTTGCGTGTTCGGGGCGAGGGTGCTGACTACCCGAGTCGGTGCAGGGGTCGGAGTCGGCGGTACTACGATCGCCGGAATCGGGGCCATCCCGAATCGCTCGCCAGGATAGGACTCTTCGTACGGCTCAGGCTCGGGCTCAGCCACTGCCGCCAACAGCTCGGGTCCAGACACAACCTCGCCTTCGGCCGAGATAGTCTCCGGTTGGATCTCGGTGGATGATGCGTCCTTTCCGGCTTCCACCGTAGTAGCTCGCTGAGCAACCTGAACTGGCTCAGACGGGACAACCGGATCAGCAACGTTTTCACTCGACGCAATTGGCAGCGCATCCTCCGGGGAAGTCACCATTCCTGGCGGTGATCCGTTGTCGGCCAGACTGCTGGATACAACATCATCTCCGCCGCTGGCCACGAACAGCTCATCGTCTGGGTAATCGTCAACCACGGCGGCCTCTGCGCTGGCGCTGTTACCGGCCTTTGACGCCTCGTCAACCGCCAGCGCTGCCCAGCCACCAAACACGATCCCGACCGCGAATACGGTAAGTACTGCGCTGATAACGCTCGCCCTGATGTTGCGTTGTTCTTGCATCATCGTCCTCCTGAAGTCGAGCGAACGATCACTGGATCGCTCCGGTGTAGGCATCGATACGGATATCCACACCGGAAACTCGAACCCTGTAGGTCGTTCTCGTCTGGCGCATCTCGGTAACTGATCCCGGATGAGCGTTAACTGCGATGCTGTAAGCGTCATCGAAATTCATCATTCCGGCAGGCGGTTCAGGAACCGGGTTAACCGGACTCGAGAGGATGTGCTCTCCGTAGAGGATGACACCTGTGTCGGTGTCGATGAACACCTTCGCCTCGTCAAGCTCGACCTCGAACATCTGCTGCCCGTCCTCGTGCTTGATCTTTATCTGTTCGATCCACAGTTCACCGGAGATTGCTCTTCCAATGTAGGCGGCGTCATCGAACGTAATCCCGAACGGCTGATTAGCAGGTGGCGGCGGAGCGGGCTGGCTCGGGGTGGGCGTGGCGACGGGCAGAGGAGTGACGGTCGGTGCAGGAGCCGGTGTGGCTGTGGGAACAGGTGTTGGCAGCGGCTCAGGCTCGTCCACAATGATCAGAGTCCAGTTCTCAACCGTGATGTGATCGACGTATACGGTGACAAAGACGACATATGAACCGGGTTCTCGATACACATGGAATCCGAGGATCTCACCAGATTCCTGGATCACGGTCGCGGGCTGAACAGATGTGCCGTCTCCCCAGTCAATCACCGCAGCCTTGCCCAATACCGGCTTGTTGGTCAGGACTCTAGTCCCGATGAGAGTAGCGACGTCTCCTACCAGAGTTGTCACCTCCTCGCCCGGCAGCAGCTCAGCGGATAGCGGCTCGGGAGTGGGTGTCGGCTCCGGGGTCGGTTGCGGAGTCGGATCTGGCATTGCTGTTGCAGTCGGGTCGACCGTTGACGGCTCAGCCGTGGGCTGGTCTGACGGAGCGGAGCTGGTGAGGGGGTCCCTGCCACTTTCGTCAACCTCAGCGGGCCGGGACCACGACTCCGAGATTTCCTGGATGGCGGCGTTGGCTTCTTCCATACGCTCTACGTAAACCACTTCTCGATCCTGTAACGCCAGGTTCAGGGCAGTAAGTTCAGCGATGCGATCTTGCGCAAGCAACATCTCCCATTCAAGGTCGAGATATGCGTCGCTCTGTTCAGGAGGGAGAGGTGGGGCAGGAGGAGCAGTTGGTACCGGAGTCTGTGTTGATAGTGCTTCAGCGATGACTGATTCGGTACTGAACTGGTCGGCGAACTGGTCATTGGTACCTGCGAGTTCCTGCGATACGGCAACCGATTCCACAGGTTCAGGATCGCCAGATGCGACTTTGTCCGACGCGCCAGCTCCCGGCACGCCCATTGCGATTGCGGTGGCTATGACCATCAGGAATCCGGTGATCACCGCGCTGACAAGAACGGCTGTGCTCCGGGACATTGCGCACCTCCTGGCGACTAATAGACGACATCGCCAAAGAGATGATGGAGTAAAGCACCAATTGCATCCCCGGCGACTCAACTGTTGCGTCTTGTCCACGGGAATTGAAGGTGCGGTGATCGGGTTCGCTCAAGAGCAAACCAACCGTCGCGCATTGCCAGAAGAGGGATTGCGCAGAATAGCGAGGTAAGAGTTGGCTCAGGAATGCGCAAACTCTTACCCGGCCGTTGTGCCGGACTCTTCCAGGCTGTCGCGACCGCGACTATCGAAACCCGGGCAAGACGTCAAAACGTCTCAAGAAGCCAGCACACCCGAGACCGCCGGTGCGATCTCGCTTGCTTCACCTGTACCTACTATATGAGTATGACCGCTTTGATTACCCTTTCGTTACGTGTGCAGAACGGGGTGATTTACGTGAACGCACGCGTCGCCCTTCGCACCACGGATAACTCAGGATTAACCTTGTGGATAACGAGATTTCAGGCTCGCCCTCCGGAGGGTGTGTCCGGAGGGCTCGCCCGGCCGGGTATCGCGCCGGTGACGCTCTGCCCGCCTTTTTAGTAGACGTAGCCGGTTGCAAAAACGTGACGTGAGTTCTGCCGGTGCGTCACGTTTCCAGTTCCCGTATCGTCTTAGGAATCAGAAGGTTGATCGTGCCAACGGGAATATTCGCAAGTAGCTAGTCAGATGGCCGACGGAAGGATCGACCGAGACGAGAATTCGCCACAGCGTAACAACGCCACGGCGGATCTTTCGCGTGATGAAGCCAACGCCGCTGCCTTCCTGGCGGACTTCTGGCGCAGACAGCCGGACGTCTCTACTGAGAATATCTGGGGACGAATCGAATCGAGAATTCAGCCCCATCGGTTATGGTGGCAAGTTGCAATCGACCGGTCGGTGTCGATGCCATTTCCTTCAGCGTCGCTGCGGTACGCAGTTATCGCCGTTTCAATCGTCCTCGCATTCCTGTTCTTCACACTGCTGGTAATCGATCCGTTGCAAGGTGCGCAGCAAGCGGGTGAATCTGGAAAGCCCGAGTTTGTAGCCGTCCATGGTGATGGTGCGGCGAGTCAGAAGCCTCAATCTCACGATGCCGGGGACGCGGCGTTAGAGAACCGGGATTCAAGTGGAATGCCCGCGAGCGGTGTTAACGGTGCCGGTCCGCTGGCCGAGTCCTTGCCTGCCAATCCGGATAACACCGATTCCATCGATCAAGCGGGTGACGGCGCTGGTTCTAGTGACGGTTACTTCAACGGTCTGGCACCGTTGGTCGAGGGCGATCCGGGTTCAGCCAATGGTGGTTCAGCGATCCTGGCGGACAGCACCTCTCAGTCAGGCCGGCCACCGGGTGAAGACAGCGAGGGCGGTGCGCCAGTTGAGGTAACGGCAACCGGAGTGAGCGTGGCGGTGGCGGGTCGAGGTACCGAAAGTAGCGACAGCTCCGGGGGCAGATCGGAATCCGCTGGGAACTCCTCACTAGACCCTCCGCCAACGGCCGGTCCGATCGAAGATTCGTCAGACGATGCAGAATCGCCTGACGCGTCGGTGACACCAGGTGCGGCTGGAACACCTGAGCCGCCGGAACCCACGGAAACACCGGAGCCGACTGAAACACCTGAACCGACGGAGACTCCTGAGCCGACCGAAACGCCGGAGCCAACTGAGACGCCGGAGCCGACGGAAACGTCCGAACCACCCGAGACTCCCGAACCGACCGAAACGCCTGAGCCGACAGAAACACCTGAACCCACGGAGACTCCCAAGCCGACAGAGACACCTGAGCCCACGGAGACGCCCGAACCGACAGAGACGCCGGAGCCGCCAGAACCAACCGAGACGCCTGAGCCGCCCGAGGGTAGCAATGGCAACTAATTCGGCAATCGGTGGGCAATTCCTGCCAGAAAGGTCCGGTGAGCGCGTTCGAGATCGAGCGGGCGATAGCTCCAATAATCCTCAACAACTACTCGACATCGAAAACGTCAATGCCGCTGCTGCGGGCGACCAAACCGCGTTCGCCTATCTGTTCCAAACTCGATCCGCAAAGATCTCCAAGTACCTGAACTCGCTGCTACTGGACCCGGCTGACACTGAAGAGTCGGTTGGCGAAGTGTTCGTCACGGCCTGGCGAAAACTACGAAAATTGCGCCAGCCCGAGCGGTTCGATTCCTGGCTATTCCGAATTGCACATAATCACGCAGTCGACCGTCTCCGTAAGCGGAAGAAGACAGAGCCGTTGGATGGCCTGGCAATGCACAAGATCGACACAAATCCGCAGCGCTGCCCGCAAAGCTCGCTCGAAATTGCAGAGCAGCAGCGGTATATCCGTGAAGCCCTACTGCGGCTCCCGGATGAGCAACGAGAAGTGCTCACGTTCCGTTTCCTCGTAGGGATGTCACACGGCGAAGTTGCTGGCCAGCTGGACAAGTCGGTGGAAGCCGTACGCGCACTACAATACCGCGGCCTCAAATCACTCCGATCAATGATGGCCACATCAATCTGAGATCTCAAATCATTGAGCGGGCAGGGGTAACCGGCCGCGCGGCGATTCACCGTCGGATGCGGCTCTGTTTTGCGGCAAACACCCCTCACCTGTGCGGCAACGATCTCATCGCTAACAACCGCCTCCAGAGCTAGCCAAAGGTGAATGTAAGAGACCCTGGTTCTTTCAGCGGGACGACGGGACAGGGTTGACGTAGAACGCGGTACGGGACTGGTTGCCGAGACTCGGTTTGCCGAGCCGACATGAACGACTACTGCGACAGTCTTTCAGTCGCTAAGAACAAGGCGCCGTCTCGGCAGACGGTGCCGTGTCATACATTCCAGAAGCCTGGTCTCTCAGAAGCCTGACCTCTCAGAAGCCTGGCCTCAGCAGTTGAGCGGCGTTTGCAACAGGTACGCGGTTAGCACCTCGATCGCCTCGGCCCGTGTCCACTCGCCCCTGCCAAGCAGATACGACACCACAACATCGACCGCTTCAAATCGCTCGATTAAACCGGTCGGGTTGATATCAGCCCGACATACAGCCGAAGCCGGCGGATCGACGGTGAACTCGTACTGGAACATGACCGTTTCGTTTCCAGCCGCATCCACAGCACCGGTCGTAGGAATCACAAGCAGATGCTGACCTACGGCAAGATCAACTGAAGGTGTAAACCTGTGGATACGTCCATTGCTGAGGCGAACGAAATCGCCTTCCACCTGTACGCCGTCAAGCTGGACGTCCAGCAGCGTGACCGTCGATGCCTCGCCTGGAACGATGTGATTGATGGTGATTTGAGGTCGTACGGAAGGCGTGACCCGGCTATCAGGAGCATCGGCAGGATCGAGAGAGATCACCGGATTGGGGATCCAGGTGTCCAGGCGGAACACTGGAGTACCGGGATTCTCTGCGTCGTCCGAACCGAGCGTACTTGTGTTGCCCCTGATGTCAGTAGCCGTAACTTTGACGGCACGCTTGCCGTCGGCATCGCCTTCCGATTGGAACGTTGCCGTCCAGATGTTGGTGCCCTGCGCGAGAGCCGTCGGAGTGTCGTCCACATCACCTACATCCGAGAACACCTGGACGAACGGTTGAGCGGACAGAGATTCGTCGCTCTGTACGCCGATGCTCATTTGGTCCCGCGTAAGTTGATCCGGTCCTTCGTCACCGGTCCCGGTGCCTGATCCTCCGGATAGCGTAACTATGAGCAAAGGACCGAGGCCGTCGGAAACTTCTCGGTCACCGAGAGTTTCAACGTTACCTGCAAGGTCAGAGATGGCGTCCTGGATGCTCACCAGCGGGGTGTCGTTAGAGGCGAGGTCTGCAGCGAGCTCAAAGTACACAGCGCTTCTGGCCGCGCTGCTGAGTGGTTTCAGAAGTTCGTCGAACGTAAAAGAGTTCGAGTCGAAGACGTTGAAGGGAATACCGTCTGCGTCCACAAGCGTGTTCACCACAGTGACGCTGGTTGGCACAAAGACAGCCCCGGAATCCAACTTTACTGTGAAGTCGGACGGCTGGACATTCGTCAGGCCATCGTTGAATGCAACTCTCAGCGAGTTCCGAGCTACCACTTCATTTGTACCGTTCCAGGCGAGACCAGTTTTGTGGTCGTTAGTGATGTGTGTAAACCCCGGATTGATAGTATCGATCTTCACTGTAGGCAACTGAACGCCATTAGTGGCCGGATCGACATCGGACAAGCCGACGTTACCGGCAAGATCGGCTGAGACGATCACCCAATCGACGATGTTGTCCACGGAACCAGGCACGTCCGGGATTGCAAATGGCGGCGACCAGGAGAAGCTGAACGCAAAATCTCCGTCAACCGCGCCGGTTGTGGAGACGTTGAGTGACTGTACGTCGGCTGCAACGTCGTTGCCGTTAACAACGTTAATAACCGGTACCGAGTCGTTCGGGTCGTCGGTGTTGTCCCATCTAGCGTCAAATTCATTGATCATCAAACCGGAACCTGCATCGACAACGGTCCCGCTGAATATGGGAGTTCTGTCCTGAGTTGCCGAACCGGGCGAGGGACTAGTCACAGTGTTCACCGGAGCGGCATTGTCGATGGACACTAGTGTCTCTTGCGTGTTACTGGCATTGTCCTTGAACGACACCGAAATCGGGCCGGCACCGGCATATACGTCGACGGCTCCAGACGCACCTGTTGAGGCAGCGGTTGAGCCGTCACCACTGATCTTAGTAACGCCATTTTCAATCAGCTGGATGAAGCCTTCAAACCGGCCGGTACCAATCCCCGTCTCCTTAGCGAGGAAGGTAATGTCAGTGTTCTCCAGGTCGCTTTTAACGGTGACAAGGGCAGAACCCACAACTGCGGTCTCGTACTGGATGTAATTGAGTACGTAGGGACCCGAGACGTTGACAACTACCCGGATCCAGGGATCACCTAGTGCATTTCCACGGAAAAAACTGATGATCGATAGCTGGGTTCCAGTGAGGTTCGTGGTGCCGCCATCCACACTCAGGACCGTGTTCGCCTGAACGTCAGCAAGACTCCCTGCGATTGGAGAACTTGTACCAAGCCCGGTCAACTCAATGACGGCCGTATTACCAACGGTTGTGCTGATGGTGTCATTCGATCCACCGGTGATGAGCGTGATGTTTGACGAGTTCGTGACTGCTATCGGCACCGGCGGATTCAACTCTGAGTCAACAATCACAACTTTGACGACGTCTGATCCGGGCTTGATGATTCGGCCTGTGTTCAGGCCTACGAGAGGGTCGTCTCCGTAAGTGGAAAATACGGTGTTGCTGAAGGTGTATGGGCCGGGTGGAGCAGGCTCGTTGGTGATCAAGGACCACTCATTGGTAACGTAGATCTTCCCGGCAGCGGCCTGCACCGGTGAATTGACGGCCGTCGACACCGCTATTGCCAGTATCGCCATTGCGACCAGCGTCAATACCGGTAGTCGCCGTATCCTCAGAGTCGATGCGTTTATCGGGCTCATTGCCCACCTCTTAGTCCTATAACTCAGACGATCTAGCTCGAATTTTGACCACTACATCCTCGTCCTGCCATTCTGTGAAGTGCACGTCCATTCGTATTTGCCGTGAAGGCCTTGCGAGTGACCCGAACCGGAAAAGACAAACCATAGACGCAACACTCTCATCACCCGATCAATATCTGGATGCATTGAGTTGCGGGAGCATAGCTCATTTTTGGTGTTGATGTGTGATATCTGTGTGAAATTACCATAAATAATGGGAATGTGTCGATATTCCCGATAAGCACGTCGAAATTTGATTGAGATACGAAACCGCAATGAATCTTGAACTGCGTATTCGGATTACGTGCGGAGATGTATGGCCGAAATAGTGCCGTTGTGCTGCGATTCGTTTTCTTCGTTCTGGTGACACAACTCACAGCATCAAAGCGTAACCTGAGTCTGACTAATCCCGTTTCGCCCGGTAATGCAGATGCTTTTTGAAGTCGACACTCGCTCAGTTGTCGCGCCAACATTGGAGTCGCTGGGTTCGATGTAATCTGTCTGACGCCGTACGGCTCTTGGACTACCGGACCAAGATCACAGATTCGCCGGGTAGCACCGGTTTCCGGGCCTCAGGATCCGACCAGAATTGACCTGAAATGACGAAAGTCGAGCCAGGCTGAGCGGTACTCGGAATTCGCACCGTGTAGTCGATAGCGCGCTCTTCGAGTTGCACGAACACGCCATCTCGAACGCTGTCTGCGGTGTTCGACAGTATTTCCAGGTCACCAATCGACTCCTGTACCGCAAAAAATCCACCGATGCCGTCTGGTTGCAGTGTGACGGTGATTTCCGCTCCAGGTGGTGCGCTACTGCTGGACAGAACGCGAGAAACGGCGGCATTGTCGGGTTCATCACCAGATGAACTACAGGCGACTATGACGCCGAGCATCGCAACGCCGAAATACAGTGATATATTACGACTAAAATCGCTCGAACTAGGACCAAACATAAAAATACGAAGTCGACGAACAGCCACGTGAAATGGCCTCAAATAATACCTTCTTTTCACATTATTGTGGATTCGAAGAAGAATGCGATCATAGTATTGATAGCATCCTTACATTCCCTTACTCTGTCTCCTGAAGCTGCACGTCACAAATAGCTTTGTCGACAACGTTCAACAAGCTATTTATTTCAGACCAACACAGCGAGCTATGCGACTTTCTTGTACTCACAAATGGCAAGCGCCAGCCTCACATGATCAGTCGCCTGCCGGGTCTGTCTACCTCTATTTGTCTATTGCAACTCTAGATTCCAGTAGTTACCGGTCTTCGAAGTCGAAGATTTGCCCATGTCCCAGGAAGCGATCTTGTTCGGGTTGTAGTACACGTCGTTTGGAATCGTCACCACACCCGGCTGCAGGTTCCAGAAGTACACGTAGTCCAGGTATTCATTTGCGGCCTGCGTTGCAGCGGCCTGATCTGGAGCGTGTGCCATGCGCCGGTAGAATTCGGTAATCTCAGGACTCTCAAAGCCGCAACTGAACCCACCACGACTCAATGAAGACTGGACAAGGCCCTTCGGCTCATGCCATAGAGTAGACTCCCGTCCTAGGTCGCAGGCAGTGATCCATGGGAGCACATTGGTTCGCCCGACAATACCTGGCCGGAACAGCCGATACGTGTACTTCAAGCTGTAGGTCTCAAGGCCCAATTCAGCCCAGAATCCAGCCACTGCGTCCGCAATATCTCCTCGAATAGTCGTGTTTCCGTTTTGAGAGTAGATGGGAATCTCGAAAGCATTGCCGTTCAGATTGTTGCCGTCATTTACGCCTCTGAAGTAGTTAGCATCCTGAAGGCCTGAGATGATGCTCCTTGCCTCATCTGGATCGTAGTAGTAATCCCATTTTGAATCCCAGTTCGGGTGATCCGTCGAAAAGTACTGAACCATGTTCGGCTTGCCGATACCACCAAGCACGCTTTCAACAATGGCATCGCGATCGATGGCAATTGCAAGCGCCCTGCGAACAAGGCGAGCCTCTTCCATGTCCCCGGGGTCGTTCGTACTGAACGGGTTTCCGATCCACGGGAAGTCGTGCACGTAAGTGCCCCGTGTCAGCAGCGTTTCGTTCGGCTCACCTTCACCTTCGCCCTCGCGTGCACTGAACCTTTCCCACAGATTGCCTGAGAAGAAAAGACCTTCCTGATTCCCGTTACCCGTGCTGGCAACACCGAATCCTCCGCTGACGAACTGAGAGGCATCTGCAGGATCGATATCTGCAACATCAGCTTCTCCAGTTCGAAGCATTGCGACTCGAGTGGCTGGATCAGCAATTTCCAGGATCCAAATGCGATTCGTCCTGGGTACGAACTTCCAGTGATTAGGCACCGATTCCATGACCAGCTTTGTGTCTCGCAGCCACTCAACCGGCTGGTACGGTCCAGTAGCGACAATGTTGTCCCGCACCCAATCCTCACCCATAGTGTCGAATGCCGTCTTGGAGAAAACTGAAAACGCTTGACCTGACTGGTTCAGGAAGTCGTCCTTCCACATGGTGTCGAACGACTCGAAGTCGAACGTGACGGTTCGGTCGTCGACCGCAATCCATTCCTTGAACAAACCGGCAAAATCACCAGCCTGGCCGTGGATTGAGTTGGGGTTAGTGGTGGCGTTCGCATCATTCATGCTGAACGCAACGTCATGGGCCGTCAGATCACCAAAATCGTTACCGTCAACAACATGGAACTTCACGCCCTCCGCGATCGTAAGTGTTGCACCAGACAGGTCGTTTTCAATTGACCATGCGGTAGCAAGCCACGGCAACGCTGTATCGTCCTGCCCGCGGAGGAACATCGTTTCTCCGATACCGTAGTAGTGAACGATCTCAGGCGACTGCGCCTGGTTTCGGCCGTTCTGATCGTTTACTGATCCGGATCCCAGCGCTATGACCGCTTCACCGTTCGGAGTTCGGGGCTCCGGCACAGTGACACCGCCAGGACAGTCAAGCATGCGTTCCAGGAGGAATGCGGCGACAACATCGGTAACCTGATCGCGTTTCCAATCGGGCGAAGATGTCAGGAACGCTGTTACGGCAGATACGGCTTCCGCTCTGGAGATAAACTCATCGCCGTTGGTGTCGGCACGACACAGGTGCTCTTCGCTGGCAGCTCGCGCAAGATCGATGTTGCCAGTTGCCAGAAGTCCCGCCACAACAAGAATCGCGGCATAGGCAGAGATCACCATACCGGCATACGCGGGTCTCAGTTTTCTCACATTCATTGGAATCCCCCCGGATGTTTTTCCGCCGACCTGTTTTCACGACCGATCAAATACGGGCGCTTTGAGAGACAATTAAGCGAATTCACGGCTGCAACCTCAGGTCCCAAACGCTGTCAATTGGTGACGATGCTGACTTCGTCATTGGCCATTCAGCGATCTTCTTCGGGTTGAAGTAGACGTCGTTGGGCACCGCAACCACACCCGGCTGCAGGTTCCAGAAGTACACGTAATCCAGGTACTCGTTGGCAGCCTGAGTTGCGATGGCTATGTCAGGAGCGTTGGCCATCCTGTTGTAGAAGTTCAGGATCTCAGGTGACTCGAATCCACAGCCGAATCCACCACGCGTCAGGGTTGTCTGGACAAGGCCCTTCGGGAAGTGCCACGGATTCGACTCAATACCCTTGTCACATGAAGCGACCCAGGGAATGGTGTTTGTCCGATCAACAAGCGTGGGCCTGAAAACGGCGTACGCGAATTTCAATGAGAAGGTCTGAAGACCCAAATGCGCCCAGTACCCTGCCACAGCGTCGGTAATCTCTCCGGTGATGCCCCCTCCGCCGCCAAACTCGGGACCGGCATAGACCGATACCTCGAAGGCGTTACCGTTCAGGTTCTCCGGACTGGTGTCGGCCGTTCCCTGCTCATAATCGGCAACGATGTCATCGCTCAGGATCCTGCGCGCTTCTTCAGGGTCGAACGGGTAGTTCCACTTCGGGTCCCAGTTCGGGTGAGCGGTTGAAAAGTACGTCACCATCACCGGCCGACCGAGACCATCAAGCAAAACTTCGTTCACCTGATCCCTGTCGATTGAGATCGCCAGCGCCCGCCTGATCAGACGCGCTTGTTCCATGTCGTTAGCAGGGATTCCGCCGCCGTGCAGACCTGGCGATCCAATCCACGGCCAGTCGAGGTCGAACGGCGTCTTCGGCGGCAATTGCTCGCCTGTTATTGCGTGTACGTCTTCCCAGAGGTTCCCGGAGAAGAAGACACCGAGCTGACGATTCAGATCCGTGCTCGTCCTCAGGAATCTGTTCCGAGCCGCATCGCCGCCAGCCGCCGGTTCGAGCACGCTGGCGTCAACTTCACCGACTCTCAGCAGCGCCTCACGGGTTGCTGGTTCAGGTATTTGAATGAACCTGACCCTGTCTGTCTTCGGAGTCAGCGATGGCAGGTAATGTTGGCCGCCACCAGCGTAACGACTGACCAACGTTAACTGGGAATTGGCGTCCCAGCTTTCGACTTCAAACGGGCCCGTTGCCACGATGTGGTTCCGAGCCCAGTCGGGTCCCATCGTGTCGAATGCATTCTTGGAATAGACAGTAAATGCCGGGCCAGACTGGTTAAGGAAGTCATCTTTCCAGGTTGAGTCAAACGACGTGAAGTCGAACCTGATCGTGGCGTCGTCTACAACCGTCCACTCACCCCACAGACCTGCGAAATCGCCCGCCTGTCCGTGAATAGAGTTCGGGTTTGTTGCTGCGTTCGCATCGTTCATGCTCCACGCAACATCCTCGGCGGTCAGGTTTCCGAAGTTATCCCAATTGGTTTGGAACGGAACTCCCTCCCTGATATTGATGGTCGCTTCAGAAAGATCACTCGCTATCTCCCACCCCGTTGCCAGCCAGAAGTCGGAACTGTCATCCTCAGCTCTCATGAACAGAGTCTCACCAATGCCCCAGTGGTGAATACTTTCGGTTGGCTGGGCCTGATTGCGGCCGTTCTCGTTGTGCACGAAATCCACAGCAACAACGGCGGTTCCATTTGGTGTAAGAGGCTCAGGTGGTTCGGCGCAATCAAACTCCTCGGCAAGGAGGTGCGCGGTAACCACGGACACGACCTCGGGCCGTGTCCAACCGCCGCCGCGTTCCAGCAGATAATCAGCGACCGTCATTACAGCTTCGGAGTGGGAAATTGCTCCATCGCCATCGTGATCCGCTCTACACTCTGGCGGCAGGGAGTTTGCCTGTGCGAATCCGGTGCCGGTGACGAGCAGGCCACCGAGAACCAGCACGGCTGAATAGGCTGCGATGGTAAAAACTATGGTCCACGTCTTGAAGTTGGGCATCGTCTTGTCCCTCTTGGTTTTGCCCCGGCTATTGATTAGCCCCTCTTAAGTTGCTGCAAAATCTGCGAACCAAATGTCCGAGCCACAATGCCTCCGAGGATCCCAACTGCCAGCACACCGATGAGTGCGATAACCCAGGCAGGCAGGCCGCCGCCCCCATCGCCATCTCCGTCCGCTGCCGGTGTTGGCAGGATCTGAGGAAGTGGGGTCGGCGTGGGCGCGCTCACAGACGTTGGCGCCAGAGTGGCGGTCGCCGTCGCTGCCGGTGCCTGTGTTGCCCCCGTCGCAGTTGTTGGTGTCGGAGGAACCACAGTCTCTGTGGGCGAAGGCTCTTGAGTCGGCTGATCATCGGGAGCCTGGAATGTTGGTACGCCGGTGGGAATAGGAGTAGGAGAAGGAGTGGGAGTAGGCGTTGGTGTGGGCTCGGTTGTCAGGGTCAGAGCCGCCAGGATGAAGTCAGAAAACCCTCCCGCTTCACCGGAGAATGTAGCCGTACATGAGTACGAATCCGCCAACTCGGTACAGACCGGCTCGACAACGAACACACTTCCATCCTCTGCGACCTTCGAAATCACGATCGACTTGCCCGCTGCAACTCGCTCCTCGTACCACGTCTTGCCGACCGTCATCGTGACCGTGTTGTCCTGCAGGTCCTCGTCGTCGATCCCGCTCTTGCTCACAGACACGACGTATGCAATGTCGGCGTCAGGGTCGTCAAGCTGTCCTGTAGTGCCTGGAGCGCCGAGCGCGAACGAAGAGCCTGCAAATTCGGAAGGCAGTTCCTTTGTATATTCAGCGGAAACCTGAGTTGACTCACCGACGCCGGTAACTCCGACGTCGAAGGACACCTCGGGAGTCCCCACATCTTCGTCGAGGAGCGTTGACTCGGTTTCGTCGATCACCGGTATGAAGTTCAGTGTCGCGTCCTGGAACTCGACAGCGATGCCGCCTTCGGCCCCAATAACCTGAACCTGGCCGGTAACGGTGAGCTCCTCACCCAACTTCAACGAGCCGGTTCCTGCGCCTGAGGAGTCTGTGTCAACCGTTAGTTCTTCGGTGTCTATGTCAAATTCGCCGGTTGGTGTCTCACCTTCACTCACGCCGGTAGCGGGAATCAGGGCCCTGATGCCAGACGGTTCGGTGGAGATCTCGGGATCGGATTCGGTGACTTCTACACCTTCACCGAACGCGCCGCTGGCTGCAGCACCAACTGCTGCGCCACTGCCGGATCCCGCGATCGGCGTGACCGGCCCCACCACTACACTCTCACCGTTGCCGGATGAGTTGATTGCCGAGATCTGGAAGCTGTAGGAAATGCCGTTTGTTAGGCCGGTGAACGTGTGTGACAGTGCCGATCCACCCAGGAGGACTGCGGTGCCAGTGACGGTGTTGAGGATCCTGTATCCAGTGACCGGCGCGCCTTCGACCAACGGAGGCGGGCTCCAGTTGATTGTGACTGATCCGTCTCCTGGTTCGGCGGTTACAGACTGCGGCGCAGTCGGAATCGCAGGGAGAGGTGTTGAAGTAGGCCCCGATGGTGGCGCTCCTCCGCCGCCTCCACCTCCACCGCCGCCGCCCGACGGAGCGGTTGTGGGAGTCGGTGGCACCGGAGTGTTAGTAGAAACCGGAACAGCCGTTGGTGTCGGTGTGTCTTCCGGAGTTGGGGTCGGCGTTACCGGTTCCGCCACTTCGATGACCAGTGGGTCGGGAAGCACAAGGAACTCGAAACCGGGATCCTCCCACCAGTTACCCGTTATCGGGAACTGCTCACCCGGATCGGCATCTGCTGGAACGCGGACAACATATTCGAAGGGAGTGGCGCTGATCATGACGAACGCGCCTTCCGAAAAATTGTCGGCCGTGTGAGAGATCAACTCCAATCCAGCGAGGTCCTCACGAACTGCGTAGAACGGCATCTCGCCGTCCGGGGTGATCGTTATCGTGACCTCATCACCCGCTTCGACGATCGTGGCGCTGGCCGAACGCCTGACAGTATCACCGTCTTGAACTGCAACGGTCGCACCGGTGAGATCGCCTTGCGCCATCAGCGCGCCGTCACCGAAATATCCTGTGCTGAATGGGCCGTCTCCCACGAGCTCCAGATCTGAATCATCAACCGAAATTGCGACCACATCGAACGTCGCAACTAATCCACCGTTGCCAGGGAAGAGTATTTCAAAGCAGGTGAACGACGCTGCGCCGTTCTGCACATCCGGGTTGAACCTGGGCTCATGCATATCGGCAAGATCATCGAGGCACGAAGGGTTCTCAACTCGAACCTTCGTGCTGTCGTACTGAACGGTCACCTGGAGGGCATTGATATCTGTTGTGTCGAACTCCCCCGACACCACTTCCAGAGTCTGCCGATCGCCGATCCCAACATTAACCACTTCCGGCGAAAGGCTAAATCCAGGTTCCGCTACTACCTGCGCGCTTACCTCCAGCCCCCGGTTCGGAGATGTGGCAAGCACCAACGCCAGCAGTGACAGTGTTCCTGCCAGGACTGCTGCCGCTATCCCGCGCGCAAATAGTCTTTCCACCAACCCTCTTCTTTCTCAAATGCAGAGCACCAACGGGCCGGGTTCCGACGATGCTAATGGTCATCTGCCATCTCTAATTCAGAACACAAATCTTTGGATTGCCAGCACCATGTGCGAAGTGCTGCTGGGGATCGGTCGGTGCGTGAGTTCTTGTGTGCTCAATGCCCCACCGGACGCCAGATGGTTTTTCCGCCCCGAGCTTTAATTCCGTTCCTGGTCTACCAGGATCGATGGTCCATGTTGTGAATTGGTCGGTGCTCCCGGCGCCTTTGCCGCTGACTCCTGTGTCGAACAGGAGTTGTTCAACGGCGCCGAGTTGGAGGGCGGCGCTTCGACGGTCTGGGGCAACGTGGGCTACACCGACAATCGGCTCATGGCTGTTGGCCGACCGAACAAACGATCCGCTTGACCCCTGCGGAGTAGCGCACGTCAGCATTCGTCCGGTCAGGTAAGCGGTAACTGCATCCACTGCCTCGGCCCGAGTCCAATCGTCAATGCCGAAGAGGTATCCAATAACGGCTTCGATCGCCTCTTCCCTCTGGATGTGCTGATCGTCATTTGTATCCGCACGGCATGCAGGATCGTCTGGCGTCGCAGTCGGCGTCGGTCCGCCGGTGCCTCCTGTGCCGCCAGTACCGGGAGTCGCCGTTGGTATTGGGGTCGGCGTTGGTCCGCCAGTGCCCCCAGTGCCACCGGTGCCGCCAGTACCGGGAGTCGATGTTGGAACCGGGGTCGGCGTTGGACCGCCGGTACCACCAGTGCCTCCTGTGCCACCAGTTCCACCGGGAGTAGATGTTGGTATCGGAGTCGGCGTTGGCCCGCCAGTTCCACCTGTGCCCCCGGTACCGCCTGTCCCACCGGGAGTCGGTGTTGGCGTTGGCCCACCGGTGCCTCCGGTCCCACCCGTTCCGCCGGGAGTCGGAGTTGGCGTGCCAACCGGGGCAAATGGAAAATCCAAATCCAGGCTACGAAGAATCGGTAGCGTCCAAGCACATCCGAGACATACTTGACCATTGAGAACAGGTGCAAACACGGACACGCTGGTAGAGACCGTCAGACCGTCAAGCCAGAACTCAATACTTCTGCCTTCGGCAGCTGGATCGGGGCCAACTACCAGCGCGCTGTATCGGCTGTCTATCGTTTGACCGACAATCACGGGATCGGAAGTGTAGATCACCTGGCCTGAATCGCCACGTATCTTCGCTGTTACCTCAAAACCGTTCGGTGACGGCTGCCCCGCGATTGTGACATTGCCTTGGAAGATGATGGTTCGAAGTTCTGGTAGACCGCCCGTTCCGCCCGTCCCTCCTGTGCCGTCTGTTCCGGTCTGTGCAGAAACCCATCCAGTGCTCGTCGAAGCAACTGCAATGACAGCGGCTATCGTCACGACCATGGCCATCGCGAACGGCCAGATCCCGTTTACATTTCCTCTTTTAAGAATCATGTCGCACTTACTTTCTCAGTTCAGACCACGGTCGGATTTCGCGAAGTTTTTTGGTTCCAATACAGTTCATCCGCCCGTGACAACCGCAGGATCGGTCCATTCCTGCAGCCTGGTCTCGCCCATGTTGCTCAGCACAATCGAAATATCGAACGCCGAAACCCAGAGATCGCCGTTGAAGTCGACGATCAGCTCAGTGCCTGGCGCAAACCGTCCATTCAGCTCGTTCGGTCCCAGGCCGAAGGACCCGGCCACAGCCGAGATATCCTGTCCCTCGACGATGTCGTCGTCGGGATTCGAGATGCCGCCGCGCAGCTGGATCGGCTGGAGTTCAATGTCAACTCCTGCAACCGTAAGGCCGACGAGCCGTCTGCCCAGTGATCCCGGCGCATCCAGGATGACGTCGTAGACCCCGTCCAGCACGCCATGAATCGCGAAGGCTCCGTCTGGATTCACATCGACGCCTGTTTCTCTACCTCCGGATGTCGGCACAAGCGATACATGCGGCCCGATGACTGCGAAAGCATCCTCGTCACCCGGCGCAACACCCTGGATTGTCACCATGCCGCTGACCGATGTGTCGGGCAGTATCTGAAGCGTGTTCAGCGGCTGCACAGAGGTTTCGACTACCAGGCCACCCTTGATGAACTTTGTTCGTGTGACTCCGGTCGTGACCATCTCCAGCACCGGGTTGCCGGGGCCAACACGAGTGACATCGAACGACATGACCGCACCGGAGCCGCCGGATATTGTGTCCAGAACGTGGCAGTTGAACCACGAGGCTCCCGCGTCCTCATCGCGAATCACGGGTCCGGGCGCACCGTCTGCGAAGAGACCGATACAGGACGGGCTGGAGATCTCGATAACAGCCGGATCATGAGTGATCTTCAGCTGCACCGTGTCGACCTCTTCTCCAAGAAGATCGGTCACGTGTAGCTCCACCGTCCGTGTGGCGTTCAGATCGAGCGGTAGTTCGTCAGGCACGAACAGGAGTCCAATCGCCGGTCCTGTGAACAACACCGTGGTGGGCGGCGTAACAGGCTGCTCGAAACCCGGGTCTTCCCAGAAGGTTCCGGAAATCGGGAACTGGTCTCCATCGGCGGCATTTATCGGCACACGCACCGTGTACTCAAATGGTTGCGCACTGAGCATCAGGAACACCCCGTCGTCGAAACCGTCTGCTGTATGCGAGATCAGTTCCAGGTCTCCGAGGCTCTCGCTGACGGCGTAGAACAGGTCGACATCCGTCGGCGTGATCGTAACCGTCACAAGTGCGCCTGCGACCACCGATTCCGTGACGACAGTCCTCTCAACAACAGCAGGATTGACCGAGACACGGACCTGGGTGACTGCGGGCGAAGTATCCAGCTTGAAACCCGGGTCCTCCCAGAACGTGCCGGTGACATCGAACGTGGTTCCATCGGGAGCGTCTATGGGCACTCTGACCGTGTAGTTGATCGGCGTCGGGGACAGCCGAATGAACACACCATCCTCGAAGTTATCGGCATCGTGCGATATCAGTTCCAATCCATCGAGGTTCTCCCTGGCTGCGTAGAAGAGATCGATCCCATGAGGCGTCAACGTGAGGGTGAACTCCTCGCCCGGTGCAGCGGACCTGGAACCCGGCGTGCGTTCAAGACTGGCGGGCCTGCCAACTGTGATGATCGACACCGGCGGAGCGACGTCAAACTCGAAGCCCGGGTTCTCCCAGAACGTTCCCGATATTCCAAATTCAGCGCCAGCATGCGATCCATGCGGGACTCGCACCGTGTACTGGAATGGCTCTGCCGTCAGCATGATGAATGCGCCGTCGTCGAAACCATCCGCCGTGTGCGAGATGAGTTCGAGGCCGCCGATGTGTTCACGGACCGCGTAGAACAGCTCAATGTTCGTCGGCGTCAGGGTTACGGTCACCGATCCGCCAGCTGAAACCGAGTTCGCACTGAGAGATCGTTCGACAGAAAGCGGCGGACCCTGCGAAACGCGAATCGTGCTCACGCTCGGATCGACGGGCCGCTCCTGTCCCGGGTCTTCCCAGAACATTCCAGATATCGGAAGCTCTGTGCCGGTCGGCGTTCCAACCGGCACACGGACCGTGTACTCGAACGGATCCGGAGTGAGCATGACGAAGGCGCCGTTGTCGAAGCCATCCGCCGTGTGTGAGACCAGCTCGAGATCGCCAAGGTCTTCACGGACCGCATAGAACAACTCGACATTGGATGGCGTGAGAGTCACGGTGACCGTGCCGCCCGGTGCTGCATTCGTCGCATCTAACGTCCGCTCAACAAACGAAGCCGGACCAGCCAGTACATTGATCGTGCTCACGGCGGGATCGATAGGCCGCTCCTGGCCGGGATCCTCCCAGAACGTTCCTGAAATCGGAAGTTCTGCGCCGGTCGGCGTTCCAGCCGGCACACGGACCCTATACTCGAACGGGTCCGGAGTGAGCATGACGAACGCGCCGTTATCGAAGCCGTCCGCCGTGTGCGAGACCAGTTCGAGGTCACCAAGGTCTTCGCTGACCGCATAGAACAGTTCGACATCGGATGGCGTGATGGTGACCATTACCGTGCCGCCTGCCGGAGCAGAGTTCGCGTCGAGAGAACGAAGCACCGACGCAGCCGGTCGAGCTGGAACGTTGATCTGGCTGAGTGTTGGATCAACCAGTCGCGTTTCACCCGGGTCCTCCCAGAACACTCCTCCAATGGAGAATAAAGCGCCTGGTGGAGCGTCTAGCGGCACGCGCACCGTGTACTCGAACGGATTCGGGCTGAGCTGAACGAAAGCGCCATCAAAGAAGTCGTCAGCAGTGTGCGATACGAGTTCGAGATCACCAAGGTCCTCGCGGACGGCATAGAACAGTGCGACATCGGTTGGTGTGAGAGTGACGGTAACTGTACCGCCAGCGCGAACTTCGTCGGCGCTCAGCGTCCGGTTGACCGACGAGTCGGGTCCTCCGGTTACCTCCAACAGACTGTTTGCCGGATCAACCGGCCGCTCCTGCCCCGGGTCCTCCCAGAAGACGCCACTGATCCCGAACAGCTGGCCCGCGGGTGTGCCTGCTGGCACGCGCACTGTGTACTGGAACGGATTGGGACCGAGCTGTACGAACGCGCCGCCGGAGAAGTTGTCTGCGGTGTGCGATACGAGCTCAAGACCGTCGAGTTCCTCTCGAACAGCGTAAAACTGGTTAACGTCTGTTGGCGTGATGGTCACAGTCACCGTCTCGCCTGCAAGTGCGCCCGCAGCACTTAGCGTCCGATTCACGGAGGCGTTCGGGTTGACGACTGCTATCCGACTCACGGACGGTGTCACCTGCTCAACTCGACCCGGGTCCTCCCAGAACGTTCCTGATATGTCGAAGAACTGTCCCTGGGAGGTACCGTTGGGGATCCTCACCTGGTAGTGAATCGGGTCGTTGGAAATCCGAACGAACACGCCCTGCTCAAGACGATCCGCATCGTGTGAGACAAGCTCCAATCCATCCAGGTTTTCCTGCGCCGCGTAGAACTGCCTGATTCCCGAAGGTGTCAGAGTGATGTCGATGATGTCGCCCGCAACTCCGGTAGAGGCGCTCAACTCACGGACCAGCTCGGTGTCGGGCACAACGACGTTCAACACTGTCTGAGAAGGGCTGACCGCTGCCTCGTCACCGGGGTCTTCCCAGAACTGGCCTGAGATAACGAGCTGATCGCCATTCGAAACATTTAGCGGAACTCGGACCACGTACGAAATCGGCGAAGGAGTGAGATTGACGAATACGCCTTCATCGAACGCGTCTGCGGTGTGAGACACCAATTCGAGGCCGCCAAGATTCTCTCGAACTGCATAGAAGTCACCAATACCGAAAGGTGTAAGCGTGATTTCGACCTCGTCACCGGGATGTACCTGGTCAACCGATGCAGACCTCTCAACGGAGGTTCTCAGAGCCATTACGAAATCAATGCCCGGGGTGTCGCCCGGCGCAGTTACGCTCACGACGTCAGCGAGATTGAAATCCGGCGTTCCGTCAAAATACTGATCTGCGAAATCCTGCCCGAATCCAAGCGCCTCGATCTTGTAGTCTCCTGTGCCAAGACCGCGGATGCTGTAGTTGCCAGCGGCGTCAGTGGTGGCGCTCTCAAGCCAGTCGTGCGATATGGGATCGAACGCCGCGACGGTCAAACCGCTGACAGGGGTAATGCCGTCAGGGGCAAACACGGTCCCGCTTATGGTCCCCGCGATCTCCAGCACCGCATCAATGCCGGTGACCGCCTGCGTGCCCGTAACCTGGACCAGATCGGCCGATGATCGTCGATGTTTGTCGTTGTAGATTTCATCCACATAGTCGCCGGAATGATCTATAAACTCGACTCTGTGCTGGCCGTCGGGAACGCCAGTGAGAACGTAGTTTCCGGACGAGTCGGTTCCCGCGGATGAGGTCAACCATGTGGAATGTGTTTCGGACCAGGCATTGATCCAAATGCCTTCTAGCGGAGTGACACCGTCCGGTTCAAAGACAGCCCCTGCAATCGAGCCCCCCAGCGCAAGTGCAAAGTCGATGTCAGGCGTCGTCTGACCAAATGCCACGGAAACAGGTGTGCGGCCGCTGAAACTGATGCTGTCGTTGTAGTACTCGTCAACAAAGCCGAGACTAAACGCCGACGTCAGAACCCAGTGATCGCCAGGGCCCAATGCGGTGATCTCGTAGTTCCCATCGTGGTCGGTTGTGGCACGGTTACCACCGCAACACTGTTCGGTTCTCGCCACCACATCCACGCCGACAATGGGATTGCCTGTTGCTTCATCCGTCAGCCTGCCGGTGATCGTCCCGCCCGTGCTCATGACGAAGTCAATATCGGTGGTCTCGACCGGTGCAGTTACGCGGACGGCGTTTGCCAGTTCGGGGTCGAATACCCCATCAAAATACTGATCGACATATCCATGACTTGAACCCACAGCCCAGATCTTGTAATCGCCAGAACGGAGACCGCCGATGAAATACTTGCCATCTGGGTCAGTCCGGTCCCTCACCACCCAGACACCCGAACCTGGATCCAACATGGCGATTGTCAGACCCTGCACAGGTGTCACTCCATCGGGAGCGAAAACGGTTCCGCTAATCGAGCCTGCAAGGTCAAGGACGGCGTCGATTCCGCCGACCACCTGCGCACCTGTGACCTGGACCAGGTCGGCTGAGAAAAAGGTCAGTTGGTCGTTGTAATACTCGTTCGCAAACACACCCGAATGATCCGCGAACTCAACTTTGTTCTGACCTTCGGGAACGCCTCGAAGGACGTAGTTCCCCGCCGCATCAGTAGTCACACCTGACGCCCAGGTTTCGTGGGTTTCTGAGAATGCATTTACCCGGATGCCCTCTAGCGGAACAACGCCTCCCGGTTCAAAGACGGTCCCAGAAATCGAGCCTCCCTGCACAAGAGCAAAGTCGATGCCAGTACTCGTCTGATCGGCTATGACCAGGACCGTGGTGTGGCCGCCAAAGTTGATGCTGTTGTCGTAGTACTCGTCGACGAAACCGAGATCGGAAGCCGCGGTTCGGACCCAGTATTCACCGGGACCCAGCGCGGTGATCTCGAAGTTCCCATCCTGGTCCGTCGTCGCGCCGTTGCCACCACAACACACTTCGAGGTTGGCCGAGACCCATACACCGCTGATCGGATCGCCGGTGGCATTATCCGTCAGCCTCCCGGTGATAGTTCCACTCGCATTCATGACGAAGTCGATGCCAGGCGTGTCTCCAGGCGCATTCACATTGACGGTGGTTGCGAGATCACGATCTGTTTCGCCGTCAAAGTACTGATCTGGAAAATCGTGCGCGGAACCCAGTGCCCAGACCTTGTAGTCGCCTGAGCGGAGACCGGGGATGGTGTACATACCCGCAGCATCTGTCAGGGCACTCTGGATCCAATCGTGGGTGAACGGGTCCAGTGCAACGACGGTGAAATCCTCTAGAGGTGTTACTCCATCAGGAGCAAGAACTGTCCCGCTCATCGTTCCCGCAAGGTTCAGCACGGTGACGAGGCCGGTGACTGCCTGAGTGCCGGTGACCTGTATAAGATCAGCAGCGAAGAAGCCAATGCGATCGTTGTAGTACTCGATCGCGTAGGTACCCGAATGGTCCCTAAAATCGAGTGTGTTCAGACCTTCAGGAACACCGCTGAGAGCGTAGTTACCCGCTGAATCGGTGGCCGCAAACGAGACCCACTCGGCATGCGTTTCTGACCACGCACTAACCCATATGCCCTCGACCGGGACGATCCCTCCAGGCTCGAAAACCGTTCCTGCGATCGAACCTCCCTGCACAAGTGCAAAGTCGATCGCAGAACTCGTTTGACCGGTTGTGACCGAAACCAGTGTGAGCCCGGAGCGGCCGATGCTGTTGTCGTAGTATTCGTCAACAAATCCGAACGTTGAAGCTTCGACCCTGACCCGGTAGTCACCGGGAGCCAGGTCCGTGATTTCGAAGTTCCCATCCTGGTCCGTCAGTGCGCTGTCGCCGCCACAGCATGGCTCGATGTTGGCACTGACGCGGACGCTAACGATTGGATTGCCGGTTGCCTGATCGGTAACTCGGCCCGCAATGTTTCCGGTCGTCAACTGCGAAGCCGGAGCGTTTGATCCAGCGGCGCCCGCTGAATCTGGACCCGATAGAGCGAGCTGGAGTATCCCGATTGCAACCAAGGCGGCGACAATCGTGAACAGAGAGCGAGGACTCACCCGAAAGATTGAGCTGTGCCTGGTCACCGGGGGCAGTCTCATCGGCATGCTCCCTCAACGGAGAACGGTTCCATGTCGGTGGGTTCCACAGATATTCGCGCAGCACTTTGAATCCGACGATCACAACGAACGATCCGATTTTCAGTGTTCGAGAGAGAGTGGGTCGCCGGTGCTTGTGGAGATTTTGCCGATGCGTATATCGACGGGCTGGAGGAGCGTGAAAACCGGCTACAGGACGGCGTGCGGAGGCTGCGAGTCACAGAACCACGTGACGAACTGAAAATTGGTGAATTCCGTTCACCGATCGCCGCCGGCGTTTTGGCCACCGGCATACCCGCCTTCCAGGGCATCAACAAGGTGTCAGCTTTTAATTCCTGTACTCCGAGTGCCCCGCACATGTGTCCCCCGACCTACTGATCGCTCATACGCGCCGAACCTATATGTCATTTGGGAGGGGGTCAAGCTTTTCGCGTGAACATGACGTGAATACCGGGAATTTGGCGTTAACAGAAGAAGACGAATTACCGTGTTTCACTCGACCTTTGTTTCGCCCTGAAAATTAGGCAGCCAGATTGATCTGGATCGATTCACGGAGGAGCCGGATAGTTGCAGAATCACAAATCAGGGCATCTGTGAACGTTCGACGAATGTCTCAACGAACGCGTTTTGTTATGGCCTGGACTTGAATGGTTCCGCGAATGTATCGCTGGTCGAAAAACAATTCCCATACTTATCAATCAATCAGAAAGTCCTATCTTCCTCATCTATCAGACGGAAAATGCGGCCTGGAAACGGGTTCAGTCAACGTGCATACCAGTTGACGAATCGCTTTCTTGGATTCGAGTCAATTTAGAGGGCGTGTCGGCGCTCGATGTTCCGAGCAACTGCGGTTGAACACAACTTGCATTCCTGCTCTGTCAACCGTGGGCAGCGTGTTCGCCATCGCCCTTCAACCGCAATTCGTTTGCGACCCTGATCCCGGTAAAAACCGATGATCTCGGATCATCAAAAACTAAATCTAAAATCCAGATTCGAATATTTGCAATCTGACCGTCGTGATATTACAGCCACATTGAGTCACGAATATCTCAACGGTGCAATCCACGAATGAACCGGTGTATTGAGATTCGTCGACACGTTTTTCGAGCAACCGATTCAAGGAGCGATTCGTGATTCACATTGCCCGCGCAAACGGCTCGTCATCAGCAGTATATGAAATTCACGGTCACGGTCGAAACCAGAACGTAGCACGGCGACCTGGACGATCAACTGAAGGCTGCGGACATTCAGCGGCATCGAGTTCGGTGCGACGAATGAAAGTCGTTCGAACAACCGCTGAACTACTCGCATCGCGCTGGAGTTAGTCCACGACAAAATCCGCCCTTTGCCGTGCGCTCATATCTACGAGCTTCAAGCTGCCGCGAGCCATGTTCTCGGTCAGGGCACGTTGAACCGTCTTCCGGCATAATTTACCTATGATTGATTCGGCAGAGCAGACCATAGCTGCAAGTCCACTACTTGAGACAAAGCTGTACACGCCAAGGTGGCGTCCTGCCTTCGTTTCGCGTCCGAGACTCGTCAGGCGACTTGATCAGGGAACTGAGCGCAAGCTGACACTCGTTTCCGCTCCAGCTGGGTTCGGCAAGACCACCTTGCTGGCTGAATGGATTGCAACTTTCGAGGTCGGCGAACGGGCCGCGGCGTGGTTCTCACTGGATCAAAGAGACAACGACCCTGCGCTGTTCTGGGCCTACTTCATCACCGCACTGCAGAAGGTCCTGCCCGACGTTGGCGAGGTTGCGATTTCTCTACTGCGTTCGCCTCAGCCGGTGCCGATCGAGTCGGTTCTAACGACACTTATCAACGAGATTAATGCCGCCGCACCCGGCTCCTCGACGATCCCTGGGCGTGGCATCCTCCTCGTGCTGGACGACTACCACTTTATCGACGCGCAGCCTGTTCACGCTGGGGTCAGATTTTTGCTGGACAACCTGCCGCCGCAGATGCACATGGTCATCACCGGTCGTGCCGATCCTCCGCTATCGCTCAGCCGACTACGTGGGCGAGGTGAACTTGCTGAGCTAAGACCTTCCGATTTGCGATTCACGGAGGCTGAGGCCGCGGCGTTCCTCAACGATGCAATGGGCCTCGAATTAACAGCAGCCGACGCGGCGGCACTTGAGACACGAACCGAAGGCTGGATTGCCGGGCTGCAACTGGCCGCTCTCTCTATGCAGGGGCGAAATGACGTACAGGGATTCATAAAGGCCTTCTCAGGAGATGACCGGTACATCGTGGACTACCTGGTTGAAGAGGTGCTGTTGCGTCAGAGTAATCTGGTGCGAAACTTCTTACTCCAGACCTCGATACTCGCTCGGTTAAGCGGTCCGCTGTGTGACGCCGTCACCGATCAGGAAGACGGCAAAGAGATGCTGGAGACCCTTGAGCGAGGCAACCTGTTTGTTGTTCCGCTGGACGACAAGCGCCGGTGGTATCGCTATCACCATCTCTTTGCAGACGTTCTGCACGCGCACTTGATGGAGGAGCATCCCGATCTGGCCTCCACTCTGCATCGGCGGGCGAGCGAGTGGTATGAGCGCAACAGCTCACCGGCCGATGCCATCCGACATGCTCTTGCCGCCAAGGACTTCGAGCGAGCGGCAGGCCTGATCGAACTTATCTGGCCGGTGATTCACAGGAGTTTCGAGGACTCCACATGGCTCGGATGGGCGAAGCAGCTACCAGACGAACTGGTGCGGGCGAGACCTGTGCTGAGCGTCGGATACGCCTGGACCTCACTGATTGCCGGTGACCTGGAGTCCGGGGAGAGCAGATTGCAGGACGCCGAGCGGTGGCTGGACGCCGGTGTGCGGTCTGATCTGCCATCGGTCAAGATGGTTGTCGCTGACGAAGCGGAGTTCCGGACCCTACCGGCGACGATAGCCAGCGCTCGTGCGTTTCACGCCCTGGCCGTCGGCGATTGGCCCGGTACCGAGACATTCGCGCGGCGTGCCCTCGAACTCTTGCCTGAAAGTAACTATTTCGAACGTGCCATCCCGGCCGGTCTACTGGGTCTTGCTTACCTTGGTCGAGGAGAACTGGAGACGGCACGCCGCTTGGTCGGCGAAGGCATGGCGAGTCTGCAAAAGACCGGCAACATCCTGCTCGCTATCAGCGGCACACCTCTCATGGCAGAGATAAGGGTCACGCAGGGTCGTCTCCGAGAGGCGGTAAGCACGTATGAGAATGCTTTGCACCTCGTGGCGAAGCATGGCGAGCGCCCTCCCCAGGGAACGGCGGAGCTGTACCTCGGGTTGACCGAGTTGTGCCTTGAACACGGCGATCCGGAGACCGCCGCGAGCCATCTGCTCAGGAGTGAAAAGCTGAACGAACAGGCTCCGCAAGATGCCTACCAGTATCGCTGGCGCGTTGTGAAGGCCCAACTGAAAGAGGCACAGGGAGACCTGGACGGCGCGCTTGACCTGCTCAACGATGCAGAGAGGGTGTACACGCCCGGGGTCATGCCCGATATCCGTCCGGTGGCAGCGATGAAGGCGAGGGTGTGGATTATCCAGAACAGGCTCACCGAAGCCCTGGACTGGGTGAACAAGCAAAACCTGTCTGTCGATGACGACCTCAGCTACCTGCGTGAGTTCGAGCATGTGACCCTGGCGAGGGTGCTCGCAGGCAGATACAACAGCAGCCGCGACGATCTCGATATTCACGATGCGATAGAACTGCTGGAGCGTCTATTGCAGGCGGCGGAAGAAGGTGGACGGACGGGGAGCGTCATCGAAATCCTGGTGCTTCAGGCGCTCGCTCACGCAGCGCAGGCCAACACTTCACGGGCTCTCTTGCCGCTAGAGCGCGCACTGACCCTTGCCGAGCCAGAGGGGTACGTCAGGATCTTTGTGGGCGAGGGCGAGCCCATGCGCGATCTCCTTCGCCACGCGGCCGCGGCAGGTATTACCGGTTTCTACACCCAGCGACTGTTGTCCGCATTTGGCGAGCCGGATCAGTCTGTAGCTTCATCCCGGAACGCGGCGGCCGAGCTTGCCGACCCTCTAACGGCGAGGGAGATCGAGGTTCTGCGCCTCATAGTTGCTGGACTGAGAAACCAGGAGATTGCAGACCAGCTTTTCATAAGCCTGTCTACCGTCAAGCGTCACATCGCCAACGGGTACGGCAAGATGGGCGTGAGTCATCGCACCGAGGCCGTCGCGCGGGCAAATGAGCTAAACCTGCTCTCGTAGTTTTACTGCATCAGCGCCGACCACATCCGAGTGGGCTGCGCGTCTTCCCTTCCCGAACTCGCCCCTCTTGCTGGCAGTTCCACCGCTCATGTCCGGCTGCACCCCCTGAATACATCCTCAATTGCACCCTTCGGCTGATTTGAAGTGTGTCTTTCTCCAATAGTTTTGCCCATAGACCGTAAACATTCGACGCAGAATGACACGGAGACACGAGGAGGAATCAGATGGCTTTCAATTTGTGCGAGACCGTAGAGATCGACCGACAGCCGGAAGAGGTGTTCGAGTACCTGACCGACCTGAGCAACGACCCCGAGTGGCAGAAGACCATAGTCGAAGCTAAGTACACGTCGGAAGGTCCGGTTGCGGTCGGGTCGACTGGCGTGCATCGGGCAGGTGGTATTGGCATGACTATGGACTACGGGTGGGAGCTCACGGAGTACGAGGAGCCCCGGAGGGTCGCATGGCGGTTCACATCGGGCCCATTCACGGGCAACGACGGCTATGCCTTGGAATCCACGCCTGGTGGGACGAGATTGACACATGCAGCCGAACTTCAGGCCCAGGGCCTCTGGCGGCTAATCACTTTTGTTGCGGGAGGCATGTTCGCGAAGCAGGCACAGAACGACCTGCAGAACCTGAAGAGGATTCTCGAGTCTCAGTGATACAGGCGGAATCGCCGTACTGAGCGATCTGTCAACTAGAACTCGACCGACCGCGGGGAGTTTCATCCTGGTCACCGCCCACCGCATGGGCTCCTGGATGGACGAGAAAAATCAGGAGTAAACACAATGAACGAATATGCAGTTTTTGCTGAAGGACTCGTGCGTAGTTTCAACGAAATCAGGGCTGTGGACTCTGTTGACCTTTCGGTATCGAAAGGAGAGATCTATGGCTTCCTGGGACCAAACGGCGCAGGCAAGTCAACCACCGTGCGGATGCTCACCACCCTGCTGATGCCAACCGGGGGCCACGCCTCCGTTGCAGGAAACGATGTGGTCCATGACACGCAAGAAGTGCGTCTGCGCATCGGCGCCGCACTGCAAGAGGCAGCACTGGACAACAGGCAGACGGGGCGTGAGCTGCTGCGGCTCCAGGGGCGACTCTATGGCCTCAACGGTCGCCAGATTGACCAGCGCATGGACGAGCTGTCGACCTTGATAGATATCGGTGACGCCATCGACAGGCTGATCGGCACGTACTCGGGCGGCATGAAGCGCAGGATCGACCTCGCTGCCGCTCTCATACATAACCCAGAAGTGCTGTTTCTCGATGAGCCAACTACCGGCCTGGATCCCATCAGCCGGGCCCGCGTTTGGGAAGAGGTAAGGAGCATAAACAGTGAGCTCGGTGTGACCATCTTCCTGACCACGCAGTATCTCGAAGAGGCCGACGAACTGGCTGACCGTGTTGGCATTATCAGCAAGGGCAGGCTGGTGGCTGAAGGCACCCCGGCGAAGCTAAAGCGTTCTATCGGCTCGGACCTGATCATCGCGCAGGTCGATAGCGATCCAAACGTCGCAATCGAGGCTCTCAGGAACGTTCCGAGAGTGGAGCAGGTCACAGCAAGTGGCAACGAGCTAACTATCAGTGTCAGCGACGGCGCCGAGTTGATAAGCAGCGTGGTCATCGCCCTTAACCAATCTGCTGTGAAGGTCCGTGAGATCACCCTCCGGACACCGACTTTGGACGATGTTTTCCTACAGGTAACCGGTGGGCGCATTCAAAGTGAAGGCACACAAGAGGAGGCAGCGGCATGACCACCGCAACAGCAGGTGTACAGGGAAGAGTTCGCGCCAGGCGAGCGGGATTTCTTAGAGAAGTGATGGCGGTTGCTACGCGGGCTCTGCGCTCGGTGCCGCGGGACCTGGAGACGGTAATTCCACCGCTCGTTTTTCCAGTGTTCTTCTTCGCTGTCACAATTGGCGCGCTGCAAGACGTGGCGGAAGGGATACCTGGCATCGACTACAAGGAGTTTCAGTTACCGGTCGCAATCGTCTTCGCTGTCACGGGCATCTCGCGCGCAATCACACTCGTCACCGATATACAGACCGGCTACTTTGATCGACTCTCGCTAACGCCGGTGAATCGGGTGGCGCTGCTTCTCGGATTGATGGTCGCCGATGTCACCCTGATCGTCGCACTTACATTGCCGGTCATCGGCCTAGGATTCGCGCTTGGCGTTGGGTTTGAAAGCGGACCGCTCGGCATACTCGTGTTCGTGCTCATTGCCGGGCTGTGGGGGCTGGTCTACTCAGGATTCATCTACGCGATTGCCCTTAAAACCGGCAATCCTGGAGCGGTAAATTCGTCCTTCTTGCTGTTCCTGCCCTTCGTCTTCCTGACGACACTCTGGTTGCCGAAGGAAGCGCTTACGGGCTGGCTGTCAACCGTTGCCTCGTACAACCCGGTCACATATCTGCTGGATGCACTGCGTTCACTGATATCCGAAGGCTGGGACGCACAGGCGTTGCTCGCGGGCATCGGTGCGGTGCTGGTTGTTGGAGTAGTCAGCATGTCACTGGCTTTGCTGGCATTGCACTCGCGGGTTCGCAAGAGTTAATCACTTCAAGTCGTTCTAAGCTCAGGAGAGTTCGATGAAAGCGATAGTTCGAGATAAATACGGTTCACCCGATGTCCTGGAACTCCGGGAGATCGATACGCCGGTCACAGGGAACGACGAGGTGCTGGTGAACGTTCAAGCAGCATCTGTAAATGCTGGTGACTGGCACCTCTTGAGAGCAGACCCGTTCTTCATGCGATTGATGGGTTTTGGGATGCTGAGACCGAAGAACAAGATCCTCGGAGCTGACATTGCGGGACGAGTCGAAGCGGTTGGCGCCAACGTGAAGCGGTTTCAGCCGGGTGACGAAGTATTCGGCGACATTTCGGAGTGCGGCTGGGGCGGATTCGCGGAGTATGTTGCCGTTTCTGAGGATGCGCTGGCACTGAAGCCATCTAACCTCACGTTCGACGAAGCCGCTGCGATTCCACTCGCAGCAGTCACCGCTCTACAGGCACTTCGCGATAAAGGAAAGGTTCAGCCGGGACACAAGGTTCTAATCAACGGGGCATCCAGCGGTGTCGGCACGTTTGCGGTGCAGATCGCAAAGGCGCTTGGTGCCGAGGTGACCGGGGTTAGCAGCACGAGAAACCTGGAAATGGTGCGATCGATCGGTGCAGACCACGTGATCGACTACACACAGGAAGACGTCACCCAGAACGGGCAGCAGTACGACGTGATTGTCGATACCGCAGCATTCCGATCAATCGCGGACTACCGGCGTGCCCTGGCTCCCGGCGGGATCTACGTCCTGATCGGTGGGTCAACAGGCCGAATATTTCAGGTGTTGTTCCAGGGGCCGCTGATTTCGAGGAAAGGGAAGAAATTTGGGATGCTGATGGCAAAACCTAAGAGCGAGGACCTCAATGTGATCAAGGAGCTTGTCGAATCCGGCAAGGTGGTGCCTGTCATAGACAGGCGTTATCCGTTGAGCGAGGTTCCTGAGGCCATCCGTTATCTCGAGACAAAGCACGCCCGCGGAAAGGTGGTCATCACCGTTTGAGTGGCTTCGGAAAGATGATCTGAATTGCTATCAACGGCCAGCCGACGTTCGGCTGGCCGTTGACTTTGGCCCTGTTCGGAACGATTCGATCGTCGCGGAACCGGGCACTGATGAGTTCCCTGGGCGTCGCGCTCGCTGCCGAGCCGCATAAAGCGATGATGAAATCCGGTAGTCGCCCGAGACCCGCCACTCGGCGCAGTCACGAATCTACTCGCACCAGGACTCCAACTACACCCCCTAAATACATCCACGGCTGCACCCTTAGGCTGAGGCCGGACGATCTATCTGCTTGCAACATGGTTGCGTAACCGAGGATAAAGGTCCCGGTCAATGCCAAGAGAGGTGCGCAATGATGTCGAGACTGTCCACAGGGCATCTCGCCCGCTTTTCCAGCCGCCGTCCCAGGACAGTGGTCGCTGCCTGGGTCGTCGCCCTGGTGCTTGCAGCCGTAGCGTCCGGCACTCTGCTGTCGGACGCAATGACGAACGATATTGAACTTACGAACAATCCCGAGTCGGCCAGGGCTAACGGCCTGATAGAGGAACGGCTTGGCACGCAAGACGACTCGTCAGCCGAAATCGTCGTCTTTCACTCCGATTCACTGACCGTTGACGATCCTTCCTACAGGGCAGCTGTCGAGTCCGCACTCGCGGCTGTTGAGGCACTGGATCAAGACGAGTCGTCTGTGATTGGTCACTACTACTCCGGTAGTGATGAAAGCCTGGTCTCGGAAGACCGCGGCACGACCATCGCTTTCGTGGATGTGGCGGACGAGGACGCGATTCACGGCGTCAGAGAGGCGATTCACGCTGCGACCGATGGGAGTGCTGTTGAAGCGTTGCTGACCGGAGTGCTCAGCGTCAACGCCGAATTCAACGAAATCGCCGAGGAAGATCTGCAGAAGGGCGAAAGCATCGGCCTGCTTGCGGCAATGATCATCCTGGCGCTTGTGTTCGGTGCGGTTGCTGCCGCATTCATCCCCATCGTCCTCTCGGTAGCGGCCATCGTAGTCGCTATCGGTGTCACCGCCGTGATCGGACAGACGTTCGAGATGACATTCTTCGTGGTCAACATCATCACGATGATGGGTCTTGCCGTCGGCATCGACTATTCACTGTTCGTAGTTTCACGCTACCGGGAGGAGCGACGCAAGGGACACGAAAAGCTCGATGCGATAGAGAGAGCAGGCGACACCGCCTCACGCGCCGTGCTGTTTAGCGGAATGACGGTAGTGCTGGCGCTGATCGGCATGGTCATCATGCCAGACACCATCTTCACCAGCCTTGGCCTTGGCGCAATCACAGTAGTGGTCGCCTCTGTGTTGTCTTCGTTGACCCTGTTGCCGGCCGTGCTGAGTCTCGTTGGTGACCGCGTCAACTCGATCCGAGTCCCTTTTGTTGGCCGGAACATCGGCTCAACAGAGGACTCAGACGGTGGCTTCTGGGACCGCACGACTCGGGCTGTGATGGGTAAACCGGTGCTTAGCCTGGTGCTGGGCGCAGGGCTACTGATTGCAGCCGCCACACCGGTGCTGGACATGAAAACTGGTGTCAGCGGAGTGGAAAGCGCACCTGCAAGCGCCGAGTCTCGTGAAGGGTTCGTGATCGTGCAGGAGGAGTTTGGATTCGGACAGGACGCACCGGCTGTCATCGTGATAGACGGACAGACAGAGTCCGCAGCCATCACGGACGGACTTGCGAGACTGGATCGGGCACTTGCGCTCGACCCCGAATTTGGTGCGCTTGAAATTGAGGTCCATCAAGAGGCGAACTTGACCATCGCCCGAACGCGGATAGCAGGCGACCCGGTGGCGAGCAATGCGATCGGTCTGATCGATCGCCTGCGGGACGACTACGTTCCGTCGGCCTTTGGATCGGACAGCCATCGTGTGCTTGTTACGGGGGAAACGGCTTTTGTGAATGACTGGGTTGGCAACGTCGAAGACTACACGCCAATCGTGTTTGCAATCGTGCTCGGACTCAGCTTCGTCGTGCTGATGCTGGCGTTCAGGTCAGTGGTGGTGCCGGTAACGGCGATCATCATGAACCTCATCTCCGTCGGCGCCGCGTACGGCCTGATTGTTCTGGTGTTCCAGAAGGGCGTGGGCGCTGATCTGCTGGGATTCCAGAAAGTGGAGGCTATCGAGGTCTTCCTGCCGCTTTACCTCTTCAGCATTCTGTTCGGACTGTCGATGGACTACCACGTGTTCCTGCTGAGTCGAATCAGGGAGCGTTTCGATCACAGTGGCGACAACAGTGAAGCGGTGGCCTCCGGTCTGCGCTCCACCGGACGCCTGATCACCGGCGCTGCGCTAATCATGGTGGCTGTGTTCGGCGGTTTTGCCCTGGGCGATCTTGGAGTAATGCAGCAGATGGGCTTCGGACTGGCCGTTGCGGTGTTCCTGGATGCAACAATCGTCAGGTCGGTGCTGGTCCCTTCAACCATGAAGTTGCTCGGTAAGTGGAACTGGTACCTGCCCGGCTGGATGAGCTGGCTCCCGGACCTTCGTGTCGAGGGTGGCGCGGAGAAGCCGCCAGCAAAGCCGATCATGCGACCTGCGTTGGCTCCTTTCGACGGAGACTAGAGCCGACACAGTTCTCACATAGTCAGTGGCCCGTCCAGTTCTGGGCGGGCCACTTTTGTTTCCAATTGGCAGACGAGCACGACGCACCAAACACCGGGACCGCGTGCGCAAACTGCAATTAGCGAGTTAGATGTTCAGGATGCTGTGCAATACGTAGGCGTGTGAACGTAGAATTTGAGAACGGGTTAATTGCGATGACATGTCTCAACGAAGAGGATTTTTGAAAAACTGATGCGCGTATGTGTAGTCGGAGGAGCGGGCTACGTGGGGCTGGTGACCGGAGTCGGTCTGGCCTTACTCGGACACGAAGTAATGTGTGTCGATGTCAACAGCACGCGAGTCGAAGAGCTCGAGAATGGCAACTCCCCCATTCAGGAGGAAGGCCTTGAGCCAGTTCTCGCTGAGTTACTTCAGCGCGGCAAGATAAGGTTCACGACCTCGATCGAAACGGGTATCGAGCAGGCCGAAATCGTTTTCATTGCCGTCGCAACTCCTTCTCTACCGGACGGCGGGACCGATTCGTCGCATGCCGTCACCGTGGCCCGCGATCTGGCGAGACTGATCCATCGGTACACAGTCGTGGCCGTAAAAAGCACTATGCCTGTCGAGACATTAGATCAGCTGGATAGCGTGCTGAAAGAGCGACTCATTCCAGGTAAACAGTTCGATCTCGTTTCAAACCCTGAGTTCCTGCGAGAAGGCCGCGGACTCCGGGACTTCTTCCGCCCCGATCGCATCGTCGTTGGGTCTGACTCTGAACCAGCTTTTTCGGTCATGAGGCAGGTCTACCAGCCCCTGATCGACGGAAGCGCCGAATTGCCCGAGGCATTCCGCACAGACACCCCGATTCCGTATCTTGAGACGACTCCGTCGACAGCACAGATGATCAAATATGCCTCGAACGCGTTTCTGGCCACGCGCATCTCATTCATCAACGAAATCGCAGGACTCTGTCAACGGCTCAACGCTGATGTCGGCGCCGTCGTTGAAGGGCTCGGGTTGGATCCGCGCATCGGCAAGGCATATCTACAACCCGGGATAGGATTCGGGGGGCCGTGCCTGGAAAAGGACCTCACCGCGCTCGTACGGCTTGCTCAAGACAACAATTACGACCCTGTGTTGCTCGACTCTGTCCTGCAGCGGAACCACCTTCAACTGATCGAGGTGCAAAACAAACTGATCAACGGCATGGGGCCATCACCAGTCGGAAAAACGGTAGCCGTGCTGGGGCTGGCGTTTAAAGAGGGCACGAACGACGTTCGTAACTCACTGGCTCTGAGACTGATGAAGGACCTGGCCGATAGCGGCGCCACCGTACATGGTCACGATCCATTGGCGATACCTGAGGCTGAGGAACAGTTCCAGGACGCGACGTACTTCGAAAACGTCTACGAAGCACTTGCTGGAGTTGATGCGGCAGTAGTACTAAATTCGGTTGCCGAATACAGAGATCTGGACCTGGAGCGAGTAGCTGCGACCATGAAAGACGGACTGCTGGTGGACGTCCGCGGAGTTCTAAATTCAGGAGATGTCCTCAGTCACGGTCTGCGCTATGACAGCATTGGCTGAGTGCAAATCTACGAGCAGACCGGCCAAACACTGCGAACGCCGGGACACGCCACATCGTGCCGGATTGGCTGACCGTGCCGTGCACTTCCAGTCATGCTGAGTCTTGCGAATCCGGTGC
>JAJCYY010000060.1 GCA_029262735.1 Chloroflexota bacterium | reverse complement strand
AGATCTCTCCGCTTCGGTCGAGATGACAAGGAACCACCCTGTCGCATGGCTCCAGCCTATCCCCCTGCGATCGCTCCAACCACCATGAACGGCTCTTCTCCGTTTGCTATGGCGTTGGGCAGTGGCGCTTCGGGGTCTTCGTTGGAAAGGTCTTCACCGCATGCGAAAAGCCTCAGCAGTGGGCGGCGCTTGCCTGTCGAACGGTCACGAATAACCCCTTCAAGCGCCGGATAAGCCTGCTCCAGGGCGTCGATCACCGTCCGCTGCGTTGCGATTCCGGTCACCTCAACCGTCACATCCCCATCCACACCGGCCAGCCTGCGGAGATGCAGCGGCAGCTTCACCCGGATCATGACAGCGTCTGTACCTCAACGGACAGCACCACCGGCAGGTCACGGACTATCGGCTGCCAGTTGTCGCCCGAGTCCGGCGATACGTACACCTGCCCGCCCGTCGTCCCGAAATAGATGCCGCTGTCGTCCAGCGAATCGACCGCCATCGCATCACGCATCACGTTCACGTAGCAGTCCTTTTGCGGCAGTCCGTTCGCAAGCGGCTCCCACTCATTCCCGCCGACGCGGCTGCGATAGACGCGCAGCTTGCCCTCCGGCGGAAAGTGCTCGGAATCGCTCTGCAGGGGGATGACATAGACCGTCTCAGGCTCGTGCGCGTGAACAGCAATCGGCATCCCGAAGTCGCTCGGCAGATCGCCGCTGATCTCGTGCCAGGACTCACCTGCATCGTCGCTGCGCATCACGTCCCAGTGCTTCTGCATGTAGATAACGTCAGGCTTCGAAGGATGCATCGCCAGCTTGTGGATGCAGTGGCCGATTTCGGCGGTCGGGTCCGGCAGGAAGTCCGAGACGAGATTCTTGTTCTTCACCTGCCACGATTCACCGGCGTCGTCGGTCCGGAACACGCCCGCGGCCGAGATCCCCACGAACATGCGGCCGGGATTGCTGCGATCTTCGATGATCGTGTGGAGCCCCATGCCTGCTGCTCCCGGCGACCATTCCTTACCGGACTCGTGGGTGCGGAGACCGGCGAGCTCTTGCCACGATTTTCCGCCGTTGGTCGACTTGAATATCGAGGCGTCTTCCGCACCGGCGTAGACCGTGTCCGGGTCGTCCAGCGAAGGCTCGAAGTGCCAGATGCGCTTGAACGCCCACGGCTTCGGAGTTCCGTCGTACCACTGGTGGACTCCGGGCTCGCCAACGTACTCGAACTCGTTGCTGACCGGCTCCCACGTCGTGCCACCGTCGTCTGAGCGCTGGACCTGCTGCCCGAACCACTCGGTGGTCTGCGACGCGTAGATGCGGTCGGGATTAGCCGGGGAGCCGTTCATGTGAAAGATCTCCCAGCCAGGAAAGTGTGGCCCGCTGACGTTCCAGTCCTTCCGCTTGCCGTCTGCGGTCAGAATGAACCCGCCCTTGCGTGTGCCGACAAGCACTCTTACTGCGCTCATATCGAAGCCTCCCGTGTGTCGAATCCCCTCACTTTTCACTCAGTGCTCACCTGAGACGGCGATTCTCTCACAGAGCGGTCACTCGCCGCCAATGTGAAGGAACTCGGCGCAGGCTGCCCATCTGCCGGTCCAACTCGTTCCGGTTTCGGCTGGTGGGAGTTGAGGCTTGCTCGACAGGTCCGGCAGGGGTTCGTCAAAAGTAACGATGCGCTCAGGTGGTGTGACCTCCCTGAAAGTTCCGAAAATCGGGCACGCGGTCCCGTCCGGTGCCTCCATATTTCAAATGCCGGTCGTCGCTACCGGCTTTCGCCACTGCTCACGTTCTCGTTGACCAGATAACGGGCGAGGCTCTCCAGGACCTCGTTCCAACCGCCCGTGCTGCCGTCCCTGGCCTCGGCCGAATCGAACTTGCCCTGTCGCAGCGTGAGCTTTGTCCTGTCGCCTATGTCTTCAAGCGTCACGGTTAGCAGCGTTTCGTGATCGACGTTGCCGTCATCGTTCTCCCATCCAGTGGTGAGCGAAAAGCTTTCTGGCTCGGCGATTTCCTGGTAGTAGCCCTTGATCCAGACATCCCCGGCATCGGGAGAGTGCAGGCAGACCCTGTAGATACCGCCGACGCGGAACTCCATCTCGAGATGTGTGACCTCGAAGCCCGCAGGTGCGGCCCAGCGCTGAAAATGCTCCGGGTCGCTCCACATCTTGAAGACAAGGGCACGCGGGGCATCGAACACTCGCTCGATCACAAGTTCATCGGTCGGCGTCGCTTCAGAGTGTCCGGCGGATGGCGTCATTCCTTCTCCCCTTCTTCCATCTGCAACTCGGCGAGATAGCCGTCCAACCTGTCGAACCGCTCCTCCCACTGCTGCCTGTACTCCTCAACCCAGTCGGCCAGCTTCTTGAGTGGCTCAGGATTCAGGTGGCAGCGACGCCACTGCGCCTCCTTGCTACGGCGGATCAGGCCCGCCTTTTCGAGCACCTTCAGGTGTTTCGATACGCCGGGGAGACTCATGTCGAACGGTTCGGCGATCTCCGAGACGGTGGCATCTCCGGTGTTCAGCCGGGAGATGATCGACCGCCTAGTTGGATCGGCCAGTGCGAAGAGCGTTGTGCTGAGTGTGTCTGCTGTCATGTTGTATTAAACCAGATAGTTAATTAACTAATAGGTAAAATACAATACGCACTGGATGATGTCAAACGGCCGACGCGTTTCGTGGACCAATTGGAGGACCGTTAGGTTCACCCTGCCGCACCGCCGTGTGCTACTTTTGCAGTTGGATTGGAATTGCCAATTGCTTCCCATTTGTTGCGGTGGCACGCAAGTTACGACACGACGTGTGTAACGCCGCCCGCTGAAAAGAATCCGATCAGTCACGGAGCAAAAATTGCCCGGAAAACAGTACGACGTAGCGGTAATCGGCGCGGGAATCATCGGTCTATCGACCGCCATGCACCTGCTTGAGAAGCATCCTGATCTCAAGGTCGCCATCATCGAGAAGGACGGACACGAGGCCACTCAGCAGTCGGGCCACAACTCGGGCGTCATTCACTCCGGCATCTACTACAAACCCGGCTCGCTGAAAGCGGCGTTTTGCGTTGAGGGTCGCGCGTCGATGACTCGTTTCTGCGAGGAGAACGAGATCCCGGTCTGGACGTGCGGGAAGCTGATTATGGCAACGAAGCCGGCCGAGCTGCCGAGGCTCGATGCGCTGTTGGAGCGAGGCAACGACAACCAGGTCGATGGCCTCAAAATTGTCGATCCTGAAGAGATCAAGGATATCGAGCCTCATGTGAAGGCCATTCGCGCTCTGTGGGCGCCGAAGACCGGCATTGTCGACTACCGCAAGGTGGCTGCCGCATACGCCGATCGCGTGCGGACCATGGGCGGAGACATTCATTTCAACTCGGAGCTGAAGAAGGTCTCACGTCGCGGAGGTGTGACCGCGCTGGAGACATCTTCGGGTGAATATGAAGCGAAGAATGTAATCAACTGCGCCGGGCTTCACTCTGACCTCGTCGCAGAGATGATGGGCGCCGATCCGGGCGTGCGGATCATCCCGTTCCGCGGTGAGTACTACACGTTGCGAAAAGACCGGGAAGACCTGGTCAAAGGCCTGATCTACCCGGTGCCGGACCCAGCGTTCCCGTTCCTGGGCGTTCACCTGACGCAAACGATGAAGGGCTGGGTTGAAGCGGGGCCGAACGCGGTGCTTGCGACGAAGCGTGAGGGCTACCGCAAGCGAGACTTCTCACCGGTCGACCTCTTCCGCACCGTCACTTTCCCGGGTTTCTGGAAGATGAGTGTGCGCGAGTGGAAGACGGGGCTGTGGGAGATGAACCGGTCGTTCCGCAAGGGCGTGTTCCTCAAGAGCTTGCAGCAGCTTGTGCCCGAGCTTGTGAGCAAAGACCTGGCGACGGGCGGCTCCGGTGTGCGGGCGCAGGCGGTGACTAGAGACGGCAAGCTGCTTGACGATTTTGCGATCAAGCAGGTCGAAGGCGCGGTGCATGTGCTCAACGCCCCTTCACCGGGCGCAACGTCTTCGCTGGTGATCGGCAAACACATCGCCGGGCTGGCGGGAGACGGTTTTTCTCTGAATTAGGGCGTTAAACCGAGCAGCGTTTCGCAGTTTTCTCACGCTTTTCTCACCTGTGAGCAGCTTTGGCTCGACCCGGCAACGGACACACTCCTCTCAAGGAACCCTGTCTTGCGCCGTGGAAATCTGACTACCAGCGGCCGGGCAAAGCATATTTTGCTAAGTGTCACTCGTTTGCTCTGCGGCAGCCCGACTCCGGGCGACGACCTTCGCTACGGCGAACGTCGAAACGGTCACCGGCGCACGAAGTCGGTCCACCACAGGCCAGTCGTTGTGTGGAACATCACCCGACGCTGCAACCTGCACTGCGCCCACTGTTACAGCTCATCGCATAACAAAGAGTACGCGGGTGAGCTCAGCCTGGCAGAGGGCAAAACGCTAATTGAAGACCTCGCCGAATTCGGAGCTCCCGTCCTGCTGTTCTCGGGCGGCGAGCCGCTCATGCGGGAGGACCTGCCTGAGCTGATCTCGCACGCCAGGAAGACAGGACTCCGCCCGGTTGTTTCGACGAACGGAACGCTGCTCGATGAAGCCAACGTTGCCCGCCTCGCCGATGCCGGTCTGGACAGGGTGGGGATCAGCCTGGACGGCCTGGAGCAGATAAACGATAAGTTCAGGGGTGCGAAGGGCGCATTCGAGAACGCGCTGAGCGGCATTCGCAACGCTACTGCGGCAGGGATGACGGTCAGCGTCAGGTTCACGATGACGAACCGCAACGTGTCCGATCTTCCCGGCATCTTCGATCTCGCTGTGAGCGAAGGCGTTCCCCGGCTCTGTGTCTATCACCTGGCCTATGCGGGACGCGGCGAGAAGCTGCTGCCGTTCGATCTGGATAACGACAGCCGCCGCGAGACGGTTGAGGATATCTTCAAGCGGACGCTCGCCGCCAATTCGAACGGCCGCGCGCTCGAGGTGCTGACTGTGGACAACCACGTGGACGGTCCTTACATGCTCATGTGGAGCAAGGAGAACGCGCCAGACCGAACAGCAGAGATCGAACAGCTGTTGAACAGGAACGGCGGAAACAGCGCCGGCCAGGGAATCGCATGCGTCGACAACACTGGCAACGTTCATCCTGACCAGTTCTGGTGGTCTCGCAACCTGGGCAACGTGCGGGAGCAGCCGTTCAGCCAGATCTGGTCGAGTCCGGACAACGAATTCCTGGGCGCATTGAGAAACCGGAAACAGTTGCTCGGTGAGCCGTGTACCAGCTGCAAGTGGCTCGATGTATGCAACGGCAACCTGAGAGTGCGGGCGGAGAGCGCAACCGGTGATCCGTGGGGCTTCGATCCGGCCTGCTACCTGACTCCGGCAGAGAGAGCGTGACAATGCAGCAGCACGCTTCTGCCGCCCATATTGCGCGCTTCAAGACACTGGACCTGGACAGCGACCCGTTCATCGTGTTCTGGGAAGTGACCAGGGCGTGCGCGCTTTCGTGTGTTCACTGCCGGGCGAAGGCTGAGCCAAAGGCGCACCCGCTGGAACTGACGACTGACGAATGCATGGGCGTGGTCGATTCCCTGGCGGATTTCTCTGCGTCACCGATGTTGATTCTGAGCGGTGGCGACCCGTTCATGCGCCGGGACATTTTCGATATCGTCGAGCGCGCTGTGAGCAAGAGCCTGACGGTGGCGGTTGCCCCGAGCGCAACGGCGCTTGTGACTGAGGAGCGCTTGAGGAAGCTGGTTGAGCTGGGCGTTTCGAGCGTCTCCTTCAGTCTCGACGGAGCCACTGCGGAGGCTCACGATGAGTTCCGTGGTTTCGCAGGCACGTTCGATCGCACGCTTCAGATGATGCGCGTTGCGCAGGATTGCGGACTGAAGTTCCAGGTCAACACGACTGTCTCCCGCAGGAGCCTGGATGACCTGCCGCAGATGGCTGAGCTTATGGCTGAAAACGGAGCTTCGGTCTGGGACCTGTTTTTCCTAGTGCCGACCGGACGTGCCGCTCTCGACCAGGTGCTATCTGCCGATGAGCACGAGAAGGTGTTCAACTGGGTGCTGGACAACGCGAGAAGCTGGCGATTTCGTGTGAAGACGACGCTGGCGCAGCACTACCGACGTGCGTTCGTGTTGAGGAGGATGCAGGCAGACACGATGGACCCTGTGCCCGATGAGGCGAGGTCCATTATCAGGGAGGGTTGGCCCGGTCCCACGACCAACGACGGCAAGGGGACGATGTTCATCTCGCATCTTGGCGAGATCTTTCCGAGCGGGTTCCTGCCAGTCAGGGCCGGAAATGTGCGAACAGACGGTATCGCCGAGGTCTATCGCCAGTCTTCTATCTTCCAGGACCTTAGAGATGTCGATGCGCTCAAAGGCAAATGCGGGGTGTGCCAGTTCAACGAGGTCTGCGGCGGCTCCCGCGCCCGCGCCTATGCCATGACCGGCGACATGCTGGAGGCTGACCCGACCTGCGCATACGTGCCCGGAATGGCGTGAGGGTCAGGTGGGGGTAAGTCGGCGGACGCGTGAGGAACCTGGCCCTTCGTCCCGAAACAGAGTGAGGGAGCCGGGGATGCGGGGCGACCCGTCAAACACCACCCTCTGCGTCAACGGGAACCATCGCTGCAGCACCGCTCATGCAGCGAACGAGGCCACTCATCGCGCATGCCGCCCCTCATCCAGGTCCTTCGCTCTGGCTCAGGACGGAGGTGACTGAGCCTTCTTTCCTGAGAGGAGCGCGCCCGCGAGCGGGCACTCGACTGTGCCCGGTGACGGCGGAGTCGGCGCATCTTTGCCATCCTGAGCCAGTCGAAGAGTGTCATCCCGACCGCAGCGGAGGGATCTTACCGAACATGAGACTCAGGTCTTGTCATTCGAGCAATATGCGTACTACCGCACCGTCCATGTGAGACCGCTTGAGAGATTCTGAATCGAGTTCAGAATGACAAGAAACAACCCACCCTCTAACTCCCTCCCTACCAGGGAGGGAGAAAAAATCGGCTCCAGCACTGGTCGGTAATCCATCAGTCACTACTGATGTCGGGCGAAGAAAATCAAATGCCGATCATCATTCGTTCCGGGTCTTCTAGCATCTCTTTTACCTTGACCAGGAACTGCACCGAGTCTGCGCCCTCGACGACGCGGTGATCGTAGGTGACGGCGAGGTACATCATCGGCCTCGCCACTATCTCGCCGTCGACCACCATCGGCCGCTGTTTGATGGTGTGCATGC
>JAJCYY010000059.1 GCA_029262735.1 Chloroflexota bacterium | reverse complement strand
AACAGCGTGCTCGTGAAGCGGGTCGTTGCGGAGTTGCTGGCTGAGGACGGAACTGATGCCTAACGCGGGGTAAAGGCACGAACTACAAGTGCTTAGAATGGCGTCTGTTCTCCCTCCCCGGCAGGGCAGGAGTGAGAGGGTGAGATGTAGGTTCGGGAGCTTAATTTCAACTTTGTAATTCGAGACGGCCCACACCCTGACCCTCTCCCTGAGTAGGGAGAGGGGATGCTCGCCGCCGCCGTCCGACGTTCACTCGGCTGCGGCTGGCTCGGCCATTGGCTTGAACTGGCAGCCTTCTACGAACAGGTCGAAGAAATCGGGCGTCGTCTCAAGCTCTACGTGATCGATCTTCTGCACGAACTCTTCCATCTCTCGCCGCTTCGGTCCTGACAGCAGCATGATGGTTGCGCCCTCGAGAGATGCATTTCCAACTTTTTTGATCTTGTCGAGCGGAAGACCGGCGATGAAGCCGATGTCACGAGCGTTTGACACATCAATGTAGTTGGCGAAACCGCCTGCAAGATAGAGCGCCTTGTAATCGTCAAGAGGCAGGCCATACTGCCGCAGAACTATCGACTGACCGCAGTAGTTGGCAGCCTTCGCCTGTGCCAGTGCTGAGATGTCGGCCCTTGAAACGGATAGCCCATTCTCTTCATGAAAATCGAACTCGTTCATGCCAGCCGGGAACTGACCGAGCTCCGTCATGCGATCGGTGCGACGAAGCTCCGCAAGTAGATCGATCAGGCCTGAGCCGCAGATACCGGAAGGCTCTACGTTGCCGATCACCTCGATCTCCGGCTTGCCGTCCCCGTTGAACTTGAACTTTTCGACTGCACCATCGTATCCCGGCATGCCGTAAGTCACCTCACCGCCTTCGAACGCAGGGCCAGCGGGGCAGGACGCAGCGAGCAGTCGGTCCTTGTTGCCGACAATCACCTCTGTGTTCGTCCCCACGTCGACTAGGATCACAGGCTCTTCCTGCTTCTCCATGCCTATCGCCAGCAGGTCGGCCGCGATGTCGGCGCCGACGTGCGAGCCGATAAGCGGGCCGCCGTAGACGTTGGCTTCCGGGTGAATTCTCACGCCAAGGTCGGAGGCGCGCACGTTCAGCGCAGTGGTCTTGCGCTTGCCGTCCATGAACTCGGTCTCAACTGGAGACTTGTAGGGCTTCTGGCCGATCGGCTGTACGTCATAGCCGAAGAACAGCTCACGCATCGTGGCGTTCCCGACAACGACCAGCTCGTAGATCTGGCGACGCCTGATCTTGAGAGATTTGACCATCTCACCGATCTCGAAGTTGATCGACGAGAGCATGACAGCAACCATCTCACCGTGATACTTCCCGCCGTCGTAGGAGATGCGGTTCATGATGTCCGAGCCGCCGAAGCGCTGAGGGTTTTCGAAAGACGCTGTGTATATGGTCGTTGCGGTTTCGAGGTCGACAAGGTTCATGACAACGGTGGTTGTGCCGATGTCTGCCGCGAGGCCGAGAATGCGACCCCTGTAGGAGTCGATCTTCTTCGGTCCGTCTGGCCCCCCGTCCGAACTAGCGACCATCACATCGTCGCCTTCGCGGTAGACGAGTGGCTGCGGCTCAATGTCGTCACGCTGCACGCCTTCGGTCAGGATACGTGGCTGGCGTCGCAGGACTGCGAACTCGATCTCGGCTGTGATGTCTTGAACGGCGGCCTGGCAGGCGAGCCGGTAGTTGCCGCGGAGGAACTTTTCCGAATCTGTGAGGTCGCTGAGTGCCTCTTTGCCGCGTTTAACCTCCACGATGCATTCGTGACATTCGCCTGTGCGCCCGCAAGATGTAGGGACGCGCAGGGCAAGGTCGTCTGCATAGTCAAACAGAGTCTTATCCGCGGTCAGCGGTATCTTTTTGTTGTCGTGAATGAGTGGCATGTGTTTATTCAGATTCGAGTTGAGCCGCCAGAGTACGTATCAAGTGGTCCAATCCGGATTCGGCCCCGACGATCGGAAAAAGTCGGTCCGAGCGTTCGTATGCTCCGTTGATGCTGTTCACCACGCCGCATAGTACGTCTACGCAGGAATCAATTTCCCGACGGGTTAGAGGTGCGTCCGGCAGATCATCGACCGAACCTCTAAAGACGCTACTTACTCCTTTACGATTCTCAACGATTGCCATGTCCGTGTGCGCCCAAATTTTGTTGCGCCTAAGACGCAAACTCGTCAATGTGGGTCTGATTCCCTTCATTCGATCCTTGCAGTCTCGTACAACCTGCTGCAAGTCGGGTAAATCATTGAGATCGCTTTGAATGATTTCCTCTTGAATGCCCATTGCCCGTTGCCTCTCGACCACCAGATCGACTTCGAACAACTCTTTGTGGTTTATGACGAAGTTTAGAAAGCGAGGGATGCTGGCGCTCTTTGAATGTTGGTCTGTCAGCCGTGCCGCGCCCAACAGAACCGACTTAAGGTGGGTAACACGCGTGAGGTCCCAGAAAGAAGAAGATTGATTCAGAACGTTAGGGTTCTCGATCGCGTGCTCGTTGAGCCGAAGCCATATCTTCCAATGTGTCGCGATTAAGTGCAGCTCCTCGAAAAGCTGATTGCGCCAAGCCAAATACTCGTTGTCTGCTTCGCTAGTGATCGGCATGCGGATACCTCGAAGAGTCACCTTAGAACCCTTGATATTCGTTAGAAATTGACGGGTCGGAAACGGATGTCACGGCGAGAGGTGCTCAGACGACATAAATACGCCGTCAAGTATGAACGTCTGAACAAGTACAGAGTCTGGTACCCGTAATTCACGCGTCATTCGAACGGTGATTCGTTGCCATTTGCCCAGGCCGACCGGTAGTCGATCCTGTCGCTGCCTGCGCATATCGGCTTTTCGGATGGGTTTTTGGTGAAGAACTGGTTGCGGCAGTCGAATTGGGCAGTGCAGCGTGAGCGGGCATCCTTGTAAGGACAGCGGCTCTGCATCACCTCGTCCGCCTTGTCTGAGATATCGCTGTAGATCTGGAACAGCCGCTCCATCGAGGCGCGATACTTTCCGGCGTCTACTTTTGGCTCTGACGCACCGTCTCCGGCTGCTATTTCACCTTGCTGACTCAGCCTTTTAGTTCCTTTAGCAGTACGAGCATCTCTTTCGCTCGCTCCACGCATTCGACCGCATTTTCTGCGTAGCCGTCTGCGCCCATCTCGTCTGCGAACTCCTGCGTTACAGGAGCGCCGCCGACCATCATTCGTACTTCGTCTCGCAGGCCCATATCTTCAAAATAGTTGATCACGCGGCCCATGTTCGGCATCGTGGTCGTCAAGAGCGCCGACATTC
>JAJCYY010000058.1 GCA_029262735.1 Chloroflexota bacterium | reverse complement strand
GAAGGTGCCGTCGCTTTCCTTCGTCGCGAATATCTCTATTTGACGGTCTTCGTCATAGTCGTGTTTGTCATTCTGGCGGTGTTCATCGACTACAACGTCCTGAACAACGACCGGGTCGACGAACTGCAACTGCTTCGAGGTGAGGGCGGCGTCGACGTCGAAGGACCCTGGACTGCGATCTCCTACATCATAGGTGCGATCGGGTCCGGGCTTGCCGGCTGGATCGGCATGAGCATCGCTGTTCGAGCAAACACCCGGACCGCAACGGCGGCCCAGACAGGCTTGAACCCGGCGCTGCGAGTTGCTTTTGGCAGCGGCACCGTGATGGGCATGACGGTCGTCGGACTCGGACTTCTGGGCGTGACCGCTCTCTGGCTCGTCTTCCGAGACCCGAACATCGTCGCAGGATTTGGATTCGGTGCATCGTCCATAGCGCTGTTTGCAAGAGTGGGCGGTGGTATCTACACGAAGGCTGCCGACGTTGGAGCAGACCTCGTCGGAAAGGTCGAAGCGGGGCTTCCTGAAGATGACCCTCGCAACCCGGCCGTCATTGCCGACAACGTGGGCGACAACGTCGGTGACGTTGCTGGTATGGGAGCGGACCTGTTCGAGTCGTACGTCGGCTCGATCATTGCAACCATCGCGCTTGCATTCTCGGTCGGCGCTGCGGCTGTTGGCGGGACTATCGCCTACGACGCAGATCTTGTCGTCCTACCAATCCTCGTGGCTGGAATCGGCATCTTTGCCGCATTAATCGGCGCAATGGTTGTCCGGACTCCACCAGACGCATCAATGGGACGCTTACTGTGGGCACTGCGCTTCGGCATATTCAGTGCGGGTGGCCTCGTCCTGATCGGAACAGCGACAGCGATCTCGCAGATGGATTTCACGGACAACCTCGGAGCGCTGTCTCGTGACTATGACCTGTTCTGGGTCGTGGTCGTCGGACTGGTGGTCGGGCAGGTGATCGGCACCTCAACCGAGTGGTTCACCTCATACGAGGGTTTCAGGCTGGGCTCGATAAAGATCAATCCTGTCGCCTGGATTGCAAAGCAGTCAGAGACGGGACACCCATCAACGATCATCGCCGGTCTTTCGGTCGGCTTCTACAGCACGCTGATCCCGACCGTTTCAGTAGTTATCGGTGTGTGGGCTGCTAACGAACTGGCCGGACTCTACGGAGTAGGTCTCGCTGCTGTCGGCATGTTGGCGACACTTGGTGTGACGCTGGCGACAGATGCATACGGTCCTGTTGCAGATAACGCCGGCGGCATCGCCGAACAGGCGCATCTCGAACCTGAGGTTCGTGAGCGCACGGACGCTTTGGACGCTCTTGGCAACACAACCGCTGCAACGGGTAAGGGTTTTGCAATTGGATCAGCGGTGCTGACATCGCTGGCCCTGATGGCCGCTTACGCCCAGATGGCTGGCATCACGACGCTAGATCTGCTGACAGCAGAGGTTCTGATCGGTGCGCTGATTGGTGCGTTGCTTCCGTTCTTGTTCTCTGGCCTCACAATGCAGGCAGTCGGCTCAGCCGCAGGCGCAATGATCGATGAGGTTCGCAGGCAGTTCCGGGAGATACCTGGCCTGAAAGAGGGGCGTGAAGGTGTTAAGCCTGACGCGGCCCGAGCTGTTGCGATTTCGACGACCGGAGCGCTCAAGGCAATGATTCTGCCGGGCTTCGTTGCGATTGTCGCTCCGATCATCGTTGGCGCCGTACTTGGAGCCAACGCACTCGGCGGTCTGCTCGCAGGCTCCATCGTGACCGGATTCCTGCTTGCCATCTTCATGGCGAACGCAGGTGGTGCGTGGGACAACGCTAAGAAGTACATCGAACTCGGACACCACGGCGGCAAGGGCTCAGATGCCCACGCGGCTGCAGTCACGGGTGACACTGTGGGTGACCCATTTAAGGACACCTCAGGCCCATCTATCAACATCCTGTTGAAATTGATGGCGGTCGTGTCGCTGATCTTCGGGCCACTCTTCGTCTAGGACCGGCTCAAACTACGAGATTACGTCAGCCCCGGTGCATTCACCGGGGCTGACCTTTTTCTGACCATTCGCGAGGCTTGCACCTCACGATTTCCTCAGATCGAGGCACACCGTCCTGGTGCCTGCTGTCTCTAGATTAGTTGTATGAAACCTGTCCTCTTTATTCTGATCGCGCTCTTTTCAATGGCTGTTGTCGCCTGTGGCTCCGATTCAAGCACAGACTCGTCAGGCCGCTCGCTCCCACCAGTAAACGGCAACTTCGAGCGGGTGCTCCAACTCGCTGACACCAACGTTGCGACACCAGACTTCACCCTGGGGTCGACCGATGGTGAAGTTGTGCGCCTTTCTGACTACCTGGGAAAGCAGCCGGTGGCGGTCATCTTCTACCGTGGCTTCTTCTGAGGCATCTGCCATGGGCAGCTCGTGGAGCTGCAAGAAAACTACGCACAGTTCAGATCGATTGGTGCCGAGATCATTGCGGTTAGCGTTGATGATGTGCTGGATGCCGGGAGAATGGTGGAACAGTACGATCTGCA
>JAJCYY010000057.1 GCA_029262735.1 Chloroflexota bacterium | reverse complement strand
GAAGGTGCGGCACCGTGACCAGATTAAAGCCCGCCGAGTGGCGGGTGTCAATTCTCCTACTTTCGTTTGCGTGTGGATCTCCGTCGTTTCAGACGGTCCTTTGATTCGCGAAGCCGATAGCTTTCACCGTTGGCCTCCAGTCTGTGGATGCGGTGCGTGAGCCGATCCAAGAGTGCTCCAGTCAACCGTTCGGTTCCCATGACCTGCGTCCAGGCCTCGAACGGCAGATTAGTCGATACGATCAGGCTGGTGCGTTCATAGGCCCGGCTGACCACCTCGAACAGGAGTTCCGCCCCGGTCTTCGAGAACGGCACATACCCCAGCTCGTCGAGCACAATCAGATGCAGACGCTCCAGCTGTTTTTGGAACCGCTCCAACTGTCGTTCCTCTCGCTTCTCTAACAGCTGAGTGACCAGCCCCGTGGCGGTGAAGAACCGCACCCGGCGACCTTGCTGACAGGCGGCAAATGCCAAACCCGTTGCCAGGTGAGGTTTGCCTCAACCATTGATGTGCACCGCTGGGATTTTGACATGACGGATCTCCCGATCTCGGAGTTGTTGGAGTTGATTGATGATTGTTTGCGTTTTGGGAAACAAATAGCAGTTGTAGATGGGATCGGCTGAAATCTCGATTGCGCCTTGATGAATCCGGCGGGAAATCCACGACGGGTGCCGATCGATCAGCCGCGCGATCTCCGTCATCGTGTATGCGAACGAAAGATTGCCTCGCCTGGCTTGGCTTTTGTTGCTGAGGATACCATAGCGGCGCATGAGTTTGGCAACGATTCCCGCAGTGAACGACTCCCCGCGGCAGGGGTGGCGGCCTTCTTGGTTGAGTTCCACCGAGATTGATTCACTGTTCAATCCGGCGTCGGCGAGATCGCGGATCCGCTCGGCGGTCTGACGTTCGACCTCGGTGTCGCGCAGGGTGAAGGCGCGCAGGCGGACCTGGGTTTCGGTGACCAATCGGCCTTGCCAGACGATGCGGACTTGGACCACGCCGTCAGGACCGCGTAACAGATTCACTTGCGTGACGAACGTGCGTAGCAGTGACTTCCGCGCGTCGTTGGATAACTGCGGCCAGAGGTCGGGCAGTTGCCGCCCTACATCGGCAAACGCTTTACGCAAGGGCATCGGGATATTCAGGGGAGCCGGCGTTTCCCCGAGAGCCACATCGAGTTTGTTGCGCGCTTGCTCGAAAGCATACAAGGCGGCTTCCCATTTGTCTTCGAGGTTAGCGGCGATCAGCCGATTTTTAGGATCGACCGCATCGTGTTGTTGTTCGGCGCGGTGAGCGGCGTACTCCACGCGCTGCACGTCGCGTTTTAGTTCACGGATCAGTTCATGATGCGTCTCGGCTTGCTGAGCCGAGAGACGTTCTAAGGCGTCAATCTCCGCCGGCTGGATGGCTTCGAAAAACGCGGTCGTCACGGCCTGATCCAATTCCCGGCCGGAAAGATACTGGCAGGCTCGCTTGCGATAGGCCGATCGGGCCGACTGGCAACTATACTGAAACCGGTTTTCCTTGGACTTGTAGCCGACGTGCATGGCGTGTCCGCATTTTCCGCAGCGAACGAGTCCGCTTAACAAAGCCCGGCCCGAACGCGTCGCCTGGCTGGCGGCCAGTTGTTGCTGCATTCGTTCCGCGTTCTGTGCGATTCGTCGCTGAATCGCCTCATACTCCGGCCAACTGATATACGCAGGGTAGACATTTTGGATCAAAGCCGTCCATTCGTCCCGAGGTTTGCGGATGCGTCCGGTGGAGGGGCGTCCGGGGACGCGACGCGTCGGATCGGCGATGCGACGTCCGTAGGCGAACGCTCCGGCATACGCGGGGTTCTTGAGGATTGAAGCCAGCGCGGCCGCGGAAGCGTCCTTCCACAGAACCTGACCGGCGTACAGTCCTGAAGTTTGCCGCCGAGGGAGCTGAAGACCGTTATGCACCAGAAACGTGAGCACTTTCTGAATTGATCCCAACTCCTGAAACTTTGGAAACACTAAACGGATGCGTTCCTGGATGCTCTGGTCCGGATCGAATATCACGCCGCCATCCCCTTGACGAACGAGACCGGTTGGCAAGTGTTGAACCAACTCGCCGCGAAGCGCCCGGGAAAGACGTCCGGCGTCCAGTCGCAGACGCAGGCTGTGAAGTTCCGCGGCCGACATCGTCCCCTTCAATCCGAGCAATAATCTGTCGTTGAAATCACGGGGATGGTAGATCCCGTCCACGTCTCCGATGAGTGTGTCAAACAATGCGCACAAATCGAGAAGCTGATGCCAGTCCGCGCAATTGCGGGACAGTCGCGAGACTTCGTATCCCACAATGATACCGACCTTCCCCAGCCCGACTTCGGCTGCCAACGCCTGGAATCCGACCCGTCCGGCGGTCTGAGTAGCGGACTGTCCCTGGTCTTCATCGATGACGGAGACCTGCTCCGGCTTCCAGCCCAGTTCAAGCAGCCCTTCTTGCAGCGCCCGCTGGTTCCGCGCACTCTCCTGATTGTGCAGCACCTGCTTGGGACTGCTCTGCCTGAGATAGACCACGGCCCGACGGCCGAGGTGTCCCGAAAGAATCTTCGTCGAACCATTCATGACTCATCTCCTCCCTGAGAATTCGAATGATCTGTTCGGCCGCCTGAGTTCGCTCCGCTTGAGTCAGACTGCCCCACACCTGATCCGTCTGTACTTCCCGCATCGTGGGCCCTCCCAAAAACTGTGTCCTGGAAGGTCGTGACGAGATTCGTGATTGCGTTCAAGGTGAGACGCGAGGGGACAGAGCACGAAGCTGCGACAAGGTTCGTACTGCTCAGTTCAATGTACGCGACCTCGTCCGGGAAGACCTCCACTTGGCAGAACCGCCGAAACCCCGGCAGCCGCGCCATCCCCAACAGGGGGAGGGTCCGCCCATAAAGTGGGTGGCAGGGATCACAGACGGTGACCTCGCCTCCGCACGTCTCGGTAACAAGTGGTGTATTGCGATGGGCGAGTTTTTCCGGTTCCGCTATTGCCGATCAGAAGCACGTTCTCGCAGCGATCCATGTACTCGCCTCGGATCAATTCTCGGATCAATTCCTGGTTGATCGATGGCTGGGCCTGGAAGCCGAACGTGTCCAGTGTCTTGACGACCGGAAACTTGGCCGTCTTGACCCGCCGCTCAGCGGCCCGCAGTTCGCGGCCGTGGACTTCTCGTTCACAAAGCCGCAACAGGAACGTCTGGTAATCGGCCCGTTCCGACTGGCAGAGGGACGCCAGCTTGGCATGCTCACGGAGCATGGTCGGCAGCTTCAGTTGCTGCAGATAGTGTTCCAGCAGGAGAGTCGGTTTGGAGACGCTCATCGGACACCTCCGCTCACGATCAGTTCGCTGTAACTCACGACGTCGGTCTGGGCGACCTTCACCTCTCGCAGATGCTCCCGACCGTCCAGCCGGAAGGTCGTCTGCCGCCATTCTTCCTGCGGAATCAGGAACTGGGCAATCGCGTCACGGATCAGCACGCCGCTTCGCAGTCCTTTGGTGACTGCCCGCGTCAAGTCGCGCAACGAGTGCTTCTCCAAAAGTCTGAGAACGCGGATGAATTCGCGTGTCCCCTCACCGGCCCGTTCGTCTTCCAGACGCCGACGTAAAATGGCGAAGCAATCCGGCACATCCCAGTTCTCCAGGGGACGGGCATGGTCCAATGCGCCTGGCTTGCGTTCCAACAGCGCCAGATAATGCAGCGGCTCGAATGAAACGTCTTCCCGGATCCAGAGTCGTCGGTGCGTGGCAATCCGCTCTTGCCGGTAGCAGACCTCCACACGATCCACGTAGCCCTTCACGACCACAGGCTGGTGGGCGTAGCGCACGGGCACCGAATAGCCGTTGCAGTCGAAGCGGACCAGCGACAACGAATTCACGGTGGTGGACGCCTTGCGACAGGCATCAAAGGGTGCCGCTGGAAGAGACAGAAACGCGATCTGGTCTTCTTGGAGCAGCACTTCCTTCGTGGCCTTCTGACCCCGCAGACGCCGCTTACGATCCTCGACACACTGCTCCAGGAGCCTACAGTTGAGTTCTTCCAGATCGCGAACCTGCGGTACCGGCACCAGAAAGTTGAGCCGGGCAAACTTGACCATCGATTCCACGACACCCTTCTCGTTGGCTCGCCGGACCTGACAGAAGTGCGTGTCGAACAGGTAATGGCTCTTCAGCTGCAGGAAACCCCCGGTCAGCTTCCGCTCGTGTGCTCCCAGAATCTCGGCGGCCAGCGTGCGGCCGTTGTCATACGTGATCCGAACGGGTACACCATCGAAGAACTCGAATGCTCGGCGGTGTGCGTCCCAGTAAATCTCCGTTGACATCCGCTCGTAAACCTGCACAAAGATCGCATCCGAATAGGGCAGGGTCATCACGAAAAATGGCAGCTTCCGCAACCGGCCGTTGACGTTCACCAGAGCAAAACCGAAATCGACTTGAGCCTCCCCGGGACGGTGAATCAGCGGCACAAAGACTTCTTGGCCCTTCTGCTTGATTTCCCGAACCGCTTCCTTCACCTGCGTGTAGCCGCCGGTGTAGCCTTCCTGCTGGATCCGCTCGAAGATCCGCTTGGCAGTATGCCGCTGCTTCCGGGGGATGCGGCGGTCGTCTTCCAGGATCTGCCGGATGCGGTCCAGAAACCGTCCTATCTTCGGCTTGCTGAAGGGAACCTCTCGCCGATAACCGGGCGGTTCACTGTGCTGCAGGATCTTCTGCAGCGTCTTCCAGTGTGTCCCCGTCTCGCGGAGAATCTGACGCTGACTGACTTGTTCGACCAAAACGCGATGACGAATCTCTGCCCATTGTTCCATGTCTGTGGACACCCTCCGAACTCCGAGTCAGATCACTTCGGGAAAGGAATCTCAGTTCCTCCGAAGTTGATCTGTTACTCGAACAGTTCAAAAGAGTGCTGCACAATCTCTCCACCCCGCCACCCGCCACACTATCCCACCGGCGTTTCCAGTGAACGTGATTTCCGTCTGTCCATTGTCTTGATTATGGACCCTGGGTGTACCAAATGTGGATCGCTTGCGTGTTGCCGCCGGCCACAATACCCAGTGTGGACCGCACGGAATAGTTGGGATGTTGGCCGAGCCAATGCCGCAGGGCATTGTCCAACAGCGCCGCGATTTCTTGGCCTTTGCTCGGCCGTCGTTTGCCTGGCTCAATGGCCGTCCACCCAGGGCCGAGTTCCACGAAGTCGACCTGGAAACCTCCACCATCGCTCCCATTGCCTGCCTTGGACATGGTTTCGCTCCCGATGTTGTCCACTTGGTGATTCTCGCGCGCCTCAGGAACCATGATTGTCCGGCCACGTTCGGCCGGTCAATGTTGGCGAAGGCAAACTACTCTCACGCCACATCCTTAAACTGCTTCACGTCCGCTTCAAACTCGCGCACCAGATTCGAGAATTCTTCCAACAGGTCATTGTAAAGCGTCCACTCGG
>JAJCYY010000056.1 GCA_029262735.1 Chloroflexota bacterium | reverse complement strand
GCACCCATGTGACCTTTGCCGGGTCGAAGATGCTCAGGTCAATCGGGTTTGCGGAACCTGAAGAGTCGCTGATGACCGAGCCTGATCCTTCGTCGAATTCGTAGAGAGCCTGTAGTCCACTAACCGGCTCGCCGGCATTTCCGAACACCGGTTCAGTAGCCACGGGCTCTGGCGTCGCGGTCGGCTCCGGCGCTGTTGTCGGCTCTGGCGCTGTTGTTGGTTCGGGCGCAGGCGGTTCTGGCGCCGCCTGCACAGACGCGATGTCAAAGTTCGGGTTGTCGAACTTCAGCACCGGTGTGTAGGCGAACATCTTCGTCACCGGGTCGTGAGCACGAGCATAAACACGCATCTCCCTGCGGTTCTTCCACAGCGTCGGCTCAAAAACGAAAGAGTCGGAGAGCGCATCTCCTGAAAGCTCACGGTGCATCTTGACAGTAAGCAGGGCCCGGTCGTTTGTGGAAACGAAGAACTCGACGACAACCCGGTGGTGGCCTGCGCCAAGTGAGACCACCTTTGTGCTCTCCGTGGTGCAGCAGGCAGAGCGTTCTCGCCACTGGTCGATGATTTTCTGATCGTCCACCCAGATCCTCACGCCGTCGTTGGCGTCGATGTCGAACTCGAACGTTCCGCCAACCTGCAGACTGAAGTCACGCGTGAACCTTGCCGACCATTCGCCCTTTGGTGTGAGAGTCAGGTACGGAGAAAGGTTCCTGGTGCTCTTGAGCGAGAGGGCACGGTCCTCCGGCTCGACGCCGAGGAGAAAGTCCAGTTCAGGCTTTTCGGTGACGACCACCGGTGAGCCTGAGAGGTCGGGATTGGAGAAGTACTCCGCCCGCCAGGGCTGTCCCTGTTCGAGCTCGTCAACGAAGAACTCGATCTCGCCCTCGTCGGTTGTGAATCCATCGGCCTCCGCACTGAACGTTACCGGTCCCGCGCCGATCGACGATGGTGTTGAGACCCACGAGATGGTGGGCGGCAGCTTGCGAGTTGCCGCGTCTCTGTTCTCAGGGTCCACCCATGCGTCAAACGGAGCGTAGTAGAAGGCTGAAGGCGAAGGCTTCGGCTGGTCCGGCCTTGTCACCCGGAAGTCCTGTGGCAGGCCGTCTCCACCCTGCCAGTCACGCACGTCAAAGAACGGGTTCCTGGTCTCCCAGTCGGTGCCGAAGCTGATCTTGGTGTCTGAGAGCAGCTGCGAACCGGCGATGGCATTGAACGTCGGTATGCAGTCGGCATCGTTACTGCAGGTCTTCTTCGAGAGGTGGTCAATGTCCGCTACATCGTGGTTCTCCAGCACGGACCGGTAGGTTCGGCCCGGATTGTCCGCTGAAGGAGCCAGCGTGTAGAAGTCGATGAACAGACCGTGGTCCGAGGGGTATCCCGGCTCACCGTAAAGGTGCGAATCGTGGATGAGAGGGTGGTTGTTGCGAGCGCGGTAGTTCGCGCCGCCGTTACCGAACGACTCAAGTCCGTGGAACTGCACACCGTTGGTGTAAGCGCCCCACTTGACCCCGTTCTCCACGTTCCTCCACATTAGCGGTTCGACGATGTGGAACTGGCCCGAGTTCTGCCATCCGAACATGCCGTGTATCAGGTTGGAATGAGATTCGTTCTGCACGAACACATGGCCGGCGCTCTGGATATGCGCTTCCGGCCAGTGATAGCCGGCAGAGTCACCATTACCCGCCACGCTGACGGCCGTGTTGCCCAGGAAGTGGTTCTCCCGCTGGGCCTCGAAAGCCGAGACCCTGCGTCCGCGCAGGTCCTCACCTGTGATCTTCACCGCCAGGTTGTGGATAAACACGTTGTCCACAGGCTTGGGACCGAGTGTGCCCGATCCCTTGTCGATCAGCCGGAAGCCGCCACCGACGGAGCGGTAGCCGATGTTGTCTGTGAGCTCGATACCGACCGAGTTGTGGATCACGGCGATGTTGTGGAGCGAGTTCCAGACAACGTTGCCGCGGACCATCTTGCCGATCGAGGTCTCGCCCATCGCGAAGAAGTGGATCGGGTGACGGTGGTCAACGTCCGGCCCCAGGTTTGTGAACTGGGTGAACCCCGGAGCGCCGCTCGACCCGTCCATGTAGATGGTGTGGGCGCGTGCGCTGCTCCTGGAAGAGACGACGACGTTCCTCGTGAGCAGTGCGATCTCACCCTGTGCGCTGCCGGAACCCGAGTGGCTGAAGGCAAGCGGAGCATCGAGCGTGATGCTGCTGGTGCCGTTGCCGAGGTCCCGCACGGAGGCGATGCCCCTCTCCTCGTCCTCGGTGAAAAAGTCGTTCACACCGTAGGCAGTGGAGATGTTGCGTCCGGTTGCCGTCAGGAGAACGGTCGCGCCGACAGGCCAGTCGGTGAGATTGCCCTCGGCGACGACCTGCTTTGAGCCGGATGAAGCGTTGGCAGCAAGATCGGTCCACGGAACCATGACCGGGGAGCCGTACGACTCCCAGCGACCGCCGCCGAGGACCCACAGGCCGGTGTCGGAAACGTCGAATGCCGCGTCACCAGACCAGTCTGCGTTCGACGAGACATCGAACACGATCCTTGCCGTGATGTTCGGAGGGATCGGGTCTTCAGGATGCCCGACGATCAACTCACCGCCCGGGCGGACGACGATGTTGTCTGAAGATTCAAGGACTGTGTGGACGGTACGCGAAAATTCCAGCGTGCCATGGATCTCGACTCCGTCCACGATGACGTTGGCGTCGAAGGTCACATTGTGACCGGCTGAGATCGCTACCCTGTCACCCGTCCGCGGAGCAGATCCCGAGCTCCAGGTTCTGCCATTCGACCAGTCACCGCTCGAGACCGAAACAACGTCAGCCCCGACCGCGCTGACCACCTGATCGCCCGAAGCGTTCACCAGTAACCCGGTCGTAATCATGGCCGCCACCACAGCCAGAACCCCGAGCTTCCACATCCGCGGAAAATGGCTCAGAGCCCGCGCTCGCCCGGTGACCTCGCCACCGTCAAACTCAGCATCGAAGAAACCGGCTTTTGCTCGCATGGCTCTACCTCCTGTCAGTCGTGCGCACGGCGCAACCGGGAACGACTGACGACTGGTAGCGAGACTTGAATCGACCGGTGGATCAGCAGGCGGGATCGCACAGGTTGATGGGCCGGCGAAGTGGCCGAAACCTTCAGGAGAGAAGATCGAATTGCTCAGGCCAGACGTGATCAGGCGCTGTGAGCGCTGACAGTCAGGAGGCGTAGCTTCACCATCTGGCCAGTAGGTATTTTGACTGGCACGGTTCCCCTAGACGAGTGTGTCCGGCAAGGGTAGCCTTCAGGTGAAGCGGGGCTGAGGCGGCTTTACTCTCTACAGGCAATTGGGACGCCAAGAGTGTTCTGTCCGATTCTCGGTCTCGCTTTATTTTTTTCCACTAGAAATATCGATGATCTGGCCATTCATCCGCATGGCTCAGACTCTTCACTAACCTCGCTTCTCTAAAACCTGGTGGGGCGGCCAGGGACGCTGGAGCAGTCACCCCGAATCCGCCTGTTAGCAACGACCGACGACGCGTTGCGTAGCCCGTCTCATTCAATCCTGCTGGGTCGAGCGCGCAAGTGCGGTGTGCGTGCTGATTGGAAAGGATTGATAAGCGGCTTGTACCCGGGTCAATAAGAAAACTCTGGGAGACGTCGAGTTACACAACAATAACGAGACGCAACTATTCCGCAGTGCCGCTAACGGTTCCGTGTGCCAAGACGCGAATCCGGTCGGGAGTCGACTCGAATTCAGGGCGCAGCTTCCTAACGTTTTCGCCCAGGCCACCGCCGGAAGCGCCTGGCGTTAGCGCCTTATTGCCCCGGCAGAATGTGAAGCAATCCGTACGGCACAGGTAAACGCCCCACCCCTAAAACCCCTCCAACGCCGCCAGTGCCCTTGCGTGCAGCCTGCCGTTGCTGATGACCAGGCTCTTGCCCCGAAACGTCCGCTCGCCGGAGACAGATGTCGCCGCGCCGCCCGCCTCCTCGATAATCAGGGTCGCAGGCGCAAAGTCCCAGTCGTGCGCCGAAGGCTCCACCCACACATCCGCCCTGCCCGTCGCTACCAGCATCGGCGCGTAGCAGTGCCCCCACATGCGCCTGATGCCGAAGCTACCCAGCAAGCTCGCAAGCACCGGCGACCGGCCCGTCCGCTCCCACCACTCCTCGTGCGTCGTCAGCAAACACGCCTCATCCGGGTCGCTCACAGTCGAAACCATCGCCCGCCTCACATCGACCGGCATCGCCGGACTATCTGCAAATGGACCCTGCTGGCTCGACCACCATGCGCCGCCGCCTCTTGAAGCGAACACGATCTGCGATATCGCCGGTGCATAGATCACTCCGACATCCGCCATGTCCTCGCCGTCACGCACCATCGACACCAGCGTCCCGTAAAGCGGGACACCGCGCACGAACGCCTCTGTACCGTCAACCGGGTCCAGGTACCACACCCGGCCGCTGCTTCCCTCCTTGACGCCCCACTCCTCACCAACAATCCCGTCGTCGGGAAACTGCGCCTCGATACGCTCTCGCATCAGCATCTCAGCGCCGCGATCGGCCTCGGTCACATGCGAGTTGTCCGCCTTCCGGTCAACCTGGAGGTCTTCTGAGTAGAAAAACGGCAGCGTGAAATCGCCGCCCTCACGAGCCAGCGCAACGGCGAACTCGAGCGTTTCACCCGGCTCCCTGACCGACTCCGTGAAATTAGCTTTCGGGGGCACGGCTAAGCCGGATGTCCCGGCGAGCCGATCTCACTCGCCGCCTTGATGTCCGCCCTCGTGTCCCGTGGATGGGTCGGCATCATGACGATCTCGGAGACCAGCGTGCGCTGTGGCGTTGTGGCGCAGAACAGAATCGCTGCCGCAACGTCGTCTGCGCCCATCATCGTCGCCCGAGCAGCCGCATCAGGAGGCAACGCCCGGTTCTCCAGAATCGGCGTGTCCACCTCGGCCGGGATGATCGTGCAGGCCCTGATCCCATCGGACCGCAGCTCCGCGTTCATGCCCCGCATCATGGTCAGCGAAGCCGCCTTCGCGGCACTGTACGGAGCGCCGCCCATGAGACCGGGAGTGAGAGCCGCCATTGAAGAGACCGTGATGACGGTGCCTTCGCCGCGCTTCAGCATGTCCGCAACGGCCGCCTGCGAGATGCGGTAGACGCCCTCGACGTTGACCTTGAAGACCGATTCCCACTCTTCGGCGCCGATGTACTTGATGGAGCGGACGCGGCTGCTGTGACCTGCGTTGTTGACGAGGATATCGACACGGCCCAGCTTGCCGACGGTCGCCTCAACGACCCCCGCCGCCGCATCTCCGTCTTCCAGGTCCGCCGAGTGCACAAGCGCCGTGCCACCGGCTTTCTCGATCTCCGCAGCGGTCTCTTCGAGCGGCCCGGCCCTGCGGCCAACAAGCACAACCGAAGCGCCCTCAGCAGCAAACTGCTGAGCAGCCGACTTCCCAATACCGGTGCCAGAACCGGTGATAATAGCGATCTTGCCGTCGAGCAGATTCATCTGTTTTTCCATTCGTCGTTGTGTCTTTCCGACCGCTATTTGTCATTCCGAGCGCTGTTTGTCATTCCGAGCGAAGCCGAGGAATCTTACGAGTCTCACGGGTCAAACCCGAAGACTGAGCAAGTCCCTGCATCTGCCACAGAACCCCCTGAACGCCGGGTAAGATCCCTCCGTTTCAGTCGGGATGACAATACACGAGTCAGCAATAGAAAAGGATGGAGGCGAGAAACTGGTCCGGTCAAGCGGTAAATTCCCCTATGGTCTCCATGGTCTCGGGCACCGAGACGAATGATTCGCTGACAACCATCTGGCGCACCCACGATCCCACTAGTGGCAGCGCTGTTCGCAGTCTGGTTTTTCGCCCTGATCTGGTGACTGGTGGCAACCGACAACGATCAACCGTTCAACCTTCAGATCAACCGCCCCCCAGCATCAGCCTCTCCACTTCCCGTCACATGCGCACCGAATAGTTCGTGCCGCGGTCCTCGGGATAGATCTGCGTCGTGTTCGCCAGCCACAGGTTCTTTACCGGCGTCCGTCAGCATCGGGATGCCGCTGAGTTTTGTCCCTACTCCCAGGGTTGATTGGTGCTGATGAACTGCGGAGGAGGAGACATTGTGACGGCGGTGGTCGGCGAAGGAGTGCCGACTGCACCTGACCAACTGAGAAAACCGGGACTATCTTCGCTCCACACCACTCCCAAAGCAGAGTCTCCAAACAATTCAAGCCCGAACGTGCCACCGCCTGTCAGCAGCAGATCCTCTGCAAACGATCCGTCCAGGTTTGATCGGCGCACTCTGTTGGCACTTCCCGTCCCTTGTTCCGCCCAGTAGATCTTGCCGTCTGCGGAATCTACGGACAGATTTCTGGCTCTCGTTTCGACGAGCATTTCTACAGCAGTGCCGTCCAGATTCGACCGGCGAATCCAGTATGGATCGGATGTACTACCTTCACCCGAAGTAAAGTAGATCTTGCCGGCATGAATATCCAGGGCAACATCTTCCACCACTCCCATCCAGGTCAACAAGGTCTCCACATTGGTGCCATCCAGGTGAGCCCGCATCACTCGCCCTCCGTTGCCAACATCTCCCCAGTACATGTAGTTTCCCGCAACATGTAGATCCATACCGTGAGGTCCGGAGGATCCCGTGTCAATCAGAATCTCGATATTGGAACCATCCAGGTCCGAGCGCCTGATCGCATTATCGTCCGTGTCCGTGAAATAGATCTTTGAGTTCGTTGTATCGACGGCCAGTCCCCGCGGGTAGCTCAATCCGTTTCTGAGTCTCGGATAATTCCCGTCGATGATAACCACCGGCTCTACATCGGCCGGGCCTTTCCGCAACACTCCGCCACGCGAAAACCGTGGATCGTCTGATGCGGCGACAGTGAAATAGAAGGTAGTTGTCGACCCAGGTGAAGGACCGCCCGTGCCGTTGGGAGTGGGTGTAGGCGTTGGTGTCGGACCACCTGTACCGTTCGGAGTGGGCGTGGGGGTCGGTGTAGGCGTAGGTCCACCTGTGCCGTTCGGTGTGGGCGTGGGGGTCGGTGTGGGCGTTGGACCGCCTGTACCGTTCGGTGTGGGCGTGGGGGTCGGAGTTGGACCACTGGTACCGTTCGGAGTGGGTGTCGGCGTTGGTGTTGGACTCGGCAATGGCGTAGCCGTCGGTGCCGGGGTCGGCGTTGGGGCAGAAACGCCCGTTGGCCGCCAGTCGGTCCAACTGTCGCTGGCCAGGTTCAACGACAGGTTGACCGCGTTGGCTCCACTTGAGCTCGCTTTCCAGATCTCGTTAGCTAGACTCGGGTGCTGTTTAGTGAACGCGATCTCGCTCCCGTCCGGTGACCAGGACGACAGGTGCGGATCGCCATCCGAGCCTCCGTACACAAATGTGCGATTTGACCCGTCCGCGTTCATCGTCCAGGCATCAGTCGTGTACCCGAACAGGATCTTGCTGCCGTCCGGCGACCACCTTCCGCCAACCTCATCGAACTCCGTGTTTGTGAGACGTGTCAGGCCACTTCCATCAGGCGCAACCGTCCAGAAATCACTGTTTTCTCCATGTAACGCATACTCGAAAAGGATCTTTGTGCCGTCCGGGCTCCAGTCCGGAAAATGGAACCAGCCCTCGACAATCAAGGATACGTTGGTGCCATCGTCGTTCATTACATACAGTCCCCTCTGGCAGGGTCCCACGTTTGGCCCGCACCATTGAGACCCAACGAATACAATCTGCTGTCCGTCCGGCGACCAGTCCGCCCCGTTAATTTCTGAGAGGATTGAACCGCCGATCTGAACGCCTCCACCGTCTATCGACGCGTACTTAACAATCTCTGAATGGCCGGTCCCATCACCGTTCACGACCCAGAGTCCATGTCCACCGATGTTGTACAAAACTCTCGAACCGTCAGGTGACCATCTCGGCTGTGTCGCCGGGAGAAGTGTGGGAATGCGAACCTGGTTACCTCCATCAGTGTCCATCACGTACATCTGCAGCAACCCGTCTCGCCTGGACGAAAACAAAATCTCCTGCGTCGTGATCACCGGCTCCGGAGCCGGTGTACTGGTTGGCAGCGGCAACGTAGTTGGAGTCGGCGGAATCGGCGTGGGGGTTGCAGGTGGCGACGAAGAGCCACCGCCGCCGTAAATGGGAGCCGGGGTTGGCGATGGGGTGCTGGTCGGCAACTGCGTCGGTGTCGGAGGCGGTGCTGGCGCGCTGACGATGACAGGAGTTGGCGTCGGCGACGGCGAATCGGTCGGCAGCGGTGTTGGGCCAGGCCCACCAGTGCCGCCAGGCGGAATCGTTGGCGTCGGGCCGCCAGTGCCATTGGGCGTGGGAACCTGGTTCGGCGCAGGGGTAGACCCGGAAGCGCCTCCTGTTCCGACGGTACCCGACGTGCTGGTCGGCCAAACTATGCCGCCCGTTCCGCCTGTGCCGCCCTGGGTCGTGAACTCGAACACCAGCGTCGCACGTTCACCCGACTCGACGCTGTTCCAGGTGTGGGTCTGTCCGTCTGCCTCCGGATCACCCGGCGCTTCGAGCAGCACAACTCTGTCTATCGCGCCGTAAGAATTGATGAGGTCCTGGAGGCTCGCAACGAGAGACGGAGACTGAACCGGCCCTCCGGTTGCGTCCGATTCCAACACCCAGAGGCTCTCGGCTGCGGTCACGTTTGACCAGCGGTCAAGCGGCGTGAATTGGCTCGAAAACGGCTCAGGACTCTTAACGTCCTCAAATGCCAGCCGGGATGTGAACGCCGGGCCAGAGCTATCCTGTACCAGTTCTACATGCGCCCTGGTTACGGTTGCACCTGCTGGTATGTCCAGGCCGGTGAACTGCCAGCCCGTGTAGACCGGATCGTACCCATTAGTACCGGCCAGGACGCGAGTTCCGTCTTCAACGTAGCTCTGGGACCCACTGAGCCCGGTGACGTAAGCGTCTTGGGATGCCGGAATGGCGCCGGCTCGGCTGCCACGTGTCGACACGGCAATCGAAATGGCGACAATTGCTACTGTGACGGCTGTTACGAATGCGAATCTTCGCATCGGGAACCTCCGGTATCGACGCCGTGCCTCACATCACCCTAAAACCGAGCCGGCTTTTGTGTGCCTGAGAGCTGTGTTCCGCATCTCGGCGGCAACGACATTCGGGGGAGAGTGGCGCTCCGAATCGTCCCGGAACGAGATGCCCACATCTCACAATTCCTACCGCACAAGCTACTCGATCGGATATTTCTATTCTACGTCATCGTGAACTGCGGCAATATGGGGAAATGTGACCAGAGTCGGCTCGACATCCGACTATCCGTATTCCGCTGCCGTCCGCCGAAGCTCTCTACCGGTTGGTAACCTTGCGAGCCGGTTCAGCCCGTACACGGTCAATCGACATAATTTCCGATGGAGTTGCCGATATCTCCGTAAAGAACATCAAACGCAGGCTCTGGCTTCCGCCACGTGCTCACGGCGAAGAACAGCCGGAACGGTCAGTCAGCTTCCTGGAACTGTTTTACGACCTCGTCTATGTGGTTGTGATCGCCACTCTCGCAGGCAATCTGGCTCACGACATCACATGGAGAGCCACCGCCGATTTCGCAGTTCTGTTCGGGCTGATCTGGCTTGCGTGGGTGAACGGAACTGTCTATCACGATCTTCACTCCCGGGGCGATGTCCGGTCAAGGACATTCATCTTTGTTCAGATGATGCTGATCGTGCTATTGGCCGTTTACCAGGGTGACCACGACGAAGACTTCAGCGGGTTTGCGATCGTCTATGCAGTTCTGCTCGGCCTGTTCTCATGGCAGTGGTTCACAGTCCGTCAACAGGACCCCCCGGAACTGCGTTCAGGAGCGACGTTGTACGTGACCTTGCTACTTGCAACGGTCGTCGTGATTGTCGTAACGATCTTCCTTCCATATGACGCCCAGACGATCATCTGGGCCGGCGTCACCGCCTTCTGGGTCATCGCATTCTTTCTCATGAGCAGAAGAACTGAACGCACCCGGGGGGATGTTCAGATAGTCACCGAATCGCTCGTAGAAAGAGTTGGCCTATTTACGATCATTGTTCTCGGTGAAGTCGTTGTGGGCGTCGTTGAAGGACTTACCGAGGTGACTCGCAGCGCCGAGGCGGTTGCATCGGGCCTGATTGCGCTGGTGATCGGTTTCGGGTTGTGGTGGAACTACTTCGATTTGACCGGGCGCCGAGAACCGCGTAACAGCGTATCCGGTGTGCCAATCTGGCTAATCGGTCAGTTGCCGTTGACCATGTCGATAGCAGCAGCAGGGGCATCGATGCTCAGTCTCATCGAGCACGCCTCTGATTCGCATACGCCGGTGGCTACCGCATGGTTGCTGGCGGGAGCCGTCTCGGTCAGTCTGCTTTCGCTCGCCGTGCTCATGCGCACACTGGAAATCTACGATCGACTCAGACCCGTCTATCACTACACATCCTTCTTCATGGCAGCGATGTCCGGCGGAGTGCTCCTGATTGCCGTCTGGCGTCCTGCACCACTGGTTTTCGCACTGCTCTTAGTGGCGGCGCTGTCCGCAGTCTGGTGGTTCGCCATGATCCGGTGGCTGGTGACAAGCGACAACGATCAACCGTTCAAACTTTAGATCAGTCCTCACCCATCATCAGCTTCGCCACTTCACGACCCATGCGCACCGAATAGTTCGTGCCGCGGTCCTCGGGATAGATCTGCGTCGTGTTCGCAAGCCACAGGTTCTTCACCGGCGTCCGGTGCTCAGGGATGCGCTCCGAGTAGCGAGTGCCGATGATCGGCTGCGCGGCGCTCAGGCTGTTGTAGTGCATCTGCTTGACCCACGACCGGTCGAACTCCGGGTTGAATTTCTTCAAGTGCGGCAGATACAGCTCCAGAACCTCCTCAGGCGACATGCTGAACAGCGGCTCAGTGCGATCAACATAGTTCGTCAGATAAAGCACATGCGAGCCGCCGTACCACTCCTTCGGCAGCATGTTCGTATGCTCGATCAGCCCCAGGAACGGCAGCGACCGGTCTGCGATGTTCATCCAGTAGAAATCCGTCAGCGGTCGAGTCATCTCCAGTATCAGCACCACGGCCGCCGTGTACGTCACGCCCTCCAGCTTCGCCCGGTAGTCGTCGGGTAGGTCGACCATGCCTGGAAACGAGTACGAGGGCACAGTCGCCAGCACAACATCGAAATTTTCTTCGCCCGTCGATCCGTCCGGCCTCCTGAACTGCAACCCGGTCGCACGCCCGTCCTCCGTCACTACTCGCTTGACAGGCGTCTCGATGTGCAACTCTCCGCCGGCGGCAAGCAGCCTGTCCCGCAGTGCGAACAGCACCTCGTCAAAACTCTTCACCGGGTAGCCCAGCTTCTCGCCACCCGCGCCTTTTCTTGATGCGAAGCGGGTCTGGATCTTCGACCAGAACCACGGCATGCCAACCTGGTCGTAGTAGTCACCAAACTTGCCGCGCAGCAGCGGGTTCCAGACGACTTCATACGCCTTGCCGCCCAGCCGCTCCCGCAACCACTCGTCAGCCGTGAACTGCTCCAGCGAACGCCAGTCCTTTATTCGCCTGACCCGCAGCGCAAACAGGCCGAGCTTAAGCCGGTCCCAGATCGGCAGCGCGCCGAAGCGCAGCAGGTCCATCGGCGTGGTCGTCTTGTAGACCTTGCCGTCGACATACGTCCCGACCTTCGACGGAAACCACTGCAGGCTCTCGCCGATGTCTAGCTCGCCCATCAGATCGCTGATGTCTGTGTCGTTGGTGAAGAGGTGGTGGTAGCCGCGCTCAAGCCGGCCGCCTCCGACCTCGACGGTCGACGCCTGCCCACCAATGAACGGGGCAGACTCATAGACGGTGACGTTGTGCCCTGCGCGGGAGAGGTCGTAGGCGGCGGTGAGTCCCGCAACGCCTGCGCCGACAATGCCGAATTTCATTCAACCAATATCTCGCAACCCCACCGAATCTGCCAATTTTTCTTTTTTTTCTTCGCCCGACGTTAGTGGCGTCTGATGGATTAACCACTCATAGCGGAGGCCGTGTACTCCCTCCATAGCAGGGAGGGAGTTAGAGGGTGGGTCGTTTCGTTGTCATCCCGACCGTAGGGTACTCGCTTGCGGGTCGCAGGGAACTTACCGTTCGTGCTCGGTCGCCGAGAGATTCTGAATCAAGTTCAGAATGACAACCTCACTGCTACTCCAGCGCCTTCGCAGCCTCGCTCGCCGCCTCCCGCTCTGCATCCACCTTCCTGCCCGCCGTGCCCCTGCCCAGTGCCTCGCCGTCGATCACCGCCTCGATGACGAACTCAGGGCTGTTGTCCGGCCCAGTTACGCTGACTATCCGGTACTCCGGCGGCTGCTCACCCCTCGCCTGCAGCAGCTCCTGCAACCGGGACTTCGGGTCCTTTGGCGTCTCGGTCGACATCAACTGCTCAAGCTCCGGGCGTAGCCACTTCAGCACCAGTTCACGCGTCACAGCGACGCCCTGGTCCAGCACGATAGCGCCAACCAGCGCCTCGAATCCATTCGCAAGTATCGACGACCGCTCTGCGCCGCCGCTCGCCTCCTCGCCCCTGCCCAACACGAGCATCTCGCCCATACCAAGCCTGCGCGCCGCCTGCTCAAGCGTCTCTCGGCGCACCGCCTCGGCCCGACGCACGGTCAGGTCTCCCTCAGGGAGATCCGGCAACTGCTCATACAGGTAGCGGCCCACGATGTAGTTCAGGGCGCTGTCGCCAAGAAACTCGAGCCGCTCGTTCGACTCTCCCTGCTCCAACGAATTTTCGTTCAGGAACGACTGATGGGTGAGTGCAAGACGCAGCAGCGACACGTCGTTGAACTCAACGCCCACCCCGACCTGCGCATTCGCAAGCCCCTCGCTATCTGGAATCGTATTCGGCATCTTTTTTCGTGGTGTGTGCTGTGGCGGTCAACGAATTTGGTAGGGGCGCCGCTTGCTGTGCCGGTGACGCCAAGCAGCGAGCTTGCCAAAGACAAACCAGACTACCGTCATCGTAATGGCCCCAACAGTAACCATGATGAGGTAGTCCACCAACCCCAGGTCCCCATGGGTCGCCCCGAAACATGCCAGTAATCGGAGTTCGGCCCCCGGGTTGCGGTCGACGCAGCCTTTTGTTTGCAATAAAAGGATAGACATCCCGAATGCTGATAGCAGGAACGCTATTCCGGCAGCAATCGTTCGGCTCTTGTTCTTCCACAGGAACGTACTCTTCAGGAGCATACCCTTCGTTGCCCACCAGTCCGTCACTGGAGGTACAACTTAGTGACGCGGCAAGAAAGGTCGTCGATGTCGCTGAGTACGCTCTTGATGTCGATGTGGAAGACTCGTGAACTGCACTTCCTCCACGAGGCTGCACGGCCTTCACACGGCTGTGCGTTGTTGACATCGCCTGCGTTGATCATGCCTACGGCACTTACACCTGATCCGCTGGCGACATATACGGGTCCACCGCTGTCACCGTCCCCTGCAGAGCCATCCTGTTGGTCGTCCACCGTGTAAAACCCTGGCCCGGTGGCCCACGGCGCACATATGGAAGCTATGTAATTCCCAACAGATTCGACACGAACTACGTGCTCACCAGACCAGGAATCTGAAACGCACACATTCTGACCTACGAAGGGAAACTCCGATCCGACAACGTCAACGGCCTGAGTCGAGTCCCAAGGGCCGGTGTATACGTAGCCCATATAGGGGTCGGTGCCCGTCGTTGAGAGTGACGCGGTGTCCTTGAAGCACAGGGATGGACTTCCAAGTGTCCCCACCAGCAGGTCGTTCTGCGGAGTGCGCCAGTCCTTCCCAAGGCCACAATGGTTTGCCGTCAGCATGCGCTCCGGGCCCCCAGGATATCCCACGTACATGGCGAATCCCGTTGTGCAGTACGTGTATTGCCCCCAGCCCTCGTAACGATCAATTCCTACCCGGCCCTAATCCCTGGCGCCCCTTGGCCACGGCGGCTGCGGGCGCTTTACTTCTCCAAAGTAATTCTTGCCCCGCATCATGCCCATCAAGTGCTCGAACGCGCTCATCGTGTCCTCTTCGGGCGGCGTATACGTCTTCACGAACGAAGCGGTGCCATCCTCGAAAATCAGAGTCGGCGTGCCGAAAACGCCCTGCTCAACCGCCTCCTCGTGGTCCCTGCCAATCTCGGCCAGCGTCTCCGGGTCGTCGATATCAGCCTCAAATCGTTCGACATTGATCACCGGTGCGCCGATCTTCTTCGCAACCTCGACCACCGCCTCACGAGACCTGATGTCCTCTCGCTCAACGTGCTTCAGCTCCAGGAGCGTCTCCATGTACGCAATGTGAGCCTCCTCGCTCTGCCGTCGCGCCGCAATGCCGCCCCGCAGAGGCCAAAGGCCGCGGGAAACGTAGTCAGAACCCTGCTCCCACGCCCTCCAGTCCTCACCCTCCTTCGAATTCACCTGCTCCAGCGCAAAGCTGCGCCACTTGATCTGGAGATCGTCGCCCATCTCCGCCTTCACCCTGGCCAGCCAAATGCCGGCCTGACGCACCCACGGTCAGGTGTAGTCGATAAAAATATCCAGCTTCACAGGCGTTTCTACTGGCATTGAACTCTCCAAATGAGTCAGCGGTTTAACGGCCGGGCGACATGGCACAGCCGCGTTCGTCCTCAATTTCGGTCCCTAAGGAAGTGCGAGTTTAGCAACTGACGAAGGACTGGGCGCGTGGACACATGAGATTTTTGGAAGGGGGGCGCCGACTCTGCCATCACAGCCCGTCATCCTGAGCCGGGGTACCCGCTTGCGGGTCAAGGGTCGTGTCGTTGAGACATCGAGGATAGATCCGGCCTCCCGCCACTCAATTTGCCAGTTGCGGAGTCTCGCTTCTTTGATGTAGCCGACAGCCGACGGCGCATCATGCCCGAGCAAGCCGCTGATAATGCCAATTTAGCTGCGGCGGCAAGTGCAAGGACCTATGGGCACGGGTCACCTGCGCATCGACTACGTACGACGGCTGAGCAAGCAAAAGCTTGTTTCGAGGCGTCAAGACCGGGCGGCGCGACGTTCGAGGTCCCACACCCGTAACGTACTGTCCCATGACCCCGACACTGCCCTCTTCCCGTCCGGCGTGACCGCCACCGCAACGACCCAACCCGAGTGGCCCTCGAGGGTTTGAACGGTCTCTCCGCTCATCAGGTCCCACACCCGCAGTGTGTTGTCAGCGGACCCCGACACTGCCCTCTTCCCGTCCGGCGGGACCGCCACCGCCCAGACCGGACGCGAGTGACCCTCCAGGGTGTGAACGCTCTCTCCGCTCACCAGGTCCCACACCCGCAGCGTGTTGTCCCATGACCCCGATACTGCCCTCTTCCCGTCCGGCGTGACCGCCACCGCATAGACCGCATCCGAGTGGCCCTTCAGGGTGTGAACGCTCTTTCGCCTCGCAAGGTCCCACACCCGCAGCGTGTAATCGAAGGACCCCGACACTGCCCTCTTCCCGTCCGGCGTGATCGCCACCGCATAGACCGGAATCGAGTGACCCTTCAAGGTGTGAACGCTCTTTCCGCTCGCCAGGTCCCACACCCGCAGTGTTTTGTCAGCGGACCCCGACACTGCCCTCCTCCCGTCCGGCGTGACCGCCACATCGCGGACTAAATGCGAGTGGCCCTCGAGGGTGTGAATGGTCTCTCCGCTCGCAAGGTCCCAAAACCGCAGCGTGTCATCAAAGGACCCCGACACCGCCCTCTTCCCGTCCGGCGTGATCGCCACCGCATAGACCGCATCCGAGTGGCCCTCCAGGGTGTGAACGCTCTTTCCTCGCGCAAGGTCCCAAACCCGCAGCGTTTTGTCATCGGACCCCGACACTGCCCTCTTCCCGTCCGGCGTGACCGCCACCCCGCGGACTGAATCCGAGTGGCCCTCCAGGGTGTGAACGGTCTCTCCGCTCGCAAGGTCCCAAACCCGCAGCGTTGCGTCGCCGGACCCCGATACTGCCCTCTTTCCGTCCGGTGTGACCGCCACTGTGTAGACCGATTTCGAGTGGCCCTCCAGGACCCGTTCGACTATTTTTGTCAACGATCCGGAAGCGGTGCCCGGAGTTGGATTCGGTGGAGCGTCATCGTGCGCCTGTGAGGGGATCGCGGGAGCCTCGGTCGTCGCCGAATCCTGTTCTGCGCCAACGGACCGCGGCGCAATTAATGAGATATCGCCCACCAGTTTGCGAAACTCCGAAGACTCTCTGGATCCATCCCAGTCAGACATGTCAGCAGTCTGTAGTTGTCCGAAGCCGAGTGGAGAGTTGATTGGCTCGAGCAACACCGGAAACAGCACGCCCCGTCGATTCGCGCGTCCGGCCTCATCTCGGACCCAGTGGGATTTGACCGAGCTACTCGACCAGAGCACGACAACGCTACTCGCTTGATCCAGTTGTTCGCCAATGAATTCCTCGAAATCTTGCCCCACTGGAATCGTTCGGTCCCAGAATACGTCCCAGCCTTCTCTGCTGAGGGCCTCAGCCAACTGGCTGGCCAGTTCCAGGTCTTCTCTTGCGTAGCTGAGAAAGATGTCGGACATGTCACTTGGTGCGGCGCGCGCCGGTCTGCCTTGAGAGTGTTCCTTTTGTGAGCTTTGAGCTTACACCCAGCCGAGAAAACGGTGTTCCAAGCCGCCGTCTGTATGGCTGCGATGGAGCTGAAGGGATACGAACTCACTGGCGCAATCGTGTACACGTGCGCAGAACGACATATGCCCCCCACACCCGAAAACCCGCTCGTCGTCCTGCTGACTGCCACCAAACCGCCCCTGCTACTATCGAAATAACTACTGGCGGACCATCGGCCAGTCATCACTGACAACCACCTCCTGCAACTCGCACGGCTAGTCAGACACAGACAACACGAGGCGACCATGCCAAGACTGGCGAGCCTTCTCGAATCAAAACTCCCCGGACAGACCGTTGAGACGCTCCGCGCCGCCGGAGAGCTAGCGGCATCCGGCGACCTCGGTGTGGGCCACGTATACCTCGTCGGCGGCTCGGTGCGGGACCTCGTCCTTGGACGGGAGCCCAACGACCCCGACATCGTCGTCACTGGCAACGGCCCCCGCTTTGCCCGCGGCCTCGCCGAAAAGGTCAGTGGTGAAGTCACATCCGTCTCCCAGTTCGGCACCGCTGTCATCAGCTCACCGAACGGCCGCATCGACGTTGCGACCGCCCGCGCTGAGACCTACTCCAGCCCCGGCGCCCTGCCCACCATCACGCCGGCCGACACGCACGACGACCTGAAACGGCGAGACTTCTCCGTCAACGCAATGGCTCTCTCACTGCTGCCCGAAAGCTGGGGCGAGCTTTTCGATCCGCACAAGGGCTTTGCCGACTGCGCACGGAGCCGCATTCGCATCCTGCACGACCTCAGCTTCCAGGACGACCCGACGCGCATCTTGCGCGCTGTGCGTTACGAGGTGAGGCTCGGATTCGGTCTGACTGTGGAGACGGCCGAGGCGCTTGAACGGGACCTTTCGTACATGGACAGGCTCAGCGGAGCACGACTGTTAGCCGAACTGCGCAAGATGCTGGCAGAGCCAGCCCGTACCGATATGCTGCGCCGTGCAGAAGAGCTCGGTGTCATCGGCGCCGTTTCGCCTTCGCTACGGGTGTCCGCAGGCGGCCTGAAGGCCATGGAGCAGTTCAGCCCTACTGGCAAAACGGGCAAAGAGCCCGGGCTAGAGGTCGATGAGCTCCTGTACGTGGCATGTCTCACATCCTCGCTGACAGGGGACGAAGCTGCGGCGGTGATCGCCCGGCTCGAGCCGGACCGTGATTGGCAGGCGGTCATCCGAGGCGCGGCGGCGTTCCGCGATATCGCCTCACTGCTCGAGTCGCCCGATCTGCTGCCGAGCGAGGTTGTCGAGTTGCTGGAGAACATCCCGGCCCCCGTGCTGGAGTTCCAGCGCCTCGCAGGACCGAAGACGCGCCAGCACGAGAACATCGATGCCTACCTGCGACGTCACCGCGAGATCCGTGCCGAGATGACCGGCGACGATCTCGCCGAGCAGGGTGTGCCGCGCGGCCCGCTCATGGGCCAGCTTCTGCAGGAGCTGAAGACGGCGCGGCTCAACGGAAAGGTCGCCTCGCAGGAAGAAGAGCTCGTGCTCGTGCACAGACGCCTGCCAATGCTCCTGAGCCGAGAGCGCCAGAACAAAGACCAGCCAACCGGCGCGGCAGTACCGTAGCAACTGCCTGATGAGCTAACCTGAACCCCAAATAGACCAGTTTTCAGTTCGGCAGACGTCGTGGTTGACGAGAGGGTGTTGTCGTTTTTGACTACCCGAACCAGTGTGCTTGCAGCTCCTCGAAGCCGCCAATCGTCAAGTCAGCTCCGCCGTTGTCCGTGACCGCGTGCGGTTCGTCCGACATCAGCACTGTCCGCATCCCGGCTGCCCTACCGCCCGCAATATCCGCCCAGGGTGTGTCGCCAATCATCACCGCGGCGGCCCGATCAACCGGCCCGATCTCCTCGAACGCCATCTCGAAAATTCGCGAATCAGGCTTCCAGACGCCAACCTCCACGCTCAACATGAACGTCGCCGGTTGCGAACGCAACTCCATCGCCGCCAGCTTGTGACGGTTTCGTCCATCATGGTTCGACACAATCCCCCACGGAATTTTTTGTGCATCAAGACGCCCCAGTAATTCGTCGAGACCAGGGCGAGGCGTCATGAATTCCAGCGATCTGCTCTGATAGTCCGAGATAAGCCGTTCGTTCGTTTCACTCACACCGGGCCATATGCGCTTGATCTCATCAAACAGGAATTCGTGCTCCTGTTCCACATCCAGCTCCCGCGGAAAGCTGGCAAAGATATCGCCAATCCGGTCGTAAACTGCCTGAAACTCAAGCCCACGGAACGCCGGCAGCTGCTCGTTGTAGAACCGAAGCCACACATGCGGGTACACATCGCTGAACGAATACATCGTGCCGTCGAAGTCGAACAGCACGCAGGATGGAGGATTTTGCCAGCTCTGGTTGATCATTGCGAAAGAAAGACACATCTGACCCGGTATCGCCGGTATCGCCGGTATCGCCAGTATCGACAATAGAAGGTCCAGCCTTCGTCCCGGGCCGGTATGACGGAACTAAAGCCTGTCCTCAGGCAACGCATGCCCAACGTGATCGCCGCCCCACTTCGCTCGTTGCGACAGCCGCTCACGGTGGAACATGTACTGCTGCGCCACTGCGCCGAAATTGCCGAACCTCTCCCTTGCGAACTCCGCCGCGTTCGAGTTGTTCGTGCCCTCGGGCAGTCCATACCAGCGCTCAAGCGCCCGCCTGATGTGGCGGTCCACCGGGAAAGCCTCCGCCTTGTCCAGCGAAAAAGCCATCACGCAGTCGGCGATCTTCTCCCCGACACCGGTGAGTCCCACCAGCGCCGCCCTCGCCTCGTAAAACGGCGTCTCTCGGAGCGCAGCGAGGTCCAACTTACCGCTCGCGACCGCCTCCGCAGCGGGGATCACGTATTTCGCTCGAAAGCCGAGCCCGAGATCACGCAGTTTCTGTTCTCCGGCTGCGGCCACTGCTTTTGGAGCAGGAAAGCAATAGTCGGCATCGCCCAGTCCCACTCGGCTGCCAATCTCTCTCGCAACGGAGCCGACGTTCAGCTTTATGCGTGGGATGTTCGAGGTCGATGAGCAGATGAACGAGACGAGGCACTCCCACGGGTCCTGCCGCAGCAGCCGCAGGCCGGGGAACCCGGTGATAGCGGGACCGATGCACGGGTCGTCTGCAAACCTGACTCTAAGTTCCGAAATGCTAGTTTTGGGACCGGGACCGATACCAAGGTAGTCGGCAACCGCATGCTCAAGACCTTCCGGGACTAGCTCCGACCGAACCTCGACCTTGATGTCAACATGACCGCCATCCTGAGCTTGTCGAAGGGCGACATCCTGAGCCGGGGTACCCGCTTGCGGGTCAAGCGCGTCTCCCAACTCGCTAATTCGCAGAGCCGTCGAGCCTATGACACCGTCGTATACCGCCGACTCGCCATCTCCAGAAACCCGCCACCAGCGGAACGCCTGCCCGCCATCAAGAGTCGACTCCAGGTCAAGCGCTTCTGTTTGAAGCACGAAATGGCGTACCGCATCTTGTTGACCAGTCGGCGCACCGTCGCGCTCAGCAAGCGTCAATTTCTCTCTCCTGCCTGCTACGAGCTTCGTGATCCGTGGTCCGTGCTCACGATCTGCCCCGGCAACCTGCCTGGTAGGAGTGCCGCCAGCTACGCACATTTGGGAAGGACTGTGTGACGGATTTTCAGCGTTCGCCGGGCGAGGGTTTCCCGCACGCCCATGAAACGCCGACGATCCATCACGAGCCCCGAGGTAACGTGCGGCACACCTACCAGAAAGGTTGATCCTACGAGTCGGAACGACCCTCACCCTAACCCTCTCCCGCAAGCGGAAGAGGGAATGTTGTCATTCCCCGCTGCATCCCGAGCCTGCCAAACGGTTGATTCAGATTCACTCGGCGACCTTACACGAACGGTAAGATCCCTCCGCTGCGGTCGGGATGACACAAAAAAGTCGCTCGCAACTCCGCATCCACTCTTCCGCCATGACCCGTCAATCCAACACTCGCCGCCTCAGTCGGCCGAAGAAAAAGACTTCCAGTTTCTTCCTAACTCCTCTAGTTCCGCGATCATCGTCCGGCGCACCGTCGACTTTGGCAGCGCCCGCTGGAAGCTCCTGCCGTAGCCCTTCGACAAAATCCTGCGGTCCAGGATCACAAACATTCCCCGGTCCGTCTTCGACCGGATCAGCCTGCCGAAACCCTGCCTGAACCGCAGCACAGCCTCCGGCACCGCGTACTCGCTGAAGCCATCCTCGAACAGCTCATTGCGTGCCGAGAAAACCGGATCTGACGGCACCGGAAACGGCAGCCTCGCCATCACCAGCGCATCCAGCCCCGCCCCCTGAAGGTCAGCGCCCTCCCAGAGGCTACTCGTTCCCAACGCAACCACATCCTCCTCCGCCGCCAACGTCCGCATGATGCGGTGCGGCGGGCCATCGTGCCCCTGCCCGATCACCTTTATGCCCAGCGGCGACAGCGTCTCAACCAGCGCCTTCCGTGCGGCTTCAAGCGCCGAGTTCGAGGTGAAGAGAGCCAGAGTGCGACCGCGCACGCCCTTCGCAACCGACTCGATAGCCGCCGCCACTCCCTGCGCGTACCCGGTGCCACCCGGCTCAGTAATATCCTCCGGTACAGCGATCAGAGCTGCCTGCCGGTAGTCGAACGGCGATCCCAGTGAAAGCTCGCCCGCATCGTCGAGACCGATCGCCCCGGAAATCCTATCGAAGCTGTTGGCATAGCTCAGGGTCGCACCCGTCAGGATCACCGTCGCGTCACGCTCGAACAGCTTCTCCCGCAGCGTCGAGCTCACATCGAGCGGCGCGCCATGCACCTCGACGGCACGACCTCCGCCGATCACGCTCAACCAGTAGACAAATCCTGACTCCGGTTCGATCAGCGCCCGCCGCAGCCCGTCGTGAGCCGCTGCAATCGCCTCGTGGACAGCGGAAAGGTTGAGAACCGCCGCGCTCTCGTCGCCCGCGCCCTCATCGATCGAATCCTTGCGCGCCAGCATCCGGCCGATGCCCGCCGCGGCCTCACCGAGCGACGTCACCAGGTTGTCGCCGGTCTCTGCGACGGCTCCCCACTCCGGCAGCTCCCGCACGGCGTCCGTCAGCCTGATGTCGTTTCCCATCATGTGCTTCGAGACGAATCGCCCGAACTCGGAGATGGCGGCGAACGCCTCAAGCGCCAGTTCCGATGCCCGCGCAGTCGCATCCATCGCCTGCTGCATCATCTGGGGAACAGGGTTCAGCGCAATATTCCCGGAACCGGCTGCCTGCAACGCGTTGCCGTACGCCGAAATCGCCCCGTTGTCGCCCAGCGCCTGCGAAAGATCGGCCCCAAGCTGGTTCTGCCGCACAGCAATCCCGAGGTGCCGCGTAGCAGCGTCCTGGATGTGATGCGCCTCGTCGATTATCAGCACATCGTGGTCGGGCAGCAGCCCGCCGCCCATTGCGAGATCAGACATCAGCATGGCGTGGTTGATCACGACAACGTTCGAAGTCGCCGCCTCCGACCTCGCCCTGCGCAGGAAGCAAGGACCTTCCTGAGGCGGACAGCCGACCGCTCCCTGCGCTGAAAAGCGGGTGAAAATTCCGCCGTCACGCCCCAGCGCAAGCTCCGAGCGATCGCCGTTTTTAGTCTCCTGTAGCCACACCAGCAGCTTCGCAAGAAGGCTCGCCTCCCGCTCGTCCGGCTGGGTGGAATTGATGGCATAGGACCAGCGACGAAAGCAGAGGTAGTTCGCCCTGCCCTTCAGTTGCGCGCTTTTTATCTTTGCCGCACCGGGATCAAGCTCTGTCAGAACGTCAGCCACGATTCCCAGGTCCTTGTTGAGCAGTTGTTCCTGGAGGTTGATGGTGTTGGTAGAGACGATCACACGCGAGTTGGTGCGAGATGCGTGCAGGGCGGCAGGGACGAGATACGCGAGCGACTTCCCGACGCCGGTTCCGGCTTCGACGATCAGGTTCGCCTCATTCTCGATGGCTTCCGCAACCGCATCGGCCATCTGCTCCTGCTCGGGCCTCGGCTCGTGACCGGGCAGCAGGCTGGATAGTGCGCCGCCCTCGGCAAAGACGGCACGAACGGCCTCAACAAGACCTTCAGGAGGCGCTTCGGAATCTGCGGAAGACGCCGCAGGATGCACGGGAGAAGCGGCTGGCTGCCCGTTGCTGCGGCTCCTGAGCCTCGTCGAAAGCTCCCTCACATCGATCCCCGACGGCCCGGTCGCTGCCCTGCGCCGCTCAGCAGGCATGGATTTCAGAATGCGCTCTGCCAGCGGGCTGATCGTCCACCTGCTCGAATTGCCCAGCCGCTGCATTACCTCAAGCGTGCCTGCATCGAGCTCCTCGAACTTGTCCATGAGGATCAGAAACAGGTCACGCGTCGCCAGCGCATCGGACAGCGCACGATGCGGGTTGTCGTGGACCAGCTCAAAACGCTCCGAAAGCCTGCCAAGCCCGTACTCCGGCCCGTTCGGCATGACGATGCGCGCCATCTCCGATGTGTCGTACGAGCCGCCGGTCGGCTTGATGCCGTTGTTGCGCAGGAACGCAGCGTCGAACCCGACGTTGTGTCCCAGGATGGCGTGCGAGCCAATGAACTCGGTGAGCATGGGTTTAACCCGCTCCCAGTCCGCGCCCCGGTCCACATCCTCCTGCGTGATGCCTGTGAGATCGATGATGAAGCCGGACAGCTTGCGGTACGGATTGACCACGCTCGAGAAGCGACCAAGCTCCTCGCCGCCCCTGAACTTCACGGCGCCAACCTCGATAATGGCGTCCGCCGAAGGATCAACCCCCGTCGTCTCAAGGTCGATAGAAACAATAGTCTCCCCGGCAAGCGAGGCGAACGGGCGGTTCTGTGGAGTGGTGGTGGTCAACTATCTGTCGGTTCGAATTCGGCTTGTTCGGCCCTGGCAGGGAGGGATCTAGAGGATGGGTTGGTGTGCGTCGACTTGAGCCGGGCACCGCTTGTGAGTCAGTCGCCTTGTGTCATCCCGACGGAATGGAGGGATCTTACCGTCTATGTGAGGTCCCCCGAGAGATTCGGTGTCGCACTTTCAACACCTCGGGTTATGAACGCCAACTTCAATCCGGCAATGACACCGCACCTAATTGCTGCAGCAAGTGGAGCCGATCTGAGCCATTCCAGCTCTCAGCAATCCTTCCCTCAACCAGTCGATGAATGAACATCGCAGAAAACTTGACCGGCTTCCCCGTAGGCTGGACTCCCCGGTAAGTCCCGTTGTGCGTGCCTTCGAAATAACCCCATGACACCACTTTGTCATCCTCTGCGACCTGGTGCTCGACGACGAGGCGGTAGTCGGTGAATCCGTCCCTGAGCCGCTGGACAGATTGTTTGCTGCCAGGCATCCCCTGCGCCTTAATGTGCGGATTAGTCTGCGCGTAATCAGTTCCGACTAATTCATCACCGATCCCATAGTTGCCCTTGTTGTGCAATTCGTCGAGGTATCTGGCGACGATCTTCCTATTCTGATCCGACACGCTCGCCTCCGCGGGCTTCGGGCTTCGGGCTTCGGGCTTCGGGCTTCGGGCTTCGGGCTTCGGGCTTCGGGCTTCGGGCTTCGGGCTTCGGGCTTCGGGCTTCGGGCTTCGGGC